>CAYXMH010000021.1:0-54636 GCA_964466115.1 uncultured Rhodanobacteraceae bacterium | reverse complement strand
GCACCGAGCGCTGCATTTCGGTCACTTCTTCCGGGCGCTCGTCGATCAGCAGCACAATCAAATGCGCATCCGGGTGGTTGTAAGCGATGCTGGAGGCGATGCTTTGCAGCATCATCGTTTTACCGGCTTTCGGCGGTGAAACGATTAGGCCGCGCTGGCCTTTGCCGATCGGGGAAACCAAATCGATGATGCGTGGGGTGATGTCTTCGGTGGAACCGTTGCCGCGCTCCATGTGGAAGCGCTGGCGTGGGAACAGCGCCGTTAAATTCTCGAACAGGATTTTGTTTTTTGACGCTTCCGGCGGCTCGCCGTTGATGTCGTTGACTTTGAGCAGCGCGAAATAACGCTCGCCTTCCTTCGGTGAACGGATGCGTCCGGTGATGTAATCGCCGGTGCGCAGGTTAAAGCGGCGGATTTGGCTCGGCGAGACGTAAATATCGTCCGGGCCGGCCAGGTACGAGGCATCGGCGGAGCGCAGAAAGCCGAAACCGTCTTGCAGAATTTCCAGCACACCTTCGCCGTAGATGCCCTCGCCAGTGCGCGCATGGGCCTTTAAAATTGCGAAAATAACGTCTTGCTTACGCGCGCGGGCGACGCCTTCTTGCACGCCTAAGGCTTCGGCCATCACCAGCAATTCACCGGCGGTTTTTAGCTTAAGCTCGGTTAAGTTCATCACCGGCCCGTCGCCGCGCGGCTCGCTGCCTTCTTCTTCGGCGCGTTCGGCTCGTTCTTGTTGCGCGGCCAAGCGTGCCGCATCGCGCGCTTCCCGATCTACGCCGCGGTCACCGCGATCGCCATGGTCGCGGCGCCCGCCACGCGGGTGGCGTCCGCGCGGATGACGTTCCGAGCGCGGTGGCATCGGAGTCCCGGGCGCTTGGTCCGGAGATTCCGAACGGACGGGTTCGGATGGGGTTTCAGGATGGGATTGGCTTTCGCCGTTTTCTTTGTTATCGGATTCAGACACGGATGGGCCTCGCGTGGGCGCCGCACATAGGCAGGTCGAGAAAAAAGGAGTCGTTTACGGGAACGGGGCGGTTACAAGCCCTCAACGTGGCAATACGTTAGCACTATGGATCGCGGGCGTCTAGCCTCTGTCTTTAAGATTGCGTTGAGTTTGGTTGCGTAGTCAGTTTTAGTTCAAATGTGTGCATTTTCTTAAAACAGAGGCTCGGGTTTCATTTTTAAGTGCCGTCATTTTTAAGTGCCGTCATTCCCGCAAAAGCGGGAATCCATAGACCACAAGGGAATTAAGAGCTGGATTCCCGCTTTCGCGGGAATGACAAATGAATGAGCAAAAATGCAACACCCATCAAATCGTTTTATCGATCAATTGCGTAAGCTGACCCTTGCTGACCGCCCCGATTTGGGTAGCCTCCACCTTGCCGTTCTTGAAAATCATCAAGGTGGGAATGCCGCGTACATTGTAATTGCGCGGGGTTTTTTGATTGTGGTCAATATTGACTTTGGCCACTTTGAGGCGCCCGGCGTAGCTGGTGGCCAGTTCATCTAAAATCGGCGCAATCATTTTGCACGGCCCGCACCATTCCGCCCAAAAATCGACCAATACCGGTTGGGACGATTTCAATACTTGTTCTTCAAACTGGTCATCGCTGACCTGGGTGATTGCGTCACTCACGGGGTGTTCTCCAATAATCATTCAATAAAACGCGGATGCCATCATTTGCAGCAGTAAAGCTCGGCTTGGGCTACACTTTAGACCATTCGCCCACAGCAGGGCCAACCAAGTTGCCGATCCATCGAGTTTATGTCATTTGAGCCCATCCATTGGATGAATTCAAGTTGGGCATGAGCGGCATAATATCAATAGCACGCCATCAATAGTAATGGAGTTCGCCATTTGCGTACCTACGACTTTCACCGCACGATTACGGTAAGCCTTTGATGTCAAATCAAACCCTAACCGACGTTTTTTTTGAGAGTTTCGATTTGCACCCAAGCTTGCAGGCCGGCTTGGCTGATGCGGGATTTACCCGCTGCACACCGATTCAAGCGCTGACGTTGCCGGGGGCGTTGCAGGGCCATGATGTCGCCGGTCAAGCGCAGACCGGTACCGGGAAGACCGTGGCCTTCTTGGTGGTGGTGTTGCAGCGCTTATTAACGCGGCCCGCGTTTCCCGAACGTGGCGATAAAGACCCGCGTGCGGTGATCATTGCCCCGACGCGCGAGCTGGCGATTCAGATTGAAAAGGATTTCCAGCAAATCGGTCGCCACAGCGGGCTGCGTTCGGCCTTGATATACGGCGGCATCGATTACGATAAGCAGCGCCAATCGTTGCGCGATGGGGTGGACATCATCATCGCCACGCCGGGGCGGTTGATCGACTATTTTAAACAGCACATATTCACGTTTCGCGCGGTTGAAGTGTTGGTAATCGACGAAGCCGATCGCATGTTCGATCTTGGGTTTATCAAAGACGTGCGCTTTTTGCTGCGGCGCATGCCGGTGCGCGAGCGGCGGCAAGGGCTGTTGTTCTCGGCAACACTGTCGCATCGCGTATTGGAGCTTGCTTACGAGCACATGAACAACCCGGACAAATTAACGGTCGAAACCAAAACCGTGACGGCCGCCGGCGTGCGCCAATGCGTTTATTTCCCGGCCAGCGAAGAAAAATTGGCGTTATTGATTGGTTTGTTGTCGAAGATGGATGCACACCGCTCGATGGTGTTCGTCAACACCAAGATCGTGGCGGAAAAAATTTCCGAACGGTTGCAGCGGCAAGGTTTTCGCGTAGGCGTGCTGTCCGGCGATGTACCGCAAAAGAAACGGCAAACATTGCTGGGCCGTTTTGAGAGGGGTGAAATTGAGCTGTTGATCGCCACCGATGTGGCGGCGCGTGGCCTGCACATTGCCGATGTCAGCCACGTGTTCAATTACGATTTGCCAAGCGATGCCGAGGATTACGTGCACCGCATCGGCCGCACCGCGCGCCTGGGGGCACAGGGCGATGCGATCAGTTTTGCGTGCGATCGCTATGCGATTTCACTACCCGATATCGAAAGCTACATCGGCCAGAAAATTCCAGTGCTGGCATTGGATCGTGAATTGCTGGTAATGCCGGCGCGACGGCATAACGCTGACTCCGTCATTGCTACGCAAGATGTACCGGTAGATGAGCCCGCCGCCGATGCCGCACCGCGCAAGCGGCGCCGGCGCCGGGCTAGCTCAACGGGGCGTGCGAATGCACCACACGGTTCAGGCTAATATGGCGTTTGCCAAAGAGGCTAAAGGCGGATGATGAGGGAGTTAAGCAGTGCGCAACGCGAACGCATCACCCGATGGGCGGCGTTGGCTTTGTGTATGCTATTCGCAGTGACCGGGGCTTTGGTATTTGCGCGCTTGGTTTGGCTGTTTGTGCCGCGTGCGGACACGGGTATCGATCGCCCGGTAACGGACATGCCCGCTAACCCCAACGCGAATGCGGCCACCGTAGCGATCGCGAAATGGCATCTATTCGGCAATCCCGAGATCGCAACCAATGTCGTGCGTCCACGCAACGCGCCGAACAGCACGCTAAAGCTGAGCCTGCACGGCACTTTAGCGCTGGAAAACCCCAAAGCCGGCATGGCCATGATTGCCGATGAGCAAGGCGAGCATGCGTTCCATGTCGGTGAGATGGTCGCCGATGGGGCGAGGCTTGATGCGGTGTATGTTGATCGAGTGATTATCGTGCACGAGGGTGCGACGGAAACCTTGGAATTGCCAAAACCAGAAGAACACCCAATCGCTGCACCACCTGCGCCCAATGCGCGTAACGCCGCTGGTACCGCGGCGATTACTCCGCTGTACACTCCACCGGTAATGGCGGCCGGCGCGGTTGACTGGAAAGAGGTACAGAAGAAATACAATGTCGACCCGGAAGAGCTCAAAAAGAACGTTCAGGTGCTGCCGGTGATGGAAAACGGTAAATTTGCCGGGGTGCGGTTGAATGCCGGTCCGAATGCGGCTTTATTCAGCAAGCTTGGGTTGCAGCCGAATGATATCGTTGTCGCGGTGAACGGCACCTCGGTCAGCAATTTGAATAATGCGCAGCAGATAATGGACAGTTTGAAGAACAGCTCGCAGCTGCAGGTGACGGTTAAGCGCGATGGTAAGCCGGCAACCCTGACGGTGAGCTTGAAATGATGACTGGTTTTTCACTTCGTAACAGTAAAGAGACCCTGACGATGCGCCCAATTCGCGCTCTACTGATACCGGTTTTGATGTTCGCGGTCGCGTTCGGAGTGACGGCGCAAACCGATACCGTGCAACCTTCGGCGAGCCCTTCGAATCCGCCCGGCACGCACACCCTGAACATGAAAGACGCCGATATCCAGGCGTTGATCGGAACCGTCAGTGAAATTACCGGCAAGAATTTTATTGTAGGACCGAATGTGCAAGGCAAGGTCACCGTGGTTTCGGCCAAACCGATGCGCCCCGATGAAATCTACGATGTGTTCCTTTCGGTACTGCGCGTACATGGGTTTGCCGCGGTCGCCACCGGCAGCATGATCAAAATCGTACCGGAAACGATGGCGCAGCAAGACGGCTCGGCTGGATTAAACGGCCATAACCCGCATCCGGCCGATGAACTGATCACCCAGATTGTTCCGGTTAAGCACATTGCCGCATCCGAATTAGTGACGATATTGCGTCCGTTGGCGCCGCAAGGCGCGCAAATGATGGCGCACACGGCGAGTAATTCCTTGGTGATTTCCGATCGCGCCGGCAATGTGCAGCGCCTGATCAGCATCATCGAGCGGATCGATACCGTATCGGATGCCGAGATCGAGGTCATTCCATTGCGCCACGCCAGTGCCGCCGAGATGGCGCGCACGCTAACGCAGTTGAACGACAACAAAGCGGCCGATGCCAGCGGTGAACAAGCGAAAGTGTTCGCCGATGAGCGCACCAATTCCATTTTGTTATCGGGTGGAAAAAGTGGACGTTTAAAATTGCGCGCATTGATTACGCATTTGGATACGCCGCTTGATTCCGGCGGCGACACGCAGGTGGTGTATCTGCGCTATGCCAAAGCCAAAGATCTTGTGCCGATTTTGCAAGGCGTGGCGGCAACGTTGAACGGCGAGGCGGCGCCGGCCAAGCCTGCCGCAGGTGTCGCAGGTGCGGCTACGGTGACGAGCGGCGGCGCTGCACCGTTGGCTACGATTCAAGCGCATGAGGAAACCAACTCCTTAGTCATCAGCGCGTCAGCAGCGGTATTTCGTTCGTTAACATCGGTGATCCGTAGTCTTGATGTGCGGCGCGCGCAGGTGTTGATCGAAGCGGTGATCGCGGAAGTCAGCGATGAGGCCGCAACCGAGCTTGGTGTGCAGTGGCAAGCGCCGATTAGAACCGATGCGAGCGGCAATGTCCGGCCTGGGGCAATCGGCGGCACGAATTTCAATGGTGCCTCGCCGGGGAATAATATCCTCGCGGCCACGGTCAATCCGCTGGGGGTCGGTCAAGGGCTTAATTTAGGTTACATCAATGGCTCGGTTACGCTGCCGGGGTCGAATACGCCGTTGTTCGAGGTCGGCGCCTTGATTCGTGCGTTGAAGGGCGACAGCAAATCGAACGTGTTGTCCACGCCTTCGATTATGACCATGGATAACCAGGAGGCGTTGATCAAGGTGGGTCAAGAAGTGCCGTTCATCAGCGGCCAATACACCAACACCTCGACCAATGGCGGTAGCAATCAGCCGACCAATCCATTCCAAACCATTCAACGCAAAGATGTGGGTTTGACGCTGACGGTGACACCGCACATCAACGAAGGCGATACCGTGCGTTTGGACATCCACCAAGAGGTTTCCTCGCTGGCGCCAACGGTTGCCGGGGCGGTGGATTTGGTCACCAATAAGCGCGAGCTGCAAACCTCGGTGTTGATTGCCGACGACGCGTTGCTAGTGCTGGGCGGATTGATCAGCGATGATGCGAAAGACAATGTGCAGAAAGTGCCAGGTTTAGGCGATGTGCCGGTGCTTGGCAATTTATTCCGCACGCGCAGCGCCAATCACACCAAGCGCAATTTGATGATTTTTCTGCATCCGCGCATTTTGCGCGATGCGGCGACCGAGGCATCGGTCTCGAGCGAAAAATACAATTACATGCGCACCGAACAATTGCAGATGCGTCAAAGCAAGGAGGCACTAACCCCCAAAGCGCAGCAACCGATGTTGCCGGAGCAGCACGATTTTCTGGCCGCACCGCGCGAAGGTTCCGCCCCAGCGCCTGCAAAAAATCCAGATTCGCTAATCCGTGAGGGCAACGCCAAGCTGCCGGATCTTACTGCGCAAACGGTTGCTGCATTAGCGACCGAGGATCCAAGCTCGCTGCCAGAAGCCGATGCGTCATTGAACGCATCAACGCCAGCGGTGGTTACGCCGCCAGCCAGTTCGACAAAATCCAGCAAAGCAGTACCTCACGGCAAACGTAAAGCCCGCAGAGCCAAGGCGCGGCCTGCAAAAGTCATTCATCCAACCAGCACTGCAGCGAGCGACGCATCGCCCCACGTGTCGAGCGGAGACGGTATGTGAATGCGCTCAGCCGTCCGCAACGGCCGGGTTACGGGTTTGCGCGCCGCAATGGCGCGACCTTGGTGGCATGGCGAGACGATGAAGCGGAAGTTGCGTATCGCGAGGGCGTAAAACCCGAGGTGTTAGCCGAATTGCGCCGCTATCTTGGCGCGCCACTGAAATTGCAAGCCTGCAACGGCGAAGAATTTGATCGATTGCTGCGTTCGTTGTATGAGCAAGGCGCTGACGATGCGCGCACCATGGTGGCGGATTTCGACGAGCGCATGGATCTTAAAACGCTGGTCGATGAGTTGCCCGAACCTCAGGATTTGATGGAGTCGGAAGACGAAGCGCCGATCATTCGCTTGATCAATGCCTTGTTAACCGAAGCGGTGAAAGAGGGCGCCTCGGATATCCATATCGAACCGTTCGAGAATCGCTTGGTGGTGCGTTTTCGCTTGGATGGCGTGTTGCGGGAAGTGTTGGCGCCGAAAAAAGCCGTGGCGCAGCCGGTGGTGTCGCGCATCAAAGTGATGGCGAAACTCGATATCGCCGAGAAGCGTTTACCGCAAGACGGGCGCATTTCGCTCAAAATTGCCGGGCGTCCGGTCGATGTGCGCGTATCGACGATTCCGGCCGGGCATGGCGAGCGTGTGGTGTTGCGTCTGCTGGATAAACAAACCGGCAAATTGGATTTAGCCGAGCTTGGCATGGCGCCGGATACGTTGGCCTTGTTGTTGGAAATGATCCAACGTCCACACGGCATTCTCTTGGTCACTGGCCCCACCGGTTCCGGCAAAACCACGACTTTGTATTCCTCGTTGCTGCGCTTGAATGACCAAAGCCGCAACATCATGACGGTGGAAGACCCAATCGAGTATTACATCGATGGGGTAGGCCAAACGCAGGTCAACACCAAAGTGGATATGAGTTTTGCGCGTGGTTTGCGCGCCATTTTGCGCCAAGATCCCGATGTCGTGATGGTGGGGGAAATTCGCGATTTGGAAACCGCGCAGATCGCGGTGCAGGCCTCGTTGACCGGCCATTTGGTGTTATCGACGCTGCACACCAACTCCGCCGTGGGTGCGGTGGCGCGCTTGCGCGATATGGGCGTGGAACCGTTTCTGTTGTCTTCAAGCTTAATCGGCGTGATCGCGCAGCGCTTGGTGCGATTGCTCGATCCGGCTGCACGGGAAAGCTACCTTGCCAGCAATGCGGAACTTGCCGCATTTGGTAAAGGCGGCATCGCAGCGCCCACTTTGTATCGCCCAGCTCCTAAAGAAGCACGACATACCGGTTATCGTGGCCGTACTGGCTTGTACGAGTTGATGATGGTCGACGATCCCATGCGCAAGCTGGTGCATGAAAAAGCCCCCGAAGTGGAGCTTGAGCGGCACGCGCGCAGCCAAACTCCCAGCATGCTGGAGGACGGCTGGAATAAAGTGTCGCGCGGTATTACCTCGACGGAAGAAGTGTTGCGAGTGACGCGTGATGAGTAACTGCGTTTATTAGGGGATAAATAGCGTGCAAGAACCAACTCAAACCTTTCAACGCTCATTAAGCCTGCTCGACGCAACGATGATTGTCGCCGGATCCATGATCGGCTCGGGCATATTCATCGTCAGTGCCGATATCACGCGTACCGTCGGTGGCGCCGGTTGGTTATTACTGGTGTGGCTGTTAAGCGGGTTTTTGACGATTGCCGCGGCCTTAAGTTACGGCGAGCTTTCCGGCATGTATCCACGCGCTGGCGGACAGTACGTTTACCTGCGCGAAGCCTGGGGCAAGTTGGTCGCGTTTTTATACGGGTGGGCGTTTTTTGCGGTGATACAGACCGGAACGATCGCTGCCGTTGGCGTTGCGTTCGCAAAATTTGCCGCGTATTTGTTTCCCGATTTAAGTGACAAAAACGTGCTATGGACGTTTGGCAGCTTCCATCTGAATGCCGCGCAGGTGGTGTCCATCGTCTTGATTGTGTTGCTGACGTTTATCAATAGCCGCGGTATTCGCCACGGTAAGCTGATTCAAACCACGTTTACTTTGACCAAATTGGTGTCGCTGATCGGGCTGATCGTATTCGGATTTCTGCTGGGCGCGAAATGGGACGTTTGGAATGCCAACTTCGCGATGGCGTGGACCAGTCAGCCGCTCAACGCGCAAGGGTTGGCCGATGGCGTTGGCAAGGGCGGCATTGCGTTTCTTTCCGTGTTGGCGGTTTCGATGGTCGGTTCGTTGTTTTCTTCGGATGCCTGGAACAATGTCACCTTCATCGCCGGCGAAGTGAACAACCCAAAGCGCAACATCGGGCTTAGTCTATTTCTCGGTACCTTGATCGTGAGTCTGCTGTATGTGTTGGCCAATGTGATGTATCTGGCGGTGCTACCGCTTGGCGGTATCGCTTCGGCGGAATTGGATCGGGTGGCCGTTACCGCGGCACAAGTGATTTTTGGTGGCACCGGCACGCTGATTATTGCGCTGATGATTATGATTTCGACGTTCGGCTGTGAAAATGGATTGATCTTAAGCGGCGCGCGGGTCTACCACACGATGGCGCAAGATGGGTTATTTTTCCGCAGTACGGGAACGCTGAACCGGCATCAGGTACCGGGTTACAGTCTTTGGATCCAATGTTTCTGGGCGTCGGCTTTGTGCTTGACTGGCAAATATGGCGATTTGCTCGACTATGTTATTTTTGTCGTACTTATTTTTTACATTCTTACCATCGGTGGTTTGTTTGTATTGCGCCATAAAAAACCCGATGTCGAACGCCCATATCGCGCATTCGGTTATCCGGTGATTCCGGCGCTTTACATCGTGTTGGCTGCTGGCATTTGCATCGCCTTGCTGATCTACAAGCCGACTTATACGTGGCCGGGATTGGGCATCGTCTTGCTCGGTATTCCGATCTATTTTGCGATGCAAATGCGCGCTACGGCGAAGGCGTCGACGCAAACCTGAACCCATGGGCGCCTTCGAATACCAAGCTCTGGATGCCAACGGGCAAACGCAAAAAGGAGTGCTGCAAGGCGATACCGCGCGCGCGGTGCGCCAGTTGTTGCGTGAGCGTGGGCTAAACGCGTATGCGGTAAACGAGGTTGCCGAAGGCCGTGATCACGCCTCGTTTTGGCAGCGGCGCGGTTTAAGTCGCGCGCAGTTGGCGTTATTGACGCGGCAGATGGCCACGTTGCTAGCAGCTGGATTACCGATTGACGAAGCATTAAGCGCGCTTAGCGAAGAAAGCGAAGAGGAGCGCGTGCGCACCTTGTTAGCGGGTTTGCGCTCACGCGTGCTGGAAGGCTCCAGCTTTGCCGCAGCCTTGGCCGAATATCCTTTGAGTTTCCCGGAGATTTTTCGCGCTTCGATTGCCGCGGGAGAACAATCCGGCCGGTTGGACGAGGTGCTCGAGCGTCTTGCCGATTACAGCGAATCGCGCGATCAATTGACACAAAAAATTTGGACTGCGATTGCCTATCCATTATTGTTGACCTTGGTGGCGATCGCAGTGGTCAGCGGTCTTTTGGTGTATGTCGTTCCACAAATCGTTGGGGTTTTTTCCCAATTGCATCAGACTTTACCGCTGCCTACCCGCGCTTTGATTGGACTTAGCGATTTCGTTAAAGCCTTTGGTTGGGTATTGCTGGTGGGCTTGCTTGTTGCCGGATTTGGCGCGCGCTTTGCGTTGCATCAGGAGCGGGTTCGATATACCTGGCATCAATGGTTGTTGCGATTGCCGCTGATCGGTCGATTGACCCGAGCGGCCAACACCGCGCGGTGCGCGCGCACCTTGGCCTTGCTGACAGCCAGTGCCGTACCATTGTTGGAGTCATTGGCGGTGGCGGCGCAAGTCGTGCCGAACCTGCCGATGCGCGCTGCGCTTAAGCGCGCGGCGATTACGGTCCGCGAAGGCGGCGCGTTTGCCAAAGCGTTGGCCGATAGCGGCTATTTCCCCCCGGTGGCGGTGCGCCTTATTGCCAGTGGTGAGCGCTCCGGGCAATTGGAACGCATGTTGGAACAAGCCGCCGATCATCAACAGCGCGACCTTGATCGGTGGTTATCGGTTGTTACGGCCGTGCTCGGCCCGGTGGTCATCTTGTTGGTCGGCGCGATGGTGTTATTTATTGTGTTGGCGATTCTATTGCCGATCTTTAACCTCAATCAGCTGGTCAAATGATCCGCTTCGATCAGGTCAGCAAGCGTTATGCATCCGGTTACGACGCGCTGGCACAAGTGAGCTTCGGTATCGACAAAGGCGAGATGGTGTTTATCACCGGGCATTCCGGCGCGGGAAAAAGCACCTTGTTGAAATTGCTAACCCTGCAAGAGCATGCCACTCGCGGCCAGGTGTTGATCAACGGTCAGAATATATCGCATACGCGCAAACGCGCGATTCCACAGTTGCGCCGACGTATCGGCATGGTGTTCCAGGATCATCGCTTATTATTGGACCGCAGCGTCTTCGATAATGTGGCATTGCCGCTGATGATTGCCGGCGCCGCGCGCGATGAAATGGGCAGGAGGGTGCGTGCTGCACTGGAAAAAGTGGGATTATTGGCGCGTGAAAAAGCGGCCCCTATTACCTTGTCAACCGGGGAGCAACAGCGCGTGGGAATTGCACGCGCCATTGTCACTAAGCCGCCCTTATTGATTGCGGACGAACCCACCGGTAATTTGGATCCCCGGTTATCCGCCGAAATCATGGCTTTGTTCGGTGAGTTTCAGCGGATTGGTACCACGGTACTGATTGCCAGTCATGATCTGCATTTGGTGCAACGCATGAAAAAGCGCGTTTTGGTGCTCGATCATGGCCGACTGATCGACGATTATCGTCCGCTGGCGGCCTGATGGCTCGGCAACCCGCTGCGAATCGTATAAAAGCCAAGCCGGTGGCTCTGCGTCGCGTTGAGCGGTCGCGCTGGCAGGTTACGGCTAACTTGCGCGCCTGGCGTGAGCAGCACGCATACAGTTTTTTTTCGAGCCTTGAGCGATTGCGCGCGCGGCCTTTCGCCAGTGCGTTGACCGCCTTGATCATCGGCCTGGCATTGGCGTTGCCGTTGCTTTTTTTCTTGGTGCTCGATAATGCCAAAGCGCTGAGCGCGCCTTGGCGGGAGTCGCGCGATATCAGTGTTTTTTTGAAGCCGAAGCTTGATGCAAAGGCCGTTAATGACGTGATTGCGCGGTTACGCCAGCGCGACGATATCGCGGCCATTGCGGTGAAAACACCGGAACAAGGGCTGGCCGAATTCCGCAACCAATCGGGATTTGCGCAAGCGTTGCAGCTGCTACCCTACAATCCGTTACCCACGGTATTAATAGTGACGCCATCTGCGCAATTGGATACTGCAAGTGAAGAGCCGGCACTGATCGCCGCCCTTAAAGGCGATCCGCAAGTGGACATTGTGCAATACGATGCCGCCTGGAGCCGCCGCTTGGCGGCGATTTTAGGATTGGTTGAGCGCGCGGTTTTCGTATTGGCTATGTTGTTGGCATTCGGGGCATTATTGGTCGTTGGCAACAGCATACGGCTGGATATCCAAGCGCGCAGCGAGGAGATCGCCATTGCGCAATTGTTCGGTGCGAATAAGGCTTTTGTGCGGCGTCCGTTTTTGTATACGGGATTGTGGTACGGTTTGCTAGGTGGGATAGTGGCTTGCCTGTTGGTGGCGCTGGTACAGTGGTCGCTCGCCGGTGCAATGGCGCGTTTGTTGGCCAGCTATGACCATCGGTTTGCATTGAACGGATTGGATGGAATGATCGTGCTTTCACTACTTGGGTTAAGTGCGCTGCTCGGTTGGTTGGGTGCTGGGTTTGCCGCCTCGCGCCATCTTGCACAAGGGCCGTCGACATAAGGAAGCCGATGGAAGCCTTGACTCAACACATCTTGAGCGACGCACCCCGAGTCATGGTGGTGGATGGCTCTAAAGTCGTGCGCCGCTTAATTGAACAAGTGCTCAAAGCCGATTTGCCCGGCGTTACCGTTCTTGCTTGCGAAACCGGTGCCGAGGCCAAGGCCGAGCTTGAAGCCGGTGTGGTTGATTTGGTAACCACGGCGTTGCGGTTACCGGATATGGACGGCTTGGAGTTGGCGCGGCATATCCGCGAGCACGCGCCGCAGGCTTATATCCCCATCGTTGTGGTGTCCGGTGATGTTCAAGAGCGGCTGGTTGCACGTGAGCTGTCCCAGTACGTGACCGATTATTTTGACAAATCGCTCGGATTCAACGCGCTTTCGGCGTTCATTCGCGGCTATGTGCGGCCCGATTCGCAGGTGGCCGGTGACGTTTTATACGTCGAAGACAGCCGGGTGGTGGCGTTAGCGACCCGGCGCATGCTGGAAAATCACGGCTTGAACGTGCTGCACGTCACCAGTGTCGAAGACGCCATCGCTTGGCTTGAAACGGCCAAAACGCAGGGCAGAATTCCCGGCGCGGATGTGGTGTTGACCGACGTCAATTTGAAAGGGGCGTTAACCGGTGGCGATTTGCTCGATGCCATTCGCGGGAAATTCGCGTATACAAAGGGTCAGCTGCCCGTATTGGTCATGACCGGTGACGACAACTCACATAACCAGGCGGTTTTGCTGAGATCGGGCGCGAACGATTTGGTGCAAAAACCGATTGAAGAACGCCTGCTGATTACCAAGCTGTTGTTTCAAGTGCGGGTCGGGCGGCACACCCGGGAGCAGACGGCAGCACGTTTGCGCGCATGAGCGAGGGGGATCGGGTCAAACTGGAAGCGTCTTGGAAATCGCGCGTCGGCGATTGGTTTGCGCGTCCCGAGATGGTGGCATTGCGTGAGTTTTTGCGGGTCGAAAAGCAAGCCGGCAAGGTGATTTACCCTCCCGGGTCGCGTATTTTTGCGGCGCTTAATACCACCCCGTTCGAGCAAGTCAAAGTCGTTATCCTGGGACAAGACCCCTACCACGGCGAAGGCCAGGCGCACGGGTTGTGTTTTTCAGTGCCGTATGGTGTGCCGGCTCCACCTTCATTAAAAAACATCTTTGCGGAAATTCAGCGCGATTTGGGCATTCCGGTACCCAAACACGGGTGCTTGGAGGAATGGGCGCGCCGCGGCGTGCTGCTATTAAACAGTGTATTGACGGTCGAGCGCGGTTTGCCGGGTTCGCATCAGGGCAAGGGTTGGGAGGGGTTTACCGACCGTATCATCGAGCTGCTAAATCGCGAACGTTCCCATATCGTATTTATGCTTTGGGGGGCCTATGCTCAAGCGAAGGGCCGCCTGATCGACGGATCGCGCCATTGCGTATTGAAGTCCGTGCATCCGTCTCCGTTGTCGGCCCACCGCGGATTCATAGGTTGTGGGCATTTTTCTAAATCAAACAATTACTTACGAGATCACGGGCAAATCGAAATTGAATGGGCATTGCCCCAAGCGCCCAATTAGAAGACACCTGCTGCCCTTTTCTCTAGGGTCATGGAACTCCGCCGGTTTTTAGCACTCTTAGATGCCGAGTGCTAAAATACGCCCTTAGAGTCACCCGATTATTTAAGGAGGCAGGGAGATCATGAGTAATGCCTTAGTCAGCAGCAACTTCCCGATACTCAACCCGTTGGGGTCGTTGGACGCGTACGTCAACGCCGTGCATCAGATACCGATACTGAGCGCCGAAGAAGAGCAGGCATTGGCGCGGCGCTATACCAATGACAACGATCTGGACGCCGCTAAGCAATTGGTGCTGGCGCATTTGCGTTTTGTCGTGCACGTGGCGCGCGGGTATAACGGTTACGGTTTGCAGTTGGGCGATTTGATCCAAGAAGGCAATATCGGCTTGATGAAAGCGGTGAAACGCTTTGACCCTGACATCGGCGTGCGCTTGGTGTCGTTCGCGGTGCACTGGATTCGCGCTGAAATGCACGAATTTATTTTGAAAAATTGGCGCATTGTAAAAATTGCTACGACCAAGGCGCAACGCAAACTGTTCTTCAACTTGCGCAAGTCGAAAAAACGCTTGGGCTGGATGAACACCAGCGAAGCACAAGTGGTTGCGAAGGATTTGGGCGTGCCGATCGCCACCGTGCTTGAAATGGAGTCGCGCTTAAGCGGTCGCGATGTCACGTTCGATGCCCCACCCGATGCCGATGAGGATGCTCCCCCAGCACCTGTGGCCTATCTGGTGGATCTTGGTGCGGACCCATATCAAAGCTTGGCGGATTCGGGTCAGGAAACCGATGATCTTGATCATTTGCACCAAGGTTTGAGCAAGCTCGATACGCGCTCGCGCGATATCATTCAAAGGCGTTGGCTCAATGACGATAAGGCTACGTTGCAAGATTTGGCCGACGAGTACGGGGTGTCGGCCGAGCGCGTACGCCAAATCGAGGCCAATGCGATGAAGAAGATGCGGGCGCAGTTTGTGGCTTGAAAAAGCATCATCGATAAAATTGCCTACGAAATGGCCTCTCCGGAGGCCATTGGCTTGTGGAGCCTTGGTTTTTTAATACAGATCCTGCGCATCGACATCAATCGACCAATGCACGCGTTTGCCTTCCGGCAAGACGCGCACGGTTTTAAGCCACCGAGGCAACGCTGTATGCAGCGATGCGCGTTGCACCGCGAGCAGCAGCAATTGCCCACGAAAACGGCCTGCGCGGCGCGGCATGGGCGCTGGCATCGGTCCTAACAACTGCAAGTCATCGGTCTTATCAAGGAAACCGCTGGCGGCCTGCTTAAGAAAATTGTCGACGGCGATTTGCGTCGTAGCCTCCGCCCGCATGAGTGCCAGATGCGCATACGGTGGGAATCCTGCCGCTTGCCGTTCCGCCAAGATCTGCTGAGCCAGTTTGCGATAACCGCCGTATTGCAAGGCGTGCAATAGTGGATGATCCGGATGATGCGTTTGCAACCATACGCTGCCGGGTTTCAGCGCACGTCCGGCGCGCCCTGAAACTTGCACGATCAATTGGCCCAGGCGCTCACCCGAGCGAAAATCGACACTGAACAGCCCTTCGTCCACGCCAACGATGGCCACTAAGGTGAGATTGGGTAAATCATGACCTTTGGCCAGCATCTGTGTGCCGACCAGAATTCCCGGTTGATCGTTGCCGAGCCGATCGAGCATGTGCTGCAACGCGTCTTTGCGCCGCGTGGTTTCACGATCGATGCGGATGATTGGCGTATCCGGAAACAATTCGAGCAAGGTTTGCTCAAGGCGTTCGGTACCTTGCCCTTGCGGTTGCAGGTGGGTGCTTTTGCAGTTTTTGCACTGTTGCATCACAGCTTGTTGATGGCCGCAATGATGGCAGCACAAGCGGTTGTTTTGCCGGTGCAGGGTCAGTGGTTTGTCGCAGCGTGCGCAATCCGCATGCCAGCCGCACTCGTGGCACAACAGCACCGGCGCGTAACCGCGGCGATTTTTAAACACCAGAGCTTGCTCGCCGCGCCCAAGGCAGGTGCGAATGGCCGCAATTAATTCTGCGCTTAAGCCGTGCGTTAGGCGTTTGCCGCGAAGATCGATGACACGCCATTGCGGCAGGATCGCGGCACCGGGACGTGTGCTTAAGCGCACGGCGCGATAACGCCCCGCTTCGACGTTCGCCAGCGTTTCCAGCGCCGGTGTGGCCGAACCGAGCACCACCGGTATTTGCAAAGCCTTACCGCGCAGTAGCGCAAAATCGCGTGCGGAATAACGAAACCCGTCTTGCTGCTTGTACGAAACGTCGTGTTCTTCGTCGATGATAACCAGTCCCGCATTCGGCAAGGGCGTGAATACGGCCGAACGGGTGCCAATAATCACTTTGGCCTCATTGTGTGCCGCCTTAAGCCAAACCCGGGCACGATCGGTTTCGCTCAAAGCCGAATGCATGACCTCGATGCTCGTCGGCAAACGCTCGCGGAAGCGGCGCAGCAGTTGTGGCGTCAACCCGATTTCGGGCACCAGAACGAGGCTTTGTTGGCCACGAGCCAGTACTTGATTAATTAACTCCAAATAGACTTCGGTCTTTCCGCTACCGGTGATGCCTTCCAGCAACACCGGTGCGAAGCGGCCAAATCCGGCCGCTATAAGCGCTACGGCGGCTTGTTGTTCGGTGTTTAAGGGCGGCCCATCGATTCGGGAAACCGGAGCACTGCTTTTTGCCATCGCAACAAAATCCACCCATCCACGCTGGCGTAGGCTGCGCGCCGCAACGCGCCAATTCGGGAACAACATGTCTAATTCGTTGGCGTGATACGGACCGTCTATCAACAGTGCGGCAAGCGCGGTGGTTCGCGCACCCTGGCGCATTCTCCCGCTGTTGTATTGCGCTGATCCATCCGGCAACAAGATCAAGGCCGTTTCGTTGGGATTTTTTGGCAATGGTTTTGCGCTGCGCAACGCAACCGGTAGCGCGGTTTCCAGTACTTCGCCAAGCGGATGCTGATAGTAGTGCGCGGCGCGCTGCAAGCTTTGCAGAAGCTCGCTATTGAGCAGCGGTAGAGGATCGAGCAGTCGGCGCGCTGCTTTTAGTCGCTGTTGTGGGACGGTGGATTGTGAGGTTACCTCCACCACCACGCCGACGCGTTCGGTTCGCCCGAACGGGACCAATACCCGCGCGCCAACTGCCAATGCCGCCGAGGGCATCGTCAGGTCGGGTGGCGGAAGATAATCAAATAATTGGTGCAACGGCGCAGGGACCGCCACACGCAAAATAATGGGCATGCACCCAACCTCAAACTTAGAAAAAATCGCGCTGGCGCACAGTCTAATCGGCTAACGAGAAAAATTGAGACTGTCAGTTACGCGTATGTTGTGAAAATACTTTAAACAATGCACGCCAAGATACGAATCCGAAAGCAGTTTTTTGCTTATCCACAAGCTTTGTGGATAACTCTGTGGATGACGCCGTTTAAACCCTTCGCAAAGCGTGTCGCCGCTGGCGTCCGCTTGGCTTGGTGAAAGTTTAACCAATTTGAAATAATCATTATCAATCAATGAATTAAATGAAGTGATCTTTGTTAAATTTGTGCATTTACTATACCGCAATCCCGCTGGCGGCCTGCTTCATCGCCCTGTGTAAAACCACTTGACACCGCCATGCAAATTCCTTTTAGCGCCGATAGGGCTTCCGCGGTGCGTTTTTTAAGCCAACGTCAACCGGATACCTAAAATGTGCGTTATGTGGAACAGTATGGGCTAACTTACGGCGCATAAAATGATTATCGCAGCAATCGAGCAAACCTATAGCGGGAGCGTAATGCCGGAGCAAATGGAAGCGGTGCGCAGCGATGGACAGTCCATTGATCAGTTCCTGCAAAGCGTTGAACGGCGCGCGCTGCGCATGGCGGAATTTGCCACCGGTAATCGAGAGGAGGCATTGGATTTGGTTCAGGATGCCATGTTTGGTTTTGTACGCCATTACGCCGCAAAGCCGCAACCGGATTGGAAACCGCTGTTTTATCGCGTGTTGGACAGCCGGCTTAACGATTGGCATCGGCGCCAGAAGGTGCGCAATCGTTGGATCGGCTTTTTTTCCAAAGACCCCGATGAAGGCGTGGAAGATGCAATTGCGCAAACACCGGACGTGGCCGAGCCCGGACCGTTGCTGCGTCTTGCGGCTGAAAACACGGCCCTAATACTCAATAGCGCAATTGCGGCACTGCCGTTGCGGCAGCGCCAGGCGTTTTTGTTGCGTTTGTGGGAGGGGTTGGATGTGGCTGAAACGGCAACCAGCATGGGTTGCAGTCAAGGCAGCGTAAAAACGCATCTTTCGCGCGCGTTAACGCAGCTGCGCCGTTCGTTGGAGAATGACGTATGAGCATTAAGGAGAATACCGTGTGGTTGGATCGCGCCAAGGCGTTGCTCGAGGATTCGACGCAGCATCTGGATGCCGCCACGCTGTCGCGCCTGAACCGGGCGCGCCAGGCGGCTTTAGCGCAGACCCACACCCAGTGGCGGCCGGGGTGGTTTAGCGCAGGATGGGTTGGAGCTTGTGCGGTGCTGCTGTTGGCGTTGGCGATGGCCCCGGTATGGCGTAACCCAGTGACGCAAATACCCCCCAGCGGATTGAATGCGCAATTGCCGATCGAAGACGCCGATTGGATCGCAACCGACGCATCGGACGACGCGATGGAGCTTTATCAAAATTTGGATTTCTACGCTTGGCTTAATGTGGAAGAGCAGGACGCGGAGGGCGGGTGAGCATTTGGCCAATCGCGTTGCTTGCGTTAATCACCGCCAACACTGAACCGGTGGTAACGCAAAGCGATGACAATGCCGCATCCGCGTTATCGCCAACGCCGGATTTGCTTGAATATATGGACGAATTTGATGGCCTTGATCTTGAAAGCTTACCGGCTGTCTCCCCGACGGAAAATATTGAGAATGTGGAACAGACTCTACAGGCCGATGCGCCGCAGCATTAGTTTTTGGCTAATGTGCCTTGCGCTACAGCATTTTGCCGTGGGGCAAATGGCGTTTGGGCAGTCGCAAGCGACCGTCTCGCCATCCGTTAGTGAGGATGGCGGTGCACAATCGGTGCCGTGGTCGGCGCTGACGGCAGAACAACAACAAATTTTGGCGCCGCTGCAACCGAAATGGAACGATTTGCCGCCGCTGGCGCAACAACGCATGTTGCGTGGGTCGGCGCGTTGGGCGACATTGACCCCGGAGCAGCGCGTGCAAATGCAGCAGCGTTTTCAAAAATGGACGGAGCTAACGCCCGATCAGCGCACCATGCTGCGCCAACGTTATCAGCAGTTCAAGCAATTGCCGGCGGACGAACAACAGCGCATCCGCCAAACCTATCGCCGTTTCGGCAATCTGCCGCCCGCTGAGCGCGAGCAGTTGCGCCGGCGCTTCGAGACCATGCCCCCGGAACAACGCCGTGCGTTTGTCGAAGGGGCCAGGATGCAACAGCGCGCCCAAGGGCCGCACCCGTTTCTGCCGCCACTGCCACCGGAAGAGCGCCAACGCATGCGCGGGATGTTGGATAGCTTCACACCGCTGCAGCGGCAATCGTTTCAGCAGCGCATGCGTGCCTTGCCCCCGGTTGAGCGCGATGCGTTTCGGCGGCAATTGTTGCAAATGACTGAGCAACAGCGTCGAGATGTTTTGGCGCAGTTCCCGCCGGATGTGCACTAGCCCTTTCACCGATTGCCATGCCGTTCTCACCTCCCGTTGCATAATGGCTTTATGATCGAAGCCCATGATCAGAGCATCCACCGAATCAGCGGTGGGCGTCATCCCGTTTGGGGTTTTTAAGGAGACGTGTGTCAAACAATACAAATTTAAACGGCAACCGATGGGGTTGGTGGTGTGGACTCGTATGGATATTCGTGCTTGGAGGCGGGCTCAATGGTTGCGCAGGGGTGCATCACTTTGAGCCGCAGAGCGCAGCGCATGAGCAATACGAAGTTGAATTGAACGATCACGATCAACCGGCCGCGGCCGAGGCTTTTTATCTCGCTAAGCGGCTGGCCCCGGGTATGAGCGCCTTGCCGGTCGAACGATTGATCGAAGCGCAAAACCGTGCGTTGCGGCTCCCTCTTTACTCCAGCGCCCGCGGGGCTTTTATCGCAACCGCGCACTCTCCTAAATCCTTGAGTATTTGGACCGAACTCGGGCCCGGTAATATCGGTGGCCGCACGCGGGTATTTCGTTTTTCACCTGGCAGCTCCACGATCATCTATGCGGCCGGTGTTGCCGGCGGGGTATGGAAAACCACCGATGCGGGAGCCAATTGGGTCGCGCTTGGCGATGCATTGGCGAATATGGCGATTAGTAGCTTTGCAATCAATCCGGTGGACCCGAATATCTTGTATGCGGGCACCGGTGAAGGCTATTTCAATGGTGATGGGATGCGCGGTGCCGGTGTTTTTAAATCCATCGATGCCGGAGCGCATTGGAGTCAGCTGTCGACCACGGCGCCGCCGGGATCAACCGACTTCACGCGCGTCAATGACCTTGCCATTAGTCCCAATTTCCCCAATGTGATTTATGCGGCAACCCGAACCGGTTTGTTCCGCTCGATGGACTCGGGGGATCATTGGCAACAGCAGATTAATGCAAACGGGGCCAACGGTTGCATGAAGATCGCGGTGCGCAGCGATCTGAACCCGGACAACGTGGTGGCCACGTGCGGGACGCTGGCGCCGACCAACGCGGTGAGCGGTATTTGGCTCAGTGACAATGCCAGCGACGCCGCCTCACCGGTGTGGGAGCATCGCGTTGGGGCTCCGGGCTCCGGCGCGGCGGCGGAGTTGGCGAATATGGGCCGCATTGGGATTGCGATCGCGCCATTGAGTCAAAGCGTTATGTACGCATTGACCGCATGCAGCGCATCGGGGGCGGATCAATGCGGTCCGGGTAATGAATTCAATGACGGGTTACTGAACGTCATGATATCTCTTAACGGCGGAGTGGATTGGGTGACGCAATACAGCAACAGTTTCACCCACACGGAAAACGCCAACTTGATGCTCAGCAATCCGTTTGCGGCGCGCTGCTCGGTGTGCGGCTGCGGAGGCGATTACATCAGCAGCCAAGGGTGGTATGACAATGCGATTGCGGTGGATCCGGCCGATATCAGCAAAGTTTGGGTCGGCGGGATTGATTTATGGCGCTCCGATGATGCGGGGTTGAGTTTTGGCGTGGCCTCGGAGGGCGGATCAACGCGTTTTGACAGCAGCGATCCGCATTATGTACACGAAGACATTCACACCATCAGCTTCGATCCGAATTACAACGGCAGCAGCAATACCACGATTTATGCAACCAGCGACGGTGGTTTGTTTAAAAGCACGAACGCGCGCGCCTCAGTCGGCAGCAGCAGCGCCAATGACGCAAGTAACTCGGTATGCGGTTTGAGCAATCGTCCGGCGATCAATTGGAGCAGCCTTAATCACGCCTATGGCGTCACCCAGTTTTATCGCGGCACGGTGTATCCCGACGGCACGCGTTATTTTGGCGGGGCGCAAGACAACGGCACCTTGCGCGGCAGCGATAGCGGCGGTAGCAACGCTTGGTCTGAAATTACTCGTGGCGATGGCGGCTACACCGCGATGGATAGGAGTAGCAGCGGCGCCAGTACCGTGCTGTACGCATCGCCCCCCGGCATCAGCATTAAGAAATCGATCAATGACGGCGCCGGCTTTAGCTGCGCCACAAACGGTCTGGTTGATTGTGCCAGCAGTGTGGCGAATGACTGCGGATTGTTTATCAATCCGTTTACGATCGATCCGAATAATAACGCACGATTGTATACTTCGGGGACTCGTCTTTGGCGCACCAGTAACGCGGCCGGACTCTGGGTGCAGGCGAGCGTGGCGCTGAGCGGCGCTTCGTGCGGCGGCTCCGACAGCGGCGAGCGTTTCAGCGCGATGTCCGTGGCAGTGGGCAATGCGGATCTTTTAGTCGCGGGTACGAATAGAGGTCGTATTTGCCGCTTAACCGCGGCCACTACTAGTACTGGCACAAGTTCGCTGCAGAATTGCAGCTCGCCTGCGGGTTCTGGTTCCTATGTGGCCGATGTCGGTTTTGATCCGGAGAATGCAAGCTTAGTTTACGCAGCGGTTTCCACCTTTGGGGTGGGGCATGTGTGGAAGAGCATGAACGGTGGCGCTGACTGGGTAAATATCGATGGCGTGGGCCTCAACGTATTGCCCGATGTGCCGGCGCATACGGTGGCCGTTTCTCCCGGTAACGCCAATACCCTGTATGTGGGTACCGACATAGGGGTTTTTGTCAGTGTGGATGGCGGATTAAGTTGGGCGCGCGAAAATACCGGGTTTGCGAACGTCATTACGGACCATCTGGTTTTCAACGCCAGCGGGCCATCCGGTCTTGAGTTATTTGCGTTCACCCACGGGCGCGGTGTTTTCAAAACGACGATACACTCCGATGAGATTTTTCTCGATCGCTTCGAGTAAGTCTTAGGTTTTCGGCGTGAGTTTTTGTTTCAGGGGAAGAGTGCGATGGGTCTTTCAGGTTACCCGCCGAGTAAATAGCCCGGCGGGAAATAGACTGGATTAGCTAGCCTAAAAAAATTATGGCTTACCTATGCCAGGTTTTGCCGGTTCTGGAATTGGTATTAACACAGACGGATCGATAAAAAACCAAGACGGATCCGGAAGTGGTTCGTCGTAATCCGGGACGGGTGTTGGCTTCGGTGGCTGCGGATCGGGGATATCAAACTGACCGTAATAACCACCAGCAACCAATTGCACTTCATTATCGGTTAACGCACGAATTTCATTGCTCATTAGACTGATTCCTAAATTAAATTATTAAAGGACGAATTTCCTTATTCTTCCCGGGCCGCAATCGTTTTTGTCGTGTGCGGAACCATCCTTATGGCAGAGCAGGATCATTCCACAGCGATTGGGGCAGTACATGTTCTCCTTGATATCAGCGCACGACCGCCAGTAATAAAACATACATATTTCTGAAACAAATTTGTGAGCCAGTGCACACTTTTTGAAGCATGGCTACAAAAATTAACAATCTAGGGATTCGAGAATGTGGCCAGGAGGTGGTAGGGGTTTTTCTTGGGCCGACCGATAAATCGGGATGGTTCAACAGGGCAATGAAAACCGCACTGTGAGGACAGGGCTATGGAATGGCGAGCGTATTACACGATGAGACGGACCGAGAGTTTCATTCGCGTCAGGGGCGGATGAAATTGGGAGTAGTGCTGAAAATGGTAGTGCTTAAAAGCGCCTGCCGGGACGCTGCCCCGGCAGGGAATGACTAGATGACTAGTCCCAAAAGCTTACGGGAAACCTTTAATTGGTGTCGCCGGTTCTGGAGTTGGAACACCCTTAGCCCAAGCAGACGGGTCAATAAACCAAGCAGATGGGTCAATAAACCCTCCCCACGATGGGTCTGGTAGTGGTTTGCTGCCGTCGCTAGGAAGCGGGGGATTGAAATTTGGCACTACTGGATCGGGAATATCTCCGAAGCCGACAGAGCCGCCAGAAATCAACTGCAGTTCGCTATTGGTTAACACACGTATATTATTATTCATCAGAAGCTTCCTTAGAAAAGTAGTAACCTGAAGTCCATTTCGTTGGGTTGGTGCTTCCCGATGGTGTGTCATGTCCGTTTGCGGTTGATGACGCTTTTATGGCTCAACCGGCCGGGTAACCATCGTTCGGCGTTCCGTCTCTCCTGATTGCGCATGACACGCGGGCGGCAACATACCGATTTCTTAGGCAAAATAATACGTTGACTTCGTTCTGTAACAAATTTTTACAATTCAAAAGTGCCAACTGCATCACACATTTTGGTTTTCGGGGGCAGCAACCAGGTGGGGCGATTTTTATTGCCGGCCTTGGAGCAAAGCGGGCGGAATGTACTGGCATTGAGTCGGGAGCTTCGATTTTCATCGACCAATGGTCTGCATTGGCTGCAAGGCGATTTGCATTCAGAAATGCCCGCGGTGCCCACGGTGGAGACGATTGTGAGTCTTGGACCGCTCGATGCCTTTGCGGCATGGTTAGCACGGACCACCTTGCCGCAGTTACGGCGTATCGTGGCGTTAAGCTCGATGAGTGCAGTCAGTAAATTCCATTCCCCGGATCGTGAGGAGAGGGAGTTGGCGCAGCGCTTGGTCGATGGTGAGCAACGCTTAATCGAGATTTGCGCTCAGCGCGGCCAGGCGTGGACCGTCTTTCGTCCGACTTTGATCTATGGTGCGGGCCTTGACCGCAGCCTTACGCCAGTCGCCCGCTTGGCATCGCGTTATCGAATATTGCCGATTCCGCTGCGTGCGGTTGGTTTGCGCCAGCCTCTGCACGCGGAAGATCTTGCGCAGGCGTGCTTAGCGGTTTTGGCCAATCCAGCCACGTTTAACCGCAGTTATCCGCTCGGCGGGGGGGAACGTTTGCGGTTTGATGCCATGCTGTGGCGTTTGCGTGCGAGTTTGGCTCAATGGGTGTTGCCATTGCCTATGCCGCACAGCTTATTGCGATTGGGATTGCGGATAAGCGGCAGGGCCGGTGTCCTTGCGGCACTAACGCGGGTCGCGTGCGACTTGATCGCTGACAATGGCGATGCGCAGCGCGATTTCAACTTTGCCCCGCGTTCGTTTTTCCCCGATCCGGCTTGTTGGGGCATGTGACGCGCTCATCAAAAAAGTCTTTTTAAACTAAGCAAAAATGGAACATAGGCTAATTATGTTGCGACGCAACACGAAGAGCGTTACCAAATTGTGAATTTTCATTGCCACCGGTGCATAGAACTACCTATGATACCGCCCGCTGTTGCGCCCCACGATTAACCATAAGGATTTCTCATGATGCAGGCACGAATGGCTTTGGTTGTGACGTTGTCATCGTTGTTGTTGGCTGCGTGCAGCAGCAGCAGTAACAGTCCGCGTGCGGTGGCCGCGCCGCCGGCAACCAACAGTAATGGCACGCCGGTAACCGGCATCATTACTGCGGTATTTGATCCTTCGACCAGTAAAGTCCCCTTCCCAACCAATTTATTGCTGTCCGGTACGCGCGATTTGACGCTGAACATTCCGGCTGCGAACCCGAACAATTTTGGTGATCCGACCGTGGCACTGAATGCGCTGGATGGTTTCGGCACGATCACACCGTGGAGTACGACGTTTTCCGTGCCGCCTAACCAAGTAACGGTGGTGGCTGGGCAAACGGTGCGCTTATTTGAAGTCACGTTAACCGGCCCTGGGGGCGGAGTGACCGGCGTGGTGCGCGAGTTGGCCTCCCCGGCCGAGTTTGTGACCGCATTTGCGCCGTCCGATGCTACCGGACGCACGTTGGCTATCGTACCCACAAAGCCGCTTAAACAGCTCACTTCCTATATGGCGGTGTTGCTGGGCGACGGGGGCCAAGGTTTGACCAATGCGCAACGCCAGCCGGCCATTAGCGACGCTAACGGCAACGATGTAACGGCCGACCAAACCTACTTCCTTGCCAAACGTACAAGTCCCTTGTGTGTCAATGGCGCTTCAACCGATCCTTTGATAGCGGCGGCGCAAGCCTGTGCCTTAGAACCGTTGCGGCGGTTAACCAATTCGCAAGAAGCCGCGGCTGCGGCGGCCGGTATTGACCCAGGCCGCATCGTGTTGTCATGGGTGGCGACCACGCAAGCGATTACACCGGTGCTGCAGCAATTGGTCGGCAAAACCGAGCAGACACCGGCCCCTGCATCGCATCTTGCCCCAACCGGGTTGACCCTAGGTGCCTTAGGTTTGGGCCTGCCGCCGGTGGCTGACATCGTCATTGGCACGATCACGTTGCCGTATTACTTGGCTACCCCAACTGCGCAAACCCCAACGGTGGTATTGACCGGCTTTTGGCACGCGGCGCCAGGTGCTTATGTAGCACCGTTCAACGCGGCGGGTCTGGACCCGACCTCCACCAATGTCACCTTTGCCAATCCTTTTCCGGTTGCTACCTCGCAACAAACAATTCCCGTGTTGGTGACGGTTCCCAACGCTGCTTCGGGCCGAATCAAACCGGCGGCGGGCTGGCCGATCGTGGTGTTTCAGCATGGCATCACCCGCAACCGCACTGACGCGTTTGCGATTGCGGCAACGTTGGCTGCGCAAGGATTTGCAGTAATAGCGATCGACGCGCCGCTGCACGGCATTACCGACATCACCAGTCCGTTTTATATTAGGAATACGCCGTTTGCGGCTATCGCCAACGAGCGCACGTTTGATGTGGATTTGACCAACAATGCCACCGGTGCCTCCGGCCCGGACGGTCAGATTGATTCATCGGGCTCACTGTTCATCAATCTCAGCAGTTTGCTCACATCGCGTGACAACTTGCGCCAAGCGGTGGCGGATTTGGTTGGCTTGGTGCGCGCCATTCCCAGCATGAGTTTTTCGGGCGCACCGGATTTTGATGGTTCTCGCATCGAATTCGTGGGGCAATCGTTAGGAAGCCTGTTCGGTACCATGTTGATTAGCGTCGATCCGCACGTGAACACCGCGGTGTTGTCGGTGCCGGGCGGCGGCATCGCGCGTTTATTGGACGCTTCCCCAACCTTCGGCCCGCGTATTCACGCCGGCTTGCAGCAACTGGCGGGATTGGCTCCCGGCACGCCGGATTACGATCGCTTCTTTGTTGCGACTCAAACCGTGATTGATTCGGGAGATCCCATCAACTTCAGCGCATTGGCGGCGCAGAAACGCATTTTGGTGCACGAAGTCGTGGGCGGGGGCGCGGTGTTACCGGATCAAGTGATTCCGAATTCGGTTGCCGGGGCGCCCTTATCGGGAACCGAGCCGTTCATTCGCGTATTCGGGTTAAGCACGATTTCCGCAAGCACTCAATCCACTGCCGGCATCCGCGGTGCGGTACGTTTCACCAAGGGCGATCACGGCTCATTGCTGAATCCGGCCGCGTCTGCCACGGCAACCGTCGAAATGCAGGGAGAAATGGCCAGCATGATCGTCAGTGATGGTCACGCGGTTCAAGTCACCGATACATCGGTCATTCGCACGCAGTAAACCTTGAGGACCGCACTATGAAAAATCAAAAAAATTCTCTGACTGGGATGCGTGGGGCAAGCAATAAGCGTTTGAGCCATCGCTCGTTGTCGGCGGCAATCGTTGTGGTCTTGGGCGGGGTTTGGATCGGGCAAGTACACGCCTACGATTTTGGCGACAGCGATTCTTGGAACGGCACGTTGAACACCACCGTATCTTATGGCGTTTCTTATCGCGTCGCAGACATCGACTCAAGCTTGGTGGGTAAGGCGCATTTCAATCCCTTGGTCAGCCTATTGCCCAACTCGCAACAGCGCGCGGCTACTGGGCGCTTCTCGGTCAATACCGATGACGGTGATCTCAATTACAAACAAGGGCAGCTGTTCTCCAATGCGGTGAAAGCCACCACCGAGTTCAAATTGAACTATCGCGATAACTGGGGCGCGTTTGTGCGCGCTTCGTATTTCTACGATTTCACCAACACCCAGAAAGATTTTTTAAGCGACATCGCCGAGGAAAAAGTCGGCAAGAAGTTTAAGATCCTAGATGCGTTCGTGTTCCACAATTTTAATCTCAACGATCAGCAGGGCACGCTGCGGTTGGGCCGGCAAGTGGTCAGCTGGGGCGAGAGTACGTTTATTCAAAACGGCATCAATGTGATTAACCCCGTGGATGTCTCCAAATTACGTTCCGCCGGGGCTGAGCTGAAAGAAGCGTTCTTGCCAGTCAATATGCTGTGGGGCTCTTATAATTTCACCGAGAGTCTTTCCGCCGAGGCTTTGTATCAATTCGAGTTCTCGCAAACCGATCCCGATCCATCCGGCACGTATTTCAGTACCAACGATTTCGCCACGTTAGGCGGCCGCTACGTCATGTTGGGGTTTGGCGTGGTGCCGCAACCGGTGCGCAATCCGGATAATTATTATCCGGTGTGCTTCGGCGGGCAGGCCAGTGACAACGGACTATCCGGCCCGCTGTTGGCACAATCGTGCAGCGTGGCGATTCCGCGCAATCCGGATCGTTATCCGAGTGAGCATGGGCAATGGGGCGGGGCGTTGCATTACTTTGCCTCCGGGTTAAACAACACCGAGTTCGGCCTTTATTATTTCAACTATCACAGCCGCTTGCCGTTGATCAGTGCAATTTCGTTAACCAGCACCAATTTGCGCAGCGGCCGTTATTTTGTTGAATACCCGGAGCATATCCACCTGTTCGGTGCGAGTTTCAACACCCAGCTGGAAAGTTCCGGCATCGCGCTGCAGGGCGAGTTGAGCTATCGCCCGAACGCGCCTTTGCAGATCGACGATGTGGAATTACTGTTCGACGCATTGTCGCCTTTGAACGGCTTGATTCCGCAACCCGGCAATCGTTTTATTAGTCAATTGGGCAGTGTGCCAGTCGGTACCGAAATTCGCGGTTGGGAGCGCCATCGCGTGTCGCAAGGGCAACTCACAGCGACCAAGGTGTTCGGGCCGGGTAATTGGTTCCATGCCGAACAAGTGGCCTTGGTTGGTGAAGTCGGCGCAACCGAAGTTTGGGATTTACCGCGTGAAAGCGTCTTACGCTACCAGGGCGATGGCACCGATACCGGTGGCGGACCGGATGTTACCAGCGGTGCGTTGCGCAACCCGCAAACCCAAGCCGATGGATTCGCCACGCCGTTCTCTTGGGGCTATCGCATCGCGGTTCGCGCCGATTACAACAATGCGTTCGGTACCTCGTTCAACGTATCGCCTCGCATTGCGTTCAATCACGATGTGAATGGCATTACACCGGGGCCCGGTGGTAATTTCATCGATGGCCGTAAGTCGTTTACGTTCGGTGTGGAAACGAATTACCTGACCAAATGGTCAGCGGATTTAAGCTACACCAGTTTTTTCGGTGCGGGTGACCTTAACCTGATCCACGATCGGGATTTTGTCGCGCTTGCGGTCAAGTATTCGTTTTGATGCATAGGGGAATCACGATGGCACGTTTGAACAAAACGGGACTGGCGGCATTGATGGCTCTAACCGTGTGCTCCACCGGTGCACTAGCCAAGGTCAGCTCACAGGAAGCGGCAAAACTCGGCATGACCGGAACGCCATTGACACCCATGGGCGCCGAGCGCACCGGCAACAAAGACGGCAGCATTCCGGAATGGACCGGCGGGATTACCCAAGCACCGGCCGGATACAAGGTCGGGGATCATCATCCCGATCCGTTCGCCAGCGATAAACCGCTGTTTGAAATTACGCCGGCCAATTACAAACAGTACGGCGACAAGCTGTCGCCGGGTCAAATCGCCATGTTTGAAAAGTACAAAGATTTCAAAATGCTGGTGTACCCGACGCGCCGTTCGGCTTCGTTCCCGCAACGCACTAATGAGATGTCGATCAAGAATGCGACTACGGGTGAGTTGGTGAACGATGGCGAAGGGGTTGCCGATGTCGCCGAAGGCATTCCGTTTCCGATTCTCGATTCCGATCCGGTGAAAGCCGGGTATGAAGCGATTTGGAACCACAAGCTTAAATACAAAGGCGTCTCGGTCAGCCGCTGGAACAACCAAGCCGCGCCCACCGCTTCGGGTGAGTACACGTTGATGCGGTTTAAAGAAGAAATTCTTGGGCTTTATTACAAACCCGGCAACACGATTAAAGACATCAACAATATCCTCGTTTATTTCTACGAGGAAGTGGTGTCGCCGCCGCGCTTGGCCGGTTCCGTTTTGCTGGTGCATGAAACTTTGGATTCGCAAAAAGAGCCGCGCCAAGCCTGGGTTTACAATCCCGGTCAACGTCGTGTGCGGCGCGCGCCAAACGTCGCCTACGATAACCCTGGCACTGCGGCCGACGGCTTGCGCACCAACGACATGACCGACATGTACAACGGCGCGATGGACCGCTTCGATTGGAAATTGGTCGGCAAAAAAGAAATGTACGTGCCCTACAACGCCTATAAAGCGCACAGCGATAAAGTGAAGGATTCCGACTTAATCAAGCCGGGTCATTTGAACCAGGACTTGTTGCGCTATGAACTGCACCGCGTTTGGATCGTCGATGCCAAACTCAAACCGGGTCAACGCCACATCAACAATCGCCGCACGTTTTATCTGGATGAAGACAGCTGGCAGATCCTCGAGATCGACCATTACGACAACCAAGACAAGCTGTGGCGCTACTCGGAAGCCCCGAGCGTGAATTATTACGAAGTGCCAGTGTTCTGGTCGACGATCGAGGTGCATTACGATTTGAAATCGGGCCGTTACCTGGTGCAAGGCCTGGACAACCAGGAAGCCGAGTACGATTTCTCGTTTAAGACCTCGCCGGATAATTTTTCGCCGCAGTCGTTGCGGCAGCGGGGTATGCAATAAATCGGTTTGCGAATTCTTTCTTAAACCCGACATCTCGTCGATTTTTATATTCGCGTACTCCTTCCCCCTTGATGGGGGAAGGTTGGGATGGGGGTGGGTTCGGAGCGAAGCGATCACATGTTCTGTAACGGGTGATATCGCAGCCACCCCCACCAGCGCGCTTAAGCGCGCTGACTCCCCCATCAAGGGGGAGTGGAATAAGGAGGCGGTGAACGAGGAGTCTTCTCGTGTTCTCACCGCAGCACCTCTGTCGTGATCGAAGCGCTATGATGCGAAAATAGTTTTTTAATCAAGTGAACAGCTCATGCAAGACCAAACGTTCCGGCACTATCGGCTACAGAGCGATAGAGAGATTCAATGACGTTGCAACAAGAGTGTTTTCAAGCGACAGCTTGCCGCATCCTGTTGTGCTTGGCATGTATGGTTATGGCATCGAGTTGCGATGCCGCAGTGGATTCGATGCCCGTACCCGCCAACTCCAGTGTCTGGCGAAATCCAACTAACTTACCCACTGAGATCCAACCTCTCGCCTCACGCTCGTTGTTACTAAGCGCGACTAAAATCGATGATCGAATCATTGCTGTCGGTGAACGTGGCCATGTACTGGTCTCCAACAACGGCGAAGATTGGAAGCAAATCGCCGCGGTGCCGACCCGTGCAAGCTTCACCGCGGTTACCGCCATCGTCAACAGCGTCTGGGCGGTGGGGCACGATGGCGTGATTATCCATAGCGCCGATGCCGGGGAGCATTGGCAGTTGCAGCACAGTCAATCGTCATCCAATGCCGGCGCAAGTGAAACGGATCTAGCGCAAGATCGTCCCTTGCTCGACGTTCTATTTCTAGATGCCGATAACGGTTTTGCAATTGGTGCGTATAGCTGGTTTCTGCGTACCCACGACGGTGGAAAAACCTGGAACGAGCAAACAATCACCGTGATGGATGCCAAAACCGACCCTGAAAAAAAAGACGAAGCAGATCAAAAGAATTGGACCTTCAGTAAGCAAGATCTGAAGCTCTCGCAAGAATCCGACCCACATCTGAACGGCATTGCCCAAACCGGCGACGGGTCGCTTTTTATCGCGGCTGAGCGCGGCACGGCGTTTCGTTCGCACGATAAAGGCGAGAGCTGGGAGCGTTTGCAATTGCCGTACGAAGGCTCGATGTTCGGCGTGCTCGGTTTTGAGGATCGGCACGTGGTGGTATTTGGGTTGCGTGGCAACGTATATGAATCGTTCGATCTTGGTGATCACTGGGAGAAGGTTGAAACCCACACCGAGCTTAGCCTCATGGGCGGACATCGGCTGGCGGACGCAGGGTTTGTGCTTGTCGGTGCGAATGGTTTGGTTTTAGTGCGTAACCGCGCAAAGGAAGCGCTGCATGCCTACAGCGCTCAATCCGTTGGCGTGATTGCCACGGTGTTGCCTGTGAAGGATAGTGAGTTCGTTCTGGTGGGAGAAAACGGTGTTAGCCGGTTTTCTGCGAAGCAACCCATTGCCGAATAATCGATATGGCGCAAACGGCGAATCCACTTCATCGCATGATTGAGCAATGGGTCTTTGGCCGTCGCGCCATCGTCTTAATCGTGTTTGCGCTGATCACGGTTGCGATGGCTTTCTTTGCGTTGCAGCTTAAGGTCGATGCCGGGTTTAAGAAGCAAATCCCGCTGAACCACGAATACATGCACACCTTTCTCGATTACGAGGGCGATTTCGGCGGTGCCAACCGCATCCTGATTGCGGTGCAGGACAAAAGCGGCGATATGTTCAATTTGCCGTTTATGCGGGCGATGGAAAGCGTTACCAAGGCGGCGAAAACCATCGATAACATTGATGAGGCGCGTTTGCGTTCGATTTTTACGCCGAATGTTCGCTTTGTGGAGGTGGTCGAAGACGGGTTTGCCGGCGGCAATGTGATCCCACAGGACTTCACCCCGAATGAAGACGGGTTCAATCCCAGTCAGCAACAATTTGCCGTGATCCGCGCGAATATCGAAAAAGCCAATATCGTCGGCCGATTGGTGGCGAAGGATTTTTCCGGCGCGATGGTTTGGGTGGATCTGGTGCCGGAAAACCCGCAGTTGGGCATTAAACTCGATTACCAGAAGATCGCCGGGCAGCTTGAGGCGATTCGCCAGAAATACGAGAACGATCGCATCGGCGTGCACATCATCGGCTTTACCAAGATGGTCGGCGATATCGCCGACGGGGCGCGCTCGGTCATTTATTTTTTCTTTATCACGATCGCCTTCACGTGGTTGTTGTTGTTCCTGTATTCCTCCTCGATCAAGCTCGCCTCGTTAACGGTGTTCTGTGCCTTAACCGCGGTGCTGTGGATGCTCGGTGTTCTGCATCTACTCGGGTTTGGTATTGATCCGATGAATATGCTGACGCCGTTTTTGATTTTCGCCATTGCGGTCAGCCACGGCGAGCAGATGATCAACCGCTTTCGCGGCGAACTGTTCTTCGGCGGTTTGGAAGAAGGAACGGTTGAAGAGTTGCGGCAACGTCAGGGTGTGGACGCCAACACGGCTGCGCGCCGCGCGTTTCATGCGTTGCTGGTGCCGGGCGCGGTGGCGTTGATTGCGGGTTGCATCGGGTTTGCGACGATCCTAATTATTCCCATCCGGATTATTTTTGAATTGGCGATCACCGCCACCATTGGCGTGGCGATCACCATCATTACGGATTTGATTTTATTGCCGGTGCTGCTGTCGTTTTGCCCGCTGCACAATCTTCAACGCAAACGCGAATACCGTTTGCGGCAATTGACCCAATTCGACAAGATTTGGCAGGTCCTCACCAGGTTCAGCCGACCGGTGCCGGCGGCCGTTATTATTTTGTTGGGAACCATTACCTGGTTTTTCATGGCCCAATACGGCCAAAAAATCCTGATCGGCGATGCGCAGAAAGGTGTGGCCGAACTTCGCCCCGAAGCGCGCTATAACCGCGATGCCGAAGTGATCAGCGATAAATTCGCACTCGGGGTCGACATTCTCAACGTCATCGCCGAAACGGCGCCATCGGCGTGCACCGGCAGCTATCCCGTGATGGAAACCATCGACCGCTTTGCCTGGCATATGCGCAATGTGGAAGGGGTGGCGCAGGTTATCAGTTTGCCCATAGCGGCTAAGATCGTTAACGCCGGTTGGAACGAGGGCAATATCCGCTGGCGCGCCTTGCCGCGCGATTCGGATACGTTGCGCCTGGCAACCCAGGGTTTCGAGACCGATTCCGGTTTACTGAACGCCGATTGCAGCGCGATTCCGATCATGTTGTTTTTAAGCGATCATCGCGCCACTACGATCGACCGTGTGATTGCGGCGGTTAAGGAGTTTCGCGAACAAAACCAAGTCTTCGCCGGTGGTAATCTGAATCTGCGGGTACAGTTGTCCAAGGAAGCGCAGTTGGCCAAGGATCAGGGCCTTGCGTATAGCAGCGATCGGCTGAACTTGCGTCTTGCCACCGGCAATGTCGGCGTTTTGGCGGCGATGAACGATGAGGTGCGCAACGTCGACAAACTGATGCTTTATCTGCTGTATGCCGCCGTGTTTGTTATGTGCTTCTTAAGTTTCCGCAATCCGTTAGCGGCCTTGTGCGTGGTGTTGCCCTTGGTGTTGGTCACTGAACTTGGCCATGCGTTGATGGTCAAGTTAGGCATTGGCCTTAAAGTGAATACGTTGACCGTGGTTGCGCTCGGTGTCGGAATTGGCGTGGACTATGCCATTTACCTGTTTGCGCGCATGGCGGAGTCGTTAAAGCTCGGCAAGTCGTTGTGCGAAGCGTATTTCGTGGCTTTGAAGACCACCGGCATCGCGATTTTGTACACGGCATTGACGCTGGCCGTGGGTGTCGGCACTTGGATATTTTCCGATCTTAAATTCCAAGCCGATATGGGGATTATGTTGACTTTCATGTTCTTGGTGAACATGATCGCAGCGATCGTATTCCTGCCCGCGTTGTGCAGTTGGTTGTTGCGGCCGCGGAAAAGCGGTTATTAATCCATCGGTAGACCAGGAGACGGCACTATGAAATCCATTTTCCTCTTTACGTTGTTGCTTGTCGCACAAGCGGCTTTTTCGGCCAGTGCGGTGAACCTCGGTGCTGGCGTTATCAATGTTGGTGACAGCGCTGAACAAGTCTTGAAAGTGGCCGGTGCGCCTGAAAATAAAGACGTGCTTGAAACTTATAAGGGCGGGGCGGCTGAGCGCTGGTATTACAAAGCCGGCGATAAAACCGTTACGTTGTTAATTCGCGCGGGTAAAGTGATCGCGATCCCCGATATTAAGAGTTGAGTAAGGCGCGTATCCCGAAACCAGCAAGATCGCCGCTGTAACGGTCTTGCTACAAAATTTGCAGTAAAGGCAGCTTGCTTAACGCTTGCGCCAATGGCGCCAATTGCCGTAACGCGCGTTCATAGACCGTGCGTTTAAAGGCAACCACGTGCTTGGCCGGGTACCAAAAATCGACCCAACGCCATAGGTCAAATTCCGGTTTATCGGTTTCGTCCAGCCGCACCGCCGATTCGTTACCGATCAAGCGCAACAAAAACCAAACCTGCTTTTGGCCGATGCACAACGGCCGTTCATTTTGCCGTAAATAACGGCGCGGAAGGCGGTAACGCAGCCAGCCGGGAGTGGCACCCAGCACTTCCACGTGCTCGGGCTTTAAACCGGTTTCTTCGCGCAATTCGCGGTACATCGCCTCGATCGGCGTTTCATCGGTGTTCATGCCGCCTTGCGGGAATTGCCAACCGTCCCGGCCAACGCGCCGCGCCCAGAACACCTGGCCGGCATCGCTCAGCAAAATGATGCCCACATTGGGCCTATAGCCATCGGGATCGATCACAACTGAGTTCCAAAAACCGTCTGACCTGGATTTTTCCACAGCGCCGGTAAGCTCGGCAAGCCATTGCGTCGCAATAATGTTAATAACTTAACTTGACAGCGCCATATCAAGCCCTAACAATCGCCTCCCCCATAAGGGTGGATTTGCCCCTGTGGCTATGTAGCTCAGCTGGTTAGAGCGCGGCACTCATAATGCTGAGGTCGGTGGTTCGAGTCCACCCATAGCCACCAATATCCCATCTCAACGCATCCAACCAGATCCCAGAAACCTTAAGAAATCCGCATAATAACGCGATTTCTAATCCCATTGCGCCCCATCCGTTCCCATTGCATCCAGCGACATGTGGGGGCAAAATTGGGGGCATATTCGATAGATAGGTAAAAAAATTTCGTCATGTGCCCCCAGGCATGAAAAAGCTCACCGATATCGCAATTAGGAAAGCCAAGTCGCGCGCGAAGCCTTACAAGTTATTCGCTGGCGCTGGTTTGTACTTGGAAGTCATGCCTTCCGGTGCGAAATATTGGCGACTCAAATACCGCGTTGCGGGTAGGGAAAAACGGCTCGCGCTCGGCGTGTATCCAGAGGTGAGTTTGAAAGAGGCAGAAGGACAGCGAGATAAGCAACGGGTGGCAATCCGTGAAGGGCGTGATCCTTCCGCAGAGCGGCAGACCGAAAAGATGCGCCGTAAAGTAGCAGCTGACAATAGCTTTGAGGCGGTTGCAAGCGAGTGGCTGGAAGTGAAAGCGCATGAATGGACCGCACTTCAGCACAACAAAGAACGCGATCGGTTGAAAAATCATGTTCTCCCATGGATAGGAAAACTGCCTATTGCCGATATTGGCGTTGCCGAACTTAGACCCCTATTGTCGCGTATCGTGAAGCGAGGACACTTGGAACAGGCGCATCGTCTGCGTCACGAGATAAGCCGCATATTCCGGTATGCCGTAGCGACTGAGCGCGCAATCCGCGACCCCGCTGCTGATTTGCGTGACACATTGCCCGCACGGCCGAAACAAAATTACGCTGCTATCACGGAACCCGGGAAAGTGGGTGAACTGCTACGAGTAATAGATGCTTTTGGTGGCACTTTCCCAACCGCCTGTGCTTTGAAATTGGCTCCCTTGTGGTTTGTTCGACCGGGAGAGATACGTGCCGCCGAATGGTCCGAATTTGATCTTGACGCGGCGCAATGGGTTATTCCACCAGCGCGGCGCAAGTTGAAAAAAGCACAGAAGGACAATCCGAATACGCCAGCGCATATCGTACCGCTGTCCACTCAGGCCGTTGCTATCTTGCGCGACTTGCATGCTCTGACTGGAAATGGCCGTTACCTTTTTCCTGGCGCGCGCGATGTCCATCGACCAATGAGCGATAACACCATAAACGCCGCACTTCGGCGGCTTGGATACGACAAGGAGACTATGACGGGGCATGGCTTCCGTCACATGGCTAGCACACGGCTTAACGAACTCGGCTGGAATAGCGATGTGATCGAGCGCCAGTTATCGCACAAACAACCCGGCGTACGTGGGGTATACAACAAAGCAGAACATTTGGTCGAGCGACGCAAGATGATGCAGGGGTGGGCTGACTATTTGGATGGACTACGTACTGGCGGTAAGGTAGTGGCATTCCGCCGCTCTGTGTGAGATTTGTTACTCATGCCAACCATAACAAAACCGAAGCAGCCTGTTGATCCATATATTCGTTACGTAAAGATTAGCAACCAAGACCGCGAGAGAATTTTAACAGAGCTGCTTGAAATCCCGGCGTGCGATGAGAAAAAACGTGAAGCCGTTATTAGAGAACTGGAATCTGGGTTTGGGCTTTACTTCAATCGACTGCGCAAGTTGCCAAGTCGCCCGCTGCCGGCAAACTTGATCGCCGAGATTAACGAGGTTTTGAAAGAGATTAAGAGTTTAGAAGAGGCGATGGAAACGTTAGTGCGACGCCTGAAGTATGGTCTAACTTTAGAAGCTCATAATCGCTTGATCCTATGCAGCGGTGTATCCAACCTTTCAGATGTTTCACCCGCCTGCATCGGTCTTGCTTTAGAGATCGGCGATGCACTCGATCCCGTCGAGATACTTAAAAACATGGCGCTGAAGGCCATTGATTCGTTCAAAAAGGAAGGGCCCAGCAAGGGTGGCGGAGAGCTTCGTCAGCTTATCCGCGAAACGCGAGAGGCGCTACGCATTGGTCTACAGACCTTTTACAACAACAATGTAAATGATCCTGACGAGGGCGACAGAGAGGAGTTTGTAACTCTTTGCAAAAAATATCTAAACGAAAAACACCTTCCTCGATTAGTCACAGACGTAAAACCCAGGCGGCGTCAAAAAAAGTGAGAGCCAAGCGACCCGGCGGCAATACATGATGGGGAATTTGCAAAAGACTGTTTACACCTATCTTTAGGATTTTTTCTTCGCGAGCTTAAATGCTCTGAACACGGGTAATCACCACCCGTGTTCAATAAAGGTGCATTTCAGCCTTCCTGTAACGTGGCTAAGCCTTACCCAACGGCCACCTGAGCAACTTCCGTCAGGTGAATCCAAATTGGAGGATTCCACGATGCCGGTTGTCAAAAACTCTCATAAACCTGATCCGCAAGCCCGCTATTGGCGGTTGTCTGCAGTTATTTCGTATACGCAACGTTCACGCACTTCCATTTATCGCGACCCTACATTCCCACGTCCAATTCGGTTGGCTCCTAACACCTCTGCATGGAAAGCCGCGAGTGTCATTGCGTGGTGCGAATCTCGTGAGGTGGCGGTATGAAAAAAAGTCAAACAAAAATTTTTCGCTTCCGTAATAAAGTTGCAAACGCCGCACAAGAAAAAAGTATTGGGGAACAAGCACTTTTACCAAATGATCCTACCAAAACCGGTAAAACCGGTAAAACCGGCGAAACCGCTAAGGTCAGCAATAAGGAATTCCTGCAGGCTGTTTTCGGCAGTGAATTAGCGGATGCATGCCCAGTAGTTATTAGCTTTGAAAGCAATCCAAATAACGCATTTGGAAAAGACTGGATTGGTAAACCTTGGAAAGTCTCCGCTGATACATATCCAAATCTTTCAAGCAATATGAATAACTATTTCAGTCTTGCCGCGTTTACGCCTGACGAAGCAGGCCAATATCGGCGGCAAAAGAAATGTTTTTACGCCTTGTATGCGGTCATGTTGGATGATGTGGGCACTAAAGTTCCGATGGATCGCTTGATTTTATCTCCGTCCTGGATAGTGGAGACATCGAAGGATAATTATCAGGCTGGGTATCTATTACGTAATCCACTGAGTGATGGTGCGATTGCCGATCGATTAATGAAAGTGATTGTTGCGGCTGGCCTCTGTGATCCAGGCGCTGCTGGCCCGCAGGCTCGTCTAGCCAGACTACCAGTGGCAGTGAATGGTAAACACACTCCGCCATTTCAATGCAATTTAGCGAAATGGCAGCCGGAGTTGCGCTATTCCGTTCAAGAAATTGTTGATGGTCTTCAATTGGAATCAGTTGAAATCGGCAGATCCAAGCGGTCTAGCACGCGCCTTGCGCAAGAGCGCCCATCAGCTGGCGATCTAATTTTGATTCCCCGTCCTACGGAAAACGTTGTTCTAACCAGTTTGCGAGACCGCAATCTTTACAAGTCACCAAAAGAAGGAAATATGCATGACATCACCTGTCCATGGGTAACGGAACACACCGACGAGTTGGATCATGGCACAGCCTATTACGAGCCAGGTGATCTATACCCTATAGGTGGGTTCCACTGTTTTCATGGCCATTGCAGTGAGCGTCACATTCGTGACCTGCTAAATTTTCTAGGCATTGATGCAAATGCAGCAAGGATGAAACCCACTATTCGTATTGTGCCTGGCGAGATCAGCTCTATAGTCGATGCAGCGGAGCGGGAGTTAGCTCAATCAAACCTGCATTACCAGCGTGGTGGATTGATCGTAGCAGTGGTTACTGACCCGAGTACTCATGAAACCCGCGTGCAAGAGATCAGTCAGCAGGCCCTAGTTCGCGCATTGGCTGATGTGGCTACGTGGGAACGATTTGATGGGCGCGTTGGCGATTGGGCACGTGTTGATCCGCCTTCTCGCCATGTGGCGGTGCTATTCGATTCCACCAGCTACGCGCATTTGCCGATACTGAAGGGTTTGGCACGTCAACCCTACTTGCGACCGGACGGTACTTTAATGATGGTGGCCGGGTATGACCCATCTACCAGCATGTTCGGCGTATTCAATGCACAAGAGTTTTCTATCCTCGAGAACCCAACCCCTGCCGATGCATTGGTCGCCCTATCGCTACTACAGGACGTTTTGCGGGAATTTAGCTTCGCCCATGAAACCGATATGGCAGCTGCCCTTGCGGCGATACTCACCGCAACCGTTCGGCCTAGCTTAGACCACGCGCCGATGATCCATGTGCGAGCACATATGGTTGGTTCCGGTAAATCCTATTTGTGCGAGGTCATTACCGCCTTCGCTACTCCGCAGCGCGGAACACCCACCACGTTTCCAGCAGACGATGAGGAATGCCGGAAACTATTGCTAGCAGAGCTACTGAGAGCACCGGCAGTAATCGAATTCGATAATCTCACCAGCGATTTGCTATCGCATAAGAGCCTCTGCACCGCGTTGACATCGGAGTATACGAGTGGCCGCATCTTGGGCGTCTCCAAGACCGCTACCGTAAGCACGCGCACTTTGTTTTTATCCAGCGGCAATAATGTCGGCCCGATTCAGGACATGACTCGACGCTGCATCACCATCAATCTCGACCCTGGGTGCGAGGTGCCCGCAACGCGAAACTTCAATCGGCCTCATCTGGTGCACGATGTGCTTAAAGAACGTGGTCGATACATATCGGCGGCCCTAACTATAGTTCGCGCCTGGATAACGGCAGGAAGACCAAGCGCCGCCTGTAAACCCTTGGTGGGTTACCGCGATTGGTCCGAGTTTTGTCAGCAGCCCTTGCTTTGGTTGGGTTTGCCCGATCCGACGGTGTCGGTATTTCAAGCAATGAGTGAAGATCCTCAACGTGAAACTTTGGGCCGATTACTCACCGCATGGCAATCAGCGTTCGGTAAAAGCTCTGCCATGGTACGTGATGTTGTGAGTTACGCAGCAAAGGGACATAAAGATTTGCAAGAGGTGCTCAATGACATTGCTGAAGAACGCGGGGAAATCAATCGCCGCAAACTGGGCAGGTGGATCAAACGCCACTCTGGTTGCATTGTGGAGGGGCGCCGCTTTATCCGCGACAACGGCAACCGGTCGGCGGAAGCCTGGCGAGTGCACACGGTTTCGCCGGTTTCGCCGGTTTCTAGCGCACCAGACAAAAAAGTTGTCAAACCCGCCACAAAGACGACCGAAATTCAGGGTCAAGGTAAACCCCCAAAGCCAAAGAGGAATAAACGGAGGGCGTCATCGAAAAAACAGAGTTGGTCTAGGTCTCTACGAAAAACTACACGCCCAACCACATAAGACAATAAAACGCTCAACGGTTCGTTATTTTAAGAGGGTGACAATATGGCGAAAAAGAAAATCTCCTCTAAAGAACAGCCACATGCATTGCAAGTAAAGCAAAAGATGCAAACGGAAACCCTGGCTGATGCAATTGCACGTACATCATTAGAGCCGTCCGTACAGGCGGCTCTTACCGTAATGGATTACAATAAAGAATTTGGCGAACTATCCATTAATAAACTGGTTGATTCTCTGGTTAAACAGAGTGAGCTAGCGAACAAAGGTGATCTATCTCGGGCGGAAGCGATTCTCATCACTCAAGCGCATACTTTAGACGCGATATTTCACAAGCTAGCGCGGGATGCTACAAAAGCCGAATACTTGAATCAGTTCGACATGAAGCTGCGCCTCGCACTGAAAGCACAAAGCCAATGCCGTTCGACGCTCGAAACCTTGGCCGCAATTAAGAACCCACCACCGGTAGCCTTCGTACGGCAGGCAAACATCGCGCACGGTCCACAGCAAGTGAACAACACAGCGGCAGTGGAAGGTGTGCCTGCGGAAAAATCTAAAATTCGGCCAAACAAAGTATTGGAGCACCAACATGACAAACGGTTGGACTTGGGAACGCCGGGCGAGACAAGCTGCGTTGATTCATCGTTGGAAACCCTGGGAGCGGTCCACCGGTCCAAAAACGCACACAGGTAAAGCGCGGGTGGCGCGTAATGCCGATAAGGGTGGGGCCCGGCAGATGCTGCGTTTACTTGCACGCGTGCTTCGAGAGCTGCGGCATCTGAATACAAGGTTCTAGCGCCCTCGGTGGGGACTGCAGTCTTGCGTCAGGTTTTGTGTTTGGTCACCCGAACTTCGCGAATCGCGAGCTTCCGATCTCTTTTTTTCGAAGTGCTCTTAATTTGTCGCTTCAATTGAGACACAAATGTTGCAGCGTCTGATCCGATGGCCTCGAGATACTCTAACAGTTCTATAACGTCCAAGCGCCGTTCCCCATTCTCAAGTTTGCTAATGAATGTTTGGCGGTTTCCAAGCTTCTCAGCAAGCGATACCTGAGTTACTCCCTTCGATTTTCGCTCGTCGCGTAAGAAGGAAAGAAACGCCTGATAACTAGGGTGTTGGGTAGATCTGGTCATAGTTCAGTCCGAATAACGGACATGAACTTACTAACCGTTTATAGAATACCCCAAAACTGATATATTATTTAACTAGGCACGCAATCAGATTGAGGAGGGTATATGGCGCGGGTTTGGGGAGTTTTCATACTCTTTGGGTTCTTATTTTTATATATACGTTTCTTCATAATCGGAAGTGACGATCCACAAACATCCAGCGCAGCTCCGGTGAAAACTGCGAGTGCGCCTCCGAATGAGAAAGCGTATTCTGCATGCAAGAAAAGACTTGCGACCGCGATGACGAATGGTCTCTTTATCAATGCCTCGACCAAGTTCCCTGTTCAGGTGCAAGTTGGCCTTCGATTTTACGGGCTGACTCTCGCTCAGAAGCAATCATTTGGCGACGACATTAATTGCCTAATCATGCACGGCAGCACCGACACAATGGATTTTGATTTCATCGATGGACATTCCGGAAAACCCGCTGGGAGCTACCATTTGGGAAGGTACAAAGCGAATTAGGGCTCGCGCTAAATAGGGCTGGAAGTTGTTGTGGGTTAATAAAAAGTTAAATATAAAGTTTCTCCCAACTCGGCTTCGCGAAATGTGGTAATTTCCGCACCCGCTCAGCAAAGGTAGCTGGGAATGGGCAAAGCAAAACCGCTCACTTTGTCAGGAACTCCCTATGTTGTTTCAATACGCCAGCCGGGTGAAGATTGCTTTGCGTCTTATTTTTGCAATGAGCGCTTTGCTGATAGGTAGTGAATTGGCGCAAGCTGTACCTGCCACTCCGCCCGCGAATTACACCGAACCGACCCCCGCACCAAATCTCTATTCCGATAGCGTTGGCGCAACCCCAGGTGTTGCAAAAACGGATGAAACCGGCGGATTCAACTATTCGGTATCGATATACGCGCCTCCAGGAACAGCCGGTGTAGCACCACAACTCTCGCTCGATTATCACAGTCGAGGCGGGAATGGCCCATTGGGAGTGGGTTGGAGCATCGGCGGATTGTCCGCCATTACCCATTGCCGCAAAGGCACGGAGTTTGGCGATGGCACGGGACCGTTTGCTCCGATTACGTTTTCGGATACGACTCACGACGCGTTGTGTTTGGACGGTCAACGCATGTTCGATTTGGGCGGTGCAGGTCAATGTCCCGGTGCCGCACGTGCATTTAGTTTGGAGATGGACACCAGTACTCGTGTGTGCGGGTACACACAAGGCGGCATTGTCGGGTATGCCTCGTTCTTGGTATTTCCGAAAGACGGCTCAGTCCGTCGTTATGGAGCGGCGGGAAATTCGGCGCTATTCCGCAACGATGGCTACGGCAATTCTCTGACCGATGCGATTTTGACGTTTGGCTTGGATCGCACGGCGGATTCGGCGGGCAACACCATCGATTACGCGTACACGCAGGACAGCGTTAACGGCGAGTTAAACCTTTCCACGGTTTCGTACACCGGCAAAGTCGATTTGAGCGGATTGCCAAACTTTGGTGGGTTTACTCGCACACCGTTTGCCACAGTCAATTTCTCTTACGCGACGATGCCATTCTCGGGCCAGCGTATCGACTACACCTCGGGTATGAGGCTCGCGCTGTCTCAACGCTTATCGGCGATCACGGTGACCGGTCCATTAAACAACACGCTCAGCCCCGATACTTCGACGACTGTGCGTACGTATCATTTGAATTACACCACCGGCAGTACCGGTAGTCAGCTTTCACAGTTGACCTCGTTGCAAGAATGCGCGCCCGGTGGCAGTGGTGAGGTCTGTTATCCGAGCACGGTATTTAATTGGCAACCCGGTGGTCAAACCAACGCCTTCCAAAACCCGCCGCTCAGTGCCGGAAACTATTCGTCATCCCTTTCTTATGCGGTCGATTTCAAAACCGGTGATACAACGGGCGCTGGGCATCAAGGGTTGGTTTGGATCAAAGATCAAAGTTGCGATAGCTCGGGTTCGGGAAGCAATCGTTTGCGCTTTATGATCTCGTCCGGTAACGGCGTTGGACTGAATGCGCCAATCGCAACGCCGGTCTATGCCAATGTGACTCGCACCAACATTCCAAGCAGTTGCGGTGGCAGCTTCACCAATGCCCATTTGGAAAACACCTGGTTCCTTTACGACTTCACCGGTGATGGTCGCGACGACCTGCTCGTTTTAACCGCCAGCGGTTGGTTGATTTACCCGAGCGTATCCAATGGCGCCGGTGGCTGGACGTTTTCCTCGACCGCCATCAATCCCAACATTCCGGGTTTCATCAATGATGACGGACGCTTGGCCGATTTCAACGGCGATGGCCTGCCCGATTTTATGCATGCCAATTTGGGAGTGCTCGGCGTGCGTTTTCTGCGCCGTGCAACCGGAGCCGGTGCGTTGGCTTTCACGTTCGATACGGTCGATACTGGTGTTGATATTGAATTGGGTTCCAATGAAAGCGAAGTCGGATTAACCAGCGGCGCCTATAACTTACCCAGTGCCGATCTGAACGGCGATGGCGCGGCGGATATGGTCTTACGCATCCTCGATGAGCCGGTCACTTGCGGTTCACCGTTTCGCCCAAGCACATTGCAACCGTACAACGTGGTTTCCTCCACCGAGCCGATGCCGACCGATGTGCAGTGCCCAGTGTATTGGGACACCTATATCAACGCGGGTGTGCAATCGTCTACTGGGCGTTTGCTGCTGGCCAAAGGCACCCGCATCGGTCAAATCAATACGCCCACCGGCATTACCGACGTCCAACTTGCCGATCTGAATGGGGATGGCTTGGCAGATATCCTCTATCAACAAATCAGCGGGGGTGGCAAAACCTTCTATACGCGATTGAATACCGGTAATAACGATGTTTCCGCACCGCGCTTCGCAGCAGCGCAATCGACCGGATTAACCTTATCGACCGCACTGGCACCCAACGTACAGTTGGCTGATATCAATGGCGACCACCGGCTAGACCTTTTATACGCGATCGATTTGGGTAGCGGCAGTGCGCGGTATCCTTTAAAAACGCGCCTATGGACTGCCACCGGTTATGGGCCGGAGATTGCTGCCGTTACCGGAGTGGCGGCCAATACCGTCGCCGGGCAAAACCCGGCGCAATACCTAACCTTTCTGTTGGATATGAATGGTGATGGTGCTCCGGACTTAATTCGCTTTCATGCGGACGGCAGTAGCAGCGGCAATCTCTATGTCGCACCGAGTGAATTGAGCTTTGGTGGCAACGATGCCATCACGCGCATTACTAACGGGCTTGGTGCGGTTACTCAGGTTAGCTACAGCCCACTGGTTTATAGCTCCACGTATGTCAGAGCCTTCGATGGGCCCGCCCAGCATTGGGGTCGCGATTCGCCGGTGTTCGATGTGTTCGCATCCCTTTGGGTTGTGCGCCAAATGCAATCAAGCGCACCAACCGAAGCCGATGCGAATGCACTCAGCACTGTGAAGTACACCTACGCAGGTGCAAGACTGCAATCAGGTGGTCGAGGGTTCTTAGGGTTTCAATCGGTTCAAACGGAAGACGTTCAGACCAACATCATCACGACCACGGACTATCGGCAGGACTTTCCGTTTATTGGACGACCCACCCACACCGTCGTCACGAAAGTCTCGGCTCCACTGGGTGACCCCTGCGCAAGCGATCCAAGCGCACCCGGTTGCTTTGTCGACCCACCACCCAATTGCGGCCCGTATCCGTGCCCAATTGCACCCGCAAGCCCACCGGCTGGCACATCCTCCACGCTGTTACCTGTCGCGGGCCAAGTCCTTAGCGATTCAGCCGACAGCTGGCTAAGCCTTCCCGCGTTCGTACCGAGTTCGCAACAATCGTTGTTCACTTATTTATCTTTAAGCGATGAGCAAAAGTTCGATTTAGATAATCCAGGTACGTTCAGCCACGAAGTCGTCAGCAGTTTCACGTTCGATAATTACGGCAATCCGTTAACGTCCATCGTTCGCTCATACGAAGGACCGGGCTCGCCGACCCTCGATGACACAACGACCACTACAAACGTGTACGGCTGCACCATCAGCCCTCCCACAACGAGCGGTTGCACTGGCGGTGCGTTGAATGCCGAGCTGCAACGCTTAGGACGGTTATCGATCAGCACTGTCAGCAGTGCACGACCGAGTGAAACCACGGTCACACGCCGATCGAGCTTTGAATACGACCCGACAACCAAGCAACTGATTGCCGAGATTCAAGGCCCGTACGACGACGAGCCCAGCGCCAACGTGCGAAAACGATATGGGCTGCGCACCGATTATTTACTGGATGCCAATGGCAATCGCATCCAAGCGATTCAATGCAGCACCTATCACTTCGCCAATCGCGCCGCGTGTACGAATCTGAGTGGATTTCATCAGCGACAATGGGCGGACGATCCCAGCACTCCCGATGCGACGAAGATTCAGCGCTATACGACGTTCACTTACGACCCCAAAGGACGTTTTCGGTTTTCAACCACGGTGCCCTTTTATGCCGCCGGTGGCGGCACACAACTGGGCACGGGTTATGAAGGGGTCGCATGGGACGGTAGCGGTTTGGTGTCCTGGCGCAACGCCTTTGGCGATTCGCTGTTTAATCTGGACTCGAACGGCATTCTGACGACCAAAAACTATGGTGCGTTAGGGCGAGCACAATTCTCGTCGATCAGCACCGGTGCGTTCGCCACAACAACGTACACGTGGTGCCAAGATGCTACGAGTCCAGGCATTCCAAGCGGTGCGTCACGCGCCAATTGCCCGGCCGGTGCGGTGTACCGCGTGACGAGCGATAGCACGGCAACGGCCAGTCCACAAACCGGTAACAGCGTTGCACCAACGAGTTTTGCTTATTTTGATCGACTGGGCCGCGAAGTTTTAAAGACCACCCGGATCTATCAACAGGATTCCGGCAGCTTAAATCGCTGGTCGAGCGTGGCGAGTTATTACGACAATTTGGGTCGAACCACACGAGCGACCATTCCGTATTTCTCAGCCAATCCGAGCCAAAGCCAATCGAGCGGGCGCGCGGGCACACCCATTGGTCCAACACCCGCCTTTGCTCAATCGGAATACGACGAGTTAAGCCGCGCCAAGGCACTCCATCACCCCGAACAGCCCAGCAATGGCGCCAGCGAAACGGATTTAACGTTTAACGCTTTGCAATCAGATATCACCAATCCGCGCCGTTACACGACACACCAAGTCAAGAACGCACGGGATGAAGTCACGGCTGTCTCCGATCCAAGCGGATTTGGTGTGAATTATCGCCATACCGCGTTCGGCAACCTTCGCCAAGTCACACGTACCCCCGCTGATGGCAGCAATGCCGGAATCGCCATCACCACGTCGATGACGTTCGATCGCTTGGGTCGCAAGCTCACGATGAGCGATCCGGACAAAGGGAACTGGAGCTACGACTACAACGCGTTGGGTGAGTTGATTGCCCAAACCGATGCGAAGGGCCAAACACAAACCTTATATCGCGATGCGTTAGGACGCGTCTTTAAGCGCACGGAAACCCGAGTCACGACAGGCGGTACAACCTCCGAACCGATTAGCACGTGGGAATTCGATACTGCGATTCGCAGCAACGGTCTTCCCGTGCTTGGTGCGCTTCATATCGAATCGAACGGTTTAGGTGGATTCACGCGCCAAACCGAATACGAAACCTACGCCAGAGTTTCCAGCGTAACGACGACGCTCGAAGGCAACGTCTATACGCAGCGTGCGACGTATGACGCTTTTAGTCGAGTCTTCCAACGCTTTGATGCCAGCCCCGATCCCAGCAGCCCGAACGGCAGCTTGGCCGAATACTCGATCGATGGCTATCCGATCCGCATCCGAGAAGCGGCGAATGGCACGACTGACACACTCTATAACGAAGTCATTGCGCTGGATGCCCGAGGCCACGTTTATCAAGAACGTCTGGCCAACAACAGCAATCTAACTACCACCCGCACTTATGATGACAATACCGGACGTTTACTGAATATCACGACCGGTTTCGGCGCTAGTACGTTGCAGAATTGGACCTACACTTATGATTTACACAGTAACCTCACCAGCCGCGCGAACAATGCAACGGGTTACAACGAAAAAGAAGATTTTGGATATGATCAGCTTGATCGACTAACATCGGTTACACGTAGCCGTTTGAATGGCACAGCGGTGAGCATTGTTACGCTCGATGCGAACTTCGACCAGATCGGCAATATCACCAGCAAAAGCGGACTGAGCTACAGCTACGCCAGTCGTCCGAGCGGTTGTAGTCAAAGTGCCGGACCACATGCGGTTAGCCAAACCAGCAACGCGAGCTATTGCTATGACCTAAACGGGAATCAAACGACCGCCAGCTATTCCGGCGGGCAAACGCGAACCATCGTTTATACCGGATACGATTTAGCGGAAAGCATCACGACAACTGGCAATCCGAGCAATGCAACCGTAAGCTTCAAATACGCTACCGATCGTGCCATGTGGAAGCGCACGGACGGCGGTACGGTCACGTCCGGCCCGAGCTGCTCAGCCGCGAGCGATCGCGTGTACTGCAATGGGTTTGAGACCGGTAGCTTGGTCACCAGTGGTGGCAACACCACCTATTACGTCGGCAACGTGGAAATCCTCACATCCGGCGCCACCGTAACGACCAAGCGTTATATCGGTGGCTATCTCGTTATTACAACGACACAGATCGGTGCAGGAACCCCTAGCGCGCCAAGTTATGCATACCTCCTAAGAGACGGCTTAGGTTCCATCGATGTCATCACCGATCAAAATGCGACGGTAATTCAGCGTGAAAGCTTTGACCCCCATGGGCAACGGCGATACGCGGGTCCCGCTGGAGCCGGATTCTTGTGGAATCTATTGCCCAGTGCACAAGCAGCGACCTTTGACACGAGCGCAACACGACAGGGTTACACGGGGCACGAGCAATTAGATGGTGTTGGCTTGGTACACATGAAAGGGCGTTTATACGATCCGGTACTGGGTCGATTTATCCAAGCCGACCCAATGACGGAGCCCGATGCAACGCAAGGATTGAATCGATATACCTATGTACAAAACAATCCGCTCAGCCTTACTGATCCAACGGGGTATTTTAGTTTTAGGCAGCTGTTGGGCATTGCGATTGGAGTAGTTGCTGCGGTCTTAAGCGGTGGTGCGGCTACACCATGGCTTTCATTCCTTTACGCTGTTGGGGGCGGATTCACCTCCGCGTATATAGCAACGGGAAGTCTAAAAGCTGGGCTGTGGGGAGCGTTCGCGGCGGGTGTCTTTTGGGGGATAGGCAGCGCGTTTCAAAACGCAAATTGGGCACACGATACAGGAGTTTCGTGTTCAGCGAATTTAACCACTGGCGCACAAGTAGCGAAAGTCGCAGCGCACGCTTCCGCTGGTGGCGTTCTAAGCGAATTGCAAGGAGATAAATTTGGGCATGGCTTTATCAGTGCAGGAGTAACGGAAGCGCTATCGCCAGCAGTTGGGCATGTCGATAGTGCACCAGGACAATTCGTCGCAACGGTTATGATTGGCGGCACAGTGTCCGCTGCAACCGGCGGTCGATTTGGTGCAGGTGCGACAACAGCTGCATTTCAGTTTTTGTTTAACCATTCGGTGCACAGCGCAATGCAAGGGGCACTCAGCAAGAACTACAGCGCCGATAGACCCTATTACCACAACTATGGTGGCGAAGGAGACGGCGACTGGGCTGTCTGCACAAACAGTCAGGAATGGTGTACACAACAGCGAGGATTGGATTCGCTGATCGAAGGTTATTCTTATCCTGGCCAGGACGAGCCCGTGTGGAATAATAAGGTCAGCGAGGTATATTTTGCCGGGGCAAGTGCTGGGTACATCCGCACGTTCATCGAGCCGGAGTCGTTCTCAATTTTCAACATCACAGAACCAAATCATGTCTTTTACGATGGGTATGTCCAACGCAGCATGGTATGGGAGGGCGATACGCTGTACTTGAGGACATTTGGTGAAGGGAACAACGAAAATTTCTACCGCTGGTTTCAGAATGTGGAACTATGGCAACCTGGATTTAATCAATACAATGAACAGTTCCGACAGAATATGATCCAAAACTGGCTAAAGGAACAACACTAATGCGTTTGATCATCGCAATATTTCTGATCTTTTTTATGACGAGCTGCAGTAGCCAAGGTCATAACCCCGAGGCGCAAATCAATATTCAAGCTTCGGCCGAAGACCAAGTAGTTGTAATCGATGCAACTAAGGTATTCGCTGAACGCAATGACTTTGAAGTTTATGCGACGGACAAGATGCCAAAGAAAGGAAGGCTTGTTTCTCAAGTCTTTCTTAAGAGATCAGATGGGGTGTTGGTGGCTATGGACAACTTCATGAAGGCCGATGTTCTACAAACGACGTTCCACATAGAAAAACCTAATGCTGATTGGCGCCCAATAAAAGATGCCTGGCTTAAAACAGTCAGGGAGGCGCTCGAAGGGCGTGGCGAAATAACCGAAGTGCCAGTCGGGCCACCGCCTAGTTACGTCGAGGAAGAGCGTAAAAAGCAAAAAACAGATAACCATGAGAATTAATTAAGTATTGTCTTTATATATTGCATATTAGCTATTTGTAGGAACACTGCATGCGTAACATTCTGTTTATTTTTTGTTTTTGTTTTTTTGGTTGCGCGGCGAATTTACCGAAACCCCCGCAATTTTCTCTGGACTCAGATGCTAGAGTTGGTGTTTTCGTAGAAATCAAAGGAAAACCAACGCACTCCCATATTGGCACCACCGCTTTTAGCAACTATGTTCAAGAATATCCCCTTGAGTGGAATATCCAAACCAAAGCAGTTGATTCTTTGAAAGAAAAATTTAAAGGAGCTGGGTTTCAATACGTGGATCTAAATGAGGCGGGATTTGATAGAAATCAGTTATCGCACATTCTTGTTATCAAGGATGGGGCAACACTTATTTCACCGGGTAAAGAGGAAATCATTAATAAATTGCGGAACGAAATGAAATTATCTGCCGTCGTCTTCTTTGCAGATATAGGGCGTCACGTCGTGGCGATGGAATGCGGTGGCTTTGGTTGCACGGATCAATATGCAGATGGCTATGGTTTATATAGCCGTAGTTTTTTAGGAATAAATTATTTTAACGCTATTCCTGGCTTTAGCATTGTGGTTGACATTATGAATCCACCCGCCATTGTTTCGTATAGTGGGGCGATGGAGGAATACAGCAAATTTAAATCAGGCATGATTCCGCTTGAAAATTTTCGGGACCCTAAAGATTTTAAATCCATTTCTGCTGAAGAGTGGTTACCCGTCCGAGAAGCAATCGAAAAACGTGTCGATGATCTAACCGCGGCCATAGTGACCAGACTTAAATCAGGCTGAATTACAGCAGCTCCATGATTTATCTTCAGTATCATTGATGCGCACTAAGTCATGAAGCTATGTTACTGCGATGAGACGGGCACTGGCGAAGAGCCATATGCCGTTTTGCTTGGCGTCATTGTTGACGCAACGCGTATGCATGTAACCAAAGGAGAATGGGCTGGATTTCTTAGCGATCTTTCGCGAAAGGTTGGCCAAGATTTTGATGAGCTTCATACCAGGCACTTCTACCCCGGCACCGGTCTTTGGAGGTCTCTGTCAGGGCAGCAACGCACAGAGGTCATCGATCTCTTTATTAATTGGTTCTGTGAGCGGAAGCACCATATTGTATTCAGTGCCGTCGATAAGGCTCGCCACAAAATAATGTGCGGCGAAGGTAAGATACCTTCTGATATCGACACTGTTTGGCGAACTATGGGATTCCACGTTGCGCTTGCGATTCAAAAAAATTTCCAGGGGCAACCAAAAAACAAAGGCAATACGATCTTCGTTTTCGACGAAGAGGTTAAGGAAGAAACAAAATTTCAAAAGCTTATTCGCAAACCGCCCTCATGGAGCGAAAGCTATTATAGTAAGCAGAAAAAAAGCGCTTCACTTTGCCAAATAGTGGATGCGCCATATTTCGCAAACTCAAAATATGTGGGTATGCTTCAAGTTGCAGATTTTTTGGCTCACTTTGTTAGACGCCACATTGAAATCAATGAAGGGGTGATCGGGCCGAAGTATTCCGGGGAAGCGGAAAGGGTGCAGGGTTGGTTCAAAAAAATCAGAACCAGAACCATTCCATATGAAAGTATGTACCCGAAAAAGCTACGTTGTGTGGCCACGGAATTATTTTGGAATTTGGCACCAGCTTCTATTAGAAATGCGTAGCTCTTTGGGCGAGCCGCTAATAAAATTTTGTGTTTTGCGACCGCTTGCTTCAATTTATACATCACACAGGTGTCAGCACTAAGGCGCATTGCGTTTTTAAATGTAAAATACGATCGAGTGCTATAGATATAAGCAGAGTACATTTGCTAGACACAGAATCTGGAGATGGTAATGGGGCTTTCGTCGTTGGAAATATGTGCTGGCGCAGGTGGTCAAGCCCTGGGCATAGAGCAAGCAGGCTTTGACCATGTCAGCCTAGTAGAGATTGAAGCGGTAGCTTGTCAAACCCTCCGTATCAATCGCGCTTGCTGGAATGTTATAGAAGGTGACCTCCACTACTACTCTGCCGAAAAATGGAAAGGAATTGAATTACTGGCAGGGGGAGTGCCTTGTCCGCCTTTTTCAAAAGCAGGCAAGCAACTTGGGAGCAATGATGCGCGCGATCTCTTCCCAGAAGCAATTCGGTTGGTGTCTGAGTGCAAACCTCAAGCAGTAATACTCGAAAATGTGCGCGGATTGCTTGATTCTGTTTTTGATGAATACCGTGCAAAAATAATTAACGATTTAAAAAAACTTGGATACACCGCTGAATGGCGCCTGCTTAATGCAAGTGATTTTGGCGTGCCTCAGTTGCGTCCGCGTGTTGTTTTTGTGGCGCTAAAGAAAAATGCTGCAGAGCATTTCAATTGGCCGTCAGCACATATTGCCCCACCGCCAACGGTTGGTGAGGCGCTTTTCGATCTTATGGCTACAAACGGGTGGCGCGGTGTAAAACAATGGCGCGAAAGAGCATGTGATATAGCTCCTACATTGGTAGGCGGCAGTAAAAAACACGGTGGCCCTGACCTTGGTCCCACCAGAGCAAAAAAGGCTTGGGCTTCGATAGGCGTGGATGGGATGGGTATCGCCGATGCTGCGCCTGGAAAAGACTTTATCGGTATGCCTCGTTTAACTGTCCGCATGACCGCACGTGTCCAAGGATTTCCGGATAATTGGCAATTTAGCGGTAAAAAAACTGCCGCATACCGGCAAATTGGCAATGCTTTTCCTCCTCCCGTCGCCCGTGCTGTGGGCACACAAATTAAGGCAGCACTAAATGCTGCTGCGAAACCAAAGCTTAAACGAGCATAGAAGTGACAAAAGAAAAAATACCAAACGGCGGCGCACGCGGAAAACTCCGCGCACACTTTCTAGCAAATATTGGCCGTGTAATGGATTCGGACGAATTGCGGCCAATTGCAGGTAACCAGTCTGAATGGGCTCGGCGTGTCCGCGAGCTTCGCACAGAAGAAGGTTATTTGATCCTCACGCATAATGACCGCAGCGAATTGAAACCTGGTCAATATTTACTGGAAACCTCGACGCCGCAACCGGCGTTTGAGCGCGCAATTTCAAAAGAAACGCGTGCATACGTACTTGATCGAAACGGTTTTACTTGCCAAATGTGCGGCGCTGTTGCGGGGGAGCCGCATCCGTACGATCCAACGCGAAAAACTCGTCTTCATATCGGGCACATCATTGACAAGAGCAAAGGAGGTAACGATGAGCCTTCTAACCTTCGTGCCATTTGTTCTGTTTGCAACGAGGGCGCGCAGAATGCCACTCTAATTCGCCCCGATTTAAAACAGCTTTTGATTCAAATTCGCCGGGCTGCTTCGGCAGACCAGCTTGAAGTGCTGAAGTGGCTAATTGCAAAGTTTTCAAAACAAGCAGCTGATGAAATTGCCACTAAAAACAAGTAACAATGGACAAGTTAACCGTTGTACGCCGCTCAGAAAACATGCGGAAAATCCGGAGTAAAGACACAGTACCAGAGCTAACGGTACGGGAAGTTTGCCGGGAAATGGGATTTTCAGGGTATCGCATTCACAGGAAAGACCTCCCAGGAAAACCTGATCTTGCATGGATCGGCTGGAAGCAAGCAGTTTTCGTTCAAGGCTGTTTTTGGCATGGACATGACTGTAATGAAGGCATTCGCAAGCCAAAATCAAATCAGGATTATTGGATTCCAAAAATCGAAGGGAATCAACAACGGGACATCAGAAATATCGCTGCGCTTCGTAAGTCGGGGTGGGATGTCCTTGTTATTTGGGAATGCGAGATAAATGAGAAAGAACATCTTTCAAATAAATTGAAAGAGTTTTTACACGCAAGACGAAAAACATTAGCAAGAAATCTGCGGTCATATGGGGGCATATCTGGGGGCACATTCAAAAACCAGGTAACTTAATTTCTTTTTAATCAATTATTTATCCATTGAATTAAAGCCCACCCATAGCCACCACTAAGCGGTCTCGCCGCGTCCCACACGATCCCGACAACTTTAAGAAATCTCAAAAATAATGGGATTTCCATTCTCGCCGTGTCTGAGTGCCTATCCGGCTTAGCCGCTGTGGCGATTAAACGAACAGATCGCGCCGGGTGAATCTATAACACTCGATCGGCCATACCGACGCCGTAACATTTGTTTGCAAATTCCGGACAAAAAGATGTCCGCCTTGTGCCCTGAATTTCGCACTTATGTATAGCCCGCCGCGGCATAGATTCCATTGCCGCACTGCAAGTCTTATTTTAATCATAATACAATTATTCACAATTGCAATAGTAAATTAACGCTATCCTGTCGGGGGATGGATCGATTGCATTTAACGAGATGGCGAAGGTGCGGTATGAGCCACGTATTGAACGCGCG
>CAYXMH010000020.1:0-57256 GCA_964466115.1 uncultured Rhodanobacteraceae bacterium | reverse complement strand
ATCAAGGTTAAATGCATTGAATCAGTGATCTGCGTTGGTTTGGCGTTAGCCACGACTTCTGCTTTCGCGCAAACGTACATCATGGCCGATGTTGATCTCTCGTATACGACATCTGCTGGGGCAATCAACGACAGCGGTTATGTCGGCGGGGCAACTTTCGGTGGAGATGCGTCCCTGGCCTCATATAGCAATGTCGGTTTGGGAATAGCTGGCCGCATTGTGGATTCACGGACAATTCCCTACCTCGAGAGCAAAATCAACGATCTCAATAAGGGTGCATTAGGAGTCGGTGGCCGAACCATTGGTTTTGATCCCACGATCGCCACATTGTTCACCTACGATCAGCGCACGATTGCGATTGGAGTATTGCCTGGTGATAACGGGTCTGAAGCGTTAGCGGTGAATGATGCGGGATGGGTGGTCGGTTACTCCTACAGGGGCGGCCTGAATGTTAGAGAAACGGCCTTTGTATGGGTGCCACAGGCAGGTGATATCTCGCGACCCGGCACGATGTATGCGCTTTCCTGCTCGCAAGGCAATGCGCGGGCGAAGTCCATCAATCGGGATGGATGGATTGGAGGGTATTGCGGTAACAAGCCGTATATTTGGTTGGCGTATAGCCCTTCCTACGGCCGCGTTGCGAACGATGTCAGTCTGTACGAATACGACATTACCTCTTGGCTGCCAGCGCAGATTGATGTGGGCCTGGGTTTGGTTGGTAGAGCGTCTGTGGAGTTCGTGCGTTGCGAGGTGAATTCGCTAGCGAACAGTTACGCTTTTTCCGTGTACTGTGCGACCGAGCCTCTTGGCATTTCCTTCGTGTCGACACCAACACGCCCGGCTTTAACCCAGGTGCCGCAGCTTGGGTTGTATTTTGGGCAGTCCAGTCAAGTCCATATTCATGCAATCAACGATGAAGGCTGTGCGGTTGGGCAGGCGGGTTTGCCGGGTCCTTTTTATTCGGCCGCCGTCAAATATTGCGATGGTCGGTTGATTAATCTCAATACCGATCTTTTTGTACCAAGCGATGACTACTTATATTCCGCCGAAGATATCAATAATCATGGGTTAATTCTTGCGACTGCGTTTTCCCGGTTTTGGCGAAGATATGGGCCGGTTGTGCTGACTCCGCGTTAAAATAGGCGGGCAGTTGCGCATGCATTTTCGATCAGCACGCTCGGGCTATTTCCGTTTCGATCGTAATGCTCGCCCATAATCCAACGCCTCGGCATCCATCACATGCTCATCCTCGCCGTGGCAGGTTTTGACATCGGTGATCGTATAAATCGCTTTTGGGTCGAGTTCATGCACCAAGCGCAACAGCTCCGGCATGCGCCGGCGTTTGTCGACGACGTACAGCACCTGCACCGGATCGAGCTGACGCCGCACACCTTGCAATTCGACGACCGAGTAACCGCAGCGGGTAAGCTCAGCGGCCAGGTCGCAATCCTGCCGGTACGAAATAATGCGCGCCAATTCCTTGCCGACGCCGATGTGTTTTTCAATCGTGATGCCGACGAAATTGCCGGTGGCGTAGCCGGCTGCATAGGCCACCGCCAAATACCAGTGATCGAGATGTCCGATGACTTTGCTGGCCGCGATCACCCAGATAAACGCTTCGCAAAAGCCGATGCAGGATGCCAGCAGCCGATAGCCGCGAAATCCGACCAGAACCCGCACGGTGCCAAATGTGACGTCACCAATGCGCGCCACAAATATCGCAATCGCGAGCAGCACTGGGTATTGGTTGATCAGGTCGATCATTGCTATCGGGTCTCGCGCCGTTTAACCAGAGGCTTTTCGTAGCGCCAGGCAGCCATGCCGTCTTCGTAATAATTCGCACGCGCACCGAAACGGTGATAGCCCTCGCGCTCGTATAAACGAATCGCGGCCGGATTGTCTTGGCGCACTTCCAGGCGCATCCGAGTGCAACCGCGCGCGCGCGCGTTGTTTTCCGCGGCCATCAGCAGCACTGCACCCAAACGCAAGCCTTGCGCCTGCGGGGCCACCGCAATCGAGTACAAGCGCGCTATATCCAATCCTTTGCGAAAAAACACCACGGCATTGCCAAGCACCTGCCCGAGCTGCCCGGCGATGAGCACTTGCGCCGTTTTGCTGGTGAGATGCCGCTGATATTGGCGGGCGCTTAAACGATCACCGCTGAATACGCGCCGCTCCAACTCAAGCAGTGCGGACAGATCAGCTAACGTAGCTTGTCGGATGGGGGGATGGGCAAGCATTCAGGCGGTCACTGGGGTTACGAAAGCCTAGACCAGGCACAGCAGGGACGCAATGCCCGCGCACCGGCAAAACTTTACTCTGACCCAGCTGTCACAAACGCGAGCCTGTGTCACACTAAGGCACCACGGACACCACGACGATTGATCTTAAGCACCTATGCCTGAGCTACCTGCGGTTACTCTCACAGCCGACTCGGAAATCGCATGAGCCGGCTCGTTATCGTCGTTGAAAAAGCATCGGACTGGGGTTCGTATTATCCGTCCGACAATGTGGTCACGGCGCGCGATTATCTGAAGGAGCCGATCGGTGCCGAAGACGATCAGCGCACGCAGGTCATTAACTTATGCCGCAGTTACAAATATCTTGGCGTTGGTTACTACGTATCGCTGCTGGCCGAAGCGCGCGGGCACCGCGTCATTCCGTCCGGACGCACGATCAACGACTTGCGCAAACGCTCGTTGTACGGTTTGGATATCGAAGACCTTAACCAAAAGCTGCAAAAATTCCTGCCGCAAGAAGGCCGCGACACCACCGATTTTGGCGTACTGGTGTATTTCGGGGAAACCAACTACGCGCCGTTGGCGGATTTAATGCGGCAAGTGTTTGAAACGTTTCCGTGCCCGATTCTGCGCATCGAATTCGTGCGCCAGAAGCTGTGGCAGATCAACGCCATTAAACCGGCCGCGTTGCACACGCTTTCCGATTCGCAAGAAGACGGCTTTGCCCAAGCGCTGGATAAGTTCTCGCGCAAACTGTGGCGCCGTCCGCGCGCGCGGCGCAAGTTCCGTTACGACATCGCCATGCTGCACGATCCGGCCGAAGCAATGCCGCCGTCGAACAAGCGCGCGTTAAAGGCGTTCATCACGGCGGGCAAGGAAATCGGCATTGATGTGGAGATGATCACCAAGACTGATTACAACAGTTTGGCGGAGTACGACGGTTTGTTCATTCGCGACACCACCGGTTTGGACAACCACACCTATCGTTTCGCCAACAAGGCTGAAAAAGAAGGCATGGTGGTGATCGACGATCCGAGCTCGATCTTGAAATGCACCAATAAGATTTATTTGCACGATTTGATGAAGTCGCGCAAATTGCCCACACCGCATACCGAAATCATTTATCGCGACGATACCAAACGCTTAAGCGAGTTGCCCGATCTAATCAATTTTCCGATTGTATTAAAAATCCCGGACGGTTCTTTTTCGCGCGGGATCGTCAAGGTTGAAACGCCCGAGCAATTGAAATCCGCAGCGGATGATTTGTTCCAGCACACGGCGTTGATCTTGGCGCAGGAATACATGTTTACCGAATTCGATTGGCGCATTGGCATTCTCAATAACCAACCGTTGTATGGCTGCCAATATTTTATGTCGCGTGGGCACTGGCAAATTTACAACCACGCGGGCAACGCGGCCCAGCGGTCGGGCGGATTCAAGACGTTTCCGGTGCGCGATGTGCCGAACGAGGTGGTGAAGTTGGCGTTGCGCGCCACCGCGCCGATTGGCGACGGGTTGTACGGCGTGGACTTGAAGCAAGTCGGCGACCGCATCGTGGTGATTGAAATGAACGATAACCCGTCGATCGATGCCGGTGTCGAAGACGCCTACCTTGGCGAAGATTTGTATCGACGAATTATGGAAGAATTTCTGCGGCGGATGGAACGTAAGCGCTTGGGCATCACGGCCTGACGACTGTTTTGCGTGCCTATCATTCAAAGGAATTGTTAAAAATCGGATCGCAGCTCAGATACCAAGGACTAATTCCGGTTACAACGTCCCAGGCTGGATACGGAACCGGATCCAGCGGATTTATGCAAAGCCGCGAAAACCCGGGAACCAACATGTTGGGGCTGGGTGGCGCCGGCGGCGGGCCGTGCAGCTCGTTTCCACCCACTCCGAAATATTGCAAGCTGGTCATTGTGCTGAGTGAGGAAAGAGTGCCGCTTAAATGGTTATTATCGGCAATAAAAGCGGCCAAACCGGTTAGTCCATATAACGATGCAGGTAACGGTCCCGTCAATTGATTGGAGCTGACATCCAATTGAGTCAACGCGGTCATGCCACTGAGATCGGGGATCGAGCCGGTTAAGCTGTTGCCACTCACCAAGAAATAAGCCAGCACCGGCAAGTCGGTGGGTGAAAGTGCTGGAATCGAGCCGCTTAATTGATTCACGCTGACATCGAAATGGTTCAACATGGGTAAATTGGATAACGCTGGAATCGATCCGGTCAACTGATTGTCGCCGGCCGAAAAAGCCTCCAAGACAGACAAACCCGATAACGTAGGCAAAGCTCCCGTTAATTGATTGAAACTGACATCAACGTTTTCCAGGGCAATTAAGCCAGTTAGGCTTGGGATTGAACCGGTGAGCTGATTGTAGCTAGCAATGAAGGTTTGCAATGCCGTTAATCCGGTCAGTGGCGGAATATCACCGGTTAGCAAATTGTTATCGACATCGAAATTTCGCAACGCCGTTAAACCGCTTAAAGAGGGGATCGATCCAGTGAGCTGGCAGTTGTTGACAACAAAAAGTTGCAAAGTGGTTAATCCCGTGAATGAGGGTAGTGGCCCGCCCAATAACGGGTTATAGGCCACATCAAAATCTTGCAACGCGGTCAGCCCAGTGAATGCGGGCAGTGGCCCAGAAAATTGGTTTGAAGAAGCGTTAAAACTTTGCAATGCGGTTAACCCCGTCAGTGCTGGAATCGGGCCACTGAGCTGATTTCCATTGGCATTGAAAGCCATCAAGGCAGATAAACCGGTCAATGACGGAATGGGTCCAGTGAGTTGATTGACAGCGATTTCAACATTTTCCAAAGCCGTCATTCCCGACAGCGATGGAATTGAACCGGTAAGGTGATTGGCGCTCACCAACAGCGTTTGTAATGCGGTCAATCCATTCAAAGACGTTGGTAGCGATCCTTGCAGATTGTTGGTTCGTAAATCAATGCCGATTACATGGCTTTGATCGGCATTGCAAGTAATGCCATACCAAGTGCATTCCGTGCCAGCGCCACTGTTCCAATTGGTGTTGGTGGTCCAGCTTATCCCCGAGGTGTCGGTGTAAAGATCCGATAGCGCTTGTTGCTCTTGCGTGGGAACGACCGCCAGGGCTGTTCCCATTCCCGCAATCCCCATCGCCATCAGTAACGTAATCCGCAGCAGAACTTGACGCGTCATATTTCGCAAAAAAAATCTTGCCTTAGGGGAAAGGTATTCAAGAGGCGGGTTCATGGGTGATTGCGTATTTCGCTTGAATTGTGCGATGGCAGCTGGTTTTCAGCTTACGCCCACCCTTGAGAAAAGACAATAAACTCAAAATCAAGAATGACCAAAAAAATACGCTGTATTCGCTGGCTGGCTTTACACTTCCCGGCGCCAATCCGCGCAGGTAATATGGCAATGTTTAAAAAATGTTCTTTGGCGCCAGAATCACCTTAAGGAGACCACCGATGATTGGGTATGTAACGCTCGGTACGAACGATATGCAACGCGCAACCGGTTTTTATGATGCACTGTTAAGTGAAATGGGGGCCAAACGCATGATGGAATCGGATAGATTCGTCGCTTGGTTTATCAAACCGGGCACACCCGGCATTTCCGTCATCAAACCTTACAACGGCAAACCGGCGACAATCGGTAATGGCGGCATGGTCGCGTTGGTGGTTGATAGCCCGGAAAAAGTCAAAGCGCTACACCAAAAGGCATTGTCCTTAGGGGCTACCGATGAAGGCGCGCCGGGGCCGCGCGGTGAAGGGTTTTACGCGGGCTATTTCCGCGACCTGGACGGTAATAAATTGAATTTTTTCTGCATGGGCTAGGGTTTTTATTTCAATGCACTATTCGTTCGCTCAATTTAATGAGCGGACGAATCGACCTCATATGCTGAATTGTCAAAATAATCGAGTGAGCAATTCATCTCGATTTAAACCTTGATAAAGAGCCACATCCGCTAAAATTCCGGCTAATGTACCAAGCTTCAATGGCTTATGTGCAGGAATGGTCATGTGATGTTCCGGTGGCCCGGCGTAAGTAAGCCGCAGATGGCTTCCCGTTTGACGGGATACCCGATAACCAATAACCAATAACCAATAACCAATACCACCCAGTGCTTTGGCGAGCTCCACACCACCAATATCGCACGGTAATTTCACGCAGCAATGACTTCGTCGCGTACAAAATGCAATCGGATCAATTTAGGCGCCTGACTTAGCTCGAAATGGCAATTAACGGCATCGCGAACCTGAGTGCGCAATTCTGGTACCGTTTCTGCCTCCGCCAAAATGTTTTTACCTACCGCGCGCGCCGTATAACCGCCTTCCAACGCTTCTTCAACGACAAAAACAATTTCCGTGCTCATAATCCACACTCCCCGGACATTATAATCTTTAATCTAGTGTAACTCCGTTGGATGCAGAAGGGTTAGAACAGGAATGGACCTGTGTTTTAAGGTGGAAATGGGCAATAAATTAAGGCTGCTCTATACCGCAATCACTTCATTACGCAAAAAATGCAAGTGAATTGCGTGCGGTGGATCGGTTTCTTGGAAATAGCATTGCACCGCTGCGCGCAGTTGTTGATGCAAATTTTCCGCCGCGTCTATTTCCATTGCGATTTGATAACCGAGCGCGCGTGCCGTGTAGCCGCCTTGCGGCGTTTGCTTGACCAAAAACACAATCTCTCGGTTCATTGCATGACTCCCCTGTTTGAATACGCAACGCTTAGTCAACCGTTTTCGTATGCAGTATGAATCCCTTAGATTCCGCTTTATGGGTAGCTATAAAAGACCAACGCGTCTATCGGGGATGAACGAATCGAGCTTGAACATTGACGCACGTTGGGCGGCGGCCCACGCGGACGCGAGACGCGAGAGCCGCCGCCAACGTGCGCCAACGCACTGCGATTAAATTGAATGCCGGCGCAATCACCAGCCAATACACTTCCCATCCGCGAAGCTCATGATGGCTTCTGGTCATTGCAAGCAACAAGCAGGCGCCCAATCCCAGCCATAACCAAAGCACGCAAAGCGATAGGGTCCATTCGCGGGAGTTGGGCTGCACGCGGTAGAATGGCTGGGGGCGAGAAAAAAGATCGATCATGGCGCGCTCCTTATCGGGTACGTAGAGTCTAGCCATGCGTTGTCGCAAAACCTGAGATCGACCCTGATGCGCTGTCTGCAATCACCCAAGGAGGATGTACGTGGAAACTCATACTTTTCTCCAATACGCGGTGATCTTTCTATTGGCGGCGGTGATCAGCGTGCCGTTGGCTCGACGCTTTGGGCTCGGTGCGGTGCTGGGTTATTTGGTAGCCGGGGCGCTGATCGGGCCGCAAGGCTTAAAACTGATTTTCAATGTCGAACAAACCGCCAAGCTATCCGAGCTTGGTGTGGTGTTGCTGCTGTTCGTCATCGGATTGGAGTTGTCGCCACAACGAGTATGGCTGATGCGCCGTGCGGTATTCGGCGCCGGTACGCTGCAAGTCACGCTCAGTGCGCTGTTGCTCGGCGGTATTGCGGTGTTATGCGGATTGAATTGGGAATCGGCGTTGGTGATCGGTTTGGGACTAACCCTATCTTCCACGGCCATTGCGGTGCAAATTCTGGCCGATCGCAAGGAACTGAATCACGCGCACGGGCGGCTTGGGTTGGCGATCTTGTTGTTTCAAGACGTTGCCGCCATTCCCATCCTGGCCTTAATTCCCTTGCTCGGCGCCGCAACCACAGCGTCGAACGTCTCCGATCCATTCGCAGTTTTGCGTGTGGTCCTGGTCATTTCAACGGTAATTATTGGTGGCCGGTATTTGCTACGTCCGGTGTTTCGCGCGGTGGCACGGGCGCAAACGCTGGAGATGTTTACGGCCACCGCGTTGCTGGTTGTATTTGGCACGGCGTGGTTAATGCAATTGGCGGGCATATCGATGGCGCTGGGCGCTTTTATTGCCGGTGTGTTGTTGGCCGACAGCGAATTCCGGCACGAAATCGAATCGCACATCGAACCCTTTAAAGGGCTATTGCTGGGGCTGTTTTTTATGGGGGTCGGCATGTCCGTGGACATGCGCCTTGCGTTACTGCATCCGTTGCTGATTGCGTTGTTGGTAACGGCGTTGTTGCTATCGAAGACCTTGGTACTGCTGGCGCTCGGTCGTGGATTCGGCAAACTCGATTTCGCCGCGACGTTGAATTTGGCGATTTTGCTGTCTGGCGGCGGCGAATTCGCGTTTGTGGTGTTCAACTTGGCGCAAGATAAATCCCTATTAAGCGCCGAACTGCACGCATTGCTGGTGGTGGTGGTGACGTTGTCGATGGCGTTGACACCGCTTTCGGTGCTGCTGGGAAACCGCTGGCTGGCCAACCGCAAACTAAAGCCGGGCAGGGCATTCGATCAAATCGACGAGCATTCACCGCGCGTCATCATCGCCGGGTTCGGGCGCGTGGGGCAAATCGTCGCGCGCATTTTGCGTGCGCAAAACATTCCGTTCACGGCATTGGAAAATTCGATTGAACAAGTCGATATGTCGCGCCGCTTCGGCAATCAAATTTATTTTGGTGATCCGAGCCGAGCCGATCTATTACGGTCCGCCCGCGCCGACCGCGCGGAGATTTTTGTGCTTGCCACCGATGATCCGGAAGCCAATGTGCGCACCGCGCGTTTGGTTAAACGACAGTATCCGCATCTAAAAATCGTCGCGCGTTCACGTAATCGTCAGCATACGTTTCGGCTGATGGATTTGAACGTCGACCGGGTCGTTCGCGAGACACTCTATTCCAGTTTGGAAATGGCGCAACATGTGTTGGAAGGTCTGGGGCTGGATTCGAAACTGGCGAAGGATCGAGTGGAGAAATTTCGTACCCACGATGAAGAGTTGTTGAAAACGCAGTACTTAATGTACGACGATGAAGTGGCTTTGGTGCAAAGCTCAAAAGACGCGTTGGTGGAGCTTGGCCGTCTATTCGAAGCCGATAGCCAATAAAATACCCCGCCGCAAGCAGCGGGGTATTTTATTGGGTTCCCACTTTGCTCCGTGCGAAGTAAATTCGCACGGGCGACCAAAGGAGAGTGCTGCGCGCGCTCCCCTTTGGAAACCCCACCGCTTTGTGTCCGCGATAGGCTGGGGGCAATAATTTTACGGATTAGATGGCTTTGCCTGGATGGCGCCAGGGCGCAACGCGGGCGGGCGCACCGCCGCCAATTCCGTCGCGACATCAACATACCCCAGCATTTGCGCCAGCTCAGCGGGTGTACGATCCAATCCATCGCGGCACTGTGGATTGGCCCCGGCAGCTAATAGCTGACGCGCTGGTAATAACAAACCGTGCAAGGCACAAGCGTGCAACGCGCTAACGCCGCGTTGGTCTTGCGCATTGAGATCGGCGCCCTTGCTAAGTAGCAGTGGCAGTATAGCCAGAAGATGCTTTTGGTCCGATTTAGTGCCTGGTTTGGCGCTGGCTCCGAGCAACAGCAGCAACGGAGTTTGACCTGCGTCATTCGGTTGATTAAGCGACGCGCCGTGTTGCACCAACAGATCGATTAAGGCTTTTGCCCGCGGCGTGTCGTTGGTTTGAAAAGCGAACAATGCCGCGGCGTGCAGCGCATGAGTGTGTTTTTCATCTTGCGCATTGACCGCGGCGCCGCGAGCCAATAAATGTGCTGTTATCTCCGGATAACCGAGCGCTGCGGCAACCATCAATGCAGTGCCGCCACCGGGCAATGGCTGATCCGGCGTTACGCCATGATCGAGAAGCGCCGTAACGGTGTTTTCTCGCCGAGCGCTAACGGCCGCGCTGAGCGCTGTGGCACCACTTAAGGCGGTGTGCGCCGCATTCGCACCGTAATTGAGTAGCCGTTTTGTTAGCTCGGCATGTCCTGAGCCTGCGGCGCGTAACAATGCGCTAGCGCCTTGCGCATCGGTGCTGTCCACGGCAAACCCAAGCACCAGTAATTTATCGATTGCCGCCGCATCGCCAAGCATGGCTGCTGCCGGTAAATCACTGCTGAACAGTGCACGCTGCGGCAACCGCCAGCGCGACCAACGCAGCCAGTCTTTTATCTCGGAGTCGGGCCGCGCCATGGCTAAGCCGAGCGGGGTTTCGTTGTTCGCTGCGACCGCTTCAGGATCAGCGCCTGCGGCGATCAGTTTTGGGACGATTTTTAGCGCTAACGGCAGGCTCAGGCCGAGCGCATTGTGCAACGGTGTGCGCCCGTTCAGGTCGCGGGCATTGGGATCGCAGCCGCGGGCAATTAACGCGCAGGCCAATGCGGCCATCGCGTGCTCCGTCGCCAGATGCAGCGTGGTGTGTTTGTTTTCATCGCAACTTAGGAAATCTGCTCCACACTCGATCAGGTATAAAGCGAGCTTTTCCAACTGCGCATGCTGTGCCGCGGTGAACTCCGCTGTGTGCGCCTTTAGCAGGCGAATCAGCACACCCGCGCCGGCAACGTTGGCACCGGCGTGAATCAAGTCATCAAGGGCCGACAGAGCGTGTGGCAGTCGGCCCAATAGCTCCGTGAATAACGCTTTATTTGCGCTGTCGCGGGCGTTGCTGTTTAAACCGTGATTAAGCAACCAGGTGCGCGCCGCCGATTGCTCTGGTCCCAGGAGATCCAAATACAAGTTCATCAATACGGGTTGCGGCCAATCGCGGGCTTGGCTTGAAAATTGCGCCATAACCTCGGTATTGTCAAAGCGTAAAGCATCCAACAAATGCGCTTGTGCGGATGCGGACTCAGATCCCAAGTTGGCGGGGGCCGTACTGACGCTGGCCGGCAATACGTAGCTTGGATCAAGCAGTGCAACGAGGTTCCAACGCCCGCCGTTCAAAGCGAAATCAAATGCGGTTTTGCCATCGCCTGCGGCCTGGCGCGGATCGGCGCCCAGTGCCAGAAGGGCTCGCACGCATTCGTCGGTTGCTTGGCGCGACTGACAGGCGATGATCAATGCGCTGCGCCCGGTGTTGTCGATTAGATTCGGCGAAGGGTGATACTCTGCGATCAGCGCAATGACCTCGTGTGCGCCAGCGCGGGCTGCCTCCATCAACGCGGTGGTGCCGTGACTGTCGGCGGCATCGACATTGGCGCCCGCAGCGAGCAAGGCTCGCGCGATCTCGACATGCCCTTGCAATGCCGCTGCCATTAGAGCGCTGCGCCCGAGCGGACCGCGCGCATCCATTTTCGCTTTACGCTTAATAAGCAGTTTGACGCCGGCGGGGTCGTCATCGGCGATGGATGCTGCGGCGATCAATGCCGGTTGCGCATGTTCCACTTCCAATTTGGCGCCGCGTTCCAACAGAAACTGAACCAGTGGCCAATTCGCCGCGGAACACGCCACGCCCAAAGGTGTTAACCCTTCACGATTAACCGCATGCAGCGGCGCATTAGCATCCAGTAATAAAGCGGCGATGGTGGCATCGGAGCTCAATGCCGCATAGTGCAGGGCGGTGTTGTGCTCCGCATCCATCGTGCGTGGATCGGCGCCATTGGTAACCAAGGTCATCACCACATCGGGGCGGCCTTGATAACTGTCTCTGGTTGCGGCGAGCAATGGGGTAAGGCCCGCTTGAGCTCGATTAATATCGATGCCTTTGGCGATGAGCGCCCGTAACAGCCGTAAATCCGAATTGGTTGCGGCCACAACCAATAAGGGCCGCTGATCGCGATCACTGGGTTCCGGGTTGACGTAAGGGTCCGCGCCGCGCTCAAGCGCTGCGAGCGCCAGCTCCGTCTCGCCGCTGCGCGTTGCGCGCAGCAGCATGGCGTTGAGTTCGTTCGTTGTTAAGGTTTTAGTTAATATCGGTTTGGCAGGCACGCCGCCGTTTTGATCCGCTGCCGGGGCGGGGTCGGTGCGCACAGTTTGCGTTTCTAATAGCAATGCCCGAATACAGCGGTTCACAATCAAAAAATTCGCCAGTGGTACCAGCGCAAGCGCGTACAGGCCAAGCGCGACGATATGAAACTCCGAAGGCAACACCCCACCTAATCCGGCCAAGCTCAGGGCGCCCAGCGCTAATGTCAGTAAACTTAAGGCCACGATCAGGCCGTGACTAAAAAACAATTCGTGTTCGGCCGTTAAATGCGTGGCAAATGTCAGGCTGCGGGCGATCGCTGCAAAAATCCACGAGCGTTCGTTGGCCGCCGGATACGCATCGTCCCAAACAAACACCAAGCCGAAAACCGGCCAGATGCGCCACAAACTCAACAAGGCGGCGACGAGCGCGCAAGTCAATGCGATGGTGGCGCCCAACGAGCCGTCGCGAATCAATACCAATAACGGATAGGTGACCAGCAGGGCGACGGTGGCGGTATAGACGACGAGCAGCACCAAAAATGCCACGCCACGGCGCAGCAAATTGCGCGCGAAGTTCAGCTCCAAACCAAACCCCAAGCTTTGGCATGCCGCCGACATAACTAGGGCATTGGCCAGCAGCAGCAACGCGAGTGTTAAAGGATGGGTGCTGGTTGCCGCGAGTGTAAAAACCAACAACGCCGGCAGAAAAAAGTGCAGCTTGCCAATTGGCGCAAGCAGGCGAGAGAGCGGCGTTGCGGTGTAACGTCCTTTGATGGTCGGCATCGGGCGTTTAGGTTTGGTTAAACACGTGAAGGGCAACGCAGAGTATAGCCACGATTGTCCTTCGCTACTTAATCGGCGTTAACCCGGTAGGTTTAATCCGAGATTCTCCTATGCTCGCGGTACTGTTACCCCTCACATTACGGGAAAACTCAACATTAAACCGATTGGCTGATTAATGATCGCCGAAGTCGGTAGGTGCTGGCGGTACATTAACCGGTTTCGGCGGCGTTTTCGCAAGCTCTTGCAACAATACTTCCACGGCTTTTTCGAGGCTTGGGTCATGGCCGGTAGCGATCAGTTCAGGGCGATCAATGACCTCGATATCCGGGTTCACGCCCTCGTTCTCCACTGCCCAATGTCCATCGGTATCCAGAAAACGGAACGTGGCCGCCGTGATGCTGCCGCCGTCGGCCAAGCCCGGGTTGCCGGAAATGCCGATCAATCCGCCCCAGGTTCGCGTGCCGATCAGCGTGCCCAATTTTAATTTGTGGAAATAATAGGGGAAAGCATCGCCGCCGGAGCTCGACAAGCCGTTAATCAGCATCGCCATTGGCCCGTTATGCGATAACAATGGAGTTGCTCGCGGATCAAGTCCGCGGCGTTTCCAGTAATTGAGTGGCTGGCGCGCAATCAACTCGATCATGCGGTCGGGAATAAAGCCGCCGCCGTTATAACGATCATCAATAATCAAAGCGTCTTTGCTGGCATAGGCGAGCATGCCTTTATACAGCTCGCGATTGCCCTCGATGGCAGTATTGGGTACATGGATATACCCGATTTTGCCATCGGAAAGCCGCTCAACCATCGCGCGCCGCTGCGCCACCCAGGCGTAGTAGCGCAGCCCAAGCTCGGAGGTTTGCGTTTTAACGCGAACCTCGCGCGCGCCAGTGGGGTTGGCTTTGGGGCCCACCAATAAGGTAACCACCTCATCGCCTTTGCCTTGTAGCAGTTGGTAAAAATTCTTAACCCCGCGCGTGCTAACGTTATCAACGGCAAGAATGTACTCACCGGCGTTCACGTCAACCCCGGGTTCGCTCAACGGTGAACGCAGGCGCGCTTCCCAATTTTCACCGGAATATATTTTCTGGATCTTGAAATACCCGGATGAGTCGGCCTCGATGTCGGCCCCAAGCAAGCCACCGGCATGGCGTTCGATTTGCGGCTGGTCTCCCGATTGCACGTAGACATGACCGGATTGCAGCTCTCCCGCCATCTCACTAAAAATGTAATCAAGATCGGCTCGATGCGCTACGTGAGGGACCAAGGCTTGGTATTTTTCGCGAACGGCTTTCCAGCGCGCCAGGCCGCCGTGCATACCCGGATCGTAAAACCAATCGCGCAGGATGCGCCAGGCATCGACGTATTCCTGTTGCCATTCTTGCCGCGGATCGACCAGTAGCTCGAAATGCTCCAGATTCAGGGCACCCTTTGCCGCGTCTTGATCGGGCTTGGCATCGACAATGCCAAATTTTTCGCCCTGTTCGTAGAGAATCTTAGCTCCATCGAAAGACAGGCGATAAGCTTGAATGCCTTTAAGCACCGATTGGTCTTTATCCTCGCCCAATGGGTAATAGCGCAACTCAAGCGTCTGCGTGCGCGCATCAGCGCCAGATAAGTAGAAAAGGCCGTCGTTGTTCGCCGCTAACGATTGATAATTTCCCGCAGGCACTTTGAGTGCCACGATTCGATCAAAAATTCCCGCGGCGTCAATTTTTAGTGGTTCCGCCCGGTTGGTTTTCTTCTCGTCTTTTTTTGCAGTGGCTTTAACGGATGCCGCTTCGTCGCTCTTAGGCGGATATGGAGTCGGGCCATTCGCGCTCAAAGCAACGGCATAAATGCGAGTGGCGTTGGTGTACAGATAATTTTCTTCGTAGGCGCTGTAGGTGAGATTGAAATCGCGATTCGAAAGAAAATACAAATAACGGCCTTTCGGGTCGAAGGCTGGGCTGTACGCGCTGGAGGTGGCAACGGTTAAGGGGTAGCTTTTTTGTTGCGATAAAGAATAAGCCCAGATTCGGGTTAAGCCATTGCCTTCGGCTTTCGTATAAGCAAGCCATGAGCTGTCCGGTGACCAGGTGTAATCGGTAATGTCATCGTGCCTAGCGCTGTCGGCCTCATGGATTTTTCCACTGGCTACATCCACGTAGTGCAAGCGTTGCTTTTTATCGGCAAATGCCAATTTGTTGCCATCGGGCGACCACAACGGCGGAAAACGCCAAATGTCGCCATCGCGCGTGATTTGCTTGGGTTCTCCCTTGCCATTCCCCGCACGCAGATAAAGTTCGTATTCACCCGTGGCATCGGCGAGATAAGCGACCTGCCGTCCATCGGGTGACCAACTGACGCTGATTTCGCGCACCGTGGGGGTATGACTGATATTGCGAATCTCGCCGTTTTTGGCCGGTACCGTGAAAATGTCGCCGCGCGCGCCAATGACGGCGCGTTCGCCGTGAGGCGATAGGTCGAAAGACTCAACCCGCCCGGCAACTTTTTTATAGACCGGCAAGGTATAGGGCCTATCCCCGCGTACCTCGATGGGCACGCGGATACTGGTTTCTTTCACCGGATCGAAACGATAAATATAACCGCCGTTTTCAAACACGATGGCGTCTTTGCCGGCGCTTGGCCAAAGCACATCGAAGTCTTTGAAATCGGTGACTCGACGCGCCTGCCCGCCCTCGGGCGAGACGGCATACAGATTGACGGTGTAATCCCGGTCGGAGGCAAAATAAATGGTATTGCCCACCCACATCGGCTGCGCATCGCTGGCGGGGTTGTCGGTAAGGCGTTTGGACGTGTTATGGACCAGATCGTAGGTCCATACATCGGGGGCGCGCCCGCCGCGATAGCGTTTCCAACTGCGAAAATCGCGATCGATCGGCGTATAAACGAATTGTGTGCCATCCGGTGAAAGCATGCCGCCACCGGACTCCGTCACCGCCAACGGGGTTTCCATCCCGCCATCGAACGGCACCAAATACGGCCGACCGTTGCGTTCATCGTACGGGGTGCGATTGGCGCGCACGAGAACCGATTTTCCGTCCGGCGTCCAATCGAGCACCCGGTAGTCAGTGCCGCCGCGCGGTGGCATGTAGCCGACGTCGTTGTAAAACGTCAACTGCCTTGGTGTTCCACCGATTGCGGGAATGACATACACCTGGCGCGTACCGTCGTATTCGCCGGAGAACGCCAGCCAGCGGCAATCGGGGGAGAATTTCGGATACAGCTCTAAACCATCGTGCGACGTTAATCGTTGCGCTAAACCGCCTTGGGCATCAACGCGGTAGACATCGCCGGCATACACGAATGCGATGGCGTCGGCGCAAATATCGGGAAAGCGCAGCAGTCGGGTATCGGTTTCTGGGGCGGCCATGGTCGTTGTTGCCCAACCGCCGATAATGCTTGCCACCAACAAGGCAAATTCACGCATGATTTGTCGCACCTTTTGCTAAAAAAAATTGTAGTTGAATCTTTTGCAGTGGCGATGATAGCCACAATCAGATCCTTTTTTGATGTGGCGGAATTTATCTAAAGCGCATCCGCATCGACCTCGCCGGTGCGAATGCGAATGACTTGATCCAGCGAATAGATGAAGATTTTGCCATCGCCAATTTTACCGGTGTTTGCCGTTTGCATGATCGCTTCCGCCACGCGCTCCGCCAGCTCGTCATGAACCGCGATTTCCAGTTTGATCTTCGGCAGGAAATCGACCACATACTCCGCCCCACGATAAAGCTCCGTATGCCCTTTTTGGCGGCCGAAGCCTTTCACTTCCGTCACCGTGATGCCTTGCACACCGATCTCCGACAGCGCTTCGCGCACATCGTCGAGTTTGAACGGCTTGATAATCGCCATCACCATTTTCATACGCCGATTCTCCGTCAAAGGCCGCAACTGAATGTTGGACTATACGCAAAGCTAGGTGTCCGCGAATAGAGCCGCCTTTTAAGATCGAACTGGCCGCGCGGCGTAGGAGATTTCTTACAACAAATTCAAGCGATTGTCGGCTTACGTTCCGTGCGCAAGTGAGTACACTGTGCACCATCTGAACGGTTAGGATTTACTCCATGATCAATCTTCTCGCCATTGATGAACTGGCCAAGCGTTTATCCGATTTGGTACCTGCGGGCTTACGCGAAGCGCATAACGATCTAACCGCCAATTTTCGCGAGGCATTGCGCGGCGGTTTGCGGGATTTGGATTTGGTCACGCGTGAGGAATTTGAAGTGCAACGCCGTGTGCTTTTGCGTACGCGCGAAAAAATTGAAACATTGGAAGAGCACGTCGCCGTCTTGGAAGCAAAGCTTGGCGTCACCAACCACGAGCAAAGCTGACAAGGTTAACCGGTTGCGCCGATAGGCAACCTCCATGAGCCTTGCCATCGTTAACAGCCGCGCCCAGGACGGAATCGCCGCACCGGCGGTCACGGTGGAAGTGCATCTTTCCGGTGGCTTGCCCGGTACATCGATTGTCGGCCTGCCTGAAACGGCGGTGAAAGAAGCGCGCGATCGTGTGCGCGTTGCGATTCAGAATGCACAACTGGAATATCCCGATCGGCGCATTACCGTGAGCTTGGCACCCGCCGATTTGCCTAAGGATGGTGGGCGCTTCGATTTGCCGATTGCACTGGGCATTCTTGCCGCTGGCGGCCAAATCCCCAAAGAGCGCCTGCAGCGGTATGAATTTCTTGGTGAGCTGGCTTTGTCTGGTGAATTGCGCGGCGTTACCGGTGTGCTGCCGGCGGTACTAAAAGCGCAAGCAGCAGGGCGGGAAGTAATCGTGCCGCACGACAACGGCGCCGAAGCGGCATTGGCCAGCGGCGGCATCACGCATACCGCGCGTTCGTTATTGGATGTGTGCGCGTTTTTGCGCGGCGCGCTTAAACTCGATATCGCCGCAATGAACGATATTCCGCGAACCGCTTTTGAGCCCGAGCCGGATCTGGCTGACGTGCGCGGCCAGGCGCAAGCACGGCGCGCTTTGGAAATTGCCGCCGCCGGTGGCCATCACCTATTGTTCATTGGCCCACCCGGCACCGGTAAAACCATGTTGGCCAGCCGCCTGCCCGGCATTCTGCCGCCGATGAGCGAGTCCGATGCGATGGAAACCACCGCCGTGCGTTCGGTGTGCGGGCACGCAATCGATTTTCAACGCTGGACAATGCGCCCGTTCCGCGCGCCGCACCACACAGCATCGGCGGCTGCATTGGTCGGCGGCGGTTCGGTTCCGCGGCCTGGTGAGATCAGTCTTGCGCATCATGGGGTGCTGTTTCTCGATGAGTTGCCGGAATTCAATCGCCATGTTCTGGAGGTGCTGCGTGAGCCATTGGAATCCGGTCGCACGATCATTTCGCGCGCCTCGCGCCAGGCCGAATTTCCGGCGCGGTTTCAATTGGTCGCCGCAATGAATCCATGCCCTTGCGGTTACGCCGGTGATCCATGCGGGCGCTGTCATTGCAGCGCCGATCAAGTGCAGCGTTATCGTGCGCGTGTCTCCGGGCCGTTGCTCGATCGTATGGATTTGCAAGTGGAAGTACCGCGCGTGCCGTTGTCCGAATTGCGCCAGGCTGGCGCTTGCGGCGAATCGACAGCGGAAGTCCGTAAGCGCGTGATCCATGCGCGTGCACGCCAATTGCAGCGCAGCAAAAAATCCAATGCCACGCTAAACAATCAAGATGTGGAACAGCATTGCGAGTTGTCCTCGCGCGATTGCGCCTTGCTGGAGCGTGCGGTCGATCGCCTTGGCCTTTCGGCGCGCGCGTATCACCGCATTCTGCGCGTGGCCCGAACGATTGCCGATTTGGCTGGTCAACCGAACATCGGCACTACCCATTTAACCGAAGCGATTTATTACCGGCGCTTGGATCGGCACTGAGCGTTATCGTTGATGCAAATGGGTAAAAGGTGAATGCCCAACTTAAAGCTAGGCCATCTCTACCGTATGCGCCTCAAGTTGTACTTTTAAACGGGCACTCACCGCTTCGAAAATAGCGGCAAGATTATCCATGCTGGGATTGCCTTTCGGCGACAACATACGATGCAAACTCTTGCTCGGCTTATCGGTAACTTTCGCTAGCCGCTCGAAACCGAGCGTGGCGTTGACAAGATCACGCAAGATAAGACGCGCCGTTTCCGGCTCACCACTTAGGAATAGCGTGGCGGCTTCATCGAGCAATGCTTTTGCAAATTCCGGGTCGCGCTCGACACGTTCGATTACGGTTTGCTTGAAGTTACGAGTGAGTGCCATATCAATTACCTCTTTTGCTTATTTGCCTTGGTGGTAACAGGGTGGGCCTGCTTCTTCCTAGTTTTGTACTCGGCATGCAGCTCCTTCGCCCGTGCAATATCTTTTTGTTGCCCACGTTTGGTGCCGCCGCCAAACAAAATGATGAGAGAGTCACCGTCTTTGGCGAGATAAATTCGGTACCCAGGCCCCCAGTTGATAACGTATTCACCGATACCATCAAACCACTTCACATTGGATGTATTGCCAAACTCCAAACGCAATTTGGCAGTGACGATCTTGGCGGCCGCTTGCGCATCAAGGCCATCGAACCAGGATTTATACGGGCTCGAGCCATCTTCACGTAGATATTCTTCGACCGTGATTACCATACATCATATGGTAACTAATACGTTACTATAAAACAAGTCGGATCAAAGTGGCAGGCGAATGAATCACGATGCTCGGTGATCCATAGGAGCGAAAACCAGAGGATTCCTAACAAATTTGACGCTGATCGTGTCTTCTTCGTTCTCTATGTGAGAACAAATGTTGCTTGTTTGAGAACGATAATTTGGAGGGATAGAGTTGAGGAGGGGGAATTGAGGACACCCATGAACTGTTGACAGGCAATTCGATAGGTGTGCCGTTCTGCCGTTATGGTTAGGCTGCTGTAAGTCTGACTCTGCCGACCTTGCCAAGATTTACATGCCGCTTAGCCCGCCAAAGATCGTGGTTGTACTGCATGGCGAGCCAACTTTCCGGCGAGCGGCCGAGAGCCTTGGATAGGCGCAGCGCCATTTCGGGGCTGACACCACTGCCGCCATTAAGAACGCGAGTCAAAGTTGAAGCTGCCACGCCGAGTTTGGCAGCCAACTCCCGTCCGCTAAGGGTATTGGGCTTCAAATACACTTCGATGATGAATTCACCGGGATGAGGGGGATTGTGCATAGCCATTAGTGGTAGTCCTCATAATCCAAGATGTAGGCGTGGCCGTCTCTGAATTCAAAGGTAAAGCGCCAGTTTCCGTTTACCCATACTGACCAGCGACCACGTTCCAATCCTTTCAGCGGATGTAAACGAAACCCAGGTACATTCATATCCTCGACGGAGTGAGACGTATCTAGGGCCGTCAAAAGCATGCGCAGTCGCTTGGCATGGTGGATCTGGATGCCCGCCGTGCTTCCCGACTCAAAGAACTTCCTTAGCCCCTTGTGACGGAACGACTGGATCATGGCCCAATAATAGCGCGTTGCGCATCACGCAACAAGCTCTCCTTAAGGCCAATTATTCTTACCATCAAACAAAGGCGGGGAATTGAGGACACCCACGAAATGTTGACCAATTCGATGGGTATCCCCGTTCTGTTTTACTGTGGGAGCGGCATCCTGCCGCGATAAGCCTTTCCACAAACTGTGACGCTTATCGCGGCTGGAAACCGCTCCCACAAATGAGGGCATTAGCGCCGCGCTCCGAATCCACCCCCATCCCAACCTCTCGCGCATCCTGCGCTCGCAAGCCCGGGTTGCACATCCTTGTGCAACCGTTCGCGGGCGCGAGACTATGTCTCGCGAAAGCCCCACTCACCCCCCATCCAGGGAGAAGGTGAGCTAGTCGGTTTCTCAATTTTTATCTATTTAGGGCTTGCCCGGTTCTGGTTTCGGCACAGGGACCACAGGATCGATGCCGCCGCCTGGCAGTTTCCACCAGTCCCGTCCGCCGCCGCCTTGGCTCACCGGGATGAAAGCACCGCTATCCCCCAAGTCATCGATAGGTAACGTGGGGGCGTGCCCTCCCTGTCCGATGGGTATTCCCCCGGAGATCTGTGTTAGTTCAATACTATTCAATTCACGAATATGATTAGTCATTGCTTTGTTCCTTATTCCAGTTAATTGATAAATGCCAGCCCAACTCATCGAGTTCAGGCTGTTGGAAAGCGTTACGATAAAGTATGCATTCCATTGGCGGCCGCTGAAATTCATTCTGTTTTCGAGCGGTCTATTCGGAATACGCAAAAAGGCAGGTACAGAAGACATAGCATCAGGTACGAGCCGACGAACGGTATATTCAATCGAAGCGGCGGTTCCCCCAATCGGGCTAGTGAACAACGCTCTTTGGCGTGGAAATTGTGGTTTTATGCGCCGAAGCGATCAGACGCTCCACTTCGGCAATTTCCGTTTTTGATGAATGGTTCTGATGCATAAGTGCCAAAGTTTCGTCCCAACTGGCTAGAGCTGCGGCAGTCTCATGTAACGCCAGTTGCACGTATCCAAGTTCGACCAGACACTCTTCAAACCGATACGGTGTAGTGGCTGGAAACCCCACTTTTCGCATATGCTCGATTAACGGCGTAAACCAGTCTTTCGCATCTTGATAACGTGCCAGTCTGCTCAAGGCGATACCTTTGATAGCCCTAATTTCCAGCATGCGTTTACTGTCTGCATCAAACCACTTTTCTACAATGCGCACGGCATCTTCCACGTGTTCTAGGGCCATTACGAGGGTGTTTGTATTCGGTTTCGCACGTGGCGTGGATTCGATCTCGGTTAAAGCAAGGTTGGCCAAACTGATTGCGACCGCGTCGCTGTCCTTGCCATAGATGAATTGATTGATGGCGAGTGCCTCTTGCAGCATCGCTATCCCTTTCTTGTACTGCTTTTGGTTTACGTATACGAATCCTAACGCCTCCAGAATCGCTGTCTCCTCGAGGCTGTGCGTACTGTCGTGGTTGCGTATGATTTGCAATGCTGGTTGCAAAATGCGCCCCGCTTCAGCGTGATGCCCTCGTCGCAACGCAACGAAACCCAGCTTGGATAGGATTTTGCCCGTAGTCCAATCGTCGGAACCGATAAGCTTGCGCTGTATTTCCAGTGCGCGTTGGTACGCCAATTGGGCTTCATCCAGACGATGTCGTTTAGTGAGGACATCTCCTGACTGCATAAGTGTGCTGACGAGTTGCGAATTGGGCCGGTCATACACCATTTCGTTGATGGCCAACTCCTGGTGCAACAATGCTTCTGCCTCCGAATTTTTGTCCTGATCTTCCAATAACTCAGCCAACGCACCCAAACTATTAGCAAATGCGGCATGGCGTTCACCATAGAGTTGGCGACTCAACAATACGTTGGCGCGTAGGACCGCTTCGGCTTCATCCCAGCGCTTCGCGTATTTTAGAGCTGTACCTAAACGCTGCAGCGATTTTTGTACCTGGGGGTGATAGTCACCGAATAGCTGCTTAAATATATTCAATGACTCCTGCGTTGCAGCGATGCCTTCATCAAAATGATTAAAAAATGCAAGAATATGACCTTGGTTAGCTAAGGCCTCGGCTAAAGCGGGAGTGTTGAGCCCGCCGGCGTTTCTGTACTGCGCGATTGCGGCGGCCAGTTTTTCGTCAGCCTCCTTACCCTGTGAGCGTTTTAATAACAAAGCGGCGGACTGCGTTTGTGTTTGCAGCCATCGTTCATGCGCCGGCGACAGTTTTGTTTCGGCGATTTCGCTAGCGTCCTTCAGTAAACTTTCCGCTGGTTCGTAAAGACCGAGATTGGTCTGTATTTTCGCAATCAATAACAACAAGTCGAGTTTCAATTCCGGCTCGTCGTTGAATTCGTTGCGGATCCGCTTTGCGCCGTCTTGCAGCAGCGTTTCGGTGGTCGGTACCTCAGTGCGCGGCAATCCGACATCGGACACTTCGAACAAGTTGCTGAGAAAATCCTTGACCGCCGCAGCGCGCTTGGCTTCGGTCTGAGCACGCTCGGTTTCACTGTGCGCGCGTTTTGCCTCGTCTTGCGCGTGTTGCGCTTCGAGCTCGGCGCGTTCGGTTTGCATTTGGGCACGGCGCGCTTGATACACGCTGATACCGGTTGCCAACAGCAAAGCGAGGGTGACCAGCGCCGTTAAGGCTGCCGCACCGGCATGCCGTTGCAGAAATTTACGGGTTCGGTAAGACCAAGCGTCTTTGCGGGCATGGATGGGTTGTTGATGGAGATAACGATCGATGTCCTCGCTAAGCGCTTGAGCGGTTGCATAACGCCGGTTGGGATCGCTTTGTAAGGCCTTTAAAATGAGGGTATCGAGGTCGCCGGCCAAGAGACGACTTAAACGGTCGGGCCCGCTGGCGCGGGCTTTGGCCAGTTGCCCAGGGTTCGCTGTTTCCTTCGACGACGGGGGTTTGCTGCCTCGTTTTAGTGCTTCGGATGGCGCTGTTACCGGCGTGGTGATATCGACCACTTGTCCCTGGATATAGATTCGCGGCCTCAATCCGCTGACTAACTCATACAGCACTGCACCCAAAGCATAGACGTCGGTTGCGGTGGTAATGGCGGCGCCACTGAATTGTTCGGGTGCCGCGTACTCCGGCGTTAATAGATGTAAACCGGTACGGGTCATCGGTGCGGACGGATCGTTCAACGATTTGGCAATACCAAAGTCGAGCAATTTCGGCTCACCGTCCAAACCGATCAGGATATTATTGGGTTTAATGTCGCGATGAACAATCAGGTTCTGGTGCGAATAGGCCACTGCGGAGGCGATTTTCTGGAACAGCTCCAAACGCTTGCGCACGCTTAGCTGATGTTGATCGCAATACTGCGTTAATGAACCGCCATCGACCCATTCCATGACGATAAACGGCACGCCATCGCTGCTGATGCCGGCGTCGTATAGTCGTGCAATATTTGGATGTTGCAGTTGTGCCAAAATCTGCTGTTCATGCAGGAACCGATTGCGACTTTCGGGAGTTCCCAGGCCCGTTTTCAAGCACTTTACGGCGACCTGGTGATTGAACGTCCCATCGTCGCGTTGCGCCAGCCAAACACTGGCCATACCGCCTTCGCCTAGTAATCGGATCAATCGATAATGGCCGATCTGCTGACCGGAGCTGATTGTGCTTTGGATCTCTTCGGGCAAGCAGAAAACGGCCGCGGCTTGCGCCATTCCCGGCGGGGGCTTATCAACGGGGCTGGTGAAGGCATCGGCTTCCAGCAGCTTAATCAAATCCTCGCGCAAGGAAGGATCGACGGTTTCAATAAAACGGGCGCGATCGGCTGCATCAAGATCGAATGCGGCATCAAACAGTGCTTCTAGGCGTGCGGCGCGTGGATTCATAAATGGCTATGTGTGCGGGCGTTTTATCCGTATACGCAAAACGAAGGCCCGGGAGGACATCGCCGGTTAGATTTTTTCCGGGATACCCATGGCAAGGTTCAAAAACGCCCGCGCTTTGCGCCAATCGCGAATCACGGTGCGATCGTCGATGTTTAATGCAGCCGCGGTGTCTTCAACCGACAGGCCGGCGAAAAACCGCAGCTCCAAAATCTCCACCAAGCGCGGGTGATCCGTGGTCATTTGGGTCAACGCCTGGTCTAAAGCCAGCAGATCGAGCGTATCGTCGTGGATGGCAATGCTGACGTCCGCGATATCGATGCGCTCGGCTTCGCCACCGCGTTTGTCCGCTGTGCCGCGGCGCGCATTGCTGATCAGGATGCGGCGCATGGTTTTTGCGGCATACGAGAAAAAATGGGCGCGATCGTTCCAATCGAGATCTTCGTTATTAAACAATGCCAGGTAGGCCTCGTGCACCAGCGCCGTGGTTTCCAACGTGCGCCGTTGCGGCACATGATCCAATTGATAATGCGCCACGGCGCGCAGCCGATCGTAGATCATCGGCATTAATTGGTTTGTCGCGGCCGCTTCGCCTTGGGCGGCGCGTTTTAGTAATTGTGTGATTTCGGACATGGGGGCATTTTAAGCATATCCGCGGGGTGATCAAAAATACTATTAATGCATTTCACAAAATTTAACGCGGGTCGGAACATAACTCGTCGCAGCACCCCACCAGAGGACTTGGGAATTGAGGACACCCACGAAATGTTGGCCCATTTCATGGGTGTCCCGGTTCCGCTCCGCTGTTCTACGGTGGGAGCGGCATCTTGCCGCGATAAACCTTTCCGCAAACTGTGGCGCTTATCGCGGCTGGAAGCCGCTCCCACAAATGAGGGTATAAGCGCCTTGTTCCGATATTCGTCACCATCCCAACTTCCCCATCAATGGGGAGTAAAGATCAAGAGGGTCGAAAGCTTTCTTGGGCTTTTTTTTCCAATTGCCGAAATTTATCGGACATACCACTTAGGCGCGCGTTCCACTCCGGGTTCGGGGTTTGGCCAGCCGTTAGCTTGAAATACACCTGCATTAACGCCGTCATGGCAAATGGATCAATCAACGCTGCCTTCAAACTTAAGGCAACCACCAAGGCCAGCATAAACGTCCAAATGCCGGCCAGTTTTGGTAGGAATGAAACCAAAGCGGCGACCGGGCCTAACACGACGAGAAAGATACCCAAGGTCAGCGCCCATACGATCAAGGTAAGAAAAAAAGCGTTTTTCAACACGCCTTTGTAATTTTGTGCATACAGCACCACGCTTTCGCGCGCCGTCGCCCAAGGGTTATTGCTCTTTAAGCGCAGGATCTGCGCCAGGATCACTTCGTCAAGATAGGTCAAGGACATATTGACGATGCCGTTGATGATTTTCATGAGGCCATCGAGCCCAGGGATCGGCAGGATCGAGGCGATGCTGAAGGTGATGCGGTTGAACGTGCGCAAAATGCCATGAATCAATCGATCCAGGACGAATAAAGTGGATGATTCCACAAAGCGTTCCTTGACTATGGTGCTGGCATAATCGATTTGACCGCGTCCTCCCGGAATATCACGACCTTCGATCAATTCGACCAACACCGCGATATGGCCGGCTTTTACCAAATACAATAAATATTCACGCAGCCAGTAAATAATGCCGCTGACAAAGACAAAACCGACCAAGGCGCCCCAGAATATACCGCCCGGTGAATTGCCGCCGACCTTGCCGAACAAATACCCGATACCACTGCCGAAACCCACGGCGATCACGTACGCGAGCGTGATGCCAAGGTATACCAGCACCCGCAGCACAATAAACGGCGCGGTGCGCGCCAATAGCCCGAAAATTCGGCCGATTTGGAAATCCATGGGAACTCCTTGTGCGTAACGATGAATCTGATCAAACTGCCACAAAGGTGAAGTACATGCTACAACCGCCATAGCTTGGTGGGGAACCCAAAGCGGATATGACCGATACATTGGCTGAGATAAGATCGCCGCGCATCTCCTTGGTGCTCGGTTCCGGTGGCGCGCGCGGTTATGCCCACATCGGCGTGATTGATGTGCTGCGCGAGCGTGGATTTGAGATTCGCTCCATCTCCGGAGCCTCGATGGGCGCCTTGGTCGGTGGCATTCATGCCGCCGGCAAATTGGAGGATTACAAACATTGGGTTTGCGCGCTGCAGAAAATGCACGTGTTGAAACTGATCGATTGGACATTTTCCGGCGGCGGCTTTATCAAAGGCGATCGCATCATCGGCGCGTTGCGGGAGTTGATTGGGGATCGCGAGATCGAAAGCCTGCCGGTCTCGTTCACCGCAGTGACTACCGATATCGATGCGATGCGCGAGGTTTGGTTGACTCACGGACCATTGTTCGACGCGATCCGCGCCTCGATTGCAATCCCAAGCTTATTGCGCCCCCACTATTATGAGGGCCGCACCTTGGTCGATGGGGGGTTGCTCAATCCGGTGCCGATCACGCCGACTTTGCGTGACTTGACCGATGCGACCATCGCGGTCAGCTTAAACGGTCCGGTTGCACCGCTGCCGGCACCACCGGTGGAGATTAAAACCGGCAATGGCGGGTATCGGCAAAAAATCACCGAATTCTTGGAAGCCATGCGCAGCAGCAAGCCGGAAGTGGTTCCAGAGCCGAAATGGCGCGATTTGGTCGCGCGCTCAATCGAGGCAATGCAGGAAACCATTACGCGTTTGAAATTAGCAGCGCATGAACCGGACTTATTAATCGAAATTCCGCGCAATGCCTGTGCGTTTTACGAGTTTTATCGTGCCCAGGAATTGATTGAACTTGGCCGAACGCGCACCGAGCAAGCATTGGCCAATTGGCAATGCCCGGTGCCGCGTCGTCCGTACAAACCGGGAATGCCATTACTGCGGTAGCTTGTTTCCGAGCAGCGCGCAACCGCATTCCAACGATCGCGAATCCCCGCCGCGCCTATCTTTATCGCGCATATTCATTGTGGCTGCACGGATTAGTCACGATTTTACGTATTTACTTAAGCCGATTGTTCAAAATGGTGCGTTTGCGCGTCAGGCGCATCGGTAACGTTTTGTTGGCTCGTTAATTTTTCGTTTCAGAAAAAAATATAAATAAATTAAAAATTTACATCGGAGATGATTATGCGTAAGAAAAAAGCGTCTGTAAAATTGAAACAGACTCTGCTGATATTGGCCTGTGTCAGTGCCGCAGCAAGTGCCAATGCCGTTGTTCTCAATCCGCGCGGTATGGGTCAAGTGCTGCTCTATCCTTACTACACCGTTAATGGCGGCAATCAAACTTTACTAACGGTGGGTAATTCGACGGAACACGGAAAAGCCGTGAAAGTGCGTTTTTTGGAAGGTCGAAATGGGCGTGAGGTATTAAGTTTTAATGTGTATCTATCGCCATTTGATGTATGGACGGCGGCGATATTCGCGCAAAGCCCAAACGGCCCGGCTAACCTTGTCACCGATGACAACTCCTGCACTCTCCCGGCAATTAAAACTAATACGTATCTGCCAGCGTTGAGCGATGGCCGCCACTATGCCGAATTCAGAAATTACGGCTATGCCGGGTTTTATTTTGATGTCGGTCCCAGCGATTTAGCACGTACGCGCGAGGGTATTGTTGAGATCATCGAAATGGGAACGGTGATGGATGCTTCCCCGACATACAACGCCATAGTGCATCCGCGGACAGATTTAGAATCCGTGCCGGTTAATTGCACCCACTTGCAGAATGGCTGGGCTACCGGGGGATTTTGGAGACAGAACCCCGCCACGGATTTGCACAATCCAACCGGCGGGTTGTTTGGTAGTAGCGCCATCGTCAATACCGCAGCCGGCACCATGTTCACTTACGCTGCCGACGCGCTGGAAGAGTTTCGTCAGGATCCGGCCGATGTACCGCGTGGTAGCACGAATACGGTGGTGATGAATACCTTCCCAAGCGCTCTGCGGCCGTCGTTGGCTGATGCGCTAACCGACCCCGCTCATAACCTGGCCAGTGCATCGGTACTTATCGAGGGTCGTTTGGTGCGGGCCGATTATCTAGCCGATACGCAAGGCGTTGATGCGGTAACCGCGGTATTAATGTCCAATACGCTATCGAACGATTATATCGTGGACCCCGCGGCTGGTGCGCAGTCGGAATGGGTGTTGAGTTTTCCGACACGGCATTTTTATACCGACGAAGCCATCGTTGGCGACACGGCCATAGCGCCATTTACTCGAACTTACCCGAATGGTCAATATAGCCCCGATATTCATGAAAGCGATGCATGCATGGGTGCCGGATATCAATTTTTTAATCGCGAAGAGTTTACCGAAGGAGATGGTTGCGATATCGGCAGTCTCAAACCTCCTGGGTTCTGTCCGACTCAAGCAAACCTGTGCTACACCACGCAGGCCATATCGATGAATCAACTCTATTCCTGGGAAAGATTAGAACCATCGCTTGAAACGAGCGATTTTCTTGAATCGTCTTTGATTGTTTTTTTAAGTGCCACTGGCCCCGCAGACTACTTGGGTTTGCGTCACGGATGGATGCGATTAGATTTAGTCCAGGCAAGCCAAAGCGAACCAACCTACGGCGACGGGATGCATCGGATGCGCCCTGCCTTAGATGGCACGATATTCGAAGGCTTACCCGCAATTGGTTTTCTCGCCACCAACTTCGTCAATAACAATGTTCAAGCGGGCGTATTGGCGAATTACAGTGGCGCATTCCCGTATCGCTCTACGGCGCGGTGCACACGCGGCAGCGGAAGTTGTCCTTAGGGTTTCGTCACAACCTGCTAATAATTTATTTAGTAACTAAGCCCCTTTCCCCAAGCAAGGAAGGGGCTTTTTAGTTGTTGCGTAAGGATAACCTGCCGATGCATTGCTCATTGCGTTGTCGGTCGGGCTTATCTCGTATGCACGGATTGCGGTCCGTTTTACGTATCTATTTAAGGCATTAACCAATGCGGCGTCTGGCAATGCGGTTAGACCAGCACATAGACGGGCACGGTGAGATACATCACGCATGTTTACTAAGGAGAAATCGATGAATCATACATTTCGTGAATTGAGCCAAACAGAATTGGCGATGGTTGCTGGTGGGGGTGAGCTTGCCTATTTTCCCATTGCAGGCGGGGGCCGAATCGATCTTGCGGGTATAGTTATAGCAGGAGGCATCAATTTAATTCCGATTGGAGGCGGAACCCGTCTACCCGGCGATTTGGGTATCGGAGGTGTTTTTCCTGGACTTGATGTGAACCTCATTCCCATTGCGGGCGGACTGCCGATTAAGCAACCTGAGCCCGGCAAACCGTAAGCATAATCCCCCGTTTATCTTGTAAATATTCCCGTTCGTGGCGAGATTTAATCCGCGCCACGAACGGGTTTTTTTATCTCCGGGTTGAGCAACCATTCATTGCGAAACGGTTATTCCAACAACGCATTCACGCTTTCCAAATCCGCCACATCAATTGTGCCGGCCGACTGCTTTAACTGCAGGCCATTCAAAACAAACGCATGGCGCGCTTTGGAATAATCGCTTTGCGCTTGAAACAGGTTTTGCTGGCTCAGCAACACATCCACAATCGTGCGGGTGCCGACTTCAAAACCGGCCTGGGTGGCCTCAAGCGCGCTCTCGGCGGAAATCACCGTTTGTTTGCGCGCTTCAACATCGCTGATGCCGGCAATAACGGCGCGAAACGCAGTGCGGGTTTGATGGATGACGGCGCGGCGTTGTTGTTCGTACAGATATTGCGCATTGTCGCGATCAAAGATCGCTTGGCGTACGCGCGAGGAGGTGAGGCCGCCGCTGAAAATCGGCACGTTTAAAGTCACGCCGATGGTGGTGTCGCCACTCCAATTGTCGGTGTGAATGCTGGTGCCGCTGGTGAATGTGCTGGCTTGGTTGTTCCAGGAAGGCAAATCGGTGCGCACGATCGAGGCGTTCAGCGTCGGATAGTGGCCGGCGCGCTGGGTGGAAATGTTGTACTCGGCTGCGTCCAGAAAATGCTGGCGCGAAGCGAGCAGCGGATTGTCCTTAAGCGCCGTATCGACCCACACTTGCGGATCGCTTGGCTCCGGTTTGTTTAACGGGAGGTTTTCGCGTAAGCGTTTGAGATCGCCCGGCACTTTGCCGGTGATTTCACCCAACGCCTCGCGGGTGTCGTCCAACGCATTTTGCGCTTCAATAACGGATGCCACGGCAGCGTCATGGCGTGCGCGCGCATCGTGCACGTCGGTGATAGCAGATAGACCGACTTCGAAGCGTTGTTCGGCTTGGTCCAATTGGCGGGCCAGGGCCTTTTCGTTGGACTCGGCGAATTTGAGCGCGTCTTCGGAGGTAAGCACGGCAAAATAGCTGGTGCTGACCCGCAACAGCAGGTTTTGCAAAGCAGCGGCGTAATCGCTATCGCCGCGAGCGGCTTGGGCGCGGCTGGCTTTAAGGCGCATGTAGTTGCTGTGATCGTAAATGGTTTGCGTTAATTGGGCTTGGTAGCTGCGCTTGTGGTTTTCACTGCTGCTTAAAATCGGAAACAGGGTGAAGTTGCCGCTGGCGTCGCGCACGGGGCTTAACGAGCTGCTATCGGATGAGTCTTTGCCGTAGGACATGTTCGCGCTGATTTGCGGCAGCAGTGCCGCGCGGGCTTGCGCCACGCCTTCGCCAACGCTTCCTTGGCTGGCGCTGGCTGCGGCCAATTGCGGATCTGAGCCGCGCGCCATTTGGTAGATCTGCAGCAGATCCTCAGCATGGGTGGCCTGGCTGCCGGCGCACAGCAGTGCCAGTGCCAATGTGGAAAAAGATAGAGATTTGCACATGGTGTTATTCATCCTGGAAGATAAAGTGGTCAAGCCGCAGCGTGAACCTATAGCACGAACCGCTTAGGCGGTGCGGCATGGGTTAAATACGGTAAATCGGTTTCGAATAAATTTTCCTCGCTCCAATGCTGCTCGTCTAGGCGCGTAAACAATTTGGCTTGCATAGCGGGGGACTCGCCCACAATGGCGAATAAGCGCCCGCCGTTGGGTTTAACCCATTCGCGCAGATTGGGCGGCAATTGAAAGACAGCGCCGGTGACCGCAATGGCATCAAATTGCTGGGGCGCTTGATAATGGAGCAGCGCTTCACACACCTCGATGGTGGCGTTATACACACCGGTTGCGTGCAATAGCGCGCTTGCCTGCGCGGCAAAATCGGCACGCAGTTCCAAACTGATAACGGAAGCGGCCAGTTTCGCCAGGCACGCCGTGATAAAACCCGATCCGGTACCAATTTCCAGCACTTGATCGGATGGGGTAAGCGCCAAGGCTTGCAGCATGCGTCCTTCTACCACCGGCTTCATCATCACCTCATCAAAGCCCAATGGCAGACTAAGATCGGCAAAAGCGAGGCTACGATACGGCGCGGGCACATAATCCTCGCGGCGGACCTTGGCGAATACCTCAAGCACGCGCGCGTCAAGGACGTCCCAAGGACGCACCTGTTGCTCGATCATATTGTGCCGGGCCAGCTCGAAATTAAGGGACATGGATCGTGTTCCAAACGAAAAAGACACGGAAGGATAGGCGCTCACGCGGATTGCGGCAATTGGGTTAGGGAGATTTGAGACACGTTCGCCGTAGGGGCTTGCGTTTACGAAGTGCCGGAAGTCACTAGGAAAGTCATAATTGTCGGCAATTATCGCGTATTTTTGCCATAGCGTAAGATCAAGACCCAAGCCTTACGCATTCACGGTCTTGAGCGGGGCTATAATGGCGGTAATCACTTAAGGCGATACGCAGCAATGAACGCACTCCCAACGGATCTAATCCGCCAAACGGACGAACTTTCCGAAACGCTGACCACCCCGATTGCGGGATCCCGTAAGGTCTATGTAGCCAGTGATCGCGCGGACGTGGCTGTGCCAATGCGAGAGATCATTCAGGCCGATACGCCTTTGGTGTTCGGAGCCGAAAAAAACCCGCCATTGAGTGTGTACGACACCTCGGGCCCCTACACCGACCCCCATTACAGCGTCGATTTGGCGGCCGGCTTGCCCGCGTTGCGTAGCCGTTGGATCGATGAGCGCGGCGACAGCGAACGCTTGAGCGCGCTTTCCTCCGAGTTTGGGCGCAAGCGCGCGGACGATGCTAAATTGCATGGCGTTCGCTTTCCTCGTGCGCACACCCCCATGCGCGCGAAAGCGGGCAGCAATATTACCCAGATGCATTATGCGCGGCGCGGCATCATTACGCCGGAAATGCACTACATTGCCGTTCGCGAAAATCAAAAGCTGGACGCAATAATGGATGCCGCGTTATTAAAGCAGCACGCCGGTGAAAGTTTTGGCGCAGCCATACCGCAACGTATCACCGCGGAATTCGTGCGCGCCGAAGTGGCGGCCGGGCGCGCCATCATTCCAAACAACATCAACCATCCTGAATCCGAGCCGATGATTATTGGCCGCAATTTCCTGGTCAAGATCAACGCCAATATCGGCAATTCTGCGGTCAGCTCCTCGATCGCCGAAGAAATCGAGAAGATGGTGTGGGCAATTCGCTGGGGTGCGGACACCGTTATGGATTTATCCACCGGTAAACACATCCATGAAACCCGCGAATGGATTATCCGCAACTCCCCAGTGCCGATTGGCACGGTGCCGATCTATCAAGCGCTGGAGAAAGTCGACGGCCGCGCCGAAGAATTAACCTGGGAGATTTTCCGCGACACGCTGATCGAACAAGCGGAACAAGGGGTCGATTATTTTACGATCCATGCCGGTGTTCGTTTGGCGTTTATTCCGCTGACCGCCAAGCGCGTTACCGGCATCGTTTCGCGCGGGGGATCGATCATGGCCAAGTGGTGCTTGGCCCACCACAAGGAATCGTTTCTCTATACGCATTTTGAGGACATCTGCGAGATCATGAAAGCCTATGACGTGGCTTTCTCGCTCGGTGATGGCTTGCGCCCAGGCTCCATTGCGGACGCCAATGACGCCGCGCAATTCGCGGAACTGGACACCTTGGGCGAGCTTACGCAAATCGCCTGGAAACACGATGTGCAGACGATGATCGAAGGTCCCGGTCACGTGCCGATGCATTTGATCAAGGAAAACATGGAGCGCCAGTTGAAGGTGTGCGGCGAAGCGCCGTTTTATACTTTGGGGCCATTAACCACGGACATCGCGCCCGGCTACGATCACATCACCAGCGCGATCGGCGCGGCGATGATCGGCTGGTACGGCACCGCGATGCTTTGTTACGTTACGCCGAAAGAACACCTTGGATTGCCGAACAAGCAAGATGTGCGCGACGGCATCATCACTTATAAAATCGCGGCGCATGCGGCCGACTTGGCCAAGGGCCATCCCGGCGCGCAGATGCGCGACAATGCGTTGAGCAAGGCGCGTTTCGAATTTCGCTGGCAAGACCAATTCAATTTGGGGCTGGATCCGGAAAAGGCCAAGGAATTCCACGACGAAACCTTGCCCAAAGACGCGCACAAATCGGCGCACTTTTGCTCGATGTGCGGTCCGAATTTTTGTTCCATGAAAATCACCCAGGATGTGCGTGACTACGCCAAGGATCACGGCGCGATTGAGGCGCAGGATGCGTTGACACAAGGCTTGGAAGAAAAGGCGCGCGAATTTCGTGAGCAAGGTGCGCAGTTGTATCGCCGCGCTTAGCAATGCCGCATTAGCAAACCCATTTCACCATTCAAGCAACGGAGTAATCTATGCGATTACCGCATTTCCATCTCTCGATAAAAACCTGGTCGCGTTTGGCGGGCGCGTTACTGACGGTGTATCTGCTTGGCGTGTTTTCGCTGATGTGGTGGTGGAGCGATGAACCAGCGCAATTCGACGTTTTAAGGACCACCGAGCAGCGCGTCGCCGCGCACGGCCGCGATCTGGTTACCGGTTCGGTCGTTACCGGCACCTTGATCGAGTGCGCGCAAACCCTCCTCGATAAACCGGGCGGTTATCTATCCAACGATAAATTTCCGCCGGGCGTTTGGATGGACGATATCCCGAATTGGGAATTCGGCGTGCTGACCGCCACGCGCGATTTGGCCAGCAAGATGCGCAATCAATTTGCGCGGTCGCAATCGCAATCGGAAGAAGACCCGGACCTTCGCGAAGCCGACCCGCTGTTTTCCAGCCCGAACGACCGCTGGTTGCTGCCAAGCTCGGAAAATCAATATCGCAAAGCGATCGAACATATGGACGGCTATTTGCGGCGATTGGCCAACAGCGAACAAGCCGGCGCTCAGTTCTACGCGCGCGCGGACAACTTATCCGATTATCTATCGGTGACGGTGACGCGGCTTGGGAGCTTGTCGCAACGCTTGTCCGCCAGTGTCGGGCAACTGCGATTGGACACCGATTTAGCAGGCGATCCTTCGGCGGCGAAATCCACGCCGACACCGGCGCTGCAGGCGTTAAAAACGCCTTGGCTGCAAATCGACGACGTGTTTTATGAAGCACGTGGTTATACCTGGGCTCTGCTGCAGCAACTGAAAGCCATCGAAATTGATTTCGCTCCCATTCTGCAACGGAAAAACGCGTTGGTGAGTTTGCGCCAAGTCATCCGTGAGTTGGAAGAAGCACAAAAACCCATGGGCAGTCCGGTGATTTTAAACGGCAGCCCGTTTGGGTTTTTCCCGAATCACTCGTTGGTGCTGGCCAATTATGTTTCACGCGCTAACGCGGCGATCATCGACTTGCGCGCATTGCTCGATCGCGGTTGATGGTAAACCTTTCAGATTAGAGTGTAATTGATGATGAATGTGCGCGATGCGTTGCGGTCGCTTTGGTCGGTGTATTTAAGCGATTGGCGTTTGCTGTGGTTGCTGCTGCTGTTACCGGTGGTGTTTGTGTTGCCGGCGTTGCCGATCGATGAAACGCGTTATCTCGCGGTTGCGTGGGAGATGCACAACACCGGCAATTACCTGGTACCTCATCTTAATGGCGCACCGTATTCGCACAAGCCGCCGATGCTGTTTTGGCTCATGAATGTGAGTTGGTTTATCGCCGGTGTTCAAGTTTGGTCCGCGCGGTTGGTGGTACTGGCGGCGGCGTTACTGAGTTTGGCGCTGCTGCAACGCTTAGCGTTGCGCGTCGGTAAATCCGAACGCGTCGCTGGAAATTCGACCTGGTTTCTGTTCGGCATGGTTTATTTTGCCGGATTTTCCAGTGCGATCATGTTCGATGTACTGCTTACTACCTGCGTGCTGTTGGGCCTTAGCGGTGTTCTTGATTGGAACGAGGGACGCTTCAAGCGCGGCACGCTGGTGCTGGCGTTGGCCATCGGACTGGGGGTCATCACCAAGGGGCCGGTGGTGCTGCTGGGATTGGGCGGCGCTGTATTGTTGGGCCCCTGGTGGAGTGAAGTTGCCAATGTGCAAAGAGGGCGTTGGTACGGTTCCGTAGCGCTCGCTTTGCTCGGCGGAGTTGCTGTCGCGTTGGCTTGGGCATTGCCGGCGGCGTGGTTCGGCGGCGAACAATACACGCAGGAGATCTTTTTCCACCAAACGGTTGACCGCATGAGTCAGAGCTTTGCCCACCGCCGGCCGGTTTGGTGGTATCTCGCCGTTGTGCCGTTAATGGTATTGCCGTGGACGTTAACCGTACGGGGATCGTTGGCCGCATGGCGGGCGATGCTGTCCACGCAACTGGCCGCGCGATTTGCGCTCGCATGGACCGTTCCGCCATTGCTGATGTTTTCTTTGATCAGCGGTAAGCAGCCGCATTATCTATTGCCGTTATTGCCGGGGCTGGCGTTATTGCTGGCGTTATTGCTGGAACAGCCTGCCGCTCGCTTGCGGGCGGGTTGGTTCGGTTTATTAGTGCTTACGTTTGGTATAGGCATGGGTGCGTTGCCGCTCCTGGCAGAGCAACGGGCGAATTTGCCCATGGTGGCCAAATTCTTCACCGATATGAATGTCGCCGATAATCTTCTGGACGTCGCCGCAAACATATGGCCGCTATGGGGCGCCGCGATTGCCCTGGTTGGATTGATCGTATCGCTGAAACGCCGTTCGTTTGTGGGGGCGCGGGGACTGGCGATCGCCTGCGCGGTAACCGTAGTGTTGGCGGAAATCGGCATTGCTCAAGCTGTAGGTCAACGCCTTAATCTTAAGCCCGCGGCGGCTGAGATTGCGGCGGCCCAAATGCGCGGGCAACCGATCGCGCACATCGGTTGGCATCATGCGGTGTACGAGTTTGCCGGGCGATTGACGCAACCTTTGGAGAAAATCGATTTTGCGCAATTGCATGAATGGAGCGCGGCGCACCCGAACGGATTGGTGATGACGTTTTATAGTAAGTACCCGATTGCGGCGGCGCCGATATTCCAGCAACCGTTTCGGTTTGGTCGCATAGCGATTTGGCGTGCGGCCGATCTGCTGGCGCAGCCTGACGTGGTGCCGCCCAAGGATGACGGTAATGGGGACGACAACACCGAAGATTAAAGTACGATTGAAAATAAAAAAGGATGCGGCAAAGCCGCATCCTTAATTTAGTCACCCTCCGTTTGGAGGAATAATGACCTATTACAGCAGCGGAATCAGCAACAAAGCCACAATATTGATGATTTTAATCAGCGGATTGACCGCCGGGCCCGCCGTATCCTTGTAAGGATCGCCAACGGTATCGCCGGTTACGGCGGCTTTGTGCGCCTCTGAACCCTTGCCGCCGAAATGACCGTCTTCAATGTACTTTTTCGCATTGTCCCAAGCGCCGCCACCGGTGGTCATTGAAATGGCGACGAACAATCCGGTGACGATCGTGCCGACCAGCAAGCCGCCAAGCGCCTGCGCGCCGGCCAATGAGCCCGCCGCGCCCCCACCGGAGAGCCATTTAACACCGAAGGCGATGACGATCGGAGCAAGCACTGGCAGCAACGACGGGATCATCATTTCCTTGATCGCCGACTTGGTTAGCATGTCCACCGCACGTGAATAATCCGGCTTGGCTTTGCCTTCCATAATGCCTGCGATATCACGGAACTGACGACGCACTTCTTCCACCACCGATCCGGCAGCACGGCCGACCGCTTCCATTGCCATTGCAGCAAATAGGAATGGAATCAAACCACCGATAAACAAACCGATGATGACCATGTGGTTGGACAGGTCAAACGTGAAAATCTGCCCGGTGTTGTGTTCACCCAATTTATGCGTGAAGTCGGCAAACAAGACCAGTGCCGCGAGACCCGCTGAACCGATCGCATAACCTTTGGTCACCGCCTTGGTGGTATTGCCGACCGCGTCTAATGGATCGGTAATGGCGCGGATTTCCTTCGGCAAGTTCGACATTTCGGCGATACCGCCGGCGTTATCGGTGATTGGGCCATACGCATCCAATGCCACGATCATGCCGGTCATCGACAACATGGCGGTGGCTGCAATCGCAATGCCGTACAAACCGGCCAGATCATACGCACCCCAAATGGCGGCACAAACAGCCAGCACCGGCCATGCGGTGGCCTTCATCGACACGCCAAGGCCGGCGATGATGTTGGTCGCATGTCCCGTGGTAGAAGCTTGCGCAACGTGCTTTACGGGAGCGTATTCGGTTGAGGTGTAATACTCGGTGATCATGACCATCGCACCGGTCAAGGCCAAACCGATTAGCGCGCAACCGTAGAGATTCAGTGGCTGTAAGGTCGGCAACCCGCTCATCAATGCGGTGGTAATCGGCCAGAACGCAATTGCGGCCAACACCGCGGAGACAATCACGCCCTTATACAGCGCGTTCATGATCTTGCCGCCGGCCGATACCTTGACGAAAAACGTGCCGATGATCGATGCCACGATCGACACACCACCCAGCAGCAACGGATACATCACGCCATTGGTACCGCCGACTTCACTACTCATCACGCCGCCCAGCAGCATCGTGGCGATCAAGGTAACCGCGTAGGTTTCAAACAAATCGGCCGCCATACCGGCGCAGTCACCGACGTTGTCGCCGACGTTATCGGCAATCACGGCCGGGTTGCGCGGATCATCTTCGGGAATGCCAGCTTCGACTTTACCAACCAAGTCAGCGCCGACGTCGGCGCCCTTGGTGAAGATACCGCCGCCCAAGCGCGCGAAGATCGAAATCAATGAGGAGCCGAATGCCAATCCCACCAACGCGTGCAGAATCTGCTCTTGGGATTGGTGCATGCGTTCCAGCAGGATGTAATAGCCGACCACACCAGCCAACGCCAGGCCCACAACCAACATGCCGGTGATTGAACCGCCACGAAACGCGACGGCCAGCGCCGGATTGATACCACCGCTAGCGGCTGCAGCCGTGCGAACGTTAGCGCGCACGGAGATAAACATGCCGAGATAACCGGCTGCACCGGATAACGCCGCGCCCAGCGCAAAGCCGCCGGCCGTATACCAGTCGAGCGCCAAGCCGATGATAACGAACAACACGGCACCGACCATGGCAATGGTGGTGTACTGACGATCCAAATAGGCCTTCGCACCTTCTTGAATCGCAGCAGCGATTTCCTGCATGCGCTCATTACCGGCCGATTGGGCCAAAATCCAGCGCACCGACCAAGCGCCATACAGCAGCGCCAAGATCGCGCACATCAACGCGATCAGTAGACTGTGTTGTTGCAACAGCATGAGCATGAAACTCTCCCTCAAGGTTTTATTAGGCAGTAGTAAACGAAACGGGTGATCCAGCGTGATAAACCAAAAAAGCGCAAGGATCATTGCCTAAGTGCGCAATGACCCAGTACGTGTTTGGGGGCATCCCGGTTTGAATCGCAACGCAAAATCCGATCAATTATAGCTGTCTAAAACGGCTTTTTCTTCTACGGGGCGAAATCGGGCGCGTTGAAATTGTTTTTTGCCATCTTGGGGTGGCAATTTAATCAACTCAAAATAATGTAACCTATTGTATTTAAAATCTATTTATCCGAAATTTGGTAAGCCTGCAGTTTTTTCCGGGTGAGCGATTTCTTCAGTCGGACATAACGTGGAAGACCGGTGCTGGCAGTATAAGGCGGGTAATCCTCACCCCGAATCAACGGCTCAAGGTAGGTGCGGGCTGCCTGAGTAATGCCAAAACCGTCGCGGGTGAAATAATTGCGCGGGAGCTTTTTTTCTTGGTTGGCGATTTTTGCCAGCGGCGCGGCTTCGATTTTCCATTTAAACGGTTGGTTCGATATCCGTTTAATTACAGGCATGACTGCATTTTTTCCCGCCACCGCATATTCAACGGCCGCTTTGCCCACGGCATAGGCTTGCTCGGCATCGACTTTACTGGCGATGTGCCGTGCTGAGCGTTGCAGATAATCCGAGACCGCCCAATGGTATTTGTAACCGAGCTTGGCTTTCACCAATTGCGCAATTAAGGGTCCTACACCTCCCAATTGCGTGTGACCGAACGCATCCACGGTGCCCGCTTCGGCCAAGAATTTGCCATCGTGATTTTTAAGTCCTTCGGATACGACCACCGAACAATAACCCACACGCTCTACGGTTTGTTTGACCTTTTTAAGAAAAGCCTCTTCTTCAAACGGCACTTCCGGAAACAAGATGATATGCGGCGGGTCACCGGGTTTCGTTGCGGCCAAACCTGCTGCCGCGGCAATCCAGCCCGCGTGACGCCCCATGACTTCCATGACGAACACTTTGGTCGAGGATTCGCACATCGATTCGACATCAAGGCTCGCTTCAAGAATCGACACGGCCGTGTATTTCGCCACCGATCCAAACCCGGGTGAGCAATCGGTAATCGGCAAATCGTTATCGACGGTTTTCGGCACGCCAATGCAGTGTACGGGGAATCCAAGGGTCGCGCCGATTTGGGAAATCTTATAAGCCGTATCGGCCGAATCGCCGCCGCCGTTGTAGAGGAAATAGCGAATGTTGTGTGCGCGGAAGACCTCGATCAAGCGTTCGTACTGTGCGCGGCTTTGTTCAATCGATTTCAGTTTGTAGCGGCACGAGCCAAAAGCGCCTCCTGGCGTATGACGCAGCGCAGCAATCGTTTGACGATCTTCTTTGCCGGTATCGATCAATTCCTCGCGCAAAGCGCCAATAATGCCGTTGTGTGCGGCGAAAACGGTGCCGATCGCGGCTTTGTGTTTGCGCGCGGTCTCAATTACGCCACACGCGGTGGCATTGATAACAGCGGTGACTCCACCGGATTGGGCATACAGGAGATTGGCTTTTTGCATGGGGGATTGACTCGTGTGGTTTGACTAACGCCGGTCTAGCCGCTAGGTTAGCTTACTATTTTGTGGGCGAAGTTTAACCGATGGTCGTGGCGGTTGTGGATACCCATTCTTGAGGTCTGCGATCGGCAATACGATTGAACTGTCAACGTGGCGGAAAACCAACGAATGCGAATCGTCTTACTCGGCGCGCCGGGGTCCGGCAAAGGCACCCAAGCGGCCATGCTAAAAGCGGAGCTTAAAATTCCGCACATCTCTACCGGTGATTTGTTGCGTGCGGCCGTGGCCGCGGGAACTGCGCTCGGTTTAAAAGCAAAGGCCGTGATGGATTCCGGTCAGCTGGTTTCCGACGACATTGTGTTGGATATTTTGGAAGAGCGGTTACGCTTAAACGACGTGCGCGGCGGTTTTATTCTTGATGGTTATCCACGCAATCTAAAACAATGCGTGGCGCTGGAGGGCTTGCTTGAGCGCATGCGCCAACCCTTGGACATCGCCATCAAACTGAAGGTGCCGGCGGAGTTGATCATTGACCGCTTGGCCGGTCGCGCCAGTGCCGAGGGTCGCAAAGACGACAATCCCGATACCGTGCGCGAGCGCTTGCGTATTTACCAAGAGCAAACTGCGCCGGTCGCCAAGCATTTTGCCGAGATTGGAAAATTGGTCGTGATCGACGGCGTTGGCGAGCTGAACGAGATATTCCGGCGTATATGCAGTGCGTTGCCGCGGGCTCAAGCCACTGCTTAAATTTATTCCAAATGGTATCCGGTTTAAGAGAGCCGTTCGTGCTGAGCCTGTCGAAGCATGAACGACGCGGCCGTTCACCCTTCGACAGGCTCAGGGCGAACGGAAAATCTGAGGTTCTATTGCAATCTGGAATGAAAAGTCGTTTCGCGACTATCGACAATCAACTGATAACTACATCTCATTGGCAAAGTTTCTTGGATCATTTCATTTTACGCACACGCAAACGATACACCCCCGCGTCTTCGCTTTCTTCCAACAGCACGTGACTAGTACGCGCGCAATACGCATGGAAATCGACACTGGCATGGGCGTCGGTGGCAAGTACGCACACGACAGCGCCCACCGGGAGATTTTTAAGCACGCTGCGCGCGCGCAGCAGCGGTTGTGGGCAGCTCAGTCCGCGCGCATCCACCAAAACATCCGGATCGATTTCGGTTTTTTCCATGGCGATCGATTTGGTCATCCGTCTGAAACGTTTTTTTATGCATGAAATTTTGATTATCGTACGCGATTTATGCCAGCTTAAACGCGGGCCGCAGGATTTGCCGTATTCGCCGCCTTGGCTGATCGCATTAATCGCGGCCAGCGTGCTCGTGGACTTGCTCATCGCCATGATGACCGGCGTTGAAGACGGTGTTTTGAGTCGCTCGTTGTTTTCAACCGGATTTGCGATAGCGGTGCTGTACGCATTACTTGGCATGCGCAATCTGCGTGCGCGTTTTGTGCAAGCGGCAATGGCTTTGGTCAGTTGTGCCATGGTGTTTTCGTTGTTGATTCTGCCGTTGGCATTGGCCTCCGGAAAGTTGCCATTGAATCCACAGCAACTTTCACCGCTGCAAGTGCTTTTGGCTTGGCTGTCGTTCGCAATGATCATTTGGAAATTCACCGTGGATGCGCATATCTTGCGGCATGCTTTGAACATCCCATTTTTTGCCGCCATGCTGATAGCGATCATGTGGTCCATCGTTGATTTGACCCTAGCGCGCCTATTTTTTGGAGTCCCGCCATGAGCCTTCACATTCTTGGCATTTGCGGCACCTTCATGGGCGGCGTGGCGGCGTTGGCGCGCGAGCTTAACTTTGCGGTTAGCGGTTGCGATCAGAACATTTATCCACCGATGAGCACGCAGCTGGAAAAACTCGGCATTGTGCTTAAGCTCGGTTACAGCGCTGAACATCTTAAGCCGGCGCCGCAGCAGGTGATTGTCGGTAACGCGTTATCGCGCGGCAACGAAACGGTTGAATATATGTTGTCGGCCGGTTTGCGTTATATATCCGGGCCGCAATGGCTGGCGGAAAACGTATTGGCCACAAGACAAGTATTGGCGGTGGCGGGAACTCATGGCAAAACCACCACGACCAGTTTGTTGGCTTGGATTTTGGAGGCGCAAGGATTGCATCCGGGGTTTTTGGTAGGGGGCGTGCCGAGCAATTTTGGCGTATCGGCGCGGCTGGGGCGCGGCACGAATTTTGTCATTGAAGCGGACGAATACGACACCGCCTTTTTCGACAAGCGCTCCAAATTTGTCCATTACAAACCCAACGTCGCCATTTTAAATAATTTGGAATACGACCACGCGGATATTTTCCCCGATGTGGCGGCGATTCAGCGCCAATTTCATCATCTGCTGCGCATTGTGCCCGGCAATGGACGCGTGATCGTCAATGCGCAGGATCGATATCTTGCTGAGGTGTTGGCGATGGGTTGTTGGACACCGGTGGAGAGTTTCGGCATTGGCGTTGGCGATTGGCAAGCTCGGTTATTGCGTGATGATGGGGCGGCGTTTGAGGTTAGTCATCGTGGATCGATTGTCGGTAAAGTGCAGTGGACATTATTGGGACGGCATAACGTCATGAACGCCTTAGCGGCGCTTGCCGCCGCGAATGCCGCTGGTGCGGACCCGGTTCGAGCGCTGCCAGCGTTGACTGAATTCAAAAGCGTGCAGCGGCGCATGGAGGTGATTGGCACCCACGATGGCATGACGATCTATGACGATTTCGCCCATCATCCGACCGCCATTGCAACCACCTTGGCGGGCCTGCGCGCCAGCGTAGGTGGTGCTCGAATTTTGGTCGGTTTGGAGCCGCGCAGCAATTCAATGCGACTGGGTGCGCATGCCGATGAGTTGGCTCCGTCATTGGCCGATGCCGATGCGGTGGTGTTTTTAAAGCGCGCCGAATTACCGTGGGATGCGCAGCGTATTACCGATGCATTGGATGGCCGCGGACAAACGGCACCGACCGTTGATGCCTTGATCGAAATGATGCGGCTTCAGGCCCGTTCCGGCGATCATGTCGTCTTTATGTCGAATGGCGGCTTTGAAAACGCGCCAAGACGTTTTCTCGCAGCGTTGCATGCGCGCAAGTAATTCCAGTTTCAACGCTTCTGCCTGTTCACCCCTCGACAGGCTTGTCCTGAGCGTAATCGAAGGGCTCAAGGTGAGCGGGTATTGGTGGTTTTAAGAAAGCCGTTCATGCTGAGCGAAGTCGAAGCACCGAAGCTTTCCGTTCACCCTTCGACAGGCTCAGGGCGAACGGAAAAGGCGTTGAAATAAACACGAGTATAGGCATGCCAGATATACCGTTATTCCCACTTTCCTCAGTGCTGTTCCCTGGCGGTTTGCTGCGGTTGCAGATTTTCGAGCAGCGTTATCTTGATATGTTGCGTGAGTGTTCACGATCGGGATCGGGTTTCGGCGTTTGCCTTAATCTGGCGAGCGATAAGCCGGGTGAGCCGGCCGCTCCTGTGGCAATAGGAACATTGGCAAAAATCATCGATTTTTATTCCACGCCCAAGGGGCTGCTTGGCCTTCAGGCGCAAGGCGGTGCGCGCTTTCATGTTGATACGCTTCGAATACGCGATAACGGCTTAATGCATAGTGAGGTTTGTTTTTGGCCGGACGAACCGGCGCTCACGTTGCCGGCGCAGTTTGGGTTGCTTGCAACCGTGCTCGATCGTTTATTGGAACGCATGGGCGGTCCGTTTGCGAAAGCGGCGCGGGTGAATTTTGATGATGCGAGCTGGGTGGGTTTTCGTTTAGCGGAGTTATTGCCATTGCAATTGTCGGAGCAGCAGCATCTATTGCAAATGACCGATCCACTTAAGCGTTTGGAGCAGCTATTGCATTATCTTCCGCGCTTTCAACAAGATTGATCGCGATCTTTTCGCAGCATGCATTTAGCTCAGTGCCCTATGAGCTGCGGCAATCGTTTCCTCAATGTCTTGTTCACTGTGCGCTGTTGACATAAACCCGGCCTCGAACGCCGATGGTGCGAGATAGATGCCGTGCTCCAGCATTCGTTGAAAGAAACGCCGAAATGCAGCGACATCGCAGGCGGTCGCTTGTTGGTAGGTTTCTACTTTCTCATTCGTAAAGAAAATTCCGAACATGCCGCACGTGCGGTTGCACGTCATAGGCACGCCAGTGGCGTTTGCGGCAGCGATAATTCCATCGGTCAATAAATAGGTTTTACGCTCCAGCGTTGAATAAAAACCCGGTTGTTGAATTTCATGCAGCATGGCCAAACCTGCGGCCATCGCAACCGGATTGCCGGACAACGTGCCGGCTTGATAAATAGGTCCGGACGGCGCAATTTTTTCCATGATCGCGCGACGCCCACCGAACGCGCCTACCGGCATTCCGCCGCCGATGATTTTTCCAAACGTGGTTAAATCCGGGGTAATGCCATAAAGTTGTTGCGCGCCGCCAAGGGCCACACGAAAACCGGTCATCACCTCGTCGAATATCAGCACTGCTCCGTATTGAGTGCACAGATCGCGCAAACCGGCGAGATATCCCGCGCGCGGCAAAATGCAGTTCATATTGCCGGCGATCGGCTCGATGATGAGGCCGGCGATTTGCTCACCGCATTGCGCGAATAAATTTTTCGCGGCGTCCAAATCGTTGTAGGGCAAGGTTAACGTGAGATCCGCTAGCGCTTTGGGCACTCCCGGTGAATCCGGGACACCTAAGGTCAGCGCGCCGGAACCCGATTTCACCAAAAACGCATCGCCGTGTCCGTGGTAGCAGCCTTCGAATTTCACGATGCGCTCACGCCCGGTGTAACCGCGCGCGAGGCGGATTGCGGCCATGGTCGCTTCGGTGCCGGAGTTGACCATACGCACCATTTCGATGGCGGGTACGAGTTGGCAAATCGTTTCCGCCATCGTCACTTCGAGCGGATTGGGCGTGCCGAAGGAAAGGCCGTTGTGCGCGGTTTTCAAAACCGCTTCCAATACATTGGGGTGGTTGTGCCCCACGACCATCGGTCCCCACGATCCGACGTAGTCGATATAGCGTTTGCCTTCGACATCGAACAGGTAAGCGCCTTGCGCGCGCTGCGTAAAAAACGGTTCACCGCCGACCGATTTAAACGCCCGCACCGGTGAGTTAACGCCGCCGGGGATTTTGTTCAAGGCGCGCTGGAACAGTTCATGATTTGAGTTCATAAATGCATTAATAATTTAATTAAAAAGATTCACGTAGCGTCGCGTTGCAGCGGCGGGATCGATGTCGCTGAATACGCCCGAGATAACCGCCAAAAGATCCGCACCCGCGTCGATCAAGCCGGCGCCGTTGTCCGGTGTGATTCCACCAATCGCCACCAGCGGCAACCCAAAGCGTTTCGCTGCCGTGAGAATGGCGGGAGATGCCGGTTTCGCTTCGGTCTTGGTCGCAGACTTAAAAAAACTGCCGAAGGCAAGATAGCTTGCGCCCTGGCGGGATAATATAGCCGCGCGCTCCAACGAATCGTAACACGACACTCCGATAATGGCGGCATCGCCAAGCCGCGCGCGCGCCGCGCTCAAGGCCGCATCGCGTTCGCCCAGATGCACTCCGTCGGCGCCCACGGCGTGCGCCAGTTCAACGTCATCATTAATGATGAAAGGTATCCGCCGTTCCCGGCAGATGACTTGCAACGCTTGTGCTTCGGCCAGGCGCTGCGCAGCGTCTCGCCTTTTGCTTCGGTATTGCAATAGCCGCGCCCCGGCAAACGCCGCCGCTCGAATCTGATCGAATCGTTCCCGGCAATCTTCAGGGGTGATCAAGTAAAGCCCTTTTTCGGGCAGGGTTGGGGAAGGAATTGACATGGGCAGCAAGTATAAAACGTGCGTTGTTCGTCACGTTGTCCTAAAAGTATTCCGATGATAATAATCGGTATGGGGCTTCATTAGGAGCTTGGTAATGCACCATGCAAGGCGGTGGGCACTCCTAAGTGCGTTGGTATGTGGATCGGTGAGCGCGCAAATTGCCGCGCCGGTGCAAAAATGGGCCTATGGCGGATGCTCGCCTTCCTATTGCCAAACCGGTTGGTATAGCTCACCGGCGGTAGCCGATATTGATAACGATGGGCATGCCGAAGTAATCGTTGGAACCTACGATCTGGTTGCGCTGAATGGGAGTACCGGCGCGCTCAGATGGCGCGCCGCCAGTGGCAATCGCGTTTGGCCCGGTATTGCGGTAGCGGATCTTGACGGCAATGGCAGCTTGGAGATTGTCGTCGGCCGCGATGGCGATGAGGTAACGGCTTATCACTTGGACGGATCGGTTTTTTGGACGCGGCATCCTTTTGGCGGCGGCGAGGTCAGATCGCTGGCATTGGCGGATCTTGATCGCAATGGCACGATCGAAGTGGTGGTGGGGCGCGCGTCAAGCGGCAGTACGCGTCAAGTTAGTGTGTATCAAGCCAATGGCGATTTGCGCTTAGGTTGGCCGGCGCGGCATAACGGCGAGGTTGGCGATGGCGCCGGCATGTTTAACGAGAATCTGGCGATAGCGGATATCGATGGCGATGGCGCTCCCGAGATTTATGCGCCGACCGATACCCACTACATCACCGCACTCAACCCGGATGGCAGCCAACGCTATGCCAATGCAATGTATGGCGCCCGCAAAACCTGGGCAGAGGTCGGCGTCCACGTCGATCAAGTGGCGGATTTGCGTGGCTATGCCAATTGCGGCACCGAACACCGACCCAATTTTGCGGCTGCGGCGCCCGCCATCGCCGATGTGGACGGCGATGGAACCCTGGAACTGGTGGTTCCAGGCAATGTATATAATTGTGCAATTGGGGATCCGGCGGGTGACCTTTATTACTTGCCGTGGATTTTAAAATCCGATCGCACGCGCTGGCAGACCGGCGCGTATAATTGGACGGCGTTGCCGTTACCCCCGCTCGAGGCAGGGCCGCTATCGCTCGGTAACTTTAGCCTCATCGAGGATGCCGCAACCAATGCGGTGCTGGCCGATCTTGACGGGGATGGCAAGAAGGAAATTCTCTACGCAAGCTACGATGGAAAACTGCACGCGTGGTGGCTGGATAAAACCGAGCATTATTCTTGGCCGTTTACGGTGCCGGGTAGTGGCATACGTTTCGCCGGCGAGCCGGTGGTGGTGGATCTCGACCACGACGGCCGCGCGGAAGTGATATTTACCAGTTATCCGGAAAAACACGATAACTTGGTCGGTGCGCTGTATGTGCTTGACTATCAAGGCCATCAGCTGCACGCCGTTAATCTACCGGCACCGCGTGGGGATGTTTGGAACGGCGGCATGGCGGCACCGACGTTGGCAAATTTGGATAGCGATGCCGATCTTGAACTGGTGATTACCACAACCAGCGCCGGCGCCGTGGCTTATGATCTTCCCGGAAGCGCTTACGCCACGACGCAATGGTCCACCGGAAGAGGAAGCCTTAAGCGCAATGGCGTTGCTTTTAACGATCGCATTTATGGCGATGGATTTGGCCCGTAATGGGCTCTACCCATTTTCGTCAATTCGCCAATGAGGGTTGCAAAAAACTTGGGTATGTTTCCCGGCTTGGCAGATCGGTACAATATCCGGTCACACTCCAATTTCGAGATTTACGTGAACACTCCCTTGCCACAAACCGTCGAATCCTCTTTCCGTACTTTCATGTGTGTCGTTTGTGGATTTATTTACAATGAAGCAGAGGGTTGGCCGGATGACGGCATTGCTCCCGGCACGCGCTGGGACGACGTGCCGGAAACCTGGACGTGCCCCGATTGCGGCGTTACCAAGTCGGATTTTGAGATGGTTGCGGTATCTTAATGGCGGTTTAGTTTAAGCGCGGTGCCGCGGTACTGGCTTCGGCCAATTGCAACCGTATTTCCTCGGCATCGTCGGCTTGCGGCGCCAATGCAAGATAACGGCGCAAATCCTCGCGTGCGGCGTTTAAATGGCCAAGCTTGAAATACAGCGCACCGCGATCGCGCAACTCCGGCGGCTGATGCGGATCAATCGTCAGCAGTCGATCGCAACAGCGCAGTGCCTTGGCCCAGTCTTCGCGCTCGGCGTAAACCGATTTCAAATTGCGCAGCATGCGCGCGAGAATATCGCGATGGCTGGCCGGCGCCAGCATTTGCGCCAAATGCTGATCGTCAATTTCGTTGCGGTCCAAATAGCCGCGTGCGCGTCGGCGAAGCTCAGCCGCATCCAACGAGCGGCCTTTTTGGTAGGGGTCCAACACGACCAGCCCTTCCTCGACCGGGAGGCTCACCAGAAAATGACCCGGAAACGAAACGCCCTCCAGAGGAACGCCTAAACGGCGGGCAAACTCCAGCTGCACCACCGCCAATGAAATGGGGTTACCAAGCCGGCGATCGAGCACTTCATTGAGATAGCTGTTGCGCGGGTCGTAATAATCTTTTTCATCGCCGCTGAATCCAAGCTCGTCGAATAAAAATTCATTGATTCCGCGTAGCTGTTCGGCCGGGGTTTTAAGATCGACATGACGCCGGCGCAGCTGAGCGGCGTAATCGTTTAAGCGCGTTTCATACTCATCCAGCGGTAAATTCGGGTATTCGTCCTGTGCAATCCATAGAGCGGCCGTGAACAGGGGGATTTCTTGATCTTTTGCATGGCGTAAGAATTGCCAAGGTTGATCCATTAGGGTCCTCCGCCATCGTTTTTCTTGTCCCGGGGAATCTTACGCGAAATCACCGGGTTAAGTGCAAGCGAGATTTACGATCCAACCGTGATAAATGCGGCAATCGGTTTACAAAAAGTCACAAATTTATCGAGCGAAATGACCTCGGTTCTTCGTATCTCTAGATAAGTGCATCGGTATGGAGATAGGTCATGAATGTTTATTACTCTCATGTTCGTCAACCGGCGATGGTAGTAACAGCACTGGGCGCCGCGCCCAATGCCAGGTTGCCGATCATAAACAGACGCTGCGATAGCGTTAACCAAATATTTACAACACGAGTCGTCCTGCTGTTCGTGGCGATGCTTTTGGTGCTTCTGACTCAGCAAAGTAGAGCAGATAATGTGTGCGATCTTCGGGTGGATTCCATATTTGTGGATGATTTGGAATCCGCTGCCTCATCTGCGGCCGCGGTAGCCCCTAATTTGTACGATATTGGCACGCCCACACTTTCCGAAATATTTGTATCCCCCAGCGGCAATGATTTAAATAGCGGTAATTCCACAGCAACGCCTGTGCGAACCTTAAACGAAGCATGGAGCCGCGTACCTTCGACCACCAGCGGCATCGGCTATCGCATCAATCTTATGCCGGGCTCTTATCCTTGCGAGCCGGGTGAGCCCGACGCGTGTTTTAATTATTTTGAAAGCCGGCACGGTTCATTGACGGCGCCGATCATTATGCGCGCGTATGGCGGTCCTGGGTCCGTGATTATCCGCGGCGGCCTGAATCTGCACAATGTGCATTATCTGTATCTGATCGATTTAACTTTATTAGGCGGTGGTGCGTTGCCTACGAACGGCGCGGGCAACGATTTGCTGCACCTGGACGCCAGCGATTACGTGTTGTTGCGTGGCTTGGTGGTAAAAGGCCCAAACTGCGCGAGCGATGCATGCAACAACCTGCAAGAGACGTTCAAAGCAAACCAAGTACAACATTTATACGTAGAAAATAGTGAATTTGGCGGCGCTTGGCACACGGTAGTGGATTATTTCGCGGTGCAGTTCGGCCACTTTTTGAACAATCGCGTGCATACGGCGGGGCAATGGTGCATGTACGTCAAGGGAGGTTCCGCCTATTTGCGCGTAGAGGGGAATGAACTATCTGCTTGTACGCTCGGCTTTCAAGCCGGTCAATCCGACAACTTCAAAGTGATGGTTCCGCCTTATCTGCATTACGAAGCTTATGACGTGAAATTCATCAATAATGTGTTGCACGATTTGCCAGGTACCGGTATGAGTGTGTCGGGGGGGTATGACATTTTGCTGGCTTATAACACGCTTTATCACGTGGCAACCGACCCGACTACCAGTTATGGGTTGATCCAACTGGTCACGGGACAACGCAATTGCTCATTGACCGAAGACGGTGAAACCGAAGCGCAAGCATCGGCGATTTGCCATGCCTTAACTGGGGACGGCGGGTGGGGACCGTATGCTTATCTGGTGACCGAGCCGATGGAGTCGGAGCCACCGCATGCCATCCCCAACCAAAACGTATTCGTATACAACAATATCGCATACAACCCGACAGGTGAGCACACGGCAGCCCAACATTTTGTGGTAGACGGACCCATATCATCTCCGGCGCTGTTCTTAAATTTGCCCGGCGGTACTTTGCATGCGGATGACAACCTGGTGTTCACCGGCAATGTCATTTGGAATGGACCTTCGGACGGCGTTGCGTTGGGAGTCGGTGACGTGGCTTGTCTACCGATGCCGGACGGCAACCCAACCTGCAACCCAAGTTTGATCACAGCCAATAACGCAATTAATACGATACAGCCAACCTTCGTCAATCCGCTTTCGTGCGATTATCGTTTGGCGGCGAGTCCAAGCTTCACTGTTGCAAGACCTGCGCCCAGTTTTCCCGCTTGGGCAACCTTCACGCCATCTGTGGCTACGGGCACTTTGGCCAATGGTGTTGGATTCGATCGTCGCGGCCTCTCGCGCTCTGCGGTGAATCCACCCGGCGCATTTTTTACACCGTAATGTGAATTGTCTTTGCTGTGGAGTAAGGTGGAATTGTTAAAGCGTTTAAGTTTTCATTCGAGGAGAGCGTTTAATGGATACTAAGCATCGATTGTTAGCGCCTCGCGTTTCAATGACACCGTTAGCGGCTTGTCTTGCAATTGCGTTGGCGTTACCCGCATCGACAGCGCTGGCCACGACACGGACGGTAACCAATTGCGCCGACAATGGCAGTGCCGGCAGTTTGCGTAACATCGTAGCCACTGCAGTGAGTGGTGATACGGTCGATCTTAGTGGCCTTAGTTGCAGCACTATCACGTTAATCACTGGTGCGATTACGATTCCGGCACCGATCGCAAATCTCACGTTAACAGGTCCAGGCGCCAGCGCTTTGACAATAGATGGCGACGCGGGTGGTGGTCATCACAACCGTGTGCTTGACGCCGTCAGCAGCACGCTGAACATTCAGGGTCTGACCATCGCAAATGCCACGTCTCAAGACCCGGGTCGTCCTAGGGGTGGTTGCATCTATGCCTATAACCTCACGCTGGATTCATCGACAGTATCGGGCTGCACGGTCTCGAATACTGGCAGCTTTGCACTGGGCGGCGGCATCTTTGCAGAAAATGTCACGTTACTTAATAGCACGGTGACCGGCAACCGAGTGCAAGGCGATGGCACTTCCTACGGAGACGGTGGTGGCGTTTACGCCGATCGGGTGTTGAACGTGCAGTACAGTACGATTAGTAACAATCAAGCCATCAATGGTTCGTTGGCTTCTAACTCTCGCGGCGGTGGCCTGTTTGCAGGGAACGGAAACATTACCATCCGCAGCTCAACGATTTCCGGTAACCATGCCATAACCGGTGGTGGGTTGTATGTTGTATTCGGCGGCGCACCCATCACAACAGCGATTAATAACAGCACGATTTCCGGGAATGTAGCAACGGGGATTGCGGGAGGCGTGTTTACTAGAGGCGCATCAACAAGCCTCTCGAATAGCACCATTGCGTTTAATAGCGCGCCGGGCTCTGGAGCTGGGCTATACGCTTTAACCACGGGGTCCCTGCAGCTGCAAAGCTCGATTATTGCAGGCAACCGAACATCCTCATGGGATCCCAGCGATCTTGATGGAGCGATGGCGGTTATCAGTGGTGCCAACAATTTGATCACAAGCGCAATGGTGACCACGCCGCTGGATACCGTCACCGCCTGTCCGAAACTGGGACCTTTGGCTAATAACGGAGGGCCCACAGAAACGCATGCACTGCTTCACAACGTCGGCATGGTGAGCCCGGCGATAGATAGTGGCAATAATATGGGGGCCCTTCTGTATGATCAACGCAGTGTAGGTTATTCGCGTACGTTTCCCTTAACTGTGATAGATATTGGTGCGTATGAGTGGCAAGGTGAAACGAGTGATCGGGTATTTCTTGATCAATTCGAGTCTGTTTGCAATTAACCCACATTTACACATAGCAGCGTCTGTGTCCAGATGGCCTTCTCGGGGCTAGTGGACGCAAGTTCACTGACCTCTGGCCTTGGATTTGATCGCCAACGCGTCTCCCGTTTTGGTGGTGAATCCAGCAAGCGCATTTCGCCCGTATGGCATTTGCTTATTGGAGGAGGTTGTATAAGCGTAACTATTTGAGATAAGGTGAAGCAATAAAAGCTTGACGGAAAAAACCGTATGGACAATGCGCCTCAAATATTAGTGCGCCATGTGCGAATGACGCCGTTGGCGGCGTGCCTTGCCCTCGCCCTTTCGTTGCCAGCTGTGGCAATGGCTGATGATCGTAATTCAGTGGCTTCTATCCCAAGACGATTCGCCGCAATTGGTGTTGATCGCTTCGTGGAAAGTGGGATACCGAAAACGCCACGCACACCGCATTACGCCCTATCCAACTCGTTGCCGAAAACAAATTCCCTGCCAAACCGTCCAGCCACAACACTCACGGTAACCAATTGCGATGACGCTGGCATGGGCAGTTTGCGAGACACGGTCGCCAGTGCGGTCAGTGGGGACATTGTTGATCTCAGCGGTCTTACCTGTGCAACCATCACCTTAACCACCGGTGCGATTACGATTCCGCTAACGGCCTCCAATCTCACCCTATCAGGCCCCGGAGCCAGTGCGCTTACGATCGATGGCGGCTTAAGCGCCGGTCATTACAATCGGGTATTGAATCATCGTGGAGCCGGCACACTCATCATACAAGGGCTGACCATTGCCGATGCCAAATATCAAGGCACGGCTTCGTTGGCAGGCGGTTGTATCTACTCTCAAAGCAACGTCACCCTAACCTCATCGACTGTGTCGGGTTGCGCTGTCGTAGGTGATGCTGGTGCTCGCGGTGGCGGTATTTACGCAATAGGCAACGTCACATTGCTTAATAGTACGATCACCGGTAACCATGCACAGGCTCTGATAAGTGGTTATGCCGATGGTGGCGGTATTTTCGCTACCCGAGTTGTGAGTGCGAAATACAGCACCATCAACAACAACCAAGCGATTAACACCATGAATCCCGGTGCTCGCGGCGGCGGCTTATTTGCCGGTTCAGGTGGCAACATCACGATTACCAGTTCAACGATTTCCGGTAACCAAGCCAAAATAGGCGCCGGGGTGTTTGCAACCAGCAGCATTGGTGCTTACACCTTAGCAATCAATAACAGCACAATCTCCGGCAATGTTGCAGTGGCGAATGCGGGAGGTGTGTTGAGCGGTGCCTCATTAACAACGCTGGCGAACAGCACCATTGCCTTTAATGTGGGTCCCGCTTCCGGCGCCGGATTGTACGTAGCGTCGGGCCCGCTACAAATGCAAAGCTCGATTGTCGCAGCCAACCGAGACGCCTCGTGGACTGCAAGCGACCTTCATGCAGCGGCACCCATTACTGGCGCCAATAACCTCATCACCACCACAACGGTAATGGCGCCAATGGATACCATCACCACCTGCCCAAAACTGGGGCCTTTGGCCAATAACGGAGGGCCAACGCCAACTCACGCACTGCTTCACAATACCGGTACAGCGAGTCCGGCGATAGACAATGGCAACAACATGGGCGGCGATTTATTCGATCAGCGCAGTACCAGTTTTCCTCGCACATTCGGTGCGACGACCGATATCGGTGCTTATGAGTGGCAGGGTGAAATAGGTGATCGGGTGTTCTTTGATAGCCTTGAGTCTGTTTGCAATTAAAGTATCTATTTTCTCGTCAGTGAATGCGATTGGTTTAATGCTGAAAGCTGTAGTTATTCGGATAAGCATATTTCCTGCAGGGATAAAACAATTCTTGCATTGTCATCAAGATGATTTATTAGTGACAACGGTTTCGCGCCAGTTTTGTCCCTTTAATTCATAACTATGAGCGAACCATTACCGACCAGCGCTGAACCCGCTCTTCCTCAGACTACCATCGGCGAAGCGCTGGCCAGCGTTCACACCGCGAACCTTCCAGATCTGTTGCGGCAACTGGGTGGTTGTTTGTTGGTGACGACGTATCAGGCCGGTAAGTTAGTGATATTGCGGCCGGATGGCCCGTCGATTAATACCCACTTCCGTGCGTTCAATCGCCCGATGGGTTTGGTTGCGGACCAACAACGGCTGGTGCTTGGTACACAAAGTGAAATTGTTGAGTTTCGCAATATGCCGGCGGTGGCCGCGCGTTTGCAGGATCCGCCGCGTCACGATGCCGTGTACATGGCACGTAGTGGCCATATCACCGGCGCCATCGATATTCACGAAATGGCCTGGGATGGTAAGGGCCAGGTGTGGTACGTCAACACCTTGTTCTCCTGTTTATGCACGCTGGATGAAATATCCAGTTTCGTTCCGCGTTGGCGGCCGAAATTCGTCAGTCATTATGCGCCTGAGGATCGTTGCCATCTCAATGGCCTGGCGATGCGTGACGGTAAGCCGCGTTACGTCACGGCATTGGGCGATACCAATACACCGCAAGGTTGGCGCGCCAATAAGCGCGATGGCGGGCTGTTGATCGATTGCGTCACCAACCAAGTGATTACGCGTGGGTTATCCATGCCGCATTCGCCGCGTTGGCATGACGGGCGCTTGTGGGTGCTGGAATCCGGCCGCGGTGCGTTGGTGACGATCGATCCGCGCAATGGCGAGAAAACCGATGTGGCGCGCGTGCCGGGGTTTGCACGCGGTATCGATTTTTTGGGGCCGGTCGCATTTATTGGCCTTTCGCAATTGCGCGAAAGCAATGCATTCACTGATATTCCGATTACCGAAGCCAACAGCGAACGCGCCAGCGGTGTGTGGGCTGTGCATACGGGAACTGGCAACACGATTGGGTTGCTCAAGTTCACCGGCGGGGTGCAAGAAATTTTCGCGGTCCAAGCAGTGCCCGGCGTGTTATTCCCCGAAATTGTCCACGAGGGCGAGTTGCTGGATTCGGCCTATGCGCTGCCGGATGCGGCATTGCAAGAGGTGTGCTTTAGTAAACCGGAATCCCCTTCGAGCGAGGATAAGGTGGTCTCAAACGATCCGCTAAATTCAGCGGCGACTGCCTCGTCCCTATGAGCACGACCCATCCGACCAACCCGTCGCGTTTGCAATTCATTACCAACTGGCAATCCACCGATGCCACTGACGCGGATGCGATTTTGGCGTTCTGGCGGCGCGAAGGCGCATTTAATGATGAAGCGACGGCAGCGCAGCGGTTGCGCGAGATTGTTCTGCACGCACGCACTGACGCAGGCGACGTTGTGGCGGTGTGCACGGCGGTTGCCGTTACGCCACCGCAGTTGAACCAACCGATGTATTACTACCGCTGCTTCGTTGGTAAAGACTGGCGTGCGACCCGGCTGGTTTCGCTGATTACACTGCGCGCGCGGCAATGCCTTGAAGACTATGCGCGTGCGCATGCCTTCCCGTGCATTGGAATAATGGTAGAACTGGAAAATGAGCGATTTAGAAAAACGCTGCGGGCGCCGGTCTGGCAGCCCACCGGATTTATCTATATCGGCAAGAGTGCGCGCGGGCTCGATTTACGCGTTTATTATTTCCGTGGTGCTCGACTTAAGTGAACCCGTTAGGTTGGCGACCAAAAGGTTTCTTTCAGCGCTTAAATTGGCGCGTTAATGAAAAATCACTGATGAATTTCTAACTCATCCCCGGGTTTTAGATCCAGTTTCTCGGCACTGCCTGCCTTAAGTTCTAATGTGTACATAGCGCCAGAATTGCTCGGATAAACCGGGCATGGATCAGCCTGGCAGGGTGGTACGCGTTGCTGCACATTGACCAGGCGGCGATTCGCATCGAAATAGATAATGTCCAAAGGTATGCGCGTATTTTTCATCCAAAAAGTTTGGATGGTTTCTTGCGGGAATATAAACAACATTCCGTGATCGGCGGCCAATTGGTCGCGGAACATCAAGCCGCGCTCGCGTGAGGCGGCGTCGTTCGCAATTTCAATGCTGTAGCGTTGACCTTTCAGCTCCACATAAGCATCGTGCGGTTGCAGCGCGCAAGCGCTGGAAACCAGGGTCAGACCCAGCAGCACTAGACGCAAACGGCTGCGAAATAATAAGCGCATGGCGGCAAATCGGTAAGTTGGCAGGCTTTTTGTCATGATAAGGCTCGATTCAAAGCGGGCTTAAGTGCGTATCGATCAAACGCGACAAAATACCGAAGCTTATTTGATCCATATCGTAGAACTCGATACCGATACGCTGGCTCTCGATGTGCACGATCAAAGCCTCCGTGATAAAGGGGGGCTGGTCGGCAAAGTGCAGGGTGATGTCGTAACGCTGACCGCGCTGGAAAAGCAATCCTGGTGGGCGTTCGAGTGTCGCGCCATTCAGCGACAGATCAAAAATTTTGCCGCGAAAATCATGTGCGCCCGGCATCTCAACTTGAAAAGTGCCCAAGATGAACAGGCGGGGTTCTTGTCGGCGATCGTCAATAAATTCATTCATCACGCACAGAAGCGGGTGCTTTTATGGGAGACAAATGCTAGCACGTGGCTGGGTCGCGGCGCTTTAAAACGCTCAATTATTGCGTCGTTGCCCCGGCGTTGTTCCGTTGCCGGCATTTGTAAGCGCGGTGTAAATTCAGAGGCGCGCAAAATCTCTGTGCAATGAGCTATTGACGGTCAGAGGAACGGTTGTATAATAGCCGGCTCGGTTGAGCGAAAGGCTCTCTCGAAGCTGCGCGAGCGGCGGGAGTTAAGAAGGATCTTTGACAGTGTGCGCAGTAAACTTGTGTGGGCGCCTTAGGAGTGGAGA
>CAYXMH010000019.1:0-58131 GCA_964466115.1 uncultured Rhodanobacteraceae bacterium | reverse complement strand
CCCGTTCGCCGGGCCACCTCTCTAATGCGTAAAACGGACCCCTCAGGGGACAGGAATGGGCTGTGAAAAATTGTGTCGGAACAGAAAGCGGCGATAAGCGCTTAGATAAAAGTCAGTGCTTAACCGCTAAGAGGAATGCAATGCTAGGCTAAGACCCTATGTGCAGACTTTTACTGCTTTCGATGAGTGCTAAACAGGAGATTGGTGGGCCAAAGTCCGCCTTACGATAGGGCATATGCAAATACCTATTGTCACGCACGGTATTTCACCTTGTTGTTGGGTCATCAGCGATGGCGCGGCTGGTAATGAGCGTCAGGCTCAAGCCTTGGCCGAAGCCTTAGGAGTGATACCAAAAGTATTTCGCATCCAGTTGCGCGCGCCATGGTCTTGGTGGGCGCCGCGGTTTATGGCTGCCGGTCATTTGACGTTGTCTGCATCATTGCGCAACGAGATGGTTCCCCCTTGGCCGGATATTGCGATTGGCTGTGGCCGCCAAGCGGCGCTGATAACGAGGTTATTAAAATCGTGGAGTCACGGCCACACGTTTACCGTTCAGATTCTCGATCCACGCATTTCCCCTGCGCATTTCGATGTTGTAATCGCTCCACAGCATGACCGGTTGCATGGTGCGAATGTTATTCACACTTTAGGTGCCCTTAATTCAATCGATGACGCATGGCTCGCTCAAGCACGACAGACATTTTCTGATTTATCCCAATGGCCACAACCGCGGACTGCCGTCTTGATTGGCGCAAGTCATGCGGTTCAAAAATTGGATGTGGCTTATTTCGATGGCTTATTGCAGGAATTATCGCTGTTGCAGGCGCGCCAACCCGGAAGTTTTCTGGTCACCACGTCGCGGCGCACGCCCGCGGCGGTGACGGCCCGTTTGCGATCGGCCTTTGCAACGTGGCCGGGGCGTTTTTATGCCGGACCGCAAGATGGCGAAAATCCTTATGCTGGATTTCTGGCCTATGCCGATCGCGTTGTGGTGACGCCCGATTCGGTCAATATGCTGAGCGAGGCATGCGCTACCGGCAAGCCGGTGTCGAGCTATGTGCGCTATCCGCTGCACGGCAAATTGGCGCTGTTTCATCAATCGCTGCAAGACGCTGGGTTGTTGCAACCGTTGGGGCAGTCACTCAATCCGAGTGCGGGGCCCTTGCGTGAAACTGCGAAGGTCGCTGCCGTTATTGGTGCGAAGTATCGGAAGTGATCGGTAACAAGGTCACGTTTTGAGTCGATTTTCATTATTGCCATAGAAATAAATATATTGTATTATTTCTATAGCAATATGAGAGAACGCAATGAGCTTACCCAAGCCAGCCGTTGTACCTGCCGCTAACAGCGTGATGACCAAGGCGGTTACGCGCGCGGCGGCATTGCTTAATCTGCCGCAGGTGACATTGGCGGCAATGCTCGGTGTAAGCACGGCCACCGCATCGCGCTTGGCCAACGGCCAGTATGTGCTCGCGCAAGATCGCAAAGAATGGGAATTGGCAGCGCTGTTCGTGCGCTTGTTCCGCGCATTGGATGCAGTGGTCGGTTCAAACGATGCTGCGGCTAGGCAATGGTTGTGGAGCGAAAATCGCGCGCTGGGTGGGGTGCCCGGGCAATTGCTGAAAGAAACCGAAGGTTTGGTTCGTGCCGTCCATTATCTGGACGCCGCGCGCGGTCGCGTCTGAAGCGCACCCACGGCAGCTTTCGCTGTGGCGGGCGGTTGAAGCGCAGCACATCGCTTCAACGCGGCGTCTTACCGATACGGCGGCGGAGCAAGAGTTGCTGGAACATCTGTTGGAACGCAGCAAGCCACCGTTACCCGTAGGCTCCGAGAAACTGGGGTATTTATTGAATACGCCGTTTCGATATCCGTCCCCGTTTGGATCACGCTTTCGCGCACCGATCGATCCTGGGGTTTGGTATGGCGCCGAGGAGCCACGTACCGCGTGTGCGGAACTCGGGTATTGGCGCTGGCGCTTTCTGCTCGATAGCGCGGGATTGGAGGGCTTGGGCCCATCGGCGCAAACCGTGTTTCAGGCGCGGGTGCGCGGTGCGCTGGTTGATCTGACGCAAGCTCCTTTCGCCCGCCATGCCAAACGCTGGCAAGATCCCAATGATTACACCGCCACGCAAGCGTTTGGCAGGGTGGCGCGGGATGCGGACATCGCACTCATTCGTTACACCTCGGTGCGCGATCCGCAACACGCCGCTTGTGCCGCTGTATTAACGACCAAGGCGTTTCAACCCAAAAAGCCAACCCTACAAAAAACTTGGTTTTTAACCGTATCGAAAACTCGCGTGACCTGGCAACGCGAGCAAGAGGTGTACGATTTTGATATGAGCGATTCCAGTAGAATTACACGGCGAAACACTTAACCAACTACGCGCGCTTTATTGGCAAACAGTTCGCGCAATTCCTGTTTTTCCGTATCGTTTAATCCGGCTTCGGATTTTTTCTGCAACAAATCGTTCAGCCGTTGTTGCAAGGTCTGCCGATTCAATTGCTCCAATGCGTCAAGAAACTCCGCTTGGTGTTCCGTTTCCCCTCCCGGAAATTCGCTGACCATGAGCTTTTGCAACGCTTTCGCTTCATCGCGCTTCGCAAAGTGTTCGAGCAGGGCGCCGCTGCTGATATCTGGTCGCTGTTTACACAACGCAATTAATTCCATTAGCAGTGGAATACCGGGATAGCGCAAATCAGAAAAGATATAGGGCGGTTGCATGCTAGCGACCAGCCGTGGTTGTTGCAGCAGCAGGGCGATAGCGATACGTACTAAGCTGCGTTGTTTGGTAGGCGCATTTCGGTCTTGGCCAGCTCGTGAAGGTTGACGTGTAAGCAATGGAGACGCGGGGCTTTTGAGCTTGGCCAGCCGGTCATCAAGAATTTCTTCGGCGTTGGCGCGAATGGTGGGGCTTAAGCTGTCGGACAAGGTCCATTTCAATACCGTTTTTTCGGTTAGCATCTCGTTCATGCGATCGCGGAACGCGCCTTCGGGAATACCGGCGATCAGCTCTTTGCATTTTTCCGCAAGACGCGCACGACCATCGGCGGTGCCAAGATTGGTTTCCGATTCCTGATGCGTGAAGAAAAACTCGGAGAGCGTTGATGCCGCCTGTAGGCGTTGTTCGAATCCGGCCAGTCCTTCTTTTCGCACGACGGAATCCGGGTCTTCACCTTCCGGTAGAAACAGAAAATACGCTTGGCGTCCGTCGCGCAAACGCGGCAATACCGATTCGACCGCACGCCAAGCGGCAGTGCGACCGGCGCGATCTCCGTCGAAGCAAAAATACACATCGGAACAATTGCGAAACAGCAGTTCGGCATGTTCTTTAGTGGTTGCGGTACCAAGAGTAGCAACCGCTTGCGTCACGCCGTATTGAAACAAGGCGATGACATCCATATAGCCTTCAACCACAATCAAGCGCGGAATCTTGGAATGCGCTTGACGCACTTGCCACAGTGCGAACAGTTCGCGGCCCTTGTGGAACAGCGGTGTTTCCGGGGAGTTGAGATATTTCGGCGTGTCGTCTCCCATCACCCGACCGCCGAACGCGATCACGCGCCCGCGGCGATCTTGGATCGGGAACATCACGCGGTCGCGGAAGCGATCGTATTTGGAGCCGCGTTCGCCATTGATGATCAGGCCGGATTTTTCGAGCAAATCGATGCGTTGCGGGGTTGTACCTAAAGCGGATTTCAAGGCATCCCATTGATCGGGTGCGTAGCCAAGGCCAAATCGCTCGATCGTCGCGGTATCCAGCCCACGTTTATCAAAATAAGCCTGCGCGGTGCTGCTGCGCATTAACTCGTTTTGATAAAATTTGGCCGAGGCATCCAACAAACTGTACAGATCGGCACTGTTTTCCAGTTGCGGCGCGCGCGATCCTCCTTCGGTGGGGACTTTCAATCCAATGCGTCCGGCCAACTCCTCGACGGCGTCGACGAACTCCAAACGATCGTAATCCATTAAAAATTTGATCGCGCTGCCGTGTGCGCCGCAGCCGAAGCAATGATAAAACTGCTTGGTCGGCGACACCGTGAACGACGGTGAGCGTTCATCGTGAAACGGACAGCGTGCAGAGTAATCGCGCCCGGCTTTACGCAGAGGGACACGCGCTTCGATCAGCTCGACGATATCGACGCGCGAGAGCAGCTCATCAATGAAGGAATCGGGAATGCGGCCAGCCATAGTTCGCTAGGATGCCATGAGGCGCGGCTTTGTGGGATTGCTGTTTGTGCTATCGACCCAATCGATGGGCACATTGCATCGCTTAGCCTAAGGCGGCGAGCTCAGTTTTAATGATTTCGGACAGTTTACCCATGTCGGTGCGCCCAGCCACCTTCGGTTTGACCAGGCCCATGACCTTGCCCATGTCTTTCGGGCTTGTGGCGCCGGCTTCGGTGATCGACGCTTTTATAATGGCCTCGATTTCCGCGGCGCTCAGTTGGGCCGGTAGATACGACTGGATCACGTCGATTTCAAAATTCTCAACGGCAACCAGATCGGTGCGGCCGGCGGCACCAAATTGCGCGACGGAATCGCGGCGTTGCTTCAGCATTTTTTCGAGCACCGACAACACTTGCGCATCATCCAGTTGAATGCGCTCGTCGACTTCGCGCTGTTTAATTGCCGCATTAACCAGGCGAATAACGCCCAGGCGCTCTTTCGCACCGGCGCGCATAGCCGCTTTCATGTCTTCAGTAAGACGCTCTTTCAAAGTCATGTTGAACAGTGCCGGTTAAGGCAAAAACTGAATCAATACATGCGTTTACGCTTGGTGACGTCGCGCGAAACGCGGCGTAAATGCCGTTTAACGGCCGCGGCCGCCTTGCGCTTACGCTCTTGCGTCGGTTTTTCGTAAAACTCGCGCTTGCGCGTTTCGGCCAGAATTCCGGCCTTTTCGCAGGTGCGCTTGAAACGGCGCAAAGCGAACTCAAAAGGTTCGTTATCGCGTAATTTGACGTTGGGCATGCTGACTCCACTTGCTACACTAAAGCCCGAAATTCGGGTGAGCCGATAATTTTATCGTGAATGAGCTTAAGAAAGCAAAAATGGGTGCAGAAAAGGCGTCGGGGACCCATTTCGGGCCGGTATTGGGAATCGAGTCGTCATGCGACGAAACCGGGGTGGCGGTCTTTGACAGCCAGCGCGGCCTACTTGCAGACACCTTATACAGCCAAGTGGCGTTGCATGCCGATTACGGTGGGGTGGTGCCGGAATTGGCCTCGCGCGATCATGTGCGCAAGCTCACCCCGTTGATTCGGACAACGCTGACGCAAGCCGGATTGAGTTTACAAGACTTGCGCGGTGTAGCGTATACGGCAGGTCCAGGCTTGGTGGGGGCCTTGTTGGTCGGTGCCTCCTGCGCGCGTGCTTTGGCGTTCGCTTTGGATATCCCGGCGATTGCTGTGCATCATATGGAAGGGCATTTATTGGCACCGCTGTTGGAGGCAGACCCTCCGGTGGCGCCCTTCGTGGCCTTGTTGGTCTCCGGCGGGCATACCATGCTAATTGCGGTCGAGGCGATCGGCCGTTATCGGTTATTGGGCGATACCCTGGACGACGCGGCCGGAGAGGCCTTCGATAAAACCGCCAAATTGATGGGGTTACCCTACCCCGGTGGGCCGGCGTTGGCCAAGCTTGCGGAATCGGGCACCCCGGGACGTTTTAAGTTTGCGCGACCGATGACCGATCGCCCCGGTTTGGATTTCAGCTTCAGCGGGCTTAAGACGCAAGTTCTGCTGGCCTATCAAGCCCATGCCGACGAGGCCAATGCCAAAGCCGATGTCGCTTGTGCGTTTGAAGAGGCCATCGTCGAGACATTAACGATCAAGTGCCGGCGTGCATTGGCTGAAACCGGGTTTCGCTCCTTGGTCATTGCCGGTGGGGTTGGCGCCAACCGGCGCTTGCGTGCCCAATTGATGCAGGCGGGGGCTGACGCAGGATTTCGCGTGTACTTCCCGCGACCGGCCTTCTGCACCGACAATGGGGCGATGATCGCCGTGGCCGGATCACTGCGTTTGCAAGCCGGGTTACACGAGGATTTGCAAATTCGCGTGTTCCCGCGTTGGAATTTGGAAACCCAGCCAGCCGTTGGGTAACAATTTTTTTAAAAGGCAGACATGGATCGGATTTTTATCGAAGACCTGCGCATCGATTGCGTCATCGGCATTTACGATTGGGAACGCGAGATTCGCCAAACGGTGGCATTGGATTTGGAAATGGCGTTTGACAATCGTGTTCCGGCAAGAAGCGATGCGATTGCCGACGCGCTGGACTACAAAGCGGTGAGCAAGCGCTTGATTGCCTTTGTGGAGGCGTCCAGCTTCCAATTGGTGGAAACCTTGGCCGAGCGGTGTGCGGCGATCGTGCGCGATGAATTCGGGGTGACTTGGCTTAAGTTGAAACTGGCCAAACCGGGTGCTGTACGTGGTGCGAAAGCGGTTGGCGTGATGATCGAGCGCGGCACGAAGCCTTAAGCTATGGCGCGTGTCTATCTCAGTTTAGGCTCGAATATTGATCCGGAAGAAAATCTTCGAGCGGCGTTATGCGAGTTGCGTTCGCAATTCGGCGAACTGACCATTTCACCGGTTTACCGCAGCCATGCGGTGGGGTTTGAGGGGCCGGATTTCCTAAATTTGGCGGTGGGGATGACGACGGATGTTCCGGTGCTTGCTCTTAACGACTGGTTGCATGAGCTTGAGGATCGTCAGGGTCGCGATCGCAGTGCCGCGCGCTTTTCAAACCGCACGCTCGATATCGATATCGTGCTGTACGACGATGTGATTCTAAATGGACCCGGCAATCTCCAATTGCCTCGGCCCGAGTTCAAACACGCGTTTGTGCTGAAGCCGATGGTGGATATCGCCGCAGATGCCGTGCATCCGGTATTGCGCAAAACTTTGGCGCAGCTCTGGGCTGAATTCCCGCCGCAGCAAGACAACCTCAAGGCGGCACCTGTCGTATTACCCTGATTACTCCGATAGCAGCCCTGCACAGTGGATTTGCGGCGACGGGCAATGCTGGCGGGTGCTTCTTAGTAAGGATTTTGCTGGAGGGCCAAGCTGGCTGCCAAGGTGTAACCACGGCAGCCAGCTTGTTTTGCAAATGTTTGGACTTTTTACGGGTTGATCGGTACTTAGGGTTTACCCGGTTTTGCAGGTGTTGGTGTCACTGGGTTAAGGAAAAAGCGACTAAAGTCAAAAAAGAACCAAGACGGATCGGGCCCTGGCGGATTGGGGTCGCCTAGATCCCAGACTGGATCCGTCGGCGGCCAGGTTGGTGCAGGTCCAATCTCCTGGCCATAATCACCACCAGAGATGGATTGAAGTTCATTCTCAGTCAATGTGCGAAATTCGTTTTTCATCAGAAGCTGCCTCAAAGGAATAATTGAAATTTTTTAAGGTTCCCTTTCGTCATCAACGCTACTCGACAGTCATTTGCCATGGCCCATGTTCCTAAAGGCGGCTTGTGACTATCGCGCGGCAATACATTTCTCCTGATGCGCAGCGCGCGCCGTGAAACATACAGATTTGAGAAACGAATTTGTGACGCCGTCCCCCTCATTTCCGAAATGTTTACAAAAGTTTGCAATCTTAAATGTCCTATTGCTTATTTTTTAAGCAAATCGGTTGTGGTGCGAATTAAAGAGAAGGATGAGCCGAAGATAAAGGCATAAAGTTACATAAGTGGCAGTATAAATGCCAATAAATTGCGTTGCCCTTTGTTTTGATTTTATGGGCGACTAAACATAAAGCACCTATGGCTTAGCCGACGTTCTGTTCAATTTACCGAAAGATGAAACGGAGGTGTCGCCGCCGGTCGGTGGTTTAACAAAAATTCACGCTCAATGCTGGATCAACTTTTAGGCAGTGACCAATAAATGGGCTTAGCGTCGACAGTTGCGTAGTGGCGCTGTTGCGGCTCTTGTCGGAATCGAGATTGAATCATCCGATCGGTCGTGCCATACAAAATTTATATCAACAACGTGCGTCCGCCATCCACCCGCAAGATGTGTCCGGTAACGAATTTGGCGTCGCGTAACAGATACAGCACCGCGCCGGCAACATCTTCTGGCGTGCCGGCGCGCTGCAGTGCAGAGCGTGCGATTAAGTCTTGCTGATCGGCGTACACCTTTCCCCCCTCGGGCCAGAGCACGGCGCCCGGCGCCACGCCGTTGACGCGCACCTCCGGCCCAAGTTCCTTGGCCAACGACAGCGTCATCATCGCCAACGCTGCCTTGGCCATGCAGTACACCGGATGCTTAGTCAAAGGCCGCTCGGCGTATATGTCGACCAAGTTAATAATGCAGCCTTGTGATTTTTTTAAGTGGGGGGCGGCGGCTTGCGATAAAAAAAACGGTGCTTGCGCATTGCTGGCAAACAACTCTTGCCAATGCTCTGCGGTGATGGTGCCAACGGGTGTTGCAAAGAAAGTCGAAGCGTTGTTGACCAACGCGTCCAATCGACCGAAATGCGCCACCGCCTTCTCGATCAGCGATGGCAGGTTTTCGATATCGTCCAAATTGGCGTGAATGGGGTAGGTGCTGTTGCTTCGGGCGAGCTCCAAATCGTGTTGCAATTTCGTCATCGCTTCATGGGAATCCCGATAATGCAACGCCAAATTGAAACCGGCTTGATGCAGCGTGCGCGCAATCACCGCGCCGACGCGCCGCGCACTCCCGGTAATCAAAACTGCAGGTCGAGACGGATGGCTCATTGGAGTATCCTATGCCCTTTGCCGTTATTCTTAGCGGCTTGCTGATCATAAACTTTTTCCACGGATTTGCGTGCCCATTCAGCTACCTACACCATCGCCCGATGAGCGAGCACATAGCGAACGTTTGTGCGCTTTGATTCGCGACAACATTCGTACGCATGGACCAATGCTGTTCGCGCGGTTTATGGACCTGGTCTTGTATGCGCCTGGATTAGGCTATTACAGCGCCGGGAAAACCAAATTTGGCGCCGCGGGGGATTTTGTTACCGCTCCTGAGCTTGGCCCGTTATTTGCGCAGTGTTTGTGCCGTGCGTTTATGCCGGCGTTGCGCGAGATCGAAAACCCGATCCTATTTGAGGTGGGCCCCGGCAGCGGTGCGTTGGTGGCGGACTTACTGCTTGAGCTCGAGCGGTTGGGTCAGCTGCCCAAACGGTATTGGATGCTGGAATGCAGTGCAGAGCTGCGTGCGCGGCAACGTGAAACCTTGCAATTGCGCTGCCCGCATCTACTTTCCTTGGCGGAATGGTTGGACGCGCCGCCTTCGGCGCCATGGCAAGGCGTGCTATTGGCCAATGAAGTCATCGATGCATTGCCGGTAACCCGTTTTGTTTTGCATTCGGGCGGCGTTTATCTTGAGCATGTGGCGCTGGACGCGAATGACCAATTTGTTTTGGTTGAGAGGCCGGCGACTGGGATGGCGGCAACGCAGATTGAAGCGTTGTTAGCCAGCTTGCCGGAACCGCTGCCGCACCCTTATCGGTCCGAATTTCGACCGGAACTTCCGGCGTGGCTGATGGCAGTCTTGGGTCAAATGCGCCGCGGCTTAGCCTTGTTGAGCGATTACGGTTATCCGCGCCGCGAATTTTATTTGCCCGAGCGCCGCAATGGCACGCTCATGTGCCATTACCGTCATCGCTCCCACGCCAATCCCTTAATTTTACCAGGGCTGCAAGATCTTACCGCGTCGGTCGATTTTACCGCGTTGGCCGAGGCGGGTTTGGGGGTAGGCTTTGAGTTAGCCGGCTACACCACGCAAGCGCAATTTTTGTTTTCCAGTGGATTATCGGAATTCTTGGAGCGCGCCAATGCTTTACCTGAGATTGAGCGTTTGCGCTTGACCAGCCAAGCCAAGCGTCTGGTTTTGCCTGGGGACATGGGGGATCGTTTCCAGTTCTTGGGTTTGCGCCGCGCGTTGACCACGGAGCTGCCGGCGTTTTCATCGGATCATCGGCGGCGATTGTGAGCTCAATGGCCGCGTGCTTGGGTAATGGCTTGAAGCCGGGCATTACGCAGCGCCTCACCTAAGGCCGGCCCGCTTAACCCCCTCTCAAGCAAGGGTTGCGTTTTTACACTCAGAACACAATGAAATAAACGCAGCAATTCTTGCGTTTGCGGATAACCGAGACCGGCATATCCACGGCGGCCACGATGATCGGCCTCGCACACCAAAGCAAATTGGCGAACGCGATCGGGTTTGCGCAAGGCATCGAGTTGCTCCAGCAGTTTTAAAATGCTGCCCGGCCGCATTTCATCGAGTGCGTGAAGCTTCAGGTGCAAGCGGCAACACAGCACGGCCATGGTTTGATATTCGTTGGGCACTTTTAACCGTTGCGATAATGCGGTGATCGGAGCGACACCCGATTCTTCATGGCCGACATGGCGCGGTAGTTCCTCGGTGGGTGTCAATGCTTTACCCAGATCGTGAGTTAACGCACACCAAGCGATCAATGCATCCCCTGGCGCTAACTGCGCGGCCATGTCCAAGACCATCTCGGTGTGAATGCCACTATCCACCTCGGGATGATGCTGGGCCGGTTGCGGTACGCCGTAGAGTGCGTCCACTTCTGGAAATAAAACTTTAAGAGCCCCAACCTCGCGTAACACGCTTAAGAATGCACTGGGTGTCGGTTCCATCAACGCTTTATGGGTTTCGGTGAAAACGCGCTCGGCGACCAAGTGATCCACCTCGCCGTTTTGTACCATGCGTTGCATCAAGGCTTGGGTTTCAACCGCTACGCGAAATCCGTGATGGGCAAAACGCGCCGCGAAGCGCGCCACGCGCAGTAAGCGCACTGGGTCTTCGGCGAAAGCGGGTGAAACATGGCGCAAAATTTTTGCTTCAAGATCGCGCGCACCACCGAACGGGTCGACTAAATTCCCCTCATCGTCCTGTGCCATGGCATTGATGGTTAGATCGCGCCGCTCGAGGTCTTCCTCCAATGTCACGCTGGGGTCGGTATGAAAAACAAAACCGTGGTAACCACGGCCGCTTTTGCGTTCGGTGCGCGCTAACGCGTATTCGCAGTGGGTTTGCGGATGGAGGAAGACCGGAAAGTCTTTACCAATGGGTCGGTAACCCAGGCGCAGCAAATCTTCGGGTAATGCCCCGACCACCACATAGTCGCGATCTTTTTGCTCAAGGCCGAGCAAACGGTCGCGCACCGCACCGCCGACCAAATAACTTTTCATAAAATTTGTACTGATCGATGGCGCCTATGGCAAGATGTCCTTTGCGTGAACGCAACGCGATATGCGCTTTTTTGCTTTTGCTGTCTATACTTAAACATCGTGATGAATAGAATACTGCCAAGTTTGTGTCATTGTGCCATGTGGGCAGGGCTTGTGGCGGGTGGGGTTGCGCGCGCGGATGATGGGCGCCTGCTGGCGACCGGCGGCGCGATGCAGCTAGAGGGCAGCGCGGGCGGTGGTCTCACCAGCTGGGGCGTGATCGCTGGTTTATCCACAGAAGTGGGCTCGGATATCGTGGCCGGCACCGCTTATTTGCACACGGGCGATTTTTCGCTCCGCGTCGTTGGTCTAGCGTATTCGTGGCACGATCGATTCGAGCTTTCTCTGGCGGAACAAACGCTGCGGCTCGATACCTTGCGCCATGCGATGGACCTGCGCAATGACGATTTGCATCAAGACGTTTTGGGTGCAAAGCTGCGTTTGGCGGGTGATTTGATTTACGACGAGCTGCCGCAGTTTGTTTTGGGCTTGGAATACAAATCGCAACGCGATTTTATCTTAGCCGATGCTCTGGGGGCACGAAACGATCACGGTGTGGATGCCTATTTTGGGGTGAGCCGCCTGTTGCTCGACGGCCCATTTCATCGAAATGTATTGTTAAGCGCCAATGTGCGCGCCACACGTGCCAATCAATTTGGGTTGCTCGGTTTTGGTGGTGATCGCCGCCGCGGTTATTCACTGCAGGCCGAGGGCGCCGCCGCATTATTTCTAAACCCAAATTGGGCGCTCGGCATGGAGTATCGGCAAAAGCCGGATAATTTAAACAATGCCGCTGAGAACGACGCTTACGATGCGTTCGTCGGCTGGTTTCCCTGCAAGCATTGGTCGATGGTATTGGCCTATGCGCAACTGGGATCGATCGCGAATTTCGATCATCAGCGCGGGTATTATCTGTCATTAAGCGCGAACTTTTGAACAGGGGCGCAACGATGGACGTCTATTGCCGCAGCGGATTTTTCTCGATTTCGCGGTATTCATTTTTGTGTTGCTTGGTATTGGCCAGTTGTGCGGCTCCCCAAGTGCGCGATGATTCCTTGTATCGAGCATTGGAAGGCCAATCCGGCATTGCCCGGTTAGTGGATGCCATGGTCAAAAATTTGTATGCGGACCCCCGCATCGAAAAACTGTTTCGCCGCGACGAAGACGCCTATTTTCGCGAGCGCCTGTGCGAGCAGCTGTGTCAGCTTAGCGGTGGCGGTTGCGAATACACGGGCCTCAGCATGGCCGAAGCGCACGATGGGCTTAACCTGCACGAGGCAGAGTTTAATGCTTTCGTGGAAGATGCGCGTACTGCGATGACCGAAATTGGGATACGAATAAGCACGCAAAATCGCTTATTGGCTTTATTAGCACCGATGCACCAGGATGTCATCGCCAAGTAATTTAATTTTAAGGGCTTCCGGCAGGGGTTGTTACTACGGCGGTGGATTGAGCGGCGGGCGGACAAACCACCGATTTGCGAACGATATGCTCGTCGGGCAGCGTGTAGGCTTGGCCGATGCGCGGCATGCGCGAGGATAAAGGCAATGCGGCGCCGTGTAAGCGCCAGTCGTAGATGACACTGAACGCCAATACGCGCGAAACATATTCGCGGGTTTCTTTATACGGAATGGTCTCGACGAAAAAATCGGGCTCGTAGGTGCCGCGTGCACCAATCCAACGTCCTACCGGATCGACCCCGGCGTTGTAAGCCGCACTAGCAAGCCAGGGGCTGCCATGATAATGCGCCGCCATTTCGCTCAAATACCGCGTGCCGAGTGCAATATTGATATCCGGTTTTAGTAAATCGCTAATTCCTGTGTATGCAATCTTTGCCGCTTTTGCGATCTGGGTTGCGGTGCCCGGTAGTAACTGCATAAGGCCATAGGCATCGGCCGTTGAATGGGCATCGCTCATAAAAGCGCTCTCGGCGCGGATGATCGCATAGGCCCAAGCCGGGTCGATGCCGGCTTGTTTGGCCGCTTGTTCGATCTGTGCCCGTTGCGCCAATGGAAAACGCAATTCATACAGTTGCAATTCTTCACCTTTGGTGAAAGTAAAAGGAGCGCGGTCATGCCAGCCCAGTGAGTTAGCGGCCTCGGCGGCAAGCCGACGTTGCTCTAAGGTGAGCTGTGGTAGCAAGTAATCCCATTCGCGGCGCGCTTGGGACAAGTTTCCGATGCGAAACCACTCAAATGCGCGGGTTAAACCGGGCAGCGCTAATAACTCCGTTTGTACGGCCCCATCAGTGGCTAAATGCAACGGACAGATCGTATAGGGCTCCTGCAACCAATCGGCGGCCAAAAATCCGTAGAAATTGGCCTCGCGCGCCAGAGCGCTAAAAACCGGACGCGCTTGACCGTCACGGCCAAGCTTGCCGAGTACGCGAGCCAACAGATAACGCCAGCGCGGATCTTTTTTTTGCGTGTCCGATAACGCCTCAAGTGCCTCCAGCGTCTTTTCCCAATCACCAGCCACAACCGCTACGCGTACCCGCCATTCGCGTGTGGCATCGTCGTGTGCCTCGGCCGGCAATGCGGCCAATCGTGCCAGTGCGTTGGATGAGTATTCGGTTGCGCGATAAAGCGCCAAGGCGCGCAGAACGCGATTGCGCTGTTCCGGCGTGAAATGAAAATGGGAATTGAATTTCGCCCAAAGCGTTTCCGCAGCGTCACTGGAATGGCGCGCCAAACGCTCTAAACCAAATGCCATGGCATCGCGATTGCGCGGTGCATCGGGCCAAGCGTCGGCCTTGGCGAGCGTTGCGGCGGGTTCGCGCAGTGTTTGCGCAATCCGTTCGGCCGCTTCTTTTTCGGTGTTATCTAAAAACGCAGCAACGGATGTAATCACCTCGGCATTGCCCGCGGCGGCGGCAAGCTCGATGCGCTGCCAAACCAAGGCGGCGTTTAATGACCCGTGTTGCTGGGTCCAATGGAATACGTCGTTGCAGAACGAGGGCAGCGCATTGGCGGATAACCAAAGCGGCAGTATTTCATTGGTGAAATCGGGTGCTGGGCCCAATTTAATTCGCGCCATTAACTCAGCACAACGCAAGTCCCGATTTTTCCCCTCACGATAAAGAGCAAGAAATTCCTTCCATTGGCCGGCGGCGGCTAGCCTGCCAAGATAGGCGTCGCGCAAATCCCGTGCCGGCAACGAATCCGGCCAAGCCTTAAGGTAATCCTCGACTTCCGCACGCTTAAGCTGCGCGAGACGGCGTTTTAGAGCAGCCAGTTCAATGTAGGGGTAAAGCGGATAACGCTCCAAACCAAAAGCGAGTTTGCGCCATACCTTATCGGGCATGCGCTGGGATGCTTGCCAAGCAGCCTGAAATTGAGCGCGTTGCTGGATTAGGTCTGATTCCGAAGGTGGCGTTGCGCCAATAGCGGATAACGCAAACGCAAGTAGTACAAGACCGAATGGGGTTTTGCGCATAACTTAAGTGTATGGAGAAGTTTTATAAATCACCATAGCTAATTGAACGGAGTCTGATCCAAGCTAACCAGGTTGGCTCCGGGGGCGTTTTACCAAACACCATATACGCCGCAATAAGTTACCCAAATGCTGCCGATAAGGAGCTCAGTTTCGATCGGATCGAAACTGAGCTCTTAGGCATTAATGTTGTCTTGATAGTATGGGCACTACATACACCGGGTTAAGCGGGTCATTGGTTTGAAAGCAAAGGAAATCTTCCCGAGAACTGGCACCACCTGGGAATAATGTGCTGTCGGCCTGTATTTGTATAAATCCGTTGAGTAGGCCGCCCAAACTGACATTTCCCCCAGCATCGGGATTGTGGTCGATAATGCTCAGCCAGGAAGGAAGACCGCCGCATAACGCCAATTGTTCAATCCGCGCAGCCTGACCCGGGGGATAAGTATTCGCTTGGTTCCATTGTGCCTCAGGCATGCCGGCATGGCTGGGAACGATGGCCATCGATGGGTAAATATCATAATGAGTTGACCCATACCACACCCATAAATTGTCACGCATCCCAGCGGGATGCTCAGTAGGATCCACTTCTGGATAGATCACCAACCAATAAGTTCCTGGGGTGAGATTGGGGGTGGATACACCGCCGCCGCCCGGCGGAAAGAAGTCCAAGGTAATGGTATCGTCCGTCACATCAAGGCCAGGTGTGGCTTCAAGAGGGAGGCAACTGGTATTGCCCGTTAAAGCCGGATGTGCGACGTCGCTCCATAACGCAGAGCCGGGTATCTCCGGATTACCTGCGGGCATGCCACCCGCGTCAGCGTATATTTCGAAGTGAATAGTCACACAAGTTAGGTTGTTCAATGGATTACTCGTCGTAAACCCGGGTGCCGTCACTCGCGAAATATAGCTATGACCGCTGTAGAATGAACTGCTATTACCAAACACCCTGAAAGCAGTCGCCGTATAGACATTAAAAGGAACCAATGTACCTGGCGGGTTTTGATAGGTGCTTAATGAACCTTCGTTTCCTTCGCTTGGTTGATTCGACACAATAATATCGTGCCTTTCAAAACCCGGGCCGATATAAGGAGGAAGTTGTACGGTTAGGGTTGGGCCGCCTATATTGAAAACATTGAGCTGTCCACTTGCGCTTGTCATACCGGATGGAATATCGATCACCAATTCGGATGGGATAGCGATGGCTGGAGATGGCACTTGAGTGGCGATCGGAAGATGTAAGGGCTGCAGGTTGGGATCACTCGGGGTCAATACCAGTTCGTTGCTGAAGTAACCCGGACTGCCACTGAGTACCGAAGGAGTTATCGAAACGCTAAGCGTTTGCCGCGCCCCAGCAGCGACGGAAAAGCTTGCAGGGCCAACGACTCCCACTCCACCTGTAGGTGGACCACCAGTTACCGCGGCGGTCCAATTCACTGTGTGGTCTTGGGTGCTGCGGAAAGTTCGCGTAAACGAACAGCTATTCTGACTGGTAGTCACTCCCATGGAAGTGGTTAGAGTGATACAAGTGCTATTTTGTATACTAGCTAGATTCAGCTTTTTCGGATCGCCATCCAGGGTTGAGGAAGAAGTTGGATTGTCAGGGTTCGCGCGGAACATATTCGCACCCAATTCATTCATCACCAAGCCCGCTTTGTTAGCGGCATCAACCTGAATGCGCCCAGCACCACGCTCGAAGAAATTGGCCGGTGTTGTCCCATCTACGGCTGTTAACCCAGTGTCCTTAGCCGTCATCATCAGCGCGGATTTGATTTCCATCGGAGTCCAATCCGGATGCGCTTGCATAACCAGCGCGCCGGCGCCCGCGGTATGCGGCGTGGCCATCGAAGTACCATCCAAAAAATCTACTTTGTTGGCTCCCGCTGTTCCGCCCGAATTGGCAACCGCCGCCAGGATGGAGACACCGGGCGCTTCCACATCGGGTTTGACGACATCGATTTTTGCCGGCCCTAGTAAACTGAAATCAGCTAAAACATCTGCTGCATGAGGACTACGACCCGAAGGCACGCTTAACGCTATTAGAGTGCCGGAATGACCGGCGACATAAGTATGCAGCGCATCCCCTTGCGTTTGACTGATAGTGAATACCGGAACGGTTTCATGAGCACCGCTGGTAAACGAACCATCGGTATTGGCAACAATGATGATATAACTGGCGCCAGCGGTATGGGCGTTCGCAGCCATGGTTGCGGTGGGACAACCTCCCATGCTTGCTCCTCCGCCATACTTCAGTAGCGCGACACTGCCGGTAAATGTGCCGCCCGTAAAACTGCTACAGCCATCCCCTGCGGTCCCATATGTGGGACTGTTTATTATCGCTAGCCCGCTCACGGAAGCGGCTAAGCCAGTGCCACTGGCCGCGGGTTTTAGTGTATCGACTATACTGGTCGCATAGGTCAAGTGAAACGAGGCCGGGCCGCCGGTATGTGTGCTTGCGCCAACCGTGGTTACCCAGGGTTCCTGATGATTGGTTGATCCGGCATAGGGAGGGTCCGAAGTTCGCGTATTGCCGGCCGCCGCAGCAACGAAGATGCCGGCATCGACTGCGGAAAGAAATGCCAGTGAGGTATTATCATGCCACGGACTGCTGCCGCCACTAATCGAGTATGTCAGTACGTTGACCGCGCCGTCAGCAATAGCCTGATCGACTGAGGCGGAGGTTGAAGATCCAGCACATCCGGAAGCAGAGCAAGCATAATAAATAACCAAATTAGCATGTGGCGCCACTCCGGAAATGGGCGCGGTGAAATCGTAATAAGTTGCCATACGGCTATCACCGCCTGACGTGCTAGCCGTATGGCTACCATGACCTTGGGTGTCCTCGGCAGTAGGATTTGGCACTCCTCCTGTAACAATACCGCCGATTTTGTCAAAAACACCGATCACCTTAGGGTTGCAGGGATTACCACTGCCCATGGAGCAATACCCCAAATAATGGCCGCCTCCGAGCGGATTTTGTATCGTGTAACCGTGATCGTCAGTGGCCGCAAACGATGGGCTTAAATGATTGAATCCGGTATCTATGTCACCGATAACGATGCCGTCGCCCTTAGAACCACCGGCATTGTCGAAGCCGTAAGCAAACATGCTGTCTTGGCCGGCTCTGGTTCCCCACCACGTTGACGCAGCACCAATAAAGCCCGGGCCAATGTCGGTAGTAAGTTGATAAGTTGCGTCACGCTGAACATCAACCACTCCCTCGGTCTTGGCAACCTGCACCGCTTCTTGAGGCGTCAATTCAACCACGGCCGCGTTTAATGCATGCTGCATCTGGTACCGCACCGTGAGCGGATGACCAAGCAGCTTGTCCATTGCATTCAAACGGCTGCTTTGCATATAGCTTAAATAGTTGACATAGGCATGCGCCTGCGCACTATGCACATCGAGCTTGTGACTGCCGTTGCTGTTTACTTTCTTAGGAACACTGGCAAGCCCCTGCACCTCACCGTTGTACAAAGCCAGCGGAGGTTCGCTAAAGCGAACGAAATACAATGCTTGCTGCCCGGGTAACGCAACGCCATTAAGGTCTCTTCCCCTTATTGATTCAGGGGTAAAATCGCCGGCATACGGAGAGTACATCATCGCCGCAGCGCTTCTGAATTCTGCCACTAGCAACGAAAATCCTATAGCTATCGCAAATAATGCTCGTTTTATATCGGCGGATTGCATTGAATGTCTCCTAATGAGCGTTTTGTGGAGCCTCGCCAATCCTACCAAGAAGTTTTCTTAAATATCGCGCTAGAGACCAGAACTAGAAAATCTCTGTTTGCTGTGCAATTATGCGGCGCCGTTTACAAATTTTTTACAAACACGAAAATAAGCAGCAAAAAACGGCAACCGATTCCAACTGTTTCTTCACCCAAAATTCGGGAGACGTTCAATATGAAACCCATACGCCGTCGTTTGCTATGCACCAGCATTCAAGCATTGATTGGTGGTTTTCTGCTGCCGCTGCAAAGCAGCGTTGTGCTTGCGGCTGATCAAAATAGCGAATCCGCCACCAAACTCGAGGCGGTTGAAGTGACCGGTTCGCGCATCAAGAAAACCGAAATCGAAGGGCAAGCGCCGGTGTTCACGCTGGAGCGCAAAGACATCGAGAAATCCGGTTTGGGCTCGATTGGCGATGTTCTGCAGCAGTTGACCACCGGTGGCAAGGCGCTGAACGCGAAGTTCAACTCCAGCGGCAATTTTGGATTTCCGGCCGACGGTGGCGGTATCGGTGCCGGCTCTTCGCAGGTGGATTTACGCCATCTTGAAGCCAAGCGCGTACTGGTGTTGGTTGACGGCAAGCGTTGGGTTAACGAGTCCTCTGCTTCCGGCGTTGGTGGCGCGGTTGATTTGAACACTATTCCGTTGGCGATCGTCGAGCGTATTGAAATATTGGAGGACGGCGCATCAGCGATTTATGGCTCAGATGCCATTGCCGGCGTTATCAACATCATCACCCGGCGCAAATTCGATGGCGCGCAGGTATTGGTAAATTATGGTGAGTACGACAAAGGCGATGGTCAAACCACTCGCGTTGAGGCCACCATTGGCGGCGGTAACGATCGTTTTGATGGAGTGCTGACGGCCAGCTATTTTAATGAAGAGCGCATAAGCTCGTCCGATCGCAGCATTTCACAGTACCCGGTTCCAGGCACCGGCGTCACGCGCGGCAGCTCCGGTACCCCGCAGGGACGTTTTATTTTTTGCGATCCGCGCATAACCCCAAGTTGCGGCCCGGACGATTTTCTTGATCTTACCCTTAACGGCGGGACCGCAACTCCAATATACAACCCAGGCAACCCCACCGGTGGAACCAGCACCTACCATGATTTCGGTTTGAGCGATCGCTTTAATTTCGCACCGTATAATTTGTTACTAACGCCGAGTGAACGCAAAAGTATATTCGGATCGACGCGCTACAAAATCAATGACGATGTTTCTTGGTACATGAAGGGCTTGTACAACACGCGTCATTCGGTGAACCAAGCCGCACCGGAACCGATCTTTATCGGTAGCGATGCTGGTACCGGAGGGCTGGCCGATACGATTTCGATTTCGCATTTGAATCCGTACAACCCGTTTGGTATCGATTTGGTTGCCGGCCAGAACTTCTCATTAATTGGTCGGCGTCCCTTGGAAGGCGGTCCACGCGTTTTTGAACAGGATGTCGATACCTACTATTTCGGCACCGGCCTTGAGGGCACCTGGCATTGGGGTGACCGCGCCTATTCTTGGGATGTGAATTTCATCAAGACGGAAAACAGCGCCGATCAGAATTTCTACAACGGCTACAACGTGCGCCGGATGCAGATTGCATTGGGTGATCCGGCGGTGTGCGCGGCCAATCCCGGTTGTGTACCTCTGAATTTATTCGGTGGGCAGGGGGCCAACGGCGAGGGCAGTATCACCGATGACATGCTGAATTGGATTCGCATGACCACGAAAGACAGCAGCCGCCAGGAACTCAAAGTATGGTCGGCGAATATCACCGGCGACCTGTTTGCGTTGCCGGCCGGTGCGCTCGCGTTTGCGACCGGTTACGAGCATCGCGATTACTCCGGTTCGTACAGCCCGGATCAGACACGCATTAACGGTGAGTCGCAGGACTCATCGGCGATTCCAACCGCCGGTAGCTACAGCGTTAATGAGTTTTACGCGGAGTTCAATGCGCCACTGCTGGCCGATGCGCCGTTGGCCAAGAAACTCGACTTAAGTTTGGCGGCGCGCTACTCCGATTACGATACGTTTGGCAGCAAAACCACGAGCAAAGTTGGCTTGCGTTGGCAATTGAACGACGACTGGTTGCTGCGTGGAACGTACGCGCAGGGTTTCCGTGCACCGTTTATTGGCGAGCTGTTTGGCTTGGCTCAGTTCGGCGCTACCTTGACCGACCCGTGCTCCAACTACAGCACTTCCGGCAACGCGCAGTTGATCGCCAATTGCCAAGCGTTGGGTGTGCCCGCCGGCTATGAGCAGATCAATACGCAGATCACCACCACGACCGGCGGTAATCCGTTACTGCAACCGGAGAAAGCCGACAGCTACACCTTGGGTGCTGTTTACAGCCCAAGCTGGGCCGAGAATGCCAGTTGGTCGCAACGTTTGAATATTGGCGTTACCTATTACGATCATAAGATCAAAGATGCGATTCAGGCTCCCGATGCGCAGGACTTGCTGAATGCCTGCGTTGCCAGTGGCGATCCAAGCTCGGGCTTTTGTTCCGGGATCACGCGTACAGCCAGTGGCCAAGTCAATCGGTTTAGCAACCTGTTGGCGAATATCGGGCAGGTCAAGACCGACGGTGTTGATGTGAAGTTCGACTGGACCTTGCCGGATTTCAGTATTGGGCGTTTCAACACGACCTGGGAATCGACCTATGTTGATCGCTACAAAGCCACCGATGTATTCGGTAATGAGTTCAGCCGCACGGTGGGGGTTGAGCTTAACGACAGCGCGATTCCACGTTGGCAATCGAATCTACGGTTGAATTGGGCTTATGGTGATTGGTCTGCGTCTTGGACTGCACGCTATGTCAGCCACGTGACCGAAAGTTGTTCGGACTTCCGTGATGGTACGTCGCAGAGTTTGACGGCACTTGGGCTTTGCAGCGATCCGAGCAGCGTGGATGATGCCTTATCGCTGAACCGGCTTGGCGGAACGACGTATCACGATGTGCAGGTCGCTTGGAATACGCCGTTTGGTGTCGATGGATTGAGCGTATCGGGCGGGGTAAACAATTTGTTCGATCGTTCACCACCGCGCTGCATGAGTTGCACATTAAATGGCTACGATGCCGGTACCTACGATTTGCCGGGGCAATTCTGGTACGTGCAAGCCATGTATAAGTTCTAATCTTGTGCGGGTTTAAAGCCCACATTTGGAAAATTTCGGGCTGCCTGGTGCAGCCCGTTTTTTTGGCATCGATTGTTTAAGAATGTAGGTTAATCCTACCCTGGCAGCGACAAGCGAACCCGCGCCGCCAGCGGCAGGTGATCCGAAGCGGTATGCGATAAAGTCCACAATTTATCAATATGAATAGTGCGCGATACCAGGATATGGTCGATTGCGCGGTGTGGATGCCAGCTCGGGAAGGTCGGAGGGACGGCGCTCGGGGGATGCAGTGACGTATGCGCAAAAAGCGTGCTGAGCTCGGCGCTATGCGCTTCGCAATTGAGATCGCCCATCAAGACCACGTCGCGCGCAGTGCCGATCAACTCGGCGAGAAAATGAAATTGATCGGCGCGAGCCTTAGGTCCTAGCGCCAGGTGCGCGATCACCACCACCAGCTCATTCAATTCGGCACCGAACTTTACCCAAAGCGCGCCACGCCCTGGAATGCGCCCGGGTAGCGGGTAGTCAATCACTTCTTTTGGTTCGATACGACTTAGTATGCCATTACATGATGCAGCAATTTGCCCAACTTTACGGTTCGATTGATAACTCCAGTAGGGAAAATTAGCGGCTTCCGCGAGATATTCGGTCTGATTGCGGAATCCGGAGCGTAGGCTGCCGGCGTCGGCTTCCTGTAATCCAACCAAATCAAATTCGGTTATGACCTTCGCCAAACCGTCGAGATTGGCTTGCTTGGCGCGCCCAGGCAGCATGTGTCTAAGGCTCTGCGTCACATAGTGCCGATAGCGATTGACGCTGCCGCCAGCAAGGATATTGCAACTTAGCAAAGTTAATTGCCGAGAATGAGTTTCTGCGCTGCGTTCTTGGGATGTACTGCTCATGCGCCAGAGGCTAAACAACTGCCGGAGTGCCGGCAAGGTATATTAGTCACTGGTTTGCTAGGATCGTGTGATATGCGATCACTTGGTTTTTTTAGCCGCAAGTTCCTGCTTTACCAAGTCGGTTACGATCTCAACCATCTCCGGATAGCCCACGCCATTTTCAGAATTTCCCGCGACACGGTACTTGCCGTTGACGATGACGGTCGGAGTGCCGTCAACCCCATAATTACGCACCATATCGCTGGCGCGTTGCAGCTGACTTTCAATAACGAACGAATTGGCGGTAGCCAAGAAAGCGTCGGATTTAACGCCGTAATCGGCGTAGAAGCCGGCTAAATCTTCAATGGTGCGCAACGGTTTATGATCGCGATGAATCGCGTCGAATAACGCTTGGTGGCCCTTGTCGACAACCTTAAAAGATTGGGCGGTATAAAACGCTCGGGCGTAGGGCTCCCACGCCGGTTGGAATAGGGCTGGCATGTAATTGAACACCACGCCTTTCGGTAAAGCGGCCTTAAGCTGCTCGGCATACGGCTGAAAATGGGCGCAATGTGGACAAGCGTAGGAAAACACTTCGATGACTTCGACTTGATTTCCACTGGCAGTCGGCTGCGGCGGATTGATCAGCTGATAATGCTTACCGGATTCCCATTTTGAAACCACCGGCGTTGCCGCAGGGTTTTGCGCGTTACAAGTTGAAATCAATAGCAAACCGGCGAATAACAACACTATGCGCGAAATCATGGCACACCTCGATTAAATGGAGTTCGGATTAGGGCAATCGCGCACTTAAGACCGGAAATAAGCTCACGAGTTGCATACCATCGAGCTATTTTGGCTTGATCGCCGCGCTTTCTCTAGCAACCAAATATTTAATGATCGCCAACAAATTATCGTAGCTACCGGCAGTGCCATTGCTTAAGCGATATTTGCCGTTAACGATGATCGTTGGAGTGCCTTCCACGCCGTAGGCCTTAACCATGGCCTGCGCGCGTTTGAGTTTGGTTTCGATCGCAAACGATTTCGCGGTATTGATAAAATCGGCAGTGCTTACCCCGTAAGCCGCATAAAAGCCGGCCAAATCTTCAATTCCAGCGGGCTTTTGCGAGACTTTATGATCCACGTAAATCGCATTGAACAGCGGTTGGTGCGATTTATCAACGATCCCGAGTGCCAATGCGGTATAGAATGCGCGGGCGAATATTGCCCAAGCCGGTTGAAAATCGGCCGGCATATAGCTCCATTGCGCATTGGCGGGTAGGCTCGCCTTGATCTTTTCGGCGTAAGGCTGAAATTCGGCGCAATGCGGGCAGCCGTAACTGAACACTTCCAACACTTCGATTTTATCGCCGCTCCCGGTCGGTTGTGGCGGATCGATCAAAAAATATTCTTTGCCTGCACTCCATGCCGTTTGCGTGCCATCCGTTTGCGCGTGCGAGGCCGCGGAGAAGACGATTGCGATAATAATGAAAAATGCGCGTAGGGACATATCGTAATTTTCTTGATGATGATCGAAAGGTTGGAGGGCTTGCACAGATGCCAGATTGATTACTTAGCGGCGGTTATCGGCGCTGCTGCATGCAGGCCTTCAATGTAGGATGCGACCGCAGCGATATCGGTATCGTTCAATCGTTTGCCGATCAGCGGCATGATCTTCGAGTGTTCATCCTCGCCCCAAGGCGCGGCGTCGCGGAATTCCTTTAGCTTAAGCGACACGTAATCGGCGTATTGGCCGGCCAACTGCGGATATCCCGCGACGGGGTTGCCGCGCCCATCCGGGCCATGGCAAGCCATGCAGGCGGGAACGCCAGTTGCCGGATCACCACCGCGATACAGCTGGCCGCCGCGTGCCACCAGCTTGTCGTCGGCAATGCCGGGCAAGGCGTGCTTGGTGGCGAAGAAGGCACCGATATCGTGCATATCCTGGTTTGACAGCGGGGCGGCAAAACCAAGCATGATCGGGTTTGAACGCTTGTTGCTTTTGAACAATTGCAAGGCGCGTACAATGTAATTTTCATGTTGCCCTGCGAGTTTGGGATATTGCGCGGTGCTTGGATTACCATCCATACCGTGGCACGCTGCGCAAACGGCGGCCTTGGTTTCGCCCGCTTTGGCGTCCCCTAACAGCGTCTCCGTCATCGGCTCTACTGCCCGAACCTGACCCATCACCAGCAATGCTGCTAGCGCAATCACACCCCGAAAACTCATAAACTTAACTCCATGAAGATCCATTCTTTGTCCAGCGCCTATAGAATCGGGCGACTGGATGCCGTTTCAGTCAATTCCAAGGGCCAATGATGCTGGGCCGACGAAGGAAATAAAACCGTCGATTTATACCAGTGGCTATCGCACCGGTCAAACCTAAATACTAGAATGAATACCATTATGCCGGTCAATCCATTTCGCCAAGCCCGTTATTTACTCAGTGCGCATCATCTTGCACAGCTACCGCCGGACACCGGCAGTGAAGTCGCTTTTGCGGGCCGCTCGAATGCGGGAAAGTCCAGTGCCCTCAACGCCATTACCGACCACACTCGATTAGCGCATACCAGCAAAACACCAGGGCGAACCCAACAGATCAATTTTTTTACGGTAGAACAGCCCGATTGCCGCTTTGTCGATTTACCCGGTTATGGTTATGCGGAGGTGCCGGCCAGTTTGCGTGAGCATTGGCGGCAAGTCATTGATTCCTATCTGCGCGACCGCCAATCTTTGTGTGGCCTGGTCTTGATTATGGACATTCGCCATCCGTTGCGATCGTTCGACCGAATGATGCTGACGTTTTGCACCGAGATCGGGCGGCCGGTTCATTGCCTGCTGACCAAGGCGGATAAACTCAATCGAGGCGCCGCATTGCAGGAGCTCAGCAAAGTGCAGCGTGAACTTGAGACGATGAACTGCTCAGCCACCAGTGTGCAATTGTTTTCGTCCTTGGCGAAAACCGGCGTCGATGAGGCGCGTGCGTTATTGGCGAGGTGGTTAAAGCTTGATTTAACCTCTCCAGGCTAAGATTTATACAGAGCAAGGTTACGGCTGCTTCCTTCAAATTAGGCTTCTTTTCACAAAGGGTTTCTGTCAATAACTTATTGAAGTTAATAACTTAATGCAAAACCATTACTATTCTGGCGGTTTTTTGTGGGGCTTAAGCGCAGGTTTATCCTCACTTGTGTGGTGATGCTCGTTTGCGTTTCGGTTTGGCGGTTAAACCGGCTGCCTTTTCATTAAGCGATTCGGCCTCTTGAATAAGTTGGGATAGCAATAAATCCAAACCGATTGCTATTCGTTCCAGGTTCTTTAGTGAAACGTTGCGCTCACCACGTTCGATGGAGCTGTAATACGTGCGATGCAGTCCGATGAGATCAGCAAACCCCTCCTGACTAATAGACATGGCTTCGCGCCGGGTGCGCATCGCCCGTGCAAGTTTGCGCTGAAGGTTATCGGTACCCATTACCCGACAACCTAGGCATACCGCATCTTTTATTCTACAGTAAATAAGGATACAGACTTTAAGAGTCTTATAAGATAGAATTTATACACAAATTTGGCGCATAATTGCCTCAAGCATAAAGCTGAAACAGCAATGCTCGCGTTGCCGTAAGATGTGTTTTTAATGAAAGTATAAAGTTAGATTATTCTGAGTTAGATTCGGCGGAGAATCCCAAGATGCGTTGCGCGACTGCAATATTCAGCACGTTATTGCTGATCTGTTTTTCCTGCACAATTTACGCCGATGATGATTTTGCCGTCGAGTATATTATGCCGTTGCCCGAAGGTACGCCGGTTACCGAGGGAGAGCCTTGTGAATACACATGCAATGGCGTTTTTTACCATCAAGGCGAGGGATATATCATCGCGCAGCGTTGCGCCCCCTCCTACAACCCGCAGATATATCCGTTGCTTGTCGAAGGCTGGTTCGGTTGGCGTTTCCCGAGCTGCACAGATTATGGCTACTGTCGGGCGGATGGATGCGAATCGGACGTCGCCATAAAACGCCCGCGTTGCCCGGCAGGCTACGACGCCACCGGTTTCCGGGACGGCAAATGTCATCGCATCAATGTCGATCCGAATAAGAACAATTGCTGTGATGTCAACAATGGCAGCAATCCAATCCATACGGCGTTAGGCGCGAAACTTCAGCATGAAACCGATTTCGTCATTTCACAGCGGCTAGGCATCTCGTTCGAACGCTATTACACCAGCGCCATGCATTGGCAAACCGAAACGTTGGGCGATCATTGGCGGCATTCATTGCTGCGCCGGATTTGGGTATCGGTGTCGAGTAGCGGTGCTACGGCAATGGTCTATCGCGGCAATGGCGATGTTTTCTTTTTCAATCGCGTTGCCGATGCATGGGTTGGGGAGACCGATGTCAAGGGGCGATTGATTGAGGTCACGGCGGATGGCGTTAGAATCAGTTGGACCTATACGGAAGATGACACGGTTACTGAGCAATACAACGCTGCAGGCGATTTGATCCAAATAACGTCAAACGACGGCGGATCGCTGACGCTGGGCTATTACCGCACGTTCCCGCAAGGAATCGGCCGAATCACCCGCATTGTCGATGAGCAAGGTCGATCATGGAATTTCAATTATGACGCGATTGGCAATATTACCCGCATCGATTTGCCGGACGGTCAGCAATATCGTTACGAATATGACGAGAACGGCATGCTGTCGCGCGTTTATTACCCCGATTTAACGCCTGCGACCACGGATAACCCGTTTCGTGAATATCGCTATGGCGAAAGCACGAACGCAACGGATTATTTTTTAACTGGCATTATCGATGAAAATGGCAGCCGTTACGCCACCTGGGCCTACGATCCGGCTGGCCGTGCGGTGCTAAGCGTTCATGGTGATATCAGCAGCACGATCGATCGAGTGGAGCTGACGTACCATGGCGATATTCATACGGATCCCAGTGCGACCGTTACTAGCCGCCAATCGATCGATACAACACGCGGGGTTTTTCAGGAACGCACCTACGGGTTTCGCGCATTGTTTGGTGTCACCAAACCGGCTTCGATCAGTCAGCCGTGCGTCAGTTGTGGTGGCGATACGGTGCAATCGAAAACTTACGACGGCAACGGTTATCCGGATCATGTCACCGATTTCAATGGCACCGTCACCGATGTCGATTACAACGCGCGCGGTTTGGAAATACAGCGGATTGAACCTCTCACTGTAGCCGGGGTTTCGGGTACTCCAGCACAGCAAAGAACCACGCAAACCGATTGGCATCCAACGTTGCGCGTTCCGACCGAAAAGCGTGTATACGACGCGGCTATGGCCCTTAAATCGCGTATTACCTGGACGTACAACAGTCGTGGCCAGACACTGACGCGCACGCAGTTCGATCCAATTGCCGCACATCCGGCGCGCACCCTAACCTATGCGTACTGCGAATCGGCGGATGTCGCTGCCGGTCGCTGTCCATTGGTAGGGTTATTGACTCAGATCGATGGCCCGCGCACCGAAGCGGCCGATACCACCAGCTACAGCTATCGCATGACCGATGATGCCTCGTGCGGCAGAGGTGGCGCTTGCCTATACCGTCGTGGCGATCTATGGCGGGTGACCAATGCGCTGGGTCAAATCAGCGAGATGGTCAGTTACGACAAGAACGGCCGCGTCACGCGCAGCAAAGACGCGAACGGCACTTTAACCGATCTGATTTATCATCCGCGCGGGTGGTTGCTATCCCGCACCGTGCGCGCCAATGCCGATGGCTCTCCCTCCGTTCTCGATGCGACGACCACGTTTGCCTACGATGCGGTTGGCAACGTCACGCGCACCACGCAGCCCGATGGCGCCTATCTCAGTTACTCCTACGACAATGCGCATCGCTTAACCGATATCACCGACAATCTTAATAACCGGATTCATTACACGCTGGACGATGCCGGCAACCACACGCGCGAAGACACGCTCGATCCGACCGGTGTTTTAAAGCGCACGCTGTCGCGTACCTATAATGCGTTAAACCGGTTGCAGCAAACCACCGATGCTTTAAGCCGAACGACGACGTTCGCTTACGACGCCAACGGCAATCGCACCGATCAAACCGATCCGCTTGGCGTGCGCACGCATTCGACATTCGATGCCTTGAACCGGTTGCAAGCCCAAGTGCAGGATTATCTCGGCACCGATCCGGACACCGCGAATGCAACCACCGCTTACACCTACGATGCGCTGGATAGTCTTACCCAAGTGAACGACCCCACCGCGCTTGCCACGGCCTATAGCTACGACGGGCAAGGCAATTTAACCCAATTGCAAAGCCCCGATACCGGCACGACCACGTCAACCCAAGATGCGGTCGGAAATCGTATTACGCAGACCGACGCACGTGGTGTGGTTGGCCACTTTACTTACGATGCGTTGAATCGACTAACCGGCATCCATTACCCTTCCGTAAGCCGCAACATCGCTTATGTGTACGATGAGTCGAATGGTACAACCGGCTGTTCGATATCCTATCCGGCCGGGCGTTTAACCCGAATGATCGATAGCTCCGGCAGCACCGTCTATTGCTACGACTGGCGCGGAAATGTCATTCAAAAAATCCAAGTTACCGGAACCTCTCGATTCAGCACCGGATACGCCTACAACTTGGCCGACCGGTTAATGCGGATAACCTATCCCAGCGGCCTGCAAGCGAACTACGCGCGCGATGCGGTGGGACGTATTAGTGCGATCAGCGTTACGCCACAAGGCGGCAGTGCGACACCGATCCTAAACAGCCTAGCGTATTTGCCATTTGGCCCGGCCAACAGTTACACGTTTGCGCAAAGCGGACAAACGCTGAGCAAGAGCTACGATCAAAACTACAACGCCACCGATATCACCGGCAACGCCTTAACCTTGCATTTTCGCCGTGATGCGGTGGGCAATATCGATCGTTTGGGCACGGCCGCCGGCGCGACAACGCCGATTGAACAGTACCAATACGACGCGCACTATCGGTTACAGCAGGTAAACGATGGCGCAAGCGGTTTGGTTGAAGGCTACACCTACAACACGACCGGCGATCGACTGACCAAGATTCAACCGTCAACAACGCAAACCTATACCTACACACCGAGCTCGCATCACCTCGATGGCATTACCGGTAACGCGCGCAGCCTCGACGCCAACGGCAATACGATACAAACGACCGGCGCGGCCACGCTCGATTTTGCGTTCGATGACCGCAACCGCATGATTGAAGTGCGCCGTAACGGCAGTTTGATCACCACCTACGATTACAACGCCAAGGGCGAGCGGGTTTACAAAACGACCAGCTATCCCACGAGTGATGCGCGCTGGTTTAGTTACAACGAAAGCGGCCAACTGCTCGGCGAATACACGCAAACCGGTTTGCGCGAATACGTTTGGGCGGACGGCACGCCGATCGCGATACTCGATACGATGGGAGTGCCATTAACACCCGCAGAACTCATTTTTACTAATGGCTTCGATAATGCGGTAGCTGCGACCACCATGACCTATTACGTGCATACGGATCAGCTCGATACGCCACGTGTCGTTACGACAACGACCGGTACGGTGGTTTGGAATTGGCCTTGGGCTGGCAATCCATTTGGCGAAGCGGCGCCGAACATCCAAACGATGACTATGAATTTGCGTTTTCCAGGGCAGTATTACGATCAAGAAACAGAGCTCAATTACAACTATTTTAGGGATTACGAGCCCAACACTGGGCGATATGTGGAGAGTGATCCGATTGGGTTGCAGGGTGGCCTTACGACATATAGTTATGTCAACTCTCAACCCTTACGTTCCACTGACAGTAAAGGACTCGTAAAGTGTGGCTGCTACAGCGGTGGTCCAGGGTTCAGATTAATAACCGGCACCGATCGAATTGGAGATGCAATATGTGATTTCTGGTGCACTTGTTCGTGTCCTCGCAAGAACGCTATTGCAGAGAAATTTAGTTTTGGGTTTTCCATGAATATAGGGAACAGTGATAGGGCAACCTGCCTAAATATTTCTTTTGCAGTAACCACCGATAGCATATTTGATGGATACTTAAACCCCAATACTCCTCCACGAATCGCTCAGGATGAGCTTGAGAAAAACGCAAAGAAGCACTGCACTACTTGCGGTTATTGGAACGAATAACAATTAAATTTTATGAAAAAGATTTTTATGATAGAAATATTTATATATACTAGTACATTAATTTCCATATTTTTGTTAATGCTCTCTGGATTTTCTCTTCATTATTTTGGGGCGGATGCCATAGCGAGTAATGCGATGGTAATTTCATCGTTAGTAATGTGGTTGTTATCCTTTTTTCTTTGGGGTTTCTCAAAAAGAAGTAAATTTACGTTAGTGCTTGTGTGTTTCTATTGGGTAATAATTATCGCCCTGATCATCAGCCGGTGGTATTTATGGGGTGGATTCTAAGTGCGATAGACCGGGTGGCTTGTAAACGCCCCAACATCATGAGGTGCGCTCGCCACTTGGCGAGATGATTGTGGGAAGCATCGCTTGGATGAACAAAAATTGTAAGGACTGTGCAGAATGAAAAAGCTCCTTTTGAGTTTCGTCCTGACAGTTTTTTTACTTGCTGCTTGCGGTATTCCAAAAACGAAAGTGCAAATTACTGATCCTGTCGCCCGTGAGAAATATTTAGCTCGGTTGGGGTGAGCTTGCGAACCCCAACGTGATTCGGCGGCGGTATAGGAAAAGAAATACTCAATTGTGAGTATATTATAAATTGATATTTTTATGATGATTGCATGGGGTGATGTTGGGGTTCGCAAGCTCACCCCAACCTACAAAGTGACTTAAGCCTTAACTAGAGATCAGACTCAGCATTCGCCGATTGGCTTGAAACTGCCCGGGAAACCGGCGCAAACCTTCTTCGCGCAGGCGCGGTGCGTGTTCGCGTAGATACCGATCCAGATCGGCTTGGGCTTCCAATCGATACTGAACGCACAAATTATGCGTGGCGGGTTTTGCCGGTGGATCGTTGATTTCAAAAATCTCGGCGCTTAAAAACCCTGGCAACGCGAGCAACTCGCGCACATGCTTGTTGAGCCAAGATCGATACTCGGCATACACCGCTGCGGCAATCTCTAAATTGACTTCGTAAACGATCATGTGGTGGCTAAGCTCACCAATAAGGCGGCGATCAATCCAAATCCAATCATCACGGTATAACAAATACCGATGACACAATATTTGAACACGGTCATAAACCAATTTTGCCGATACACGCGTTTTTGCATGATCAGCAAATACAACGGCAGCCATAGGCTAAGCGCCAACATGACCCAATCCAGCGCTGTCACGAGGTTCGGTGCTGCGGTGCGTGTCCACTCGCGCAAGAACCCGCAAGCGGTGAGCAACAGCAACGATAGAAAAATAAAACTGTGGCTGTGCAGCGCGACAATCAAATGTTCCATGTACAAGCGGCGCTTGAACAAATAAAAAATCTTGAGCAGCACGGCAAACAACGGCATTAATACGAACAGCGTTTGCGGCAATACACCAAAGATGCCAGCGACCAGCGGTTTAGGGTCTTGCCGTGCACGTTTTACGTTTTCGAGCATGTGGCCGATGATGGCGTTGAGCTTGGTGTTGAGTCGGTCGGGCAGCCACTCGGCGCGCAGCGGATGCGTGGTGGGATCCCAGGGTTTGTCATCAAATTTGATTTCGTCATCGGCATTCGGGTTGACCGGAATGGCCGTGCCTTTGGCTTTGGCCTCCTCCACCGATTTCAAATAGGCCAATTGTTCGGCGGCTTTTTTGTGCACAACGCCGATGGCGTGATCGAGTGCGCTATTGGCCATTCCCGCTTTGGCCTTCGATTTCGACTGTTCCAGCTTTTCGATCGTGGCTGTCTCGATTCGATTCACCTCCTCCGGCGTGGCGGCGCTGGATAAATTGTCTTCGCGGTTGTCAAACTGGATTTTTCCAGAGAAATCGACGAAATCCAAACTCAACTGAATGATTAAAAAAGTGACGATGCAAAAAAAGAAATAAAGCCGAAATGGCGTTACGTAGCGTACGCGCCGCCCGGCAAAATACTCGGTGGTGAGAAACCCGGGGCGAAAGTACAAAGGCCAAAGCGTGCGAAACGTGCGCGAGTCAAAATTGAATACGGTGTCTAAAAAATCACCAATCACCCCGGCCAGATGCCGCACCAGGCCTTTTTCCGACTGGCCGCAGCGATAGCAATACGGCCCAAGCAAAGGTGCTGCGCAGTTTGCGCATAAACGCGTTGATGGGGTTTGCGGTGTTGCTGGGGTCGGATCGTTCATTACGTGTTGCTCACCTTTAAGTTCGCGCACGTGGATATGGCTCGCGTAAGATACGCGGCTTGGCTGATTGCCGGCAACATATCTAACCGATCTTTACCTATGTCATCGCTTCCGATCATTGCGGGTTCCCGTTTGCGGCATGAGTGCATTGCGACGTTTCGTCTAGCGTTGCCGATCATTCTTGGCCAATTAAGCGCCATGGGGATGAATGTGGTCGATGTTTTGTTGGCTGGGCATGTCGATGCGCATACCTTGGCTGCTGTAGCGGTGGGTGGCAGCGTGTGGACCTTGGTGATTGTGGCGGTGATTGGTGTGTTGATGGCGCTGCCGCCATCGATTTCCCAATTGGTGGGAGCCAAACAAATACAGCGCATCGGTCCTTTATTTCGCCAATCATTGTGGCTGGCGTTGTTACTCGGATTGGTGTTGTTTGCTGCCGTACGCCAAGCGGAATGGCTATTGCGGTTCATGGCCGTTGATCCCCGCATCATTGGCGATACGTTGCGTTTTCTAAAAGCGATTTCTTACGGTGCTCCGGCATTGGCATTGTATTTTTCATTGCGCGGCGTCAGCGAAGGGCTTGGGTTGACGCGCCCAACCATGTACTTCGGAAGCTTAGGATTGGTGTTGTTGATTCCGCTTGGCTACGTATGGACGTACGGCAAATTCGGGTTTCCTGTAGGCGGTGCGCAGGGCCTTGGTGCGGCAACGGCGGTGGTGTTGTGGTTGCAATTGCTGGGTTTATTTCTCTATTTGTTGTATCGAAAACATTATCGAGCCTACAGCTTGTTTGGACGTTTCGATTGGCCGGATTGGCGTAGCATTGGCGTGCTTTTGCGCTTAGGTATCCCGATGGGAATCGCGTTGCTGATGGAGGCGGGGCTATTCGTTACGGTAGCGCTGTTGATCGGATCTCTTGGAGAAGCGCCGGTTGCCAGTCATCAGGTGGCGCTCAATTTCGCATCGGTGGCTTTTATGCTGCCGTTGGGGCTGGCAATGGCGATTACCGTTCGCGTTGGCAATGCGGTGGGTCGCAATGATGCGCAAGCGGTGCGCTATGCCGGCTTTGTTGGTATTGGCATGACGCTGATCACGCAAACCTTGTCTGCACTCGGCATGACTTTATTCCCGGCAGCGATTGTGGGCTTGTATACGGACGATGCCATGGTCGCGGCGCTGGCGATTCAATTGCTGGGGTTGGCAGCGCTATTTCAGTTTTCCGATGGCATTCAGGTTGCTGCGAATGGCGCTTTACGTGGGCTAAAAGACACAAAATTGCCGATGATCATCACGGTGGTCGCTTATTGGGGCATTGGTATGCCGATTGGTTATTTTTTGGCGTTTTATCGTGGTTTGGGTGCTCCCGGCATGTGGATAGGCCTGATTGCGGGCTTAAGCGCCGCTGCGGTATTGCTGTTTGCGCGCTTCTATCGATTGGCGCGACACTGGACGCCATCAATCAAAAAAACGGCACCGATCGTGACTACCGACTCGTGATTCGGCCCCGCCAATCGGTTACTCTGAAATCCATTTCACCGCATTTAGATGATGAAAATTGAGGACAATATGACGGACAAACAACCCGGCCTAATTCGACGCTTTTTTGGCGCGATCTGGACGACGATCAATTTCACGCGCCGTTTGGTGGTGAATGCGCTATTTCTGATCTTGCTGTTGGTGTTTATTGGAGCGCTTGTGGGCGGCGCTCCTGCGCTGGCCCCGCACACTGCGCTGGTGCTTGATCCGCAAGGCGCCATCGTCAATCAGTACACTTCCGATCCGAGCCAGCGGGCGTTCTCCAATCTGTTTGGTGAAAAAATCCACGAAGTTCAAATGCGCGACATTTTAAATGCGCTGGATGCCGCCGCTAAAGATTCGCACATCGATCGATTGGTTATCGTTCCGGACGACATTACCAGCGTTGGTTTCTCGTCACTGCGCGAAATTGGTGCGGCGATTGATCGCTTTAAAGCCAGCGGTAAAGAAGTGATTGCGCTGTCACAGGGAATGACGCAATCCCAATACTATTTGGCCACGCATGCAGACAAAGTATGGTTGGATCCGCAGGGTGTGGTGCTGTTGGAAGGTTTAGGGCGTTATCGCAGCTATTACAAAGAAGCGCTCGATAAACTTGAAATCGATGTGCATTTGTTCCGTGTGGGTGAATACAAATCGGCTGGTGAGCCGTTTATTTTGAACCAGGCCTCGAAAGAGGCGCGCGAAGCCGATTTGTTTTGGATGAACGATGTATGGCGCGGGTTTCTCGCCGATATCGCTGAAACGCGCAAACTGCCTGTATCTGCATTAACCGATAGCATCGCGCATTTTGGCGAATTGGTAAAAAGCAACCATGGCGATCTAGCCAACGTCGCTTTGCAACAGAAATGGGTTGACGAGCTGGTTACCCGCGATCAAGCACGCGAACGGTTGATTGCGTTGGGTGAGAAAGACGAACACAAGCACACGTTCCGTCAAATCGACCTTAAAAGCTATGTGGCGCTGAACGATCACGAGTTGCTGTCAAAAATCGGCGCTCAGGTGGCGGTCGTCGTTGCCGAAGGCGAAATTCTTCCCGGTGAACAACCGCCGGGATCGGTGGGTGGTGAATCAACCGCGCAGCTGATTCGCGATGCGCGTGAGAACGATCAGGTGAAAGCATTGGTGTTGCGCGTGAATTCACCCGGCGGTGAAGTGTTTGCGTCTGAACAAATCCGCCGCGAAGTGGAGCTGACCAAAATGGCGGGTAAACCGGTGACAGTGTCGATGGGCGATGTGGCCGCATCGGGCGGTTATTGGATTTCGATGAATGCCGATGAGATCTTTGCTGAGCCGACCACGATCACCGGTTCGATCGGCATCTTCGGTTTGTTTATGAGTGTGCCAAAAACCTTGGCAAAAATCGGCATCCATGTCGATGGTGTGGGCACCACACCGATGGCGGGAGCGTTTGATCCGCGGCGTCCGTTCGATCCAAAACTCGGTGAGATGATTCAGAGCGTGATCAACAAGGGTTATCAGGATTTCATCACGCACGTTGCCGCGGCACGCAATAAAACACCGGATGAGATCGATGCCATCGCACGCGGCCGCGTTTGGAGCGGCGCACAAGCGAAGGAGCGCGGATTGGTCGACAATCTTGGCAGCTTAAATGATGCGATTGCGGCGGCGGCGGCACGAGCCAATCTTGGCGAGGATTATCATGTGCATTACGTTGAGAAAGAGATGTCGCCGTGGGAGCGCGTGGCTTTGAGTTTCTCTAGTAGTGCTACGGCCGCAGCCTTTGCCCATGCGAATATTGTGCTGCCCGGTTGGCTTGCGCCGATGGATTTGCAGCGGTCGTTCAAGTTTTTGAGCCGGCTAAGCACCAATAAAGTTGGTGTGTTTGCGTATTGTTTCTGCGAGATGAAATAACGCAGCGCTAGACGCTTCCTCGGGCTACCCCTTCCCCCTTGATGGGGGGTGAGCGGGGATTTCGCGAGACGAAAGTCTCGCGCCCGCGAACGGTTGCATAAGGGATGTGCAACCCGGGCTTGCGAGCGCAGGATGCGCGAAAGGCTGGGATGGGGTGAGTTCGGAGCGCAGCCATCATTTGTTCCGTAAGAAGTAAGTGATGTCGCAGTCACCCCCACCAGCGCACTTAAGTGCGCTGACTCCCCCATCAAGGGGGAGTGAAATAGCCAGTCGTGTAGCCAATTATTTCCCTTCCGTCTCGTCAATTTTTCGATCGGTCGCCTGTTTTTCTTGCTCCAGTTGCGCTTCCACGCCTTTGGCTTTGTCTATGGCTTTCAGTTGATTATCCAATATCGTGGCGGGTTTGGGTGCCGGGGTTGTGGTGGTGGCAGTGCTTGATTTATCTGCGGCTGGCGGTGGCTTATCGGCGCTGGAGCAAGCGCTGAGGGCAAGCACAAAAACCAATGTCGTTATTAGTTTCACGGCAACTCTCCAATTTGATTGAAGCTTAAGTCTGTGACATCAGCCTATTACAGGCAAGGTGGTGGTCGAACATGGATCATGTTTCGACTGCGACATGGTAATTATTTGCAGTAGAAACTCAGGTTTTCCGTTCGCCCTGAGCCTGTCGAAGGGTGAACGGAGAGGCCACCATGCTTCGACAGGCTCAGCATGAACGGGTTTTTAATTTGGGATAAGAACGATTTTCAATGTACGTTAAAGCGGCTATCCTGCGCTCACGCTTGGATGGAGGGCAGCATGACCACACATCGACCGCGCTGGCGTTTGGATGGCCAAACTGCGTTAGTGACTGGGGCTAGCAAAGGCATCGGCTATGCGGTTGCGCGTGAGCTTGCGGCGTTCGGGGCCGATTTGTTGTTGGTTGCGCGCGATGAGACGCATTTGGAACAAGCGCGTGATGAATTAGCCGAAGAGCATCCACAGAGCCAAATACAAGCCTTCGCCGCCGATTTAAGCGATCGCGAACAACGCTTGGAACTGTTCGATTGGATTGCCGATGGCGATGGCGAGCTCAGTTTGTTGATCAATAACGTTGGCACCAACATCCTTAAGAAAACGTTAGATTACAGCGAGTCGGACTATCGGTTTTTGCTTGAAACGAACACCCTTTCGGTATTCGAGATGTGCCGGCTCGCGCACCCGTATTTAGCAGAGCATGGCGCGGCGGCGATTGTGAATATCAGTTCGGTCTCGGGGCTTATCCATGTCCGAACCGGATCCCCGTATGGAATGACCAAAGCGGCCGTAGCGCAATTGACGCGCAACCTTGCGTGCGAGTGGGCGGAGGATGGGATTCGCGTCAATACTGTTGCCCCATGGTACATCCGCACGCAGCGCTCGCAACCGGCATTGGCGGACGCTGAATATTTGGAAGAAGTGCTAGCACGCACGCCAATGCAGCGCATCGGTGAGCCGGAAGAAGTGGCCGCTGCAGTTGCGTTTTTGTGTTTACCGGCGGCTTCGTATATCACGGGAGAGTGCATCGCGGTGGATGGCGGATTTCTGCGTTACGGTTTTTAACGGGTTCGACATTGATGGCCGAAAATGGCGAGTTTGATCCACTGTGAGCTGCTAGGCTTACAGCTATGCAATCCGAACTTTTACGCAAGGCCAACTTAAATCCCCGCTTATGTGAGCAAGCGCGCCTTACCCGCGATGCCAGGTTCGACGGCTTGTTTTTCATCGCGGTAAAGTCGACCGGTATTTATTGCCGCCCGGTTTGTCCCGCACCGACGCCATTGGCACGCAACGTCACGTATTTTCCAACGGCCGCCGCGGCTGCGGCCGCAGGTTATAGGCCTTGCCTGCGTTGCCGCCCGGAGGCCGCACCCGGCTCTCCCGTGCATCGGGCAACCCAAGCGCTAGTGGCTGGCGCGTTGCGGTTGATTGAAGAGGGCGCATTGGACAATGGCTCGATTGGTGCTCTGGCCAAACGGGTGGGTGTTGGTGAGCGGCATTTGCGCCGTTTGTTTGTGGAGCAGATTGGCGCCAATCCGGTTGAGGTCAACGCCACACGGCGCGTTTTGTTCGCTAAAAAGTTGTTGTCGGAAACCAATATGGATATAGCGCAAGTGGCATTGGCCTCAGGTTATGGCAGCCTGCGGCGCTTTAATAGCGCCTTTCAAGTGGCCTATCGTATGGCGCCGCGCGATCTGCGTCGCAAGCGTTCGCTGCCCGAAACCGAGCAGGGTTTGACCTTGCGATTAGCGTACCGCGAACCGTATGACTTCGCCGCGCAATTGGCGTTTTTTGCGCTGCGTGCAATTCCGGGTGTGGAGCATGTCGATCGCACCAGTTACCAGCGGATCTTTTCGCGAGAAGGGGTGGTCGGTCGCTTTCGCGTAAGCCAGGCTTTGGAGAAAAATGCGCTATTGCTGCATATTCAATTTCCGGATGCCACGGTATTGCTGGAGTTGGTAGCTCGCGTGCGGCGGATGTTCGATCTTGATGCGGATATGCATGCGATTCATCACACATTCGCAAAAGATCGCTGTCTGCGCCAATTGGTGAAACGCCATCCCGGGCAGCGCCTTCCCGGGGGCTGGGATGGATTTGAAATCGCGGTGCGTGCGGTGTTGGGTCAGCAAATCAGCGTTGCGGCGGCGCGCACCTTTGCCTCGCGTTTAGTCGACCGTTGGGGGCTGCATGTGGGTGCGTTGTCGCCGGGCCAACTCAGTACGTTATTTCCGAGCGCGGACGTATTGGCCGAGGCGGATTTAACCCAAATCGGCCTACCCCGTGCGCGTGCTGCAACGATTCGAGGATTGGCGCGTGCGGTGTCCGATGGCGCATTGCATTTTCGCTTAGAGCAAACCTTGCCGGATTTTATCGAGCGTTGCACCACTTTACCCGGCATTGGGGAATGGACCGCGCATTACATTGCCATGCGCGCCTTATCGCAGCCGGATGCGTTTCCTGCGGCGGACTTGGTGCTGCGCAAAGCGGTGGCGCTTGATGGCAAACCGGTCAGTGCAAAAGCGTTAGAACAACGCAGTTGCGCATGGCGACCGTGGCGTGCTTATGCAGTACTGCATCTTTGGCGCAGTACGACAGACCTTTAAAGTTGGGAGAATGCCTTATGTATTACGATTTTCTTGATTCGACGATTGGCCGTTTGCTGTTAGCCGGTGATGAGCTCGGCCTATGCCATATCGATTTTGAACGCGGGCGCTATCCGACCACAATCGGCGTGGATTGGCAGCGCGCACCCACCAAATTGCGCGAGGTGCGCGAACAATTAAACGCCTATTTTAGCGGTGAGCTTAAAGTCTTTACGCTGCGTTTAAATCCCAAGGGAACGCCGTTTCAACTTAGCGTGTGGAACGAATTGCAACAAATTCCTTATGGGATGACGATCAGTTACGGTGAGCTTGCGCGGCGCCTCAATAATGCAAACGCTAGCCGTGCGGTGGGGGCGGCGAATGGTCGCAATCCGTTACCGATCGTGGTGCCCTGTCATCGGGTGATTGGCAATGATGGCAGCATGACTGGATTTGGCGGCGGTATCGACGTGAAGAGGCGACTATTAACGCTTGAGCAGACGCATGTCGCGATTAATGAAAAATTCACATTGGCGTCGTAAAATTCTTATCTAAAACAAATATACTTATATATATTTTATCACAAATGTGAGCCTAAAATTGGCACGAATTTTTCTATGCCAATTTTAAGCCGAATAGGTTAACGATTTTCCCTTGCATCGATTCCGATGCCTCGGTACGCTGTCTGCGATGCAGATCACGATTAATGCGGCCTAAACCCTTTAGGGTGGCTGCGTTGATTGTTGGAGAGTGGTGTGGTGCGTATAAAAGAACGGGTGATGCTTTTAATGCTGCTGCTCGGCGGTTTGCCGGCAGTATGGGCCGATAATGTGCCCATTGTTATCGACCAGCTGCGGATAAATAACGACATCAGCGATATGCAGGTATTGACCGGCTCTTTGGATGCCGCGTTCCAGCGTAGCGATGTCAGTGATCATCTTACCGCGAGCCACTTTGAGCGAGGTAATTGGTACCGGCTGCACCTTGAGCAAGATTGGCAATCGAGTGAGCCGCCGGTGCTGGCCTTATTCGCAAGCAGTTCGCACAAAGTGCGAATGTATTTACCGCCCGATAACCGTGAACAGCGGCATGCGATCTATGATTCCAATCTAGACCCGCGGTTTTCCCATCGGGCCTTGGCGTTCATTTTGCCGCCGCATATAAAACACAGCGACAATATTTACGTTTATATAGAAGCAGGGCGCGCTTCCTCAATGCCGGTGCAGGTAACCGATCTGACGCATTATCAAGCCGAGGATCTTTTGCATGTTCGTCTTAGCGTCTTATTCGCGGCGATCGTATTGGCAACCTTACTGATCACGTTTTGTTACTGGTTGATTTTGCGTGACAGTTTGCTTTTGTATTTTATCGGTTATTTCGGCGGCACCCTGTTATATATGACGTATACATCGGGCGAGTTTTTTTCGCTGCCGTTCGCCGCTTCGTTGGAACCGCTCGGCATGCGCCCAGCCTGGTTTGGCGCCACCATTAGTGCAGCATTGTCGCTGCGTTTCTTAGAGCAGTTTGCCGATTTAGAACGATACACGCCACGTTTAAATCGGATTATTCGCGTTTTATTTTGGCCGTTTATTGCGCTTGCGCCGTTCATGCTAATTCCAACGCTGTATCAAGAGCGTGGTTTGCTCGATATCAGCAATTTCTTGTTGCTGTTGGCGGCCGTTGCAACCATGTTTGCTGCAGTGCATGCGGCGCTGCGCGGCGGGCGCCAAGCGGGTTTTTATCTATTGGCATGGGTGCCGTTGTTCTTGGTTACGATGTTTCGGGTGGTGCAAGTCGAATTGCATTGGGTGCAGCCATTGTGGCTGGAATACGGGTTTCCATTTGCGGTTGCCTTTGCTGCGGTCATGATGCCCTTAGGGTTGGCCGATCGCACCTTGGCAGCGCGGCGTGAACGCGATTTGGCCAATCGCCTGGCCGAACACGATCCTCTAACGGCGGTGTTGAATCGGCGTGCCATAACAGCACGGTTACGAGTTGCGTTTACCGAAGCACGGCGTGCGAGCAAAGCATTGGCGTTGCTGTTTCTCGATATCGATTTTTTCAAACGCATAAACGATTCCTATGGCCATGGTGCCGGTGATCAATGCCTGAAAGCGGTGGTTGAACAAATCATCGATGAATTACGGCAAGGCGATTATCTTGGCCGCTATGGCGGGGAAGAGTTTCTCGTGGTGTTGCCGGGTGCGGGGGGAACCAATGCCAGTGTCATTGCCGAGCGCATAAGGCGTCGGGTTGAGAGTATGAAAGTGCGAGTGGCGGGCAGCGAGATTTGCGTGCGCATCAGCATTGGCGTGGCTGCGTTGTATCACGATGTGAGCTCGCCCGAAGAATTGGTCGAACGGGCCGATACAGCTTTGTATCAAGCCAAAACCGATGGCCGTAATCGCGTTTATGTATTTGGTGCCTTTCCGCCACTGATCAGCGTCGTTGGCAACGAAAGCTCGCCGGCGTTATCGCATATTTCGCTACAGTGATTATCCAACCGCTGCATTATTGCGCCGCAAGCAACTCGCGCCGCATCCAACTGGCGCGCCGCGCGCGGTTGATGATGGCGGCAACCAAATGGCGTGGGCGAATCGGTTTGGTTAAATAGTCATCACCGCCAATATGCAGCGCCGCGAAACGTTTTTCGGTGTCGGCGTCACCCGAGAGAAATATCACCGGAGTGAATGCCGTGCGCGGGTGGGCGCGGAACAAGGCCAATAGTTCGAATCCGGTCAGGCCCGGCATGTACAAATCGGCCAGAATGACATCGGGTGTAAATTCGGCGATGGCCTCTAACGCCTCTTCGGGTGCTGCAACGGCGCGCGTAATCATATTGTTATGCCGCAAAACGGAATCGCAGAACAACCGCATGGATTTGTCATCATCAACGATTAACACACGGTAAGGCTCGGTTCGGTCGGCGATGAGGCCAGCCAGGCGCGAGGCGATTCGCTCAGCGTCATCGGGCAGCATAAAGAATACATCCGCCTTGCAATGCATTGCGGTCAGTCGCAATTCAAGGGAATTTACCTCCGATACCACGATGATGGGTACTCTTGCGCCGATGTCCCGTTTTGCGATCGTCGCGGCCCAGATATCTAATACCGCGGCATCGAGCACCAATGCCAGCGCGTGGCCTTCAATTAAAGTCGAAACCACCGCGTCGGGCGTTTTATGCACATCGACTCGATAACCCAGTCGCGCCACTCGTTGCGCCACCAGCTCGGCGGCGTTGGCGTTTGCGCCAAAAAATACCACGGCGGAAGTGATGGCGTGGGTTGTCGGTTCCGGTGCGAGCTCGGTAAGTTGAATCCTGGCTTGATGACGCTGATGCGCTTCGACAATCGACTCAATCAGGACCTTAAGCTGTTCGAGATGCACGCCATTCGGGATGGTGCTGTCGGCAAAGGAACTTAAATAGGCGGCAAAGCCGAGCAACGCCTCGCTTAAGTCCTCCAATTGGTTTTCTTGTGCGGTTTGCGCCAGCTGCTCGGCCGCCTCACAGGCATTTTGTGCGCGCAAGCGTTGCCACGAATCTTTTAGCAAAGACCGAGCACTGCTCAACAACGCCGTGGTTTGGTCAATCAGTAGGGCATCAATTTGCGGTTGCTTGTCCATGGGAGGCTAATATGCGCGTTTGTTGAGGATGTGTCGATGCTCCAGTGGATTAAAATGGATAGGGCCTCTCAATAACGCGGAATTGCCGGGTCGATGTCGCGCGACCAAGCATCAATGCCGCCGTCGATGTTGAACAAAACGCGAAACCCGTGTTCACGAAAGTGCTCGGCCGCATCGCGGCTGGCATTGCCGTGATGGCATAGGAATGCCAATGCCTGTGTTTTTGGCAGTGCGAGTAACCGCGCATAAGAGGCTTCCTCAAATACATGCGCGCCAGCGAAGGGTGCGCGCTGGCGTTCATCCGCCGACCGCACGTCGATAATTGTAATATCACCTGCGGTTTGCCGTTGCTGCAGTTCTTTTACGGTCAACGGGCGCACCGGCGGCGGCGCATTGGGATTGCTAACCGCCAACCCACTGCCTTGCGCAGTATCCACCCAATCGATAACCAACCCTTGGGCGCGCTGCGCACTGTGCGCATCCATGCGGATGGTGATGCCATTGGCAATGGTGCAAATCTCGCTGCCGCGCGATTCGCGCAACTGAAATTCCGTTTTATAACGAGCGTCGATCGTCAAATGCAAATCCACACCGTCGGCATCGGCCAAGCTGGTACGGATCGCCCTCGCTGCAGGGTCGCTAATTGTGATGGCGGGAGGAGTTCGGTCGGGTTTTGCCACGCCGAGCAATTCGTGCAGTTCAGCGGATTCATACAGCGCTTGGATGATGTCCGAACCGCCAATCAGTTCGTTGCGCACATACAATTGGGGGATCGTCGGCCATTTGCCATAGGCCTTGATTCCCGCGCGAATGTCTTCATCGGCCAGCACATCCACGCTGAAATAACTGGGTATCAGTTCGTTCAGTATGCCGGCCGCGGTTGCGGAGAAGCCACAACGAGGCGCCTGCGGCGTACCTTTCATAAACAGCACGATTGGGTACTGGTCTAGCCAAGAGGTGATTTGGTCAAGTGCGTTGGGCGATGGGCTCATGGTCGAATTCGATAAAAGCATTAAGGACTAGGAATAATACCCGAATCAATCGATTAGGCTGAAGTTAAGCTGAATTTCTAGGGCAGTCCCAATTTCCGCTTACCCTTAAGTTCAGCCATAATGCGCGGCGGCCTTATGGCCTTACGCTAATTGATGGAGAAAACCATGCGTCGTTCGTTACTCACCTTAAGCATTTCAGCCGCTTTGTGCTCGCCGGTTATGGCGCAAACCAATCAAACCTCGGCGGTGGCCGATGCTTCGGTGCCAGTAACCTATGTCGGAACCAATGGCCGAATCTCGCTTGGCATCGACAATCATGGCGATGTCCAAGGCGAAGGGCTTGGTATTTTTGATTACACCGGCGAACACGCCTGGCTTGGCGGGTTGTGGCTGGGCCAGGGCGGTGCGGGTGGCGTTCAGCTGGACTACCACTGGCTGTGGGCTGGTAAATCGCGGCAAGACACGATCGATCATCCCGATGACGTTGCCGTGGCTAAGGCGTTTATCGCGGCCGATCAAAACGCCTGGCACGATCGCAAGCTGACGTTGGGCGCCGGTTATGAAAAGCACGATTTTTTCGTCGATGGGTATTTGATGGGTGCGCTGACGGGCCGGCGTTTTGTCGACAGCATGACCGATATTGAAACGACGACCTTAACCGGTAGCGATGCCACCGGCCCCTACACCCAGACGCAAACGATCACCACGCTTACCGATTTTTTCGAGCGTCCCTACAACTACGGCGCCGGCGTGCACATCGGTAAATATTTCGACGATCCGCTGGTGCGGTTGCGCGCTGGATTGGATTATGAAGTCGGCCATAACGATGCCGATCAGCTGACCGTTTCCGCCGGAGTGGATAAATATCTGCGCAATACCGGTTGGAGCTTTTCGCTGGAAGGTGAGCATTTGCGCAAGTCCGGTCCGTTTGAGATGGATCGCTCGGACGATCGCGGCTGGTTCCTGGTGCGTTACGAATTCGGCCAGTCGTTCCGCGCGCGCGAACCGTACACGATGGTGCAGGTGGAAAAACCCGCCAATAAATCCGCAACGGCCCCGGCCGCAGCGCAAGTCATGCGCAACGATGTTCGACTCGATGGCGATGCATTTTTTAATTTTGACAAAGCGAATCTGCTGCCGGAAACGGCGCGTGGTGTGGATGAGTTGATCGCTAAATTGAAATCCGGCGCGCGGGCCAGCAAGGTCAGTGTGATTGGTCATACCTGCAATATCGGCAGTGCTTCATACAACCAAAAATTATCCGAGCGGCGCGCTCAAGCGGTGCGCGATTATTTAATTAAACAAGGCATTCCGGCTGATGAAATCGAGGCGCGCGGAGAAGGCTTGCGCAATCCGAAATACCCGAACGATACGGCGGCCAACCGCAGAAAAAACCGCCGCGTAGATATTGAGTTTTTAACGGTTGAAGAAACCACCACCACCGCCGCACCGCTGGCGCCGGCCGCTCAACCCGGAGTCGAATGGATTAAACAGCCGGTAGCGATGCCGGCGGCGTGGATTGAACGCGCGTTGCGTAATCCAGCCGAACACAAACGCACCGTGGATGTGTATCGCATCGAAGAGCAATCGAGCACGACGACCCTTGGTTCGCGCGTACATATCAACCGTCCACCGGTTGCGCTGGACGATACCGCAACCGTGGCTGGCAATAGCAGCGCCAATCCAATCTCGGTATTGGCCAACGATTCCGATCCCGATGGCGATGCGTTGAGTATCACCACGACATCGGCCGCGGCGCACGGCACGGTTGTGATCGCGGGAACGCTTGTTAATTACACGCCGACGATCGGTTATGTCGGCACTGATACCTTCACCTACAGCATCAGCGACAGTCATGGCGGAACGGCCAGCGCCAACGTCACGGTCACCATTACCAGCGCCGCTGCCGCCAACCATCCGCCGCTAGCGCAAAACGATGCGGCCAGCACCAGCGGTACCACGCCCGTAAATGTCACCGTGCTTGCGAACGATTCCGATCCGGATGGCGATGCGATTCACGTGACCAGCGTTGCCGCGCCAGCGCACGGCACGGCTACGGTCAACAGCGATGGCAGCGTTCGCTATGTTGCCAACGCCGGGTTCGCTGGAATGGAATCGTTTAATTACACGATCGCCGATAGCAACGGCGCAACCGCCACGGCGCAAATCACCGTCACGGTTGCGGCCGCCGCGTTGAATCATCCACCGATCGCCAACAACGATGAAGTGAGTGTGATCAAGGGTTCAGCGGCCAATTTGAATGTACTGGCCAACGATTCCGACCCCGATGGCGATCCGCTGACGATCATTTCAGTGACGCATACCGGGCCTTTGACGGCTGAGGTGTCGATCAATCCGGAAGGCACGGTGCGTTACACGCACCACCACGGCACGGCGGGGCGCGATACGTTTACCTACACAATCTCAGATGGCCACGGCAACACGGCGACGGCCACCGTGGTGGTCAATGTGTTTGAGATTTGGGGTGGCGGTTAGCGGAAAGTTTGAGCGCGATCTTGTAGGTTGGCGCTGAACGCAGTGAAGCCCAACAAATGCCCACGTCATTCCCGCGAAAGCGGGACTGACGACATTTGTGAAGATGAAATGGGATCAGTGCCGATTAATGCAACCTGCACCTGCGGCAGGGCTAACTCCACCCACTGCGCATACATCAGTGCCGAGGGATGCAGCCCATCGGCGGTCAACCACACCGGCTTTGCACCCGCCGTGCGTGTGGCTTGTGTGATGCTGACATAACGCACTTTGTATTGCATCGATAGTTCGTAATTGATTGCATTGAATGCATCGATTTCGCGCGCCACTTGCGCCACATCGCGACCGCTATTGGCGCCAAATGCGGTAACACCCCAATCGGGAATCGATAACACCAACACATGGCTTGGTTGATCCGCGGCGAATGCGATCGCGCGTTGCAACAGTTTCGTAAAAGCGATGCGATATTTCGCGGTTGAATAGCCGCGATATTGATCGTTAACGCCGACCAAGACGCTGACTAAAGCAAACGGCGGTTGCGGGGAGGCTTTGTCGATCGCTTCCAAAAGCTCATCGGTGGTCCAGCCGGTGCGCGCGATGATTTCGGGTTTGCCGATTGTTTGGCCGTCCGCGCGTAGACGATCCCGAAGCTGCACCGGCCAACGTTGATTTGCCTCTACGCCTTCGCCGATGGTGTAGGAATCGCCCAATGCGAGAAAACGTGGCTCGGATGAATGGGTCATAAGCATTGCACTCAGTAGTAGGGTGTTAATGATCATCCTGGCTGTGCCAATTGAATTTCACTTTCTAATTTACAACGGGGATTGCCGAGGTTTGGTTTTCCGTTCGCCCTTGAACTTAAACGCTAGGCCAGAGGTCATATCGACCTCCGGCATACGCTTCAGACCAAAGAAAACCGTAGGATACGTCTTGCATCTAATGAGTTATGGTGTTATACTTAACTATAACACTAAACAACCAATCGGATTGCCATGAATCGCACCCATTTTTTTACCTTAGCACTGGCCTTTAGCCTTGTTACCGCTCTTACCGGCTGCGGTAGCGAAGTGCAATCCGAGCCGGTCAGCAGCAAACCCAAAGTAGAAAGTATTCCCGTCGAAGTCGCCGCCGTGGTTCACGGAGCCATCGACGCCAGCTACGCCAGCACCGCAACGCTTGAAGCCGAACACGAAGCCAAAATTGTCGCCGAAGTATCCGGTATTGTGCTCGATATTTTAGTGGAAGAAGGCGATCACGTGCGCCAAGGGCAAGTGTTGGCGCGTCTTGATGCGGAACGCAGCCGGTTGCAGGTGCGCCAAGCCGAAGGTGAGGTGCAACGCTTGAAGAATGATATTACCCGCAATGAACGCCTGATGAGCCGGCAACTAATCGGACGCCAAGCGTTTGAGCAAAGCCAATACGATTACGCGACGCGCAAGGCGGAAGTTGATTTAACCAAAGTGATTCTGCGCAAAAGCGATATTGTTGCACCCTTCGATGGCGTGGTAACGCACCGCCTAATTAAGCAAGGCCAATTGCTTAACGTCCATGATGACGCCTTCCAGGTCGCGAACTTCCAAGAATTGACTGCGAAACTGCATGTACCGGAGCGTGCTGCCGCCGCAATCCGCACCAACCAGCCGGTGACTTTTACGGTGGACGCGTATCCGGAACAAACCTATACCGCCAATGTTGAACGAGTGGCACCGGTCGTCGATGCGGCTAGCGGAACCGTCACCGTGAGCGTTGCAATAAAAAATCGCGATGGTCGGCTGCGCCCGGGGTTATTTACGCGCCAAAGCATCGTCTACGATCACATTGTCGATGCACCGCTGGTTCCCAAAGCCGCCGTGATGACCGATCAAGGGCAAAGCAGCGTGTTCATTGTCGATGCGGGCAAGGTGCATCGCGTGAAACTTAAACTTGGATATGAATCCGGTGCCAGCGTTCAGGTATTGAATGGCGTGACGAGCGGACAGATTGTGGTGGTTGCGGGTCAAAACGCACTGTCTGAAGATGCGGCAGTGGAAGTAGTACAACGCAGCGAAGCCGTGGCCGTCGTTAACGAGCCCGGACGCGGGTAATACCCGTCTTACTGATTCCGATTGCGAAATACGGTCCAGCCACGGCCCGCATCGCACGGGAAGCGTTACGCAGTATTTTCAGTTAAGAGTGGTAATTTAACGCCTGGCGATTATCATGCCTCATGGTGACCACATCCGATGCACTTGCACGACTGGCCGCAATCGGCTGGCGAGATGATGATGCCGGCAATCATTTCACTGCCGATGCGACTCCGGTTCGCATTGTTGCGCGGCACCGCGCAGGTTACGTGGTGCACAATGGAGTGCAGGAATTCAAGGCGCAACCCGCGCCACATTTTTTGAAAACCGGTTTTGATCCAACGTTGCGCCCGGCGGTTGGCGATTTCGCGTTATTGGGGGCGAATACACCGGCATTGATCGAAACCGTATTGCCAAGGCGCACGGTACTCAGTCGTGCGGCGGCAGGGGAGCATTACGCGCGCCAAATTATTGCCACGAATATCGATCATGTCTTGGTGTTAATGGGGTTGGATGGCGATTTTAATCCACGCCGAATCGAGCGTTACTTGTTGCTGATCCAAGGCAGTGGGGCGCAACCCATCATTATTTTAAGCAAAATGGATTTAGTTACAAAAAAACAATGCGGTTCGGCGCTTGCCGAAATACAATCGATATTGCCATCGCCAATACCGGTATACGCGATTAATGCGAAGGACGCAGCGAGCGTTACGCCATTGCTTCAGTATCTGTGTCCTGGCGACAGCGTGGTATTGGTGGGATCCTCGGGCGCCGGTAAATCCACATTGACCAATACCCTGCTTGGCAGCCAGCGCCAGGCAACCAGTTCTGTGCGCGAGCAAGATAGCCGTGGCCGCCATACCACCACGCACCGTGCACTGATTCAGCTGCCCAGTGGTGGCTGTTTGATTGATACTCCCGGCATGCGCGAGTTGAAACTTACGGGCGAGGAGGATTTGTCCGCCGCGAGTTTCGCAGATATTGAAGAGCTCGCCGGCCAATGCCGCTTCGGTGACTGCAATCATATGACCGAACCCGGTTGTGCCATTCGCACGGCATTGGACAGCGGTGCATTGGATTTGGCGCGCTGGGAAAGCTATAAAAAATTGCGCGAGGAGCTGTTGGCCGCCGGCGATAATTTGGAAGCGCAGCTTAAGCGTAAGGCGCTAGCGCGGATCGCAAACAAAGCGTTGAAAAAACGGCTGGCCGACAAACGCTAATAAGCGGAGTTTTATTTTGTTGACGCCAATGACGTATCGGCGTAGGAGTACGTTCACCATTGATCATCCGGAAAAAGCGGCGGTGGCGAACGATACGGCGCAATTGGCCAAGTTTACGGAATTGGATCGCCGCTTAGTGGCGGCCGTTAAAGGCATAAAGCTGTTGGCCGCCGTCAGCTGGCCTGCTTCAGTGCAGGTGAAATTCCTAAAGCGGTGGGCACGCGGCCAGGCGCAATTGCCGCAGGTGAGATACCCTAAGTTTGAATTCCACGGGGTGCGTTCGGAGCTTCATCGGATATTCGCTGCAGCTGATCCCGGTCATCCGATTGGTGACTACCTTCGCCGTACGGTTCAGTCTTGGTGCGTTGCTACGGAACTGCTGGAAGCCATCGGAACACCTCAGATTACCGAGCACTCGGTTCGGTTATTCGGTCGACCCGGCGATCTTTTGCCGGGTAGCCCGTTGTCGAATATCGATGCGGCGCGGCATTTTATTTCGCTGGCCGATGAGCTAAGCAGCGAGATTTCTTTAAGCGAAGCAGATTATTGCATCCCGGCTGAAACGTTGAAGGAAAATTTGCAGCAGCAAATCAGCGCCTTCTTTGTGCATCACAAAGTTACGGTGGAGATTGATCCGCAATTGATTGCGAAAGCGGCGGCGGGTACCAAGCGCATTCGGTTGCGCGCAGCGACGTGTTTTTCCGAATACGATTTTCGGCAGTTATTGGAACACGAAGCGTTTGTGCATTCTTTAACCGCATTGAACGGCCGCGAGCAGCCACATCTTATGTCGTTTGCACTTAATTCGCCGCGCATAACCGCGACTCAAGAAGGGTTGGCAACCTTTGCCGAGCTGATGAGCGGTTCGATTGACATCACCCGAATGAAGCGCATCAGCTTGCGCATTCTTGCGATCGATTTGGCGCTAAATGGCGCCGATTTTATCGACGTATATGAATTCTTTCTTGAATCCGGACAAACGCAAGCGGACAGTTTTACTTCCACCATGCGTGTTTTTCGCGGGGCGCCGTTAACCGGCGGCGCGGCTTTTACTAAAGACACGGTATACCTGCACGGATTGCTTTCGGTGCATACGTTCTTTCGTTGGGCGCTTAAAAACCAAAAATTCAAGCTCTGCCGTAACTTGTTTGCCGGCAAATTGGCGTTGCACGACGTACTTGCGTTGGAGCCATTTTTTGATTCGGGGTATCTGGCCGCGCCGCTTTATATACCGCCGTGGCTGCAGCGCGCTAATGGTTTGGCGGGAATGTTGGCGTTCTCTCTGTTCGCCAATAAAATTCGCCTGGATCGGGTTGAGGCTGAAGATTTGGTTTTGGGAGTGTAATAAGTCGGGCTACGAGGCTATGTTATAGTCGCGATCAGCCCATAGTTAATTGGCGCGGCCTGCGCAGGATAGCACCGGTATTTAGTATCCATGTCCAATTCTGAAGAAATTAAAAAAGCGGCACTCGAATACCATCGCAAAGAGCCGGCGGGCAAAATTAAGGTCACAGCCACCAAATCTTTGGTCACGCAGCGTGACCTTGCATTGGCGTATTCGCCCGGTGTGGCGGCCGCCTGTGAGGCGATCGTGGCCACCCCCAGTACGGTTTCCGAGCTTACCGCTCGCGGTAACTTGGTTGCTGTGGTGACCAATGGCACCGCTGTGTTGGGCCTTGGCGCCATTGGTCCGTTGGCGGCCAAGCCGGTCATGGAAGGTAAGGGTGTATTGTTCCAGAAGTTTGCCGGAATTGACGTATTCGATATCGAAATCAATGAACGCGATCCAGACAAACTGGTGGATATTATCGCCTCATTAGAGCCGACCTTCGGCGGCATGAATCTGGAAGACATAAAAGCGCCGGAATGTTTTTATGTCGAGCGCAAGCTGCGCGAGAAAGTAAAAATACCGGTATTCCACGACGACCAGCACGGCACTTCGATCATCGTTGGCGCGGCGGTAATCAATGCGTTGAAGGTGGTGGGTAAGGACATCGGCCAAGTGAAGATTGCTGGCTGTGGCGCGGGGGCGGCCGGTCTTGCTTGCCTTGATATGCTGGTGCAATTGGGGGCGAAGCCAGAAAATATTACGTTGGCTGATCGCATCGGTGTTGTTTATAGCGGGCGGCTTGAGGAGATGGACGACAACAAGGCGCGCTATGCACGCGCAACATCGGCACGCAGCTTGGCTGAAATTGTCCATGGCGCCGATATTTTTCTTGGGTTATCCGCCGCCGAAGCGCTTAGCCCTAAGATGGTGCAAACAATGGCACCGGACCCCATCATTCTGGCTTTGGCCAACCCAACGCCGGAGATTTTGCCGGAATTGGCAAAGGCCGTGCGTCCCGATGCGATCATCGCCACCGGGCGTTCGGATTACCCGAATCAAGTAAACAACGCTTTGTGCTTTCCGTATATATTTCGCGGCGCCTTGGATGTTGGCGCCACCGCCATCAATGAAGCGATGAAAGTCGCCTGCGTTTATGCCATCGCCGATTTGGCGCGGCGCGAAACCTCTGATGTCGCCGCACGCGCCTATGGCGGGCCACCGCTGGCGTTCGGGCGCGATTATCTAATTCCGCAACCATTTGATCCGCGCTTGCTGGTTTCGCTTGCCCCGGCCGTGGCCGAAGCGGCGCAAATCTCAGGCGTTGCAACGCGTCCGATTGTGGATATGGAGGCCTATCGTGAAAAACTGACCCAGTTCGTGTTTCGCACTGGCCTAGTCATGAAACCGGTGTTTGACCGGGCCAAGGCGAATTTACAACGGGTTGTGTACGCAGAAGGCGAGGAGGACATCGTGCTTCGCGCGGTGCAGCAGGTGGTCGATGAAGGGCTTGCGCGGCCGATTTTAATTGGCCGCCCGGGCGTGATCGGCAGACGCATCGAGCGTATCGGGTTGCGTATCCGCGTCGGCGAACATTTTGACTTGTGCAATATTGATAGCGATCCGCGCTTCGACGATTACTGGAATTACTACCATCAATTGATGCAGCGCCGCGGCATCACGCCGGCGCTGGCGAAATCGGTGGTGCGTTCGCGCTCGACTGTGATTGCAGCGGTCATGGTCGCTCGTGGCGAGGCGGATGCATTGATCTGCGGCTTGGTCGGTCGATTTCAGAGGCGCTTGCGGTATTTATTGAATGTGCTGCCGTTGGACCCGGGTGTAAAATCGCCCGCTGCGATGACGGCCGTCGCCAATGAAAAAGGCACTTTTTTCTTCCTCGACACGCACGTCGAATACGACCCCAGCGCCGAGCAAATAGCGGAGGCGACGCTGCAAGCCACCTTGCGCCTGGAGTTGTTCGGCATCACTCCAAAAATCGCTCTCCTTTCGCACTCCAACTTCGGCAGCCACGACAATCCCAGCGCGAAAAAGATGCAAAAGGCGTTGCAGTTGATCCGCGCCGCCAATCCTGCTCTTGAAGTGGAGGGCGAGATGCACGCCGATGCAGCGATGGACCCGGAAGTGCGTGAACGTTTGTTCCCCAATTCATTGTTGAGCGGCGGCGCTAACTTGTTTGTGCTGCCGAATCTGGATGCTGCGAATATTGCCTACAACATTGTGCGGGCGATGACCGATGGTGTGGCATTGGGTCCGATTTTAATGGGTATGTCGAAACCAGCGCATGTGTTAACGCCGTCGGCCACTGTGCGGCGTGTAGTTAACATGACCGCGATAGCGGCCGTTGAAGCGCAGATTCGAGCGGCAGCGAGTTAAAGCGGGTTAGTTGGCCGGGTGAGAGGCTTGTTTGTTCGTATATAAGTAATGTAGTGTTGAAAATTCCGATTGAGTGGGGCGCTAAACGTTTCTTAAGTGCGCTCCTTCCCCCTTGATTGGGGAAGGTTGGGATGGGGGTGGATTCGAAGCGTTGCAATCGTGTGCTCGGCAACGGGTGATATCGCAGTCACCCCCACCAGAGCGCTTAAGCGCTCTGACTCCCCCATCAAGGGGGAGTTAAAAGGCGGTGAAGATTCATTAACTCAAGGGCTTTAGCCAATCCGTAAAAATCTGACCTTGTCTATTTTGGAGAGTTCCAATGCGTTTTGCTCTTGATCTTGCGGGATTTACACGCTTTAGCCATCGTTTAGTTCATTTGTCGAGCATGGCGTTATTCCTGTGCCTAGCACAAACCGCCTATGCGGCCCCTCCCGCAATTGTGTCCGCAACGGTTCCTGCAGACGCTACCTACACCGTTGGACAAAATTTGGACTTTAGCGTTACGTGGGATCAAGCGGTTGTCGTTAACACAAGCGGCGGTACTCCTTACATTACGGTAATGCTGGATACCGGAGGGTCCGTCCAAGCGAGCTATGTGTCGGGTAGTGGTATAGATACATTAGTCTTTCGTTATACCGTCGTTTCGGGACAGGGGGACACCAACGGTATTACGATTGCGAACTCAATCACGTTAGCAGGCGGCATGATTCGAGATACGATGGATATCTCAGACGTTGATACCACTGGTATCTCGTTCGCGTCGACGACCGGCGTTTTAGTCGATGCCGTTGCACCAACAACCGTCTCGATTAATCGGCAATCACCCAGCGGCGCTGTGACCGCGCTCACCAGTGTGGTCTATCGCGTGACGTTTAGTGAACATGTCAGTGGCGTCGATGTGTCGGACTTCAATTTGGCGACAACATCGGGAACCGCGGCCGGCCATATTGCCTCGGTATCGGCGGCGAGCGGTACGACGATTGACGTGACGGTTGACTCGATCACCGGTCAAGGTAGTCTGCGATTGGATTTGAACGGCAGCGGGACCGGCATTGCCGATGACGTCAGCCTCCCGATCGGTTTCGGTCATAGTGGCGATCAAACCTATACGATCGACACTACCGCGCCAACGATTGGCATTAGTGCGCCGTCAGCGGCCATTACGGCAGGGGCGGATGTTACCTACACCGTGACGTATGCCGACACCAATTTCAATTCCAGCACTTTGGCAACCAGCAACATTACGTTAAACCATACCGGAACAGCGACGGCTGCCATGCTTGTTACCGGCAGTGGCGCCACACGCACGGTTACCTTAACCGGCCTTATCGGTGATGGCACACTCGGTATTTCGATTGCCTCAGGTACCGCAACCGACATGGCTGGTAACAGCGCACCAGCGGCCGGGCCAAGCACGACGTTCGTGGTGGATAACACCGCGCCGACGATTAGTATCGGTTCGCCATCGGTATCGGTTACCTCCGGCGGTCCGGTCACCTATACGGTGACGTATGCCGATACCAATTTCAATTCGAGTACGTTGTCGGTCGGCGACATTACCGTTACCCATACCGGCACGGCGGCCGCAACGGTTGCGGTAACCGGTAGTGGAACCACGCGCACAATCATCTTATCGAGCATCACCGGCAGCGGCACGCTGCGTATTGGTTCGATCGCTGCGGGTACCGCAACCGATACCGCCGGTAACAGCGCGCCGGCCGCGGGGGCGAGCACCGCATTTACAGTGGATAATACCGCCCCATCAGCCAACCCCATCACTCGATCCAGCTTTAATCCATCCACCTCCGCCAGCGTCGATTTTGCCGTTAACTTCTCGGAAAACGTCACTGGCGTTGATACATCGGATTTCACGCTGGTAACCACCGGCACCGCGGGCGGCACGATTGCGGCGGTCACACCGTTTAGCGCCAGTTCGTACACCGTCACGGTAAATCACATCGTGGGTACCGGCACCTTGGGGTTGAATTTGAATGCCAGTGGTACGGGAATTACCGATGGTGCAGGTAATCCGATCAGCGGTAGCGGCGTTACCGGGCAGGTGTATACGGTATCCGCGGCGATTGATGTGGGGGTTGGCATTAGCAGCGGCGATGCCGGTATTAATGGCGGCAATACGAACACGTATACAATTACCGTTGGCAACAACGGACCGGCCTCGGCCAATAGCGTTGGCATAGCTTTTGTACCGCCGGCGGAGCTAACCGGTGTGACCTGGTCTTGCGTGGCAAGTGCCGGCGCCTCCTGCCCCACGCCCACCAGCGGCACTGGGACGATTTCCAAGACCGCCACGCTACCCGGTGGGGAGAGCTTGACCTATGTCGTCATCGGTACGGTTGCGGATGAAACTGCGGGATCTATCAGCTGCACGGCAACCGTTACACCGTTGAGCACCGAGCACGATCTTAGCCATGCCGATGACACTGCAACGCAAACCGATCCGATTGGTATCTATCGCAACGGATTCGAATAATAGGTGCGACAGCTTAAAACCCTTCCCCTTGGATGGGGGTGAGCAGGGTTTCGCGAGACGAAAGTCTCGCGCCTGCGAACGGTTGCACAAGGAAGTGCAACCAGGGCTTGCGAGCGCAGGATGCGCGAGAGGGCAGGGGTGGAATGAATCGAAGCGTGGTCTTTGCGTTTCCTCTTGTTGAATTTGTCGCAATCACCCTACCGCCGGCGCGATCAAGCGCATGCCCGAAGCAAACTCCCTTGGGGATTGCTTCCCCACCAAGGGCAAAAAATCATCGCGGTTGATGTCAAATTTTTGACAATACGAATCCTCGTATCTCGTCCTGTTGAACGAAAAGCAATCCTTGTGCCGATGCGGTTGTACTCTTAAAGTCCCGTCACACAAGGCATGGCCCTCCTATTGCATGATTTTGTCTTTGTTGCTTGTGTCGGATTTTTGATTAGTTCCATCGTGGGGCTTGTCAGTTCGTATAACATTAATATATTGTCGCAAGTGCCGGTTAGGTAATCGGTTTTTTTAGGCGGTTAGGGGGTAACGACAAAATTGGATGTTGGCGAATACCCGTCTTCAGTAATCGCCCAGACTGCCGATCTGATCGAAATAACAACAAAACGCGTATATCGAAACAATCTACAACGGTAATTTGTGAGACAGCAGTAACGCCAATCCGGTCGGGGTGGGTTTGTACCGGACAGGTGTTCAGAAGCAATTAACTTCTAGAGCTACTCGGAGGATTTCCATGTACCGCACTCGTATTGTTTCTAAGTTCATCTTTTCGACTCGCCGCGTTATTCAACTCCTAAGTGCGCTCGTTATCTTGGGTTTTTCTCAAGCTGCACTGGCCACGGTGGCAACCGTATTGGCGGTGGATTCCGCTACGGCAGATGCCACCTACAAGATCGGCGATGTCATTGATATCACCGTTCAGTTTAGCGAGGCGGTCACGGTAGATACGACGGGCGGTACGCCGGCATTGGCATTGAATTCGGGAGGGACCGCGACGTATCTGTCGGGCACCACAACCGACACACTGACGTTTCGGTATACGGTACTGAGCGGTGAGAGCGCGTCCGATTTGGACTACAGCGCCACTACTTCGCTAACCAATGGCGGGGGCACGATCCTCGACACGGCCACTGGCATGGATGCTGCCGATTTGACGCTTGCGGCGCCCGGAGGATTCGCGGCTGCGCATGCCATCGTTGTAGATGGCATTGCGCCAACGGTTTCCTCTGTTAACCGTCAAACTCCGGCGACTGCCTCAACGAATGCGACCAGCGTGGTCTATCGCGTAACGTTCAATGAAAATGTCAGCGGTGTTGATGTTACGGATTTTACGGTTACGGCTACCGGCACCGCAGCCGGTAATGTGGCTTCCGTTTCTGCGGCCACCGGCACGACGATCGATGTCACGGTCGATACGATCAGTGGTGATGGCACGTTGCGGCTTGATGTGAATGCAGCGGCAACCGGCATTGTCGATGATGCGGGCAATGGTCTTAATGGCGGGTTTACCACTGGCCAAACCTACACCATCGATAACACGGCACCCTCAGTCTTAACGAGTACCCGTTTAACGCCGGCTACGGTATCCACCAATGCCACCAGTGTGGTGTTCCGCGTGGTCTTTAACGAATCGGTCACTGGCGTTGATGTGACGGACTTTGGTAAGACGATGACCGGAACGGTCACCGGAAACATCGCATCGGTATCGGCGGCGAGCGGTACGACGATTGATGTGACAGTCGATACGATCTCAGGCGATGGCACCTTCGAGTTGGACGTCAATGGCCCAGGCATTACCGATGTTGCCGGGAACGCCCTTTCCAGCGGGTTTGGCGGCCAGAGTTACACGATCGACAATACCGCACCAACGGTAAGCTCGATCAACCGTCAAACGCCGGCGGGTGCAACGACGAATGCGACCAGCGTGGTGTATCGAGTGACGTTTAGCGAAAGTGTCAGTGGTGTGGATGTCACGGACTTTGCGATCACGGCTACGGGAACGGCGTCGGGCAATGTGGCTTCGGTTTCTGCAGCCAGCGGAACGACGATCGATGTCACGGTTGATACGATTACCGGTGATGGTACGTTGCGCTTGGACCTGAATGCCGCAGCAACGGGCATTACCGATAGCGCAACGAACGCAATCAGTGGCGGGTTTACCAGCGGTCAAACCTACACGATCGACAGTACGGCACCGTCGGTTTCCTCGATCAACCGTCAAACACCGGCAACCGCAACGACGAATGCGACCAGCGTGGTGTATCGAGTGACGTTCAGCGAGAGTGTCAGTGGAGTCGATACCACGGACTTTGCGATCACGGCTACGGGAA
>CAYXMH010000018.1:0-59444 GCA_964466115.1 uncultured Rhodanobacteraceae bacterium | reverse complement strand
GTCCACTCTAAATTCGCGCCACAACCCTTTTTTAACTTGGAGACGCGCGGCTGAGTAATGCCCAACCGTTGCGCTGCCTGCGCTTGTGTTCAGCCTTTTGCCGTGAGGATTCAATAAAACCATAGTATACTATTCGTTAATGAGATATGTTCATTGGGGAGGGGTATATGATGCCGGCCTGGTTTGGGAGCATTGCAACTCGTGTGGGTGTTCTGATCATTATATTGAGCCTTTCTGGGTTATCTCATGCTAACGATGGCCAGCTTGACCCAAGTTTCGGCACCCAAGGGTTGCTTAAAACGGGGTATGCAGTTGCACCAAGCACTCTTTACGACAGCGCCGTAGCGGTCCTGGTCCAAAGCAGTGGCAAGCTCATCTTAGTCGGCAATAGTGCGACTACTACTGCTGCTGGCTCGCGTATTGCTATTACCCGACGTTTATCGAACGGTGCTGTAGATACCTCCTTTGGAATTGGAGGCTGGTCAACCATCTCTACTGGCTACACGACTTGGCAAGCAACTGGGGCGATCCTGCTTGGGGATGGCGGCATTGTGATCGTCGGTACCGTAAGCAGTTTCGATGGTTCCAGCCAAATGGCGGTATGGAGGGAGCTGCCCGATGGAGGACCTTATACTGGATGGGGTGGCGGTACCGGATTGAGCGTGCTCACTCGTACTTCCTCCGGCACCGTTACCGATATGGGTCGAGGATTGGCCGTAGGTGGCTTTGGCACGGGTTATATATTGGTAGTGGGTTCGGCCAGGGATGCAGTATCCGGTGGCTCGGTCGGCGATGACGACTTCGCCGCCTTTTTACTGGATGCTGCTACGGGCGTGCGCCTGCCTTTCGGCAACGATGTTGTAAATAATATGCATCGCGATGGTTATAACAGTTGCGGTGGCAACCCGGCTTCTGACGATACCTTAAACGCTGCGCAATATTCTTATTCAGAGGAAGAGTTCGTCGCCAGTGGTAGTAGCGGTGTTTGCCTTACCGGGGGTGGCAGTAGCGCTGTAGTACTCAAGTTCAATACAGCAGGAATTGATCGGAGCTTCGGGGTTGGCGGCAGCGGCTACGTATCATTCAACTTCGGCACCAGCAGCAGCGCCTTCAAAAATACTGCACTGGTTTGGAGTGGAGCGGGAAATATTTTTGTCGCAGGCACGGTAAGCGATCTTTCCATTGGGGTTGCCAAGTTGACCTCAAGTGGCATTCTCGATGCCAGTTTTGGTAGCGGGGCCGGCACGGGTATTTATTTTTACCCCAGCAGTAGCAAAAGTGTTGCGAACGCAATGGTTATCGAGCCCAGTGGCAAGATCTTGGTCGCCGGTATCAGCGGATCGGGCACCGCCTCCAATTTCCTGATGTTGCGCATGAGCGGCACGATTGGGTTAGCAGATTCGACTTTCGGCGTGTCGGGCTGGAAAGTGGTGAGTTTTTTGCCTTTAGGTGAGTTTGGCGGGCCGGAAAGTAAAGCTTATGCCATAAATTTATCGTCTTCTGATGCCGCAGTCATTGCCGGAAGCGCTTATGCGAACGCGGGCGGCAACGATTATGCAGCCGCACGCGTTTTTATCCGTGACTATATTTTTGCAAATGGTTTAGATTAGAACCGTGATTCCTATGTATTCCGTTTCAAATCTGCTACCCCAAACCACCGTGTTTGGTTTTTCTAAACCTTGCCGAGCCATCCCACGCTACGCGCCGTGCCTCGTTCTTCGCTAGCATCCTCGTACAATAGGCTCGATCTTTTCGTCCGAAAAATCAGAACCCCATGAAATTCAGCCCCGTTCATGGGGTTCAGGTCGGACAAACCCAGCTATTTGCCAACGCGCTTACGAAGATATGTCGTTATGTGTGAGAGGTTTGGACTGGCTTGTCAGCCCAGCCGCCATGGGGTCGTGTTCAAGCGATGCATTATAAAAACCTACTTTATATGGCCTTTGTAATGGGCACCATGAGGAAATTAATACCCCTTTAATCGACGACGCGCGCAATACAACAACAACAAACCGAGAAGCATCAACGCTAAGCGCGCATCAACCGGCAATGAAACCGGTATCGGCACGCCGCCGAGGATAATCGTTGTATCTGCGCTGAGGTTATTGGAAGCGTCGCTATCAACACCGCCTGACAGGGTTGCAGTATTCACCACAGACGCCGGTGCGCTGGCGGAGACATCAACCTCCAGGATGATCGGTGGATAAGTCATCCCACCATCCAATGGATCGGTGGTCGTACAACTTAAAGGGGTTAATGTGCAGTCCCAAACGCAACCGCCAATGTACGTTGCGGTGAGGCCGGCCGGCAAGTTATCGACAACCGTTACCAAGCCACTGCTCGTGGTCGCTCCCACATTATCGACCATGATGGTATAGCTTGCGCCAATTTGCCCGGCGCTAAAGCTGCCGGCGTGGCTTTTTACGATGCGCAAATCGGCTGGCATCGATACACCCAAATCAACCGAGGGGGCGTGGGCCGGGGCGCTCGGAGCTACCCTGCATTTTTCCGCTGCCAATGTATCCGCGGATGTGGAAGCGCTTGCCGCGAGCGGAGAGCTTGCAGTAATGATCAACAGAAGCACGGACAGCGGTTTCAGCACGTCTCTCTCCCGATAGGTTATTTCATACGCACAAAACGACTCGCTATTTTTTCGCCATCTATACGTAATGGACGGGTCTTGATTCTGCGGATTAAACGTAAGATCAGTCTCGAAACAAGCGCGTACGGGCCATAAACAATAGCAATAATCCAAGCAGGATAAGCGCCCAGCGTGCATCGATCGGCAAAGAAACCGCAGGGGTGGGCACACCACCGGTGATAATCGTTGTATCCGCGCTCGCATTATTGGTTGCGTCACTATCACCACCGCCTGAAACCGTTGCGGTGTTAATCACCGAAGCCGGAGCGGTTGGTGAGACATTCACCACCAAGGTGATGGACGGGTAAGCGGTTCCCCCGGCCAATGCATCGCTGCGGGTGCAGGTGAGAGTACCCAAAGTACAAGACCAACCACAGCCGCCAATGATGGAGGATGCGGTAAGGCCGGCAGGCAAAATATCCGTTACGGTTACCGTACCGCTGCTTGGCGATACTCCGAGATTGTCGACGCTGATGCTGTATAGGGCGCCGATCTGGCCTGCGCTGAAACTTCCCGTATGGCTTTTGACGATGCGCAAATCGGTCGACCCGCCCACTAAATCAAAGGATGGCCCCTGATTTTTGGTGTTGGGATCGGCATACGGTGCGATGCATTTTTGTATCGGCAGCGCGCTTTGTTCTGGGTTTAATGAGGGGGCATCAGACGTGGGTGGGGCCTGGTTAGCGAACCCGTAATTTGAACACGTGACCAACAGCAACAACGATATCCGTTTCAACATATGTCCCCCGGCAGTAGGTTGATGATGGGTGTTAGAACCGCTTTGTCCAGCAAAAGTTATTATTATAATTAACAATAAAAAACTATATTTTCTATACGAACGAACACGAAGCAAGTGTTCCGTATTTGCTATTTTAAATCAAGACGGCGAGAGGTGCTGCCTTCAATCGCAGAGTCGCGTCTTGAAATGGATTTTCGCACGGCATGTATGATGCGTTGTCGCTAAAAATACCAAAGACCGCTGTTCCCTCCGCGGCAGTGCTTGGGGTAAACGCACCTTACGAATCTATCGTTGATGTAGATATCCCAGCAGCAATCTTACTCATTCGAAACTGTTGGCGAAGATCGGATCGCAAAACAGCGACCAAGGGGTGTATCCGGTTGCTGTATCCCAAACGGCACTGCTGGTCAACGTTAAGGGGTTGGGACACAGGTTGGATTGACCTGGCTCCAGGTTGTTGGGGCTCGGCGGTGTCGGTGGTCCGCCTTGCAGATTGTTGGACCCGACGTTAATCCGCTGCAGGGAGGTTAATGCGCTCAACGAGGGAATGGTGCCTGTCAATTGATTGCTTGCCACGAAAAAAAACGTCATTGCGGTCAATCCTGAGAGGGCAGCGGGGATGGGCCCCGTCAGTTGATTGTTTGTGGCATCGAAGAACCCCAGTGCGGAAAGACCAGTGAGATCGGGAATGGCTCCGGTAAGTTGATTGCTCCCAACACTAAAAATAACCAATGACGTCAATCCGCTCAGCGAGGGAATGGACCCGGTCAGCGAATTGGTATCGACGTCGAATTCGGACAACGCGGTTAACGTGCTGAGGTTCGGAATACTGCCGATTAATTGCGGTGCCTGCTGCCCGACGTTAAAAATCTCCAACGACGTTAATGCGGCCAAAGAGGGGATCGTTCCGGACAGTTGATTGCTGTAGACATTAAAGCTGTGAAGCGTCGTCGCCGTGCTTAAAGAGGCTGGGATCGAGCCGGTTAACACATTGCCAGGCGCGGAAAATCCCTGCAATGCCGGCAAATCGGCAAAGTTTGGGAGGGAGCCGCTGATGAAGTTGTTGTCGATTTTAATGCTATCAAGGACCGTCATGCCGCTGAAGTCGGGAAAGGGCCCTGTTAGGAGGTTATTGTGAAAGGCGAAGGCTCGAAGTCCTGTCAAATTATTGAAGTTGGAAGGAAGCGACCCGGTTAGGTGATTCCCGTTTAGATCGATGGCCACCACATGACTTTGCGTACCATCGCAGGCCACGCCGTGCCAGCTGACGCATTCGGTGCCGACAACGTCGTTCCATCCGCTGGCGTCTGTCCAGGATGCGCCGTTGGTGCTGGTATACAGATCCAATAAGGCTTGTCGTTCCGTCGAGGGAATGACCGCCTGCACCGGCATCGCTGCCGTCAGGGTAATGAGGGCTAATAATACGATCCCTGGAGAACGTCGCACGATTGGTCCTTTAACGGCGCGGATTTGGATCAACGGGCTGGGTTTTCGGTAGGTTAGGTTCACGCGCTAAGCCTTTAAATTGGTTATCCCCCCAAATTTTGGTCAGTCGCAACGAGGTATACATTACTTATACTTTGCTTAAAACGCAACGAGGTAAACAATGCTGGTCGCGGGAAGCCGTAACAGAGTCTGTATTTCTTAATCCTATTGCGCACTTCAGGATGGGCGATGTTCTTAGGAGTCGGCTGTGCCAGATGCACTCGGTTCAAGATGGATGAAGTCCAGACCTAAATCGCTCGCTACGCGCAATACCTTTTCCGCAAGCAATTGCCGTTCAGGCGTTCTCGGCGCGGTGCGTGCCTGTGCGTCGAGCGTGCACATCAACGCGGTGGCGAGGAACGAGTGATGCGCCTCACTCAGCTGCTGCGCTTGTTCGGTACCAATAGCACCGACCTGTGCGGCCAGTGCGATCAAATCCGCGCTGTTAGCGCTGGTTAACAGTTCGCTATGCCGGTGGGAGTGCAGCAGCACCAGCGCTTGCAGGATGAATTCGATATCCAATAGCGCGCCGGTTCCTTGCTTTAGGTCCAATTGCTGCGAATTGCTGCGATCGCGCTCGTTGCGCCAACGCGCGCGCATCGCACTGATCTCGCGACAGGCCTTGGCGGGGTCGCGCGGTTGTGTCAGTACGGCAGCGCGCACCGCGGAAAAGCGTGCGCCAAGGTTCGCGTTACCCGCGATGAAGCGTCCACGCACCAGCGCTTGATGCTCCCATATCCAAGCGCGTTCTTGCTGATAATCGGCAAAAGCGTCGAGACTGGTAACCAGCAGACCTTTGCTGCCATCGGGTCTTAATCGAACATCAACCTCGTATAGGCGGCCGGCGCGCGTCAACGTGGTCAACAGATGCACGACACGTTGCGCCAGCCTGGCATAGTAGCGCGCGCCATCGAGTATCTTCGGCCCACAGCTGTCTTTTTGCGTCAATTGTCCATCGTACACAAATAATAAATCGAGGTCGGACGCGAACCCGAGCTCCGATCCGCCCAAGCTTCCGTATCCTAAGATCGCAAGCCCGGTATCGCTTCCGGCATGGCCGCTTAAACGGCCATATTGCGATATCGCATCACGCTCGGCGATGCGCAGGGTCGCGGCGACAATGGCTTGTGCTAGATCGCTCAAAGCACAAGCGGTTGTTACCGCATCGATGCGTCCGGCCAGGTACGCCAATCCAATGCGAAAACTGACGCTGTGTTTTTCTTCCTGCAATATCTCAAGTTCGGTTTCGACATCGGACTCCTCCAGCATTGCGAAGCGCCGGTCGATCTCGCTGGTTATCGCAATGCGATCGGGAATGTCCGCCTCAAGCCGGGCATCGAACAATTCATCGAGTAACAGGGGATGGGCAATCACGCGCTCGGCCAGATAGCCGCTGCTGGCGAACAACTTAACCAGTTGCTGACGAGCAACCGGCTGCTCGTCGAGTAAGGCAAGGTAGGACGAGCGCTTCAGCACGGAATGAATCAGGCGCAAAAGGCGGTCGAGACAGGCATCCGCCGTCGCGCACGAAGCGGCGGCTTGAAGCAGATGCGGAATGAGCCGGTCGCAGCGCTCGCGCACGCGCGCCGATAGGTTGCGCCAGGCATTGCTTTGTGGAATGGCGGCCAAATTCGCAAACAGCCCTTGAACATCGGTAAAGCCCAGTGCCGTTAGCTCACTCTCCTCGGCCAAACCGAGGCCTATGCGTTGCCAAAACACCTGGGCGGCTTCGGGCGTTTTTGCGCGTGCTGCCGATGTTGCCATCAACGCCGAAAACTCCCCGCTGACCTGCGCGCGCACGGTTTGCAAATGCTGTTCGAGCGCCGCCCATTCTGGATAGCCCAGTGCCGCGGCGAAACGTTCACGTATCACCGGATCGCCGGGCAATTCGTGAGTTTGTTCGTCACGGAACATTTGCAACCGGTTTTCGAGCCGGCGTAGGAACAAATACGAATCGCGCAGGTGCTTCGCGCGCGCGGCGTTCAGCCAGCCGCGCTGCTCGCAAATCATCAATGCGGGCAGCAAGCCCTGCACGCGCAAACTCGGCTCTCGCCCGCCGCGAATCAACTGCAGCAATTGCACAATAAACTCAATTTCTCGAATGCCCCCGGGGCCGAGCTTTAGATGCGGCGCAAGGTCCTTGCGCGCAACCTCGGCATCGATCAGGGCCTTCATCTCGCGCAAGCCGGCAAAGGCGGTGTAATCGAGATACCGCCGGTAAATAAAAGGCCGCAGCGTGTCGATCAAACGCTCGCCGGCATTCACATCGCCGGCTATGGGACGAGCCTTAATCCAGGCGTAGCGTTCCCAATCGCGGCCCTCACGTTGGTAATACTGTTCCATCGCCGCGAACGACATCGCTAGACGCCCGGCATTCCCAAACGGGCGCAAACGCAAATCGACCCGATAGGCGTAGCCGTCGCACGTCACTTCGGCGAGCAAGCGCACCAATTGCTGCGCGATGCGCGCAAAGAATGTCTCATTATCCAAAGCGCGCGCGCCATCGGTTACGCCGTTCTCGGGATAAGCCAAAATCAAATCGATATCAGAAGAAAAGTTGAGCTCGCCGCCGCCGAGTTTGCCAAGTCCGAGCACAACCAAGCGCTGGGGATCGCCCGCCTGATTACGCGGCGTACCGTGGCGCGCGCTTACCAGTGTTTCGCTCCATTGCAGTGCGGTGGTTAAGCAGGTTTCGGCCAGCGCGCTTGAGCCGGATAGCGTTGCCGCCACGTCGTCCAGGCCGTTCACGTCACGCCAAATTAAACGTAGTGATTCCCGGCGACGGAAGCTGCGCAACGCTGTCAGCTGGGCCGGCTCTTCCAGCGCGGCCAAATGAAGTTCCGATATCCGCGCTTCAGCACTGCGCGGATCGCTCATGAAGGGAATCAAACCCGGTCCCAACAAGTCCGGCTCGCGCAAAAAGCTCTCATAGGCAAAATCGCTGGCCAGCAGCACGCGCTGCAAATGTTCGGCGACCCCCGCATCGTCGTAAAACGCCACGCCGCGTTCACGGCAAAGCTCGGTCAGGTGCGCAAAACGTTCATCAACGAACGCTTGGAGCGTGGCAGGGATGATGGCGGAATCGTGCATTTGCCGATTGTGACATTTGTCGTCGCGGCATGGGGCGGGAATTACCTGCTTTTTTTCGAGAGCGATCGACCAATAAAAAAAGCCCCGCACCAAGGCGGGGCTTTCTAAGATCATAAACGCTTCCCGCTGTTGGCGGGGAGCCGTTTCCTTCGGTGCGGCTGGATTAGAAATCCATACCGCCCATACCGCCCATGCCACCCATTCCTCCGGGGGCGCCGGCGTGCTCGTGCTTCTCATCTTTCTTCGGCGCTTCGGCCACCATCGCTTCGGTGGTGATCATAAGGCCGGCGATCGACGCTGCATTTTGCAATGCAGTGCGGGTTACCTTGGTGGGATCGAGAATGCCCATCTCGACCATATCCCCGAATTCGCCGGTTGCGGCGTTGTAACCAAAATTGCCTTTGCCGCCAGCCACCTTATTTAAAATGACACTTGGCTCGTCACCGGCATTGGCGACGATCTCGCGCAGTGGGGCTTCCATTGCGCGACGGGCAATTGCGATGCCAGTGTTTTGGTCTTCGTTGTCGCCTTTCAGCTTTTTGATCGCATCGAGTGCGCGAATCAACGCAACACCACCGCCAGGAACCACTCCCTCTTCAACGTCTGCGCGCGTGGCGTGCAGAGCGTCTTCAACGCGGGCTTTCTTTTCTTTCATTTCGACTTCGGTGGCAGCGCCGACTTTGATCAGTGCCACACCGCCGGCGAGTTTCGCCACGCGCTCTTGCAGTTTTTCGCGATCGTAATCGGAAGAGGTTTCTTCGATCTGCGCTTTGACTTGCTTGATGCGCGCTTGAATTGCATCGCTTGCACCGGCGCCGTCGATGATCGTGGTGTTCTCTTTCGAGACCACAATCTTACGTGCCGTACCAAGATCCTTGACGGTGGCCTTTTCCAATTGCAGGCCGACTTCTTCGGAAATAACAGTCGCACCGGTTAATACGGCCATGTCTTCGAGCATCGCTTTGCGACGATCGCCAAAACCTGGGGCCTTAACGGCGCAGACTTTCACGATGCCGCGAATGGTATTGACCACCAAGGTGGCCAATGCTTCGCCTTCCACTTCTTCAGCAACGATCAGGAGGGGCTTGCCGGATTTTGCTACGGCTTCCAATACCGGCAACAACTCACGGACGTTGGAGATTTTCTTGTCGTGCAACAGGATGAACGGATTCTCCAATTCGGAGGTCATGCTCTGTTGGTTGTTGATGAAGTACGGCGACAGATAACCGCGATCGAACTGCATGCCTTCAACCACGTCGAGTTCGTTCTCGAGACCCGAGCCTTCTTCAACCGTGATCACGCCTTCTTTGCCGACTTTGGTCATCGCTTCGGCAATGATGTCGCCGATGTGGGTGTCGGAGTTGGCCGAGATCGAACCGACCTGGGCAATCGCTTTGTTGTCGGAGCAGGGCTTGGACAACGCTTTCAGCTCTTCGACAGCAGCGGTGACGCATTTGTCGATGCCGCGCTTCAGATCCATCGGGTTCATGCCGGCGGCTACGGCTTTCATGCCTTCGCGCAACATAGCTTGAGCCAATACGGTGGCGGTGGTGGTGCCATCGCCCGCGACATCGGAGGTTTTCGATGCGACTTCTTTCACCATCTGCGCACCCATGTTCTCGAACTTATCACCAAGCTCGATTTCTTTCGCAACCGATACACCGTCTTTGGTGATGGTGGGGGCGCCGAAGCTCTTTTCGAGCACGACGTTACGGCCTTTGGGGCCGAGCGTGACCTTGACCGCATTGGCCAGGATATTCACACCTCTTAACATGCGCACGCGCGCATCTTCGGAAAAACGGACTTCTTTAGCAGCCATTGGAGTTACCTCAATTTAATTAAAAATCATTCGTTATGGGGTGCGGCGCTAAACAGCGCAGCGGAAGGCTTAGGCCTCGATCACCGCCATGATGTCTTCTTCGCGCATGACCAAAAGCTCGTGGCCATCGACTTTGACTTCGGTACCGGAATACTTGCCGAACAGAACTTTATCGCCTTTCTTTACAGCGATGGGGCGAACTTTGCCGTCTTCGAGGATTTTGCCATTGCCGGCGGCAACGACTTCACCGCGAATCGGTTTTTCGGTGGCGGAATCCGGAATCACGATGCCACCAGCGGACATACGCTCTTCTTCCATACGTTTGATGATGACGCGATCGTGCAGTGGACGAAGGTTCATTAGCTACTCCTTCAAGAGATTGATTAATAAGGGTTATTTAAGTTTTGTTAGCACTCGATATGAGTGAGTGCTAATTTTAAACCAACGGGTGTACTTTGCAAGCATTTTTAAAGGGGTACGCACTAAATGGGGCGTGGTTGATGGGATTCAAGTGAGGAGGGACAGTTGGTGAACGGCCGAATTCCAAGTAGCCTTCCGATCCTAACCCTAACCCTAACCCTAGGAATCCGATCGTGATTCTGGTTTATTGCACTTGCCCCAGCGTCGAGGTGGCCGATCGCATCGCAGCAACGGTGGTCGAGGAATGTTTAGCGGCGTGCGTTAATCGCATTCCGGACGTTCGCTCGACTTACCGCTGGAAAGGAGCGGTGCAAACCGAGTCGGAATCGTTATTGCTGATTAAGACCCGAAAAGACCGGTTTGAGGCATTGAAAAATCGTATTCTTGCCTTGCACCCGTATGAACTGCCGGAGCTGATTGCGGTCGAGGTGAGTGCAGGTTTTGATCGTTACTTGGCGTGGGTGCGGGATGAGACGAACCCAAGTTAGCTGCCATAGATAAAAGCATTGCATGTTAATAAACCCGTTCATGCTGAGCCTGTCGAAGCTCCATTGCTTTTCCGCGCACCCTTCGACAGGCTCAGGGCGAGCGGAAAACCACGGAATCAAATGGATGGCTCTGTTTTCGAAAGCGCTTTTTGCACTGCTGGCCGCGATGAGTGTCGTTGCAACAGCGAACGCAGCCGACGATTCCGATCTGCTGCCGGTGCAGGAGGCGTTCAAACTCACGGCGGGCATCGCTGAACCGGGTACTGCACGGTTGCATTGGGATATCGCTGATGGCTATTACCTTTATCGTGCCCGCATTCATGCCAAGGCAAGCGAGGATGGGGCGTCACTCGGCGAGCTAGCATTGCCTTCCGGAGAAAAAAAGCACGACGAGTTTCTTGGTGACGTAGAGGTATATCACCATCAAGTCGAAGCGACCGTACCGTATCAACTGCCGCTAGGTCGTTTGGCTCCCAATGCGCTGGTCTTTTCCATCACGGTGCAGGGGTGTCATGAAGATGAGCCCAAAATCTGTTATCCACCCTTTTCTCAGAAGCTCACGCTAGCACTCCCGGTTGCAACATCAACCACCGATGGCGCCGGCACGTTAGCATCGCCAACGTCGGCTAATGCTGCATTGGCGCAAGCTTTAGGAAAGACAGCAGCGGTTGTTGACGGCACCCCGCTGCCGCCGGAACACGCGTTTGTGTTCGAGGCGATTAATTCCAATCCAAACGCGATTTTGGCGCGCTGGACGATGCCGAAAGGCTATTACTTGTATCGGGATAAAACGCAACTCGTGTCTTTAGAGCGCGTCGCTGGCAACGGTGCTTTGGCAACCACGCCTCCGCAAATGCGCTGGCCGGATGGGGTGAAGCATCAGGATGAGAACTTTGGCGATACGGTTGTGTATTTCAACCAAGTTGAAGTGCCGATTACGTTTCAGCGCAGCAATCCGGACGCGTTAACTGTCGCATTGCGCATGGCTTTTCAAGGCTGCCAAGACAATGGCGTGTGTTATCCAGTGATGACTCGCATGGTAACGGTCGCCATCCCTAAGACAACTCCGATGGATTACGCCACCAGTACCACCGAAGGGCAAGAGGGCCGATCGACCAATGACAGCAGTCTCTCGGAAGAACAACGCTTGGCTTCTGCGCTCAGCGGTAATCGGCTATTGGCTTTGCTGTCGTTCTTTGGATTCGGTTTATTGCTGGCCTTCACTCCGTGTGTGTTTCCCATGATTCCGATCTTGTCCGGCATCATCGTTGGGGCTGGAGAAAACATTTCCACTCGGCGCGCTTTCATCCTCTCTTTAGTTTATGTGTTGGCTTCTAGCGTGATCTTTACCATTGCTGGTGTTTTCGCAGGCTTGGCGGGTAAGAATTTGCAAGCCGCGTTTCAAACGCCGTGGGTATTGTGGGGTTTCGCCGGCGTGTTTGTGCTGCTGTCGCTTAGTATGTTTGGGTTTTACGAACTGCAATTGCCCTCCAGTTGGCAAGCGAAGATCGCGAGCTTAAGCGGCCAACAGCGCAGCGGTTCGCTTTCCGGGGTAGCGGTCATGGGTATGCTCTCGGCATTGATCGTGGGTCCGTGCGTAGCGCCGCCGTTGGCCGGTGCCGTGCTCTACATCAGCCAAACGCGCGATCCGATCTTTGGTGGTGTGGCGTTGTTTGTGTTGAGCCTCGGCATGGGTGCGCCGTTGCTGCTGTTGGGTTCTGCGACAGGAACAATCTTGCCGCGTGCAGGCGCCTGGATGGATGCGGTGAAAGCGGTGTTTGGCGTGATGTTTTTGCTGCTTGCGATCTTCATGCTGGCGCGCATTCTTGATCCTCAATGGATTATGTCCATGGCTGGCGCTTTGCTGGTTACTTGTGCGGTGTATTTGGGTGCCCTGGAGCGGTTGCCCGAACCAACTCGCGGTTGGCGTAAATTGCGGAAAGCCCTCGGCGTGCTTTTATTGTTGGTGGGAGCTGCGGAACTGCTGGGTGCGGTTGCGGGCGGGCAGGATCTTATGCAACCGCTGAAGGGCATCGTCGTCTCTCACAACGGCATTGCGGCGAGCGAGCCCTCTTTTGCATTTAAGGTAGTTCGCTCGCCGACCGAGCTTGATCGGGAGCTTGCCATCGCCAAAGCCGTAAAAAAAGCCGTCATGCTCGATTTTTACGCCGACTGGTGCGTGTCCTGCAAAGAGATGGAGAAATTCACTTTCTCCGACGCCGCAGTACAAAAAGCGTTGGCCGATCACGTCTTGCTGAAAGCGGACGTGACGGCGAGCAACGACGACGCCCAGGCGTTGCTGGCGCGCTTTAACTTGATTGGCCCCCCCACCACGATTTTCTTCGCGCCCGATGGCCTCGAGCAGCGGTCGTTGCGTCTAACCGGATTTGAGGATGCCGCCAAATTTTTAGCGCGCCTGATGAAGGCCGAGCACTGAAACGCATGCTAAACCGCATTAACGTACTGATTGTTCTGGTTGCACTTTTGAGTGCCGGCATCGGTGTGTGGTTGGGCGGGCGGCTGCGGACGGCACCCGGTTCGACTGTACCGACAAACCTAACCCCGCTTGCGATTGGCGACTCGCGCAGCGAGCTTGCGTTAACCGATGCCACTGGCCAATCCCGAAAGCTCAGTGACTGGGATGGGAAACTTATTTTGCTGAATTTTTGGGCCACTTGGTGCGGGCCGTGTCGTGAGGAAATGCCGCTATTGGATGCAACGGATCAACGTTATGCTGCGCAAGGGTTTGCAGTGATCGGCGTGGCCCTCGATGAAAGCGATGCCGTGCACGAATATCTGAAAGATTTTCCAATGCATTATCCGATCTTGCTGGCTGGTGATGCGCAACCGGATCCGGGATTGCTGTTTGGTAATACCCGTTCAGTGCTGCCCTATTCCGTTTTAATCGGCCGTGATGGGAAAGTATTGGCGCAACATGCGGGCGGTTTTTCGCCGGCTACATTGGCGAAGTGGCTGACGCCCTATCTATAAGAGTACCGCCGCAGGCACCCCGCACCCAGCAAAACTGGGCTTTAGAATGGCATAACTTCGTCAAACTTCGTCGATCTAGACAAGAACGTCAACCTCCGCCACACTAGCGCCCCCTTGGAGGGGAAACACGGTGGCGACCATTTTGGTGTTGCATGGCCCTAATCTGAACTTGCTCGGTGTGCGCGAGCCTACGATTTATGGTCGGGTGACTTTGGCGGCGATCGACGCCGAACTGGTCAGTTTGGCGCAGGCATTCGGTCATGAATTGATCAGCTTTCAGTCGAACGCCGAGCATGAATTGATTGAACGGGTGCACCAGGCACGTGATCAGGTGGCGTTTATATTGATCAACCCGGCCGCCTATACGCACACGAGCGTGGCTTTGCGCGATGCGTTGGTTGCGGTGGGCATTCCGTTTATTGAGGTGCATTTGTCGAATGTCTACGCCCGCGAACCGTTTCGGCAGCGGTCATACTTTTCCGATGTGGCGGTGGGAGTAATCAGCGGGTTTGGCAAAGACAGCTATCGATTTGCATTGCAAGCGGCTGTCGCTGCGCTTAAGCCCGCGGCTTAGTTTAAAAACGTTTTTTTTTGCATTGAGGATTCTTCCGTGGACCTGCGCAAGATCAAAAAACTGATTGATATACTGGAAGAGTCGAATCTCGCCGAACTTGAAATCAAAGAGGGCGAGGAAGTGGTTCGCTTAAGTCGCTTTCCCAAAGGCATAGTGCCGATGCAGATGGCGCCACAGGCACAGGCGCCGGTAACGCACGTGCATATGGAGCCGCAGCGCGCGGCCAGCCCGCCGGTAACACTGGATGCGACCGAGGTATCGATCGTCAAGAAAGACCGGGATTTGCCCGAAGGGCATGTGCTGCGTTCGCCGATGGTGGGAACGTTCTATGCGTCGGCAAATCCGGAATCGGCGCCGTTTGTGCAGGTGGGGTCCCAGGTTAAAGTTGGCGATACGATCGGCATCATTGAAGCGATGAAAATGTTCAACCAAATCGAAGCCGACGCAAACGGGACCGTTCTTGCGGTGTTGGCGAAAAATGGTCAGCCGATTGAATTTGATGAACCTTTGTTTGTGATCGGCTAAATCGTGCCCAACCTTAAGCACCGAGTTTCGGATTCCTATGCTTGATAAAGTCGTTATTGCCAACCGCGGCGAAATTGCGTTGCGGATATTGCGCGCCTGCCATGCGCTGGGAATTAAAACCGTGGCGGTGCATTCCACGGTGGATCGAAACTTAAAACACGTCGGCATGGCGGACGAGTCCGTCTGCATCGGCCCGCCGCCCGCGGCCGAGAGTTATCTCAATATCCCGGCCATTATTGCCGCCGCCGAAGTGACCGATGCGCAGGCGATCCATCCCGGGTACGGATTTCTTTCGGAGAACGCCGATTTTGCCGAGCGCGTCGAAAAATCCGGCTTTATTTTCATCGGCCCGCGGCCGGATACAATCCGCTTGATGGGCGATAAAGTCGAAGCGATTAAAGCGATGAAGGCAGCGGGAGTGCCGTGCGTGCCGGGCTCGGGCGGACCGTTAGGCGATGATGCGGTTGAGAACGCGCGCATCGCCAAGGACATTGGTTACCCGGTCATCATCAAAGCCGCCGGCGGCGGTGGTGGGCGCGGGATGCGCGTGGTGCACACCGAAGCGCATTTGCACAACGCGATCAATATGACGCGCTCGGAAGCCAAAGCCGCGTTCGGCAATGCCCAGGTGTACATGGAAAAATACCTGGAAAACCCGCGCCATATCGAAATTCAGGTACTGGCGGATGGCCAGGGCAATGCGATCCACCTTGGCGAGCGCGATTGCTCGATGCAACGCCGCCATCAAAAGGTGGTTGAAGAGGCGCCGGCGCCGGGCATTAGCGCCGAGCAGCGCGGCGCCATCGGTAAAGTCTGCGTGGAAGCGTGCAATCGCATCCGTTACCGCGGTGCGGGCACGTTTGAGTTTCTCTATGAAAACGGGAAGTTTTATTTCATAGAAATGAACACGCGCATTCAGGTCGAGCACCCGGTGACCGAGATGATTACCGGGTTGGACTTGGTGCGGGAGCAGCTAATGATAGCCGCTGGCGAGAAACTCAGTCTGCGCCAGGAAGATATCCGCCTGACCGGCCATGCCATCGAATGCCGCATCAACGCCGAGGATCCGGAAACGTTCATGCCGTCCCCCGGCATGGTAAAGCGCTTTCACGGTGCGGGTGGCCCCGGGGTGCGGATGGATACGCATATTTATGATGACTACCGCATTCCACCGAATTACGATTCGATGATCGGTAAGCTGATCGTGCACGGTCGGGATCGCCAAACCGCCATCGCGCGCATGCGCACGGCGCTTAGCGAGATGGTGGTCGATGGGATTAAAACCAATATTCCGTTGCAGCAACGCATCATAGCCGATGCGGGATTTCAGACCGGCGGCATGAACATCCATTATCTGGAGAGCGCATTGTTAAGCAACCTCAAGAAAGTTCAAGGTTAAGCAAGTGAGCCGCTAAATGGTTTTATTGCCCAGTTTATGAGTTGGCTGGAATTATCCTTTACGTTAAGCGCCGAACAGCAGCCGGACTTTGAAGCGGCGTTGGAAGATCTTGGCGCTTTGTCGGTGTCGCTGTTGGATGCGCAAGACCATCCCATTTTTGAGCCTGGCCCTGGTGAAACTCCATTGTGGCCGACAATGCGTTTGGTGGCCTTGTTTCCTGCCAACACCGATCGCGCAGGTTTGCTGCATGCGTTAACGGAACTTACTCCAGAGCTCGATCCTACGCAGATCGCATTTAGTGAGATTGCGGATCAAGACTGGACGCGGGTGTGGATGGATCAATTCAAACCGATGCGTTTTGGAACGCGACTGTGGATCTATCCTTGGAACGTCGAACCGCCCGAGGATCCCAATGCGGTCGTCGTTCGATTGGATCCCGGTCTTGCGTTTGGCACCGGAACCCACCCGACCACCGCGTTGTGTCTGGAGTGGCTGGATGAGGCAGATCTGGCCGGAAAACACATGATCGATTACGGTTGCGGTTCAGGGGTACTGGCTATTGCCGCGCTTAAGCTTGGTGCGGCTAGCGCCATTGCGCTCGACAACGATCCGCAGGCGCTCGACGCCAGCCTAAGCAATGCGCAACGCAATGCAGTGGCGCCGCGGCTTCATGTGCTGTTATCAACCGCGTATTCGCCGCAGCCGGTAGAAGTCTTGATCGCCAACATTTTGACCGGCCCGTTGCTTGAGCTTGCCGCATGCTTTGCCGCCAGCTTGCAAACGCAGGGCCGATTGGCGATTTCCGGTATTTTGCAGGGCCAAGAGCAGGAACTGTTGGATCATTATGCGCACTGGTTTGATAACCTTAAGGTGCGAACGCGCGAAGGTTGGGTATTGATCGATGGCGTTCGCGCCGATCGAAATCGTTCGCAAGGCGGCATAGGGTCTTGTTAAACCCTTACCGGAAGATTACCCAGGCCGAAGTTTTAAACATCTTTATAGGGGGTAAGGCAATGAATTGGTATCTCGACGTTTTAAAAAAACGCTACGCGCAATTTGACGGACGGGCGCATCGCGAAGAGTTTTGGATGTTCGCATTGATCAATCTGCTGATTTCAATCGCGGTTGCGGTGGTTGCCATGGTTCTGCATCTATGGCCGTTGCGGGTCCTGTATTCTCTCGCGGTTTTAGTTCCGGGGCTTGCGCTTTCAGTACGACGACTCCACGATACCAATCGCAGTGGTTGGTGGCTGTTAATCGGCCTTGTCCCGATCATTGGCCTCATCGTATTGATTGTTTTTTTCGTTCAAGAAAGCGATTCCGACAATCAATACGGCCCCAATCCGAGAACGATTGCCTAAATTTCATTCCATGTACTCGCAATGCCCCGAATGCCTGACGATCTATAAGGTCGCCGCAGAAACCTTGGCGAAAGGACACGGCACGGTCCGTTGTGGGCATTGTTCGGCGGTATTTGATGCCTTGCGGACGTTGACGGAGCAACTTCCGCCCGAGCCGATTGAATATCTTGCTACGCATGCGCAGGATTTGGAGCCGCCGCAACTTCAGGTTCCCACGTTAAGACCCAAATTGGGGCACGCCGAGCCGTTGGAGTTGCCGTTAGAGTCGGACAAGCCTGCCCCGCCGAGCGCGATGGCGAACGAATATCCCGGCCTTAAGACGTTGCATACCCCGCAGTTTGTAAAACAGTATCGCCGTGGTCGCCGGGTTCGGACTTGGCCGTGGGCGGTAGGTGCTGGGATGTTGATGATCAGTCTCAGCGCCGAATTGGCCTACGCCGAACGCGACTGGCTGCTCAATGACGTGCGAGTGCGACCGTGGCTTGATCAAATTTGCATCGATCTTAACTGCCACTTGCCGTTGCGCACCGATGCCAATCGATTGGAGCTTTTGTCGCGCGATATCCGACCGCATCCCTCGGTTCAAAATGCATTGATTATTTCCGCGACGTTGCACAACAGCTCGGATTTTTCGCAGCCATTCCCGGTGGTTGAGATTACATTGTCGGATCTGGATGAAAATCGGGTTGGTATGCGTCGTTTTCAGGCGCGCGATTATGTCAACGATGCAAAAACGTTAAGGCGAGGATTGTCACCGGGCGCCAACGTGGCGTTGGTATTTGAAGTTGCTGATCCGGGTAAGAATGCGGTTGCGTTCGAATTTAAGTTTCTCTAGCAGCAATGTTGCTGAAACACTTGTTTGCAAAAGACGCCGTGCAGTTTTTCGCAAACGTGCGCGTTTTGAAAAACGCATGTCATGCGCATATCCGAATTTAACTTTCAGCGCAACTTCGGCAACATATCGTTGCGGGGGTACTTACCAAGCGCCGCCGACAGAGTTATGATTCACCTTCATCCTCTCGTTCGCCGCATCATGTAATAGACGCTTTATGCGAATGGGCTGTGGAGTCCAGTCAACTCAGGATAACTCAACTGTGAACGTTGCCTCCCACGTGCGTGCCGAGACCGGTGCTGACGCTGTATTGCAACCTGCGTTGCGCGAGTGCGTAACGCGTGCAGTGCGGCGTTATTTGTCCGACCTTGATTCAGAGCAGGTATTCGGGCTGTATGAATTGGTCATGCAGGAAGTGGAGCGCCCATTATTTAAAGAGGTGCTCGCTTGGGCGGGCAGCAACCAAAGCAAAGCGGCACAGGCCCTTGGCATCAACCGGGCTACGCTGCGTAAAAAGCTTGCTTTGGGCAGATAACCACGGAAAGTCATCCAACCTCGCTATAATGCGCGCTCTCGTGCGTGGAACGAATGCATTATGGTGGATTACCCAATGGTACCGGTGCGCCGGGCGCTATTAAGCGTATCGGACAAAACCGGTTTAACCGATCTTGCGCGAGGGCTCGATGCACTTGGCGTCGAATTGATCTCGACCGGAGGAACCGCGCAGTACCTGCGTGAGGCCGGCCTGCGCGTCACGGACGTGAATCAAGTAACGCAATTCCCCGAAATGATGGACGGGCGAGTAAAGACCCTGCATCCCAAGATTCACGGTGCCCTGCTGGGACGATCCAGCAAAGATGAAGCGGTGATGGCCGAGCATGGCATCACGCCGATCGACTTGCTGGTGGTCAATCTGTATCCCTTTGAAGCGGTGACGGCGATGCTGGATTGCACGCTCGATCAGGCCATCGAAACGATTGATATTGGCGGCCCCGCGATGTTGCGATCAGCGGCCAAAAATAGTGAGCGCGTTGCCGTTTTAGTCGATCCGCTCGATTACGCGGAACTGATCGAGGTGTTGCGCCAGCAGCAAGGAACATCGCTGCCGCTGCGCCGCCGTTTGGCCGCTAAGGTGTTCGCGCATACGGCGCGTTACGATGGCCTGATTGCCAATTACCTTGGTGCGCGCGTAAACAGCGATCACGCCGAACCGTTTCCCGCGAGTTTGCATATGTCCTTGGTGCGGCACAGTGTTCTGCGTTACGGTGAAAATCCGCACCAGAATGCCGCTTTGTATGTGGAGCACCATGCCCCACCCGGTGTTGTGGCCACGGCACGAATCTTGGCCGGCAAGGAACTCAGCTTCAACAATTTTGCGGACGCCGATGCGGCATTGGAATGCGTAAAAGCGTTTCGTAAAGCGCCGGCTTGTGTCATCGTCAAGCATGGCAACCCGTGCGGAGTGGCGTTGGGTGCGAATGCCTTAGAGGCCTATGAGTACGCTTATGCTACCGACCCAAGTTCAGCGTTTGGCGGCATCATCGCTTTCAATCAACCGTTGGAAGTGGCCACCGCGCAAGCGATTTTGGCGCGACAATTCGTGGAAGTCGTTATCGCGCCGGAGGTAACCCCAGATGCCCTAGCCGCATTTTCCAAGAAACCCAATGTTCGGGTGCTGGCCAGTGGCCAGTGGCCGGAACAGTTGCAGCCGGCATTTGATTTTAAGCGGATTGCCGCCGCCGTATTGCTGCAAGATGCCGATCGCGATACGTTGTTATTGAAAGACTTGAAAGTCGTGTCAAAAATTATGCCCACCGCCACCGAGTTGCGCGATTTGTTATTTGCGTGGCACGTTGCGATGTTTGTGAAATCCAACGCCATAGTCTACGCGCGCGATAGTCGCACGCTTGGCATAGGTGCCGGTCAAACGAGCCGGGTAATGAGTGCCATGATCGGTGGAATCAAAGCCGAACAAGCGGGTTTAAGCGTCGTTAACGCGGTCATGGCGTCCGATGCTTTCCTGCCGTTTCGCGACGGCATTGATGCGGCGGCGGCGCTTGGCGTCCGCGCTGTGATTCAACCTGGGGGGTCAATGCGTGATGAGGAGGTCATTGAAGCGGCCGACGAGCATCAGATGGCGATGGTATTCACCGGCGTGCGTCATTTCCGGCATTAATCGACGGCGTCCAGCAATGGGTCGGCAACTATGAAAATTTTGGTGATCGGCAACGGTGGCCGTGAACACGCGTTGGCGTGGAAGCTTAAGCAATCTGCGCGGGTCACCGAGGTGATTGTGGCGCCCGGCAACGCCGGTACGGCGCTCGAGCCCGGTGTTCGTAATGTTCCGGTGGCGCTCGACGATCTCGACGGTTTGCTGGCCTTGGCCCAAAGCGAAATGGTGGAATTAACGGTCGTAGGGCCCGAGGCGCCGTTGGTGGCTGGGGTGGTCGATCGTTTCCAGGCCGCTGGATTGCGCTGTTTCGGTCCGAGTAAAAAAGCCGCGCAACTGGAGGGCTCCAAAGCCTTCGCTAAAAACTTCCTAGCGCGGCATGCGATTCCTACCGCGCAGTATGAAGTGTTTACTGCACTCGAAGCGGCCCTTGCTTATGTGCGCCAACGTGGCGTGCCGATCGTTATCAAAGCCGATGGCTTGGCCGCAGGCAAAGGCGTCGTGGTCGCGCAGTCGTTGATCGAGGCCGAGCAAGCCTTGAACGACATGTTGGGCGCACATGCCCTGGGCCAGGCCGGTGCGCGCGTCGTCATTGAGGAGTTTCTCGACGGGGAAGAGGTCAGCTACATCGTCATCAGCGATGGAAAGCACGCTGGTGCTTTCGCCACCAGCCAAGATCACAAGCGTCGCGACGACGGTGACCGTGGGCCGAACACCGGTGGAATGGGGGCCTATTCACCAGCACCTTTGGTGACACCGGTGCTAGATGCGCGAATTTTACAAACGATTATCGAACCGACGTTAAAAGGCATGGCCGCTGATGGTGCGCCGTTTGTCGGCTTTCTTTATGCCGGGTTGATGATCGTGAACGGCCAACCGAAGGTGATCGAATTCAACGCCCGCTTGGGTGATCCGGAAGCGCAATTGTTGCTGCTGCGTTTGCGTTCGGATTTGGTCGATGCGATCGAGGCGGCATTGGATGGACGTGTCGATCAAGCGGTACTGGCATGGAATGACTCTCCGGCGCTCGGCGTTGTGCTGGCGGCGGCGGGCTATCCGGCCAATCCACGGCGCGGCGACGCGATCTTAGGCTTGGATCGCGATTTTGATCCCAGCGTGAAAATTTTCCATGCGGGCACACGACTTGACCATGGCAAGGTGGTGACATCCGGTGGACGGGTGCTGACGGTGTGCGCTCGTGGCAGCGATCTTAAGCAAGCGCAAACGCAAGCGTATGAGGCGCTTAAAAACATTGAGCTTAAGGATGGGTTTTTCCGGCGCGATATTGGATATCGCGCTTTCGGGGTTAAACCGGACGGTTCTTAGACCAAATTCCGCCCATGAAACAACTCTTCAATTTCGCGTTTGAGCTGTATCTCAATGCGTTGGCGATCTTTAAAACTCAAATCGCTGGCGTTGGCCTCGAATAGATAGGTATCGAGGTCGAAATCTTTAATGTGCATCTTGGTGTGGAAGATGTTCTCTTGATAGACGTTGACGTCGAACATCTCATAGCGATGCCGAATCGGTTTGGACAAGTACTCTTGGATGGAGTTGATGCGGTGGTCGATGAAGTGCTTTTTGCCTTTCACGTCGCGTGTGAACCCGCGCACGCGGTAATCCATAATGACGATATCGGACTCGAAACTGTCGATCAGGTAGTTCAATGCCTTTAGCGGCGAGATGACCCCGCAAGTGGCCACATCGATGTCGGCGCGGAATGTGGAGATGCCATTGAACGGATGGCTCTCGGGATACGTGTGCACGGTGATATGGCTTTTGTCCAAATGCGCGACCACGCTGTTCTCGGCGGCAGCGAGTTGGTCTCGGTGTTCGACCATCACGTCGGAGATCATGTCGCGCCCGGCGTCGCGTTTGTCGATGACCGGTTGTTCGGAGATCAGGATCGTTACGCTTGCGCCCTGTGGGTCGTAATCCTGGCGCGCGACGTTCAAGATATTGGCCCCGATGATATCGGCCACATCGGTGAGGATCTGGGTTAAGCGCTCGGCGTTATACGCCTCATCGATGTATTCGATGTAACGATCGCGCTGCTCGGCGGTGACGGCGTAGCAGATGTCGTAAATATTGAAACTCAGCGCCTTGGTAAGGTTATTGAAACCTTGCAGCCTAAGTCTTGGTAAAGGTTTGACCACCGTAGTTACCTCGCAGCCTTCAGATTCGGTGGGAAAGGCCGCGGATTATGCGGTAAGTTTCGGCTCGAGAAAACCGTTTTCGTCGGCTCGTTGCGGGCACCCCGATAATTGACTGGCTTACCCACTTGCCAGGGAAGCCCCGGACCGTGTAACAATTGGACCTGGAAGCCGGTGCTTGTCCTTGCGCCAATCAATTGTAAATACTGGTCAAATCCATCGATTTGACGGTTTTAATGCTGGCACTGGGGTAGCAAGGGCTGCTATATACGGTAATTAAAGGGAATCTTAAGAGGTCAACCGTGGCCGATTTGCTGTATACGATTCAAAAAACCGTAGTTAAGGTGCAAAGCCCGCATTCGTTAACACCCGATGCGGATTCCATGCATCGTTTCTTGGCAATGTGCCATCGGCGCCGTTATCCGAACAAAACGGTCATTATGCGTCCGGGGGATTCGGCCAATATCCTCTATTACATCATTGAGGGTTCATTGACGGTGTCCTCGGAAGATGAGGAAGGCCGCGAATTGATCCTAGCCTATATCAATCCGGGCGAATTCATCGGGGAGATGGGTTTGTTTGTCGAAACCCCGCGCCGCGAAGTCATGGTTCGCTCACGCACTGTCTGCGAGTTGGCGGAAATCAGTTACGAACGCTTATTCCAATTGTTCGATGGCCAGCTTAAGGAAGAATGCCCCAAGATCCTATTCGCCATCGGCCAGCAGCTGACCAACCGCGTATTGCAAACCTCACGCAAGGTCAGCCGCTTGGCCTTTATGGACGTTACCAGTCGTGTGGCCAAAACGTTGGTTGATTTGTGTGAAGAGCCCGATGCGATGACGCACCCACAAGGCACCCAAATTCGCATCTCGCGCCAGGAGATCAGCCGCATCGTGGGCTGTTCGCGCGAGATGGTCGGGCGCGTGCTCAAGCAATTGGAGGAATCGGGCATGATTACCGTTGCCGGTAAAACGATTGTGGTGCTGGGCACTCGGTAATCTTCAATTCATTCGGGAAACAATAATCGCAGAGCAGCGCCGGGGTCCTCCGCGCGCATAAACGTTTCCCCAATTAAAAACGTGTGCACATCGGCTTTACGCAACCGTGCGATGTCGTCTTGCGAACGAATGCCCGACTCCGCCACTGCGATGCGATCGGTCGGAATTCGATCGCGCAGCGCCAGTGTTGTATCGAGCGATGTCTCAAATGTGCGCAAATTGCGGTTATTGATGCCGATTAACCGTGCCTCGGTTTGCAGCGCGCGCTCCAATTCCTGCGCATTATGCACTTCGAGCAAAACATCCAATCCAAGGCTTAAAGCCAAATCGGATAATGAAACCAGGCGGGCGTCGTCCAACGCTGCTGCGATCAATAAGATGCAATCGGCACTTAAGCTTCGCGCTTCATACACTTGATAAGCATCGATGATGAAGTCTTTGCGCAAGATCGGCACGGCGCAAGCATCATGCGCTTGTGTCAGATCAGCGTCGCTGCCGTGAAAGAAATCCTCGTCGGTAAGCACGGATAAGCAAGTGGCGCCGGCGCCCTCGTAACTGCGTGCGATTTCGCAAGGGCTGAAATTGGCGCGAATGACCCCTTTGCTTGGGCTGGCTTTTTTGATTTCAGCGATAACCGCAACCCGGTTTTCAGCCAATCGAGCTTGAATGGCATTCATAAACCCACGCGGTGGCGGAGCGTTGCTCAAGCGCGCCGATACATCGCACAGACTTAAGCGGTCAGCGCGCTCACGAATCACTTGGGCTTTGCGGGTTAGGATGCGATTAAGGATGTCGTCCATGGCGGTACTTTACCGGCAATTGCCCGCGTTGCCGTAACGAACTGATTGAGTTTCGCGCGTGCCGCACCGCTCGCGATGGCCTCGCGTGCCAGTTCAATACCCGCTTTTATCGATGCAGCAACATCCGCAGTGTACAGGGCGGCCCCGGCATTCAGTATCACTATATCGCGCGCCGCACCGGGGCGATTGTCCAATGCTTCGAGCAGCCGTGTTTTTGACTCGCTTGCGTTGTTAACGCACAGCTGGGAGCTTGGCGTGAGGGCGAATCCTAGCTCTTCCGGGTTGATTTCATATTCGTATATCACGCCGTCGCGCAACTCCGCGGCGGATGTCGCCGCCCCGAGAGAAATTTCATCCATACCGTCTTTGCCGCAAACGACCAAAGCATGAGTAGCGCCGAGATGACGTAAGGCGCGCACCTGCAGTTGAACCAGGTTCGGGTGAAAAACGCCCATCAAAATTTGCGGGGCGTTGGCCGGGTTAATCAGCGGCCCAAGAATATTAAACAGCGTGCGCACTCCCATTTCTTTGCGCACGGAGGCAACCATTTTTAGTGCCGGGTGGTGGTTTGGCGCGAACATGAAGCCGATGCCGGTTTCATTCAGGCATTGCATCACTTGTTCGGCACTGAGATCGATGATGGCGCCCAAGACTTCCAAGACGTCCGCGCTGCCGGATTTGGAGGAGACGCTGCGATTGCCGTGCTTGGCTACCCGAGCACCGGCCGCGGCGGTCACGAACATCGATGCGGTTGAAATATTGAAGCTGTTGGTGCTGTCGCCACCGGTTCCCACGATATCGACAAATTGCTTATAAGGCGGTGTATACACTTTGGTTGCTAGGTCACGCAACACTTGCGCCGCCGCCACGACCTCGCCCACGGTTTCTTTCTTCATCCGTAAAGCGGTGAGGATGGCGCTGACCATTACCGGCGAAACCTCCCCGCGCATGATTTGATGCATGAGATCGGCCATGTCTTGAGGCGCGATTTCGCTCATATCCAGCAGCTGCGTCAATACGTCGGGTGGTGTGGCGGGCATGATCCGTTCAGTCCGAAAGGAAATTGCTTAGCAAGGCGTGTCCATGTTGGGTCAAAATCGATTCCGGGTGAAATTGCACGCCGTGGACCGTGTATTGGCGGTGCTTAAGGCCCATAATTTCATCCACTTGTCCGTTTGAATCCGCGGTCCACGCCGTAATGTCCAATGCAGTGGGCAGGCTGTCTTTTTCCACAATCAACGAGTGATAGCGGGTGGCTTCGAATGGGCTGGGAAGCCCAGTAAATAGACCTTGGCCAGTATGATGTATCAGCGAGGTTTTGCCGTGCATGATTGCGCGCGCCCGCACCACTTTACCGCCGAACGCCTGACCGATGCTTTGATGTCCCAGGCACACGCCAAGAATGGGAATCTTGCCGGCCAGTTTTTCGATCAACTCGAGGCAAATTCCTGCTTGATCGGGCGTGCAGGGCCCTGGCGAAATAACAATCCGCTTGGGGTCCAGCTGTTCTATCTGAGCGATATTGATGGTGTCGTTGCGCACAACATGCACTTCCTGACCAAGCTCCCCCAGGTATTGGACGAGGTTGTAAGTAAAGCTGTCGTAGTTATCGATCATTAACAGCATGAGTGATCTATCTAAATGTAACGCGAGCTAAGTGCCGCTAGTCTAGCAATAGACGGATTGAGCCGGCGCATAGGCGCCGGATTCATTTCTTCGGTAAACGAAGAGCGTATCTTGATTTCGGAAAATAAAGAGAGTACAGATGGCGCGGGGTTGGCGACGTCAATATTCGTTGGAAAACGCGATCATCGGCAAATTATGGATGCCAATCAATTGGGCTGTTGACCCGACCTCAGGTATGTGTCAATTCTTTCATTTAAGGGGATCAACTATGCGATTAAGCAAGATGGGTGTGGTGCTGGCCATTCTTGGCGCAGGTGTAGCAAGCTCGGTGAATGCGGGATCGGTGCAGCAAGCTACCGACGACACCAATATGGAAATGGCGCCGAATGGTAAGGGTTGGGGCGAGCCGCGCATTCGAGAATTAATGGGGCCAGGACAAGGTCAGGGCGCAACCGGGCAGGCTGGTCGCGGAAGTGCAGGTAATAATGCAATGGTTTATCACGGCGGTCCGGTGATGCTTGGTACTACCGACATTTATTACATCTGGTACGGCAATTGGTCAGGCAACACAGCAACCACCATTTTAACCGATCTTGCTAACAACATCGGCGGCTCACCGTATTTCAATATCAATACGACTTATTACAACGGCAGCAATACGCATGTATCCAATTCCGTGTTGTACTCCGGGGCAACTACCGACAATTATTCGCAGGGTACGGCGTTGAGTGATGCCGCAATTCAAACCGTGGTGTCCAACGCTATTTCGTCAGGACGTTTGCCGAAAACTACTAATGCGGTTTATTTCGTATTGACCTCAGCTGACGTCAACGCAACATCCGGGTTCTGTACCCAGTATTGCGGCTGGCATACGCATGCGACCATTCAAAGCGCCGATATTAAGTATTCCTTTGTCGGCAATCCGGATCGATGCCCAAGTTCCTGTGCAGCACAGACCACTGGACCAAACGGCAATGCGGGCGCCGATGGTATGGCCAGTATCATTGCCCATGAACTTGAAGAGGCGGTAACCGATCCAGATCTTAACGCGTGGTATGACCGACGCGGCGCGGAAAATGCGGATAAATGCGCATGGACTTTCGGGACGCAGTCCACAGCGTCCAATGGCGCAAAATACAATATGACGCTTGGCAGCAGAAACTACTTGATCCAGCAGAACTGGGTTAACTCCGGTAGCGGATTTTGCGCCAAATCATATTAAGTTTATTTAATCAGCTGTACTGTGTGCCCAGTCAATGCTGGGCACACAGTAACGGCTTAAGTGTGGGTTGAGGAAGCAATGGGTGTTTATAAAAAGCTTTTTCTCTATGTGTTTTTAATGACGGCCTGGGTTTGCCTACAACCGGTTTGGTGTAGGGGCGCAAATAGCGTGGCGACCGTCAGCCGTTCGGTAAAGATATTTTCTGAGAATGAGGCGGCGCTCAACGAGGCCGTGCTCAAGTCCGACAAAGATTCCTTAAATACGTTGATTACCGACGATTTTGAGGAACGTAACGGCAGTGCACCCGGCCGAGCGATTCCGCGAGCCGATTGGATTGCGGGTATTGCTAAGGCAGAGATTGGTGAAATCAGCCAAATGGCTGTTCACGATTACGGGCAGATCGCGGTCGTCAGTTTTATGTTATCGCCCGCTGCCAAGCCATCTGCGTCGCGGCATTTGGTGGTTGATGTTTGGCGCAAATCGGAAGAGGCTTGGGTTTTAGCCACGCGATTTATTTCGGCAGCGAAGTAGATCGACCGACCAGAGCGGATGCGCCGGTCGGCCGATTCCGTGTCTAACCTTTAGGAATGATTTTTGGCATAACCGGTTCCGGCGTGGGCACGCCCCAGGCCGTGTTATCCGGTGGCGGCGCGGGGAAATTAAATACCGGATCATTGATGGCGAAGGGATCAAAATTCCAAGCCGGAGCATCACCGCAGTTATCGTTACCGCCGGCGACTGCGTTCAATTCCAACAGGTTCAAAGAGCGAATTGCATTGGTCATAAGCTGACTTCCTCTGTAGTTGATTTTGCTAAATTGCTGCAATAGTTCATATCGTGTGCTTCGGTCTCGTTTTTTTACGAAATCGCGAAGCAACTATTGCTTAGGTTTTTTGCCTTGCGCACGACTCGCCTTTATTAAATACGTAACACTGTGCGAAATCCGTGCATCGGATTTGCGCTTACGCAAAACTCGGGAAAACATTCGTCCTTTCCCTATTAAAACGTCTAATGATGGGAGCGGCATCCTGCCGCGATTAGATGTGTCGTTTTACTGCCAGCAGACCATTGCGGCAGGATGCCGCCCCCCACCATAGCCATGCGTTGATCTTGCATGCACGGATTCGCCCCTGTTTTACGTATTCATACACACGCCATTGCTCTATGGAGTTTGTATGCGGTTGCCTGTTCTTTCTCTTTTAAAATCGGTTTTACGCCAATACCACCTACCCAGCCTGTTGTCGGTAGTGGTTGCGGGCTTATTGATGGGTCTGGTGGGTGTGGTCAATGGTGGCGATATGGCCAAACCAGGTGCCCTCGGTAGCCATTTAAGATCAACGACGCAGTCGAAAACCGCAGCAGCCTCTTCATCGTCAGCAACCCAAAGCTACATCGTGACGTTTTCTGAGCCAGGAGTCCTGCATTACCAAGGTGGATTGCCATCGTTAAATGCGACAACGCCAGAGGCGCAACGCGCGGCTTCGCCAAATGCCAACGCCTCATCCAAATTCGACGTGCATGACTCAGCGGTGGTGGCTTATCGCGAGTACTTGAAAGGCGAACAACAGCGGCATCTTGAACTGATTAAGGCATCGTTAGGGCACGAGCTGATAACACATCATTTTTACGACATCATTCAGTCTGGAGTGTCGTTGGAACTCTCGGCTGCGGAAGCCGATGTTGTGGCGGGATTGGCCGGCATCGATTCCGTAACCGCGGTGCACTCTTATCCATTGGATACCTTTCGCGGCCCCAGTTTTATCGGCGCTGATCAAATTTGGAATGGGGCTGCCGTAGCCGGGGGGGCTGGCAACCGTGGAGAAGGAATCACGATCGCGGTTCTCGACAGCGGTTATAACTCCGGCCATCCCTCTTTTGGACCGCTGCCGGCCATGTGCGGTGGCGATGGCACTCGGGCGAAAGTGTTAAGCGCCGTGGATTGCACCGACAGCGCTTGTCCCGGTGTGGCCGACGGTGGCGACCCCGAAGACCACGGAGGGCACGGCTCACACACGGCCAGTACGGCGGCCGGGAATACGTTGACGTCTCTCAGCAGCAGTACGACTACGCCAGCACCGAGCATTCCCGCTGGCTTTAGCAGCATATCCGGCGTCGCACCCTGCGCGTTTTTGCGGATCTATAAAGTGTGTTTAGCGGATGGGTGCTCAAGTGACGCGGTATTGGCGGCACAAGAAATGGCAATTGCTGATGCGGTGGACGTCATCAGCTTTTCGATCAGCGGTGGAACCAATCCTTGGTCGAGAACGGCGGACACCGAAATGGGATTTTTGGACGCCGTACACGCCGGTATTTTGGTGGCGGCATCGGCAGGAAATACGCGGCCCGCACCTCCCTCGGGAACCGGGCCCGCCAATCCGGTGGGGCAGGTGAATCATCGTGGGCCTTGGGTGCTGACGGTGGCGGCGTCCACGCACGATCTCATTTCTATATTCGCTGGGAGCATTAGTGCCACCGGACCCGGTACGCCACCGGTCGCCACACTGAATATCGGATTAAGCGCAAGCAATGATCCGTTGATGATCGCAACCGCCGCCGGGGTGTCACTTAAAAATTTCCCAACCAATGCCAATGGCTGTACTGCCGCTGGAGCGTATCCTGCCGGCTATTTCACCGGAGCCATTGCTTTGATCTCGCGTGGCTCGTGTCCATTTGCAGAGAAAGTCAGCAATGCAGCAGCAGCGGGGGCCACCGCTGCGATCGTCTACAACAATGTTGCCGGACCACTTAACGGAATGGGCGGTCTCAGTTCCAGCACAATACCGGCTTATGGCATCACACAGTCCAGCGGAAATGCCTTAATCACTTATCTAAATGCAAACGGTAACCAAATCACAATCAATGTCGAGTCAGCACCCACCCCGCCGCAGGGAGATGTGTTGGCCGATTTTAGTCTGCGCGGCCCAAATATCAATCAGCCTGCTTCGACCGTGACGGTGACCGGCAGGGGGATGGTGCGCATACCTGCCATGGTCGGATTCGATGTAACCAAGCCCGATATCACCGGTCCCGGGGTTAATATTTATGCGGCATCCACCACCGATGAGCCGGATCCTGCGGACCCAACTGCCAATCCAAAGGACTATGCTTATCTAAGCGGTACCTCCATGTCCGCCCCACATCTTGCCGGCGCGATGGCGTTGGTGCGCGGTGCTCATAGTGAGTGGTCACCGGCTGAACTGATGTCCGCCTTACGCTTGACGGCGTACAGCGGCAGCGGTTCCTCACCACGGCGTGGAACGCAAGAAGACGGTGCCACGCCTTGGAATCCAGACGACGTAGGCAATGGACGCGTGGATCTTTCCAAAGCCGCGCTGGCAACCATCGTCATGGATGAAACCTATGCGCATTTTGTTGCCGCCAATCCGGCGTTGGCCGGTGGTGATCCTAAGACATTGAACTTACCCGCGGTACGCAATACGAATTGCCTAGTCAGCTGCAGTTGGACGCGCACCTTAAAGAGCGCGCTTTACACCCGTGCGGAGTGGAGTTTGCAATCGATCACCGACGCGGTGACCGCTGATGGTGTGACGGTGGCGCATATCTCCTTGTCGCCGGTGCGTGGTACGTTGGAAGCGCGCGGGGCGTTTGGCGGTGGCGATACGCAGGTCATCACCATTACGGCCACGCCGACAACAGCCACCCTCGGTGATATCGGGTTTGCCGACATCGTGTTGCAAAGTGATATGCCCGGCGCACCGCCTGAGCACATCACAGTGGCAGTAAACGGCATGACCGCCAACCGTGCCCCAACCATTTCCGCAGTGCCCGCTAGCATTACGGCCACGGAAGATACCCCGACGCATCTAACCGGCATTCATTTTGATGACCCCGATGCAGGCAGCGCCGATGTGACCGCAACATTTGCGATGACGTCCAGTGGCGGACCTGCCGGAACATTGACCGCGACCGCAATTACCGGCGTGGCCGTTACCGGGTCTGGAACCGGCAGCATTGCATTAACCGGTAGCCTCGCCAACATCAACGCGTTTATTGATGCGAATCATCTGGATTACACCACCGCGGCGGATGCCACCTACGATGCCACTGTAAACATCACCATCGATGATCTCGGCCATTCCGGTGCAGGTGGCGCGTTGTCAGCGCATGCCTATGTACCGCTGCATGTGACCGCCGTCAACGATGCCCCAACCATAACTGCACCAGCCAGCCTGTCGATCACCGAAGACATAACCACGGCGTTGACTGGCATCAGCTTTGCCGATGTCGATGCGGGTTCAAGCACAGTGACGGCCCGATTCTACGCTACGCCTGCATTCGCATCAGGCGCATTGACGACAACGTTTGGTACCGGGGTCAGCGTATTGTCCGGCGAAGGTACTGCGGATCTGAGTTTAAGCGGCAATATAGCCAGCATTAATGCCTTTCTCGCAGGCAATCATTTGCGCTATACAACGGCGTTGAACATTACGGATGACGTCACGTTACGCATCGAGATTAATGACAATGGCAACTCCGGTAGCGGCGGCGCGCATCTGGCAAGCCGCGATGTCGTATTGCATTTTATGGCGGTTAATGACGCGCCCACCATTGCTGGTACACCCGGACCGATTACGGTTATTGAAGATGCCTTAAGTCCGATTTCTGGGTTCAGTTTTGCCGATGTCGATGCGGGCATGGCGGATGTCACCGCGAGCTTCACGGTGACGTCTGGAACCTTGAGCGCGACTACCACCCTTTCTGGTGTGACCGTTGGCGGCACCGGCTCAACGCTGACGTTGACCGGTCGTATCGACAACATCAGTGCTTTCATCGCCGCAGGTAATCTTCATTACCTAACGGCAGCGAACGCGATCAGTGATGTCACATTACATCTCGTTATTAACGACAACGGCAACTCTGGTAGCGGACCATCCGGCGGTCTTTCGAATAGCCGGGACATTCTGTTGATTGTTGCCGCTGTCAATGATCCTCCAACCATTAGCGCGTCTGCCAGTGTCCCTGTGCTTGAAAATGCAGCGAGTTCGATTAGCGGGATTAGCTTTGCCGATGTCGATGCTGGCAGTTCTGGCGTTACCGCCACCTTCAGTGTTCCCGCAGGAACACTAATGGCGACATCCGCTTCCGGTATCGCCGTCAGTGGCATTCCTAGTAGTGTTGTCTTGGACGGGAACCTCGCAAGCATCAATGCCTTTATTGCGGCTGGAGCATTGGAATATACAACCGCATTGGATGCTACCGGGGATGTGCGTCTCACCATTACGATCGATGACAATGGCAACTCGGGTGGCGGTGGCCATCAATCGGCGAGCACCACCACAACGTTGCATGTGACGGCGGCAAACCACCCGCCGACGATGACGGTGCCTATCAGCATTAGCGTCACCGAAGACAGCGCAAGTCCACTGACGGGCATTGTTTTTGCCGATCCGGATGCGGGCGCGGGTACCGTCATGGCAACGTTTGCTCTGGACTCGGGCGTTTTGCGTGCGAACTCTGGTTCAGGCGTTACCGTTGACGGAACATTGGGCAGTTTAAATTTGACCGGCAGTCTTGCTGACATCAATGCCTTTATCGCAGCGGGCAATTTGAATTTCACCACGTCGTTGAACAGCATCGGCGATGTGCCAATGACGGTTACCATCAACGATCTTGGAAATAGCGGCTATGGTGGACCGCGCAGCGCCACCCAAACCGTTACGTTATTGGTGACCGCGGTGAATGATCCACCCAACGTCTTCGCGTTGCCAACACTTTCGATAGCAAGCCACGGCAGCACGCGCCTTCACGGTATTTCCTTTGCCGATGTCGATGCCGGCAGCGCGAGCATGACGGTGACGTATTCCGTAAGCCTAGGCGTTTTGACGGCAACCCCCGCCAGTGGTGTTACCGTCAGCGGTTCGGGGACTTCCACTCTGACGTTGAGCGGTTCATTAGGGAAGCTCAACGCCTTTGTATCCACCGGTACGGGTGTGTATTACGACCTTGCCACCTCCTTTTACGGCAGCACCTCTCTGATCGTCACGATCAACGATCACGGCAATACCGGCAGCGGTGGCGATCAATTGGGTTCCGCTACGGTGTCATTAAGCGCCATCGACGGTTTGTTTGCGGACGGCTTTGATTAACGCGTAACCCAGAACAGCAAAATGCAATGGCTGCCTAGTGGGGCGGGCTTAGTGGATACCGATGCTTGAAAGAGCCGGTTAAGTTCCGCCCCACGTTTTATTTTTGAAAGCGCCGTAGGGTGGGCCAAGGCCCACCCTACGGTTCGATGCACGGATTCGTCTCCGATTTACGTATTTATACGCGGGGTATGTCACCTCAACGGAGCGATAGCAATGCAGTGGATCAACGGTTACCAATCGCGGCAGTTTCTTGCACAGCAAGAAACCCGAATAAAAATAAAATGCGCAAGCCGACGCATGGTATGCGTCTGGTTAAGCCTAGCGGGCGTGGCGATACATGCGCAGAATCCAGTGCCCAGCCCCGCGCCGGATCGCAGGACAATCCCCTCATCAACTCATTCGAGTCAGCCAACCGGTGACATGCGCGTTCATCGCGATCCTGAAACCGGAGAATTGCTGGATCGTCCGATCTCATCAGAACAATTCACGACACCCGAAAAAAAATCCCCAGACAAGGCGACGGCGGAAGGCCGCGTGTACGTGCATCCCAGCACCCACGAGCTGGTCGATTACCCGGTGACCGAAGCGCAGCAACGAGCACGAACAAAAATTTCCAAAATGTTGCAGGAAGACACTTCCGGATTGCCACTGCGGGTATTGCCCAACGGCACTTGGGAGATCACGCTCGATGACCGGTATATGGAAGCGATGCGGGATGAAGTGGCCTCGGATGGCACACACAAAGCCTCTTGTGGCGATGCGAACTCCGTTCCTGCGGAAACGGTGAATGAGCATAAACCTCAAACACCGACCTTCGGTGCGGAGGATCGGTGATGAAAAAGAATTTCATTGCCGCGGCATTGACGGTGGGAATGCTGCTGAGCCCATTCGTTCAGGCGGCCAAAATTACGATTCTGAATAACGATGGTCCTGGCGAGGGATTTAATGACCCCACGCCGTTAGCGCCGGTGGCCGGCAATCCGGCAACCACGCGCGGAATGCAGCGCTATTTTGTGTTTCAACTTGCGGCGAATATGTGGGGCGCGTTATTGCACAGCAACGTTGAAACGTATGTGGCGGCCACTTTTGATCCTTTAACCTGTACGGCGAGCAGCGCGATCCTGGGCCAAGCAGGGCCAGTACGCCAGAATGCCAATTTTTCTGGTGCGCCGTTTGCCGATACCACCTACCCCGTTGCGCTCGCCAACTCGATCGCTGGAGTCGATCTTTACACCGGTACATCGGTACCGGACCGGGCCTTTCCTCATATCCGTGCGCAATTCAACTCCTCCGTGGGGATATCCGGCGCGTGCATGACATTTCGGCCGTTTTGGTTGGGAACAGAACCGCCAGCCCCAACCGGTTCGCTCGCTTTCCTGCCCGTCGTTCTGCACGAGTTGGGGCATGGTTTGGGCTTTTTATCGCTTTCGGACTTCGAACCGGATATTTGGTCTAGGTTTCTCTACGACACATCAACCAGCATGAGTTGGGCCGATATGACCGTTGAACAGCGATTGGCCTCAACGACGAACGATCCTTATCTTGTTTGGTTGGGCATGAATGTTAATTCGGCCGTGAGCGCTTATCTTGATCGGGCGCCCGCTTTATTGATTCGTACGCCGGCGAGTATTGCTGGAGAATCGGCCGCCGCAGTTGCAGCGTTTGGGACCGTGGTGCCAATCGGTGGTATTTCTGGGGAAGTGGTAGCTGCTTTGGATTTGGCGGATATGGCGGGTCCCTCAACGACCGACGGATGTTCTGCATTAACCAATGCGTCGGCTTTGGCAGGGCACATCGCCTTGATCGATCGGGGTACTTGTCCCTTTACGGTTAAAGTAAAAAATGCTCAAGATGCCGGAGCGGTTGCTGTTCTGGTGGCAAATAATGTTGCGACGGGTTTACCGTCAATGGGCGGATCCGATGCCACGATTACGATTCCCTCCTACGGTATTTCACAGGAGCGCGGTAGCGCAATTCGCACGGCGCTATCGTCTGCCGCAGTAAGCGTCACTTTAGGTCTTAACAGTAGGGGTGAGCTTTCCGGGACCAATAACACGTATGTTCGGATGAATGCCCCCAATCCCGTGCAACCCGGATCATCGGTATCGCATTGGACGCCCGATACGCATCCGGATCTGTTGATGGAGCCCTCGTATAACGCATCGGTTTTCAACACCACCGATTTAACGATACCGCTATTTCAAGACATTGGCTGGGTAATGGAGCCCGCAATCGCCAATCGTGCGCCATCGATTGCCATCCGTGGTCCAGTAACCACTTACGAGGACAGCGGTGGAATCGCCTTGACCGGCATGACATTTGCCGATCCGGATGCCGGAACTTCGAATGTCATGGTCACGATCCAAGCGCCGCTGGGGTTTTTGTACATGCACTCCCCCGGATTGCAAATCGCGGGATCCTCGGATTATCTGACGCTGGTTGGCCGGATTGGGGATATCAACACCGCCATTCATGGTGGTGACCTGCTTTATTATCCCGCGCCGGATAGCAATGGGACCGTATTGCTCAATATCACCATCAATGACATTGGTGCCAACGGCATTGGCGGGGCTTTGAGTGCAACGGATACGGTAACGATAAACATCACTTCCATAAATGATGCACCGACGATCAGTGTTCCTAGCGCACCGATCGAGATCCCACAAAATTCATCGGTGCGGTTTTCGGGGATTGTTTTCTCCGACGTCGATGATAACGGGGGCGATTACACCGTGACATTGAGTATCGGAACCGGCACCGGTACGCTGTTGGCGGATGGTTATCCTGGTGTTCGTATCGATCGTGCTGCCTCAGCGCTGACTTTGACCGGCCGGCTGGTTGATATAAATACGCTATTTTCCTTAAATGGCCTGGGGTATGAACCCGCGTTGGATTTTATCGGCGGCACGACCTTGGCGGTTTCCGTCAACGATAACGGGACATCCGGCAGCGGTGGAGCTCATAGCGCGGACGCATCGATGGCGTTGCACGTCGTTCTTTTAAACCAAGCGCCAACCATTGGTGTTGCATCTTCCTCCATTACAGTGCGCGAAGATGTTGCCAGCGCGCTCACCGACATCAGCTTCGCCGATCTGGACGCCGGCTCCAATCCAGCTACCGCTACATTTGCCGTTACATCCGGCACCTTAACCGTGGCGTCGGACGTTGCCGCGGCTTATGGCGTGACAATAACCGTTCTCACCCCCGCTAGCGTTGAGCTTACAGGATCGATAGCAACGCTTAACGCATTTATTGCGGCCGGTCAGTTGCAGTACCTAAGCGCACACGATTTTTCCGGCAGTGATACGTTGTCGATCGCCATCAATGACAACGGCTATACCGGCCCGGCCAGCAGTCCAGTTACACCTTTAACCGCGAGCACAACGGTAGCGTTGCTTGTAGAAGCGGTAAACGATGCGCCGTTGGTGTCATTGCGCTACCCCGTTTTCCCGATCGCCAATCGCGGCGCGACGCGGTTGCGCGGCATTTCATTTAGCGACGTTGATGCGGGCAGCGGTGTTATGACGGTGACTTACAGTGCCGGAGCCACCGGCACGCTAAGCGCTACTTCCGCAGGCGGTGTAAGCGTCAGTGGATCGGGAACCTCAACGCTTGCATTAACGGGCACACTTTCGGCGCTGAACACGTTTGTGTCCACGGGTCCTGCGGTCTCGTATGTCCTTGATAATCGATATGGACGCTTCACGCTATGGGTCACCATCAATGACGGTGGCAACACCGGCAGCGGTGGCGCCGCATACAATGCCGTATCGATGGTGCTGGATGCGATGGATTTACTGTTTGTGGATGGGTTCGAGTAAGCCTGGTTAACTCTCATATGAGGCGTTGCTCTCTGCCATGCGGGAGCAACGCCGAAATAGCGGCAGAAATAAAAATAAATCCAGACGGAGCAAAGGAGTTCTTCACATAAAAATGCACAAGTATCGCCTGCTCTAGCCGCACTGCACGCAACTTGTTATTGTCGGCCTTACGAGAAGTAAGATACCGGCAGGGTGATTCGTGATTTCCAGCGACGAATTCAATGGCTATGCGGCGCAAGGCTATAACCGCATTCCGCTGGTGCGCGAGGTGTTGTCCGACTTGGATACACCGTTGTCGGTGTATTTGAAACTGGCGGATGGGCCGTACACTTATTTGCTTGAGTCGATCGAAGGTGGCGAGAAATGGGGGCGCCATTCGATTATCGGTTTGCCGTGCCGGCGCATTTATGCGTTGCACGGTAAGCGCTTAACCATTTCGGAGCTTGGCGAGATTGTGGAAACGCGCGATCTTATCGATCCATTGGCTGAGATTGAGCAGTTACGTCAACAATTTCAGGTGCCGCAATTACCGCAATTGCCGAGTTTTACCGGTGGTCTGGTCGGCTATTTTGGGTTTGAGGCGATTGCGTATGTCGAAGAGCATCTAGGTCATTCAAGCAAGCCTGACCTACTCGGCACTCCAGATGTATTGCTAATGCTCTCGGAAGAGGTGGCGGTATTCGATAACTTAAAAGGCCGATTGTATTTGATAGTGCACGCCGATCCGGCACAGCCGCAGGCCTATACCCAGGCCTGTCGACGATTGGATCAGCTGGAATTTCGGCTACGTCATTCGGGATCGAGCTATCCGCAGGTGCTCGATCCCGCCACGCTTCATGAAGACGATTTCGTTTCCGGTTTTACGCGTGAAGGTTTCGAGGCGGCGGTGCGCAAATGCCAGGACTACATCCGTGCTGGCGATGTGTTTCAGGTGGTGCTGTCGCAACGGCTGTCGATTCCGTTTCGGGCTCGACCGGTTGATGTCTATCGCGCCCTGCGTAACCTCAATCCTTCGCCGTACATGTATTTTTTTGATTTAGGAAAAACGCAGATCGTTGGATCTTCTCCGGAAATTCTTGTGCGTCTGGCGCAAGGGAAAGTGACGTTGCGCCCAATTGCCGGCACCCGAGGCCGCGGCATAACGGTGGAAGAAGACCAACGTTTGGAGCAAGAATTATTGGCCGATCCAAAAGAGCGCGCCGAGCATTTGATGCTGATCGATCTTGGTCGTAATGATGTTGGGCGTGTTGCAAAAATTGGTAGCGTCAAACTGTGCGATAGTTTTGTTATCGAGCGTTATTCGCACGTCATGCACATCGTCAGCCAAATAGAAGGCGATGTACGCGACGGTTTAAGCTACATGGATGTACTGAAGGCGACGTTTCCGGCCGGCACAGTTAGCGGAGCGCCGAAAGTTCGCGCACTTGAGATTATCGAGGAGCTTGAGCCGATCAAACGCAATATCTATGCGGGCAGTATCGGCTATCTCGGTTGGTGGGGTGACGCCGATACCGCCATCGCCATTCGTACCGCCGTGATTCAAGACCAAACGCTGCATGTGCAGGTTGGCGCCGGCATTGTTTATGATTCCGATCCTAAAAAAGAGTGGGAAGAAACGATGAGCAAGGCGCGCGCGTTGTTTCGTGCGGTTGCGCGCGCGGCAGCGGGGTTATGATGACAGCGCAGATGTTTTCTTTGGAGAAAATATCAGGAGAGAAACGTGATGATTAGTTATCTTCTCTGATTGAATGTGACGATTGATGACGTTGAGGTTCGCAAGCTCAGCCCATACTCCGCCAGAAGCAGGTGCGCATGAACACGCCGAATGATAATGACAACTACTTGCGACTTGAGTCCGCACTCGATGCGTTACTAACACTCGACATCGAGGCGCGCGCCGTCCAGCTATCCGAGTTGGAAAAAAACGCACCGGAAGACGCAGCGGCTTTGCGCCGATGGTTATCGGCGATTGATGCTTCGGAAGGGTTCCTTGAGCCGGTAACGGACACCCGCATCGGCAAACGCATCGGCGCGTGGCTGTTGCTGCGGATGCTTGGGCATGGTGGCATGGGCACGGTGTATTTGGCAGAACGTGCGGATGGCGTTTTCGAGAAGCAGGTTGCGGTCAAATTCATTCGTGGTGATTCGCCGAATTTACGAGAGCGTTTTGCTCAGGAGCGTCAGGTATTAGCCTTGTTGGAACATCCTGGTATTGCGCGCTTGCTGGACGGTGGAATCACGATCGAAGGCGACCCTTATTTGGTGACCGAATACATCGACGGTCAATCTTTGGATCGCTGGTGCGAACAGCAGCAACCGAATTTAGAAGTGCGACTTGCTTTATTTCAAAGGGTTGCCGAAGCGGTTGCTTATGCGCACGCCAATTTGGTTGTGCATCGGGATTTAAAACCCAGCAATATTTTGGTGGAGGCCGATGGCCGGCCGCGATTGGTGGATTTTGGTATCGCTAAGTTGATTGAGCCCGGTCACGCGGCGCAGACGGTGGAGCGGGTGCTCACCCCAGAATTCGCCGCTCCAGAGCAGCTTACCGGTACTCCGATTACCACGCGTACAGATATTTATGTACTTGGCGCGCTTTTATACTGGCTATTGACGGGGAAAACACCATTAGCTACGCGTGACACCTCGTTGGCGACATTAGTCGATCGCGTATGTAATGAAGTGCCGTTACCGCCGAGTTCCGTGGCCGCATTGCCGCAGGTATCTGCGAAACGTTTGCGCGGCGATTTGGACGCCATTGTGCTGAAGGCCTTGGCCAAATCCCCTGAGGAGCGTTACTTATCGGTGGAGGCAATGCTTGCCGATTTGGATGCAGCAATGCACTTTAGAGCGGTGAGTGCGCGCCATGTCGGGCAATGGGACGCGGCGCGGCGGTTTTTGCGGCGCCACCGGTTGGGGGCGACGCTTGCCGCCGGCATGGTGCTAACTCTTGCCATCGGCCTTGTCGGGACATTGTGGCAGGCGAATATTGCGGCGCACGAACGCGATACGGCACTGGACGAGCTTAGTCGCAATGAAGCGTTAACCCAATTTCTGCTGCGCTTGTTTCGAGATACTAGTTTAGGCGATGAAAAACTCAGCGCGAGTGAATTTTTGGCACGAGGGGCCCTGTTGATGCAGCAAAGCGGTCCGGTGGACCCGGATGCGCGGGCGCGCATCACGTATGTCCTTGCCGACTTGCAGGGTACGCGCGGTAACCCAAAGGCCGAGGCTGATCTGCTGCAGTCACTTTTGGCCGATTACGATGCAAAACTGAGTGAGCGCTGGCGCGCGAACGCCCACTGCCAGCTGGCGAATGCGTATGTAACGATGAGCCAGATCGAGGATGCCGCTCGCGAAATTGAGCAGGGTCTCGCTTTAGCAGAAAAGCTCTATGGATCGCAGCGCATCACATTAGCCAATTGCCTTACTGCACAAAGCAAAGTTCTGATTCGCCAGGGCGATCGGGAAGGTGCCATTGCTGCGAATCAGCGAGCATTGGCTGAGGCATTACAACTGCCGCGCAGCATGGGAACCACGGTGTTGCTTAGTACGGTGGAATATACCCTTGCTGGTGCGCTGCATATGGCTGATCGTTCTGCCGAAGCGCTACCTTTAGCCGACAGCTCATATCAACGCATGGTTGAAGCCGGCTATGGCGAGAGCAATGATGCGGCAACCAGCCTTTCCCTGCTTGCTTCTATCTATAAGGCGCTTGGGCGTATGCGGGACGCAGATCGGGTTTATTCTCAAGCGCTGACATTGGCCGAGCGCGTAGGCGGGCGAACCACGCAACTGGCCGATGGCTTAGTCAATTACGCTAAGCTGAAAAATGGCCTGGAACAGGCGCATGCGGCACGCGAATTGGCGTTGCGCGCGATCGCAATTGAAACCGAAGTGAGCGGTGACAAAAGCGTGATTCAAGCCGGTGCGCAGTTGGAGTTGGGCAGAGCCGATGCACAGCTTGGCGAGTACGAGCGTGCATTCGCTGAGCTTAAGCGTGCGCAGGAAGGTTTTATCGCCGCATTGGGGCCGAACGAAGTGGTTGTGCATTTCCCTGCAATGGTCCGAGCCAAAATCCATCTTAAGCGCGGTGATTTTAAACAAGCGCAGCGTGAAATTGACGGAGTAATACAGGCGTTTCGCGAAGCCGGCATCGAAATATTGTTGACCTACAGTCTCCCGATTGCGGTTGAAGTTGCGCAAGCCAATCGAGATATCGATGGAGCGATGACGCTGGCAAACGAAAGCTTGGCTTTGGCACGCAAATTTTATCCCGCCGATCATTGGTATGTTGCCTGGGCGGAATCGCAATTGGCCGCAACCTCGCTTGCTCAAGGAAAATCCGACAAAGCCCGTGAATTGCTCGAGCACGCATTGCCGATTCTTACGCGCGAATTAGGGCCTACGCATTCGTACGTTCAGCAAACCCAAGCGACACTCGCGGGATTGCATTAAGGGCTGCGAGTGTTGTTTTGCTTCGGAATCGCCTAGCGTAGAGACAGCAATAGTGGCTTTACTCAAAACTGCTGTGAAAAATAATTTCCGATGTCAATGTCGTCTGCAATTTCTGCAGCACTTGCAGCGTGTTTAGGTTGCGCACGTTGTATCCATATACCAGCGTATTAACGGGTGTGCTGGTGAATATTGCGGCGTTGCTGCCTTGGTAGGCGGCGGGATGAATGCCATCGGGATTGTTTGCATCTCCCATATTAATACCATAATGGTCTGCCAGGCCCAATTCGATCAAGGATCGATTGAAATTCCACAAGGGTATTTGTCTACTACTCGCCAGGTTTATCAGCTCTTGGTTGAAGTTGGCGACTCGATTCACCGAGGTGGTAAGCACTCCATTGTCGCGCCCCGGGCCACTACCGTCCGGGTCGGGGATACTGAACAACGGAGGGATCGTACTTAAGATCGGAATTACTCCAAGCTCCAAGCAGGTGTCGACAATCTGCGTCATGTTATTGCGGTAATTAGTTAAAACGGTGGTCAAATCCGAATTCATGCCGGTGGAAATGGCGTCGTTTGTGCCAAACATAATCACGGCATACGTGGGATTCATCTGGCTAATTTCGCACCTAAGCGTGGTGTTATTCGGTGCGCTGCATTCTGTCGTGGGTGCCATCGCGAACGAGGAGGTCATGCCAGACATCGCAGCGATGCTCGATCGGGTATAGGGATTTCGGATTCCGCACCAAGCCGAAAAACCGCCGGGTGTTGAAGCGGAATAGCTGTGCGAAAAATAATCCGCCGTGGGTATTAAATCGGAAAAGCTGCCAAAACTTGCAATCGTTCCGGAATCGGGGGTATTAAAATTCTCACATCCCAGATCGGTCAAAAAAGACCCCGATTCGGTAATGCTGTCACCGACCTTAATGAAGCTGTCGCGGTAGCGAGTCAATCCCGCGCTGCTATTCATCACCGCCAACAAATGGGTGCGCATGGCACCATCGATGTCGGGAATCACGGGCGGGGTTTGAGCGCACGCCAATAACGACCAAGCCGCTGCCAAACAGAATGCGCTAACGCGCAAAATTCCAATTCGCTGCTTTGTAGGTTGGCTTTTTTTCATAAAGTGGGCTCTATTCGAAACTGCTTACAAAAATCGCGCTGGCGGTAGTGGCGAACGCACCCGCAATGTCATTCGCGGAGCGCAAGGCATCGTCGGCATCGCGAGCGATGGCATTGTTGAGATCGCCCATCGGTGCGAGCGGCAGTAAGGGGTCTCCGCCGCTGAAATTGGGGACAGTGGCGGCGCGTTTTATCCAGCTGTTTGGGGCTAGCGGATGAAAATTCCCGTGCTCGGGATCGTTTAGCGCGGGAAGTTCGGTATTGATTGCATTTTCATTCAGAATTTGTGTTTCAGTACAGGTTGGGTTACTCGCCAAGCAACCTGTGCTTGAACCAATTCCCAAAGGATGATCGGCCGGGCCGTTCCAAATCAAGTTGCCGCGAAAAATCAAGTTGGCATCGCTGCGCGCCGGATTGGGAATATTGCTGGTTGCGGCAGTAGCGACCGGCCCTGGAATTTCCAGGTGTTGCCACTGTGATTGGTATCCGGCGGGATTAAAGAAAAGATTATTGAACACAAAAACGTTTTTGTTCGGAATCGGCTGTCCGGCGGCATCGATCGGGGAGCCCCATCCCCCCTGGCTGAGGTATTGCGTGCATAAGCCGGGGCTATCCGAGTTGGGGCAACCGCGAGCGCCGAAGGTGGATTCGAACAAATGACTGCGTTCGCCGATTCGATAAAACGTATTGTGGGCGATCAAGATGTTGAAACCACCGGCGACACCGGCGCCGGCGCCCCATACATCGTGCACGACGTTGTTGGTGAACTTGATGTCGTACGCTTCATAATGCAGCCACGGCGGGGTCATGTATTGCATATCGGTGCTTTGGCCTGCGGAAAAGCCGCCGTCACCGCATTGGTATATCGAGTTGGAATCGACGGCAATCTGTGCGGAACCGCCTTTGAAATACATACACCATTCGCTTTTTTGGTCATTCGCCAGTATGGCGTTGTGTATTTTGTTCCTGCGTATCGCACCGTATTGCACGGCGACAAAATCAATGGCGTTTTGCCAAGCGCCGGAGATATCGCTTCCCTCCACATAAAGGTATTGCGCTTGATTGGCCTTTAAGCCTTCCCGCGTGACGCCGGGAGAATACAGTTCCATATCGCGCAGCAGCAGATGGTTGGCATGGGCGAAATGAAGGACCTCGCCGTCGTTTTGGTTGTCGCCTGGCTTGCCCTCGGTGACACGCAGGCCGATCAGATAAATGAAATTGACATCGTAGATGTCCAGTGATCCGTTTACCTGGGCGCTGTGGGGTGCGTCGGCCGCCGCAATAATGATCGGATGCGTCGCGGTTCCGTGCTTGCTCTCAAAGTAAGAAGGCACTTCGCCGTTTGCTTTAGAGTAGGTACCGGCCCCTAGAAAAATTCGCCGGCCAGCCGTTTGGTTTGCCAGGTCGGACGGTATCCTGCGCCAAGCTTCGCTCAAAGTGCGTAATGCTTGCGCACGAGTGTTGCCGGTATTGGTGTCGTTACCGCTTGGTGCAACATAGATATCGACCAAAGAAGGGGTTCCGATATCGTATTGAGTCGCGGCTTGAGAGTTTAGACAGCTGGTTAAGGCCAGCACTGCAAACACGCCGTTGCGCCAAAAACCGGTAAATCCTTCCGAGCCATCGCACATTGTCAGTGTCCCGTCCTAAGAACGCTGGTTAAACCTAAATGCAAGACAAATGCCGCACACCGGCTAACCCATTTCGTTTTCTAGTAGAACAGGAGGAGGGTCGTTTTTTTGTGACGTCGAACCAAAATAGACGCCCATTTGTGTGACCGGATGCTTGTTTCTGCGAACAATTCGATGCGAAGGTCCATTCAGAGGGTCGCGCGCAAATCCTTTGCGAGCCAAACGCACGAGAGGGCAGTGGTCCAATCCAACCGGGAACCGTTTTTACAGCGGTACTGGGTTATGCCGGCTTAGGTATCGATATCGCTTGGCGTTAGATTCTCGAACAACCAGCCACGTGCCTTAAGCCAGTCCCGGCGCACGGTGCTTTCATCGCGGTCGATGATGACGCCGATTTCGGCATCGCTTAAGCCTGCGTAAAAACGCAAACAAACCACTTGGGCCAAGCGCGGATTCAAATCTTCGAGTCGATCAATAATATTGTTAAGCTCAATTGCACGCTCAGCCTCGGTTACATCTTCTGATACATCATTGGCGGCACTTAACGGCTCGGCGTGACGCCCACCACCGCGCTTGCCGGCTAAACGGCTGCGCGCATAATCGATGATGATCTGGCGCATGGCGCGCGCGGCGACCGAATAAAAGTGCTTGCGATCCGCAAACTCGGGTAATTCGGCTACATGCAGCTTAAGGTAAAGCTCGTTAAACAAAGCAGTGGTTGATAAGGTATCGCTGGCTTGCAGAGACCGCCGTTCACGACGCGCCAATCGACGCAGCTCGGCTTGGGTTGTTTCCAACAATTTGGATAAGGTTGCCGGTTTTTCCGCGGTCAATTCTTGCAACAAAGCGGTGACCTGTTGAACCGGGGAAGCTTCATTTCCAACCATGACAGATGGGCCTTTAAATCCCGCATTGCGTGGCTGACACAATACAATGATTCGCCGGCCTATTGGTGTTAGAAAAGTGTAACAAATGTGACAATTTGTGACCGGTTTGGACAGGGCGGGCACTCTTTCATTTAAACGACGCCAGCCAAAGTATTTTTAAAGATAACCCATTGCCACGTGCCGTTCGGTAAGGGATAATTTCTAGGTGGTATTCGCTAGAGGTACGCCGAATGCGGCATGATAATGTGAAACCGTTCGCATAACGAAACGGCATCAGCTAACTTCCTCAAATAGAACACCCCTCCATCGACGAGGAGGGGTCTGGTTAATTACCCGAAATTCAGCGCGTTATAATCGGCGGATCGCTGCGGTCGCAAACCGAAGTCCCGCACTTCCTGGCGTTACGGCAGCGCCGGCAACAACGGCGGCAACCACTCCAGCGTAGAGTACGGGGTTGGGAACGCCGGGGACAATGTCAGAATGGTGGCCCCAATCGCAAGCCGCACCACTAAGATCGCTTACTGCGAGACCAAAAAAATCAGAAACACTCGCCAACAAACAATGCCACTGCATCGGCTGGCGATGAATCCAACACGGACGAATACGGAGCTTGAACATAGGACAGCCAGTTGGTCGTCCACTTTGGCCCTAAGTGCATGCGGGTTGGAATCGCTTCCTGAAAGCTGTCGCGTTGGTTGTAGCTCAGTGTGAAATAAGCGGTGGGTCCATAGGCCGGTGTGTAACCAACGGGAGTGTCCTCCACATGCAAACCCGCCAGCAAGGCATGAAAATCGTAAGTGGCCATTCCCATTCGCCCGTCGCCGCAGGCGCGCCCAACCAGATCCCCATGACCGTAAGCGTCAGGGTCACCACCGGTGGTGTAGCCCTTGCCCCATACGGTGTTGCCTTCGGTCTCAGAAACCATCGTCCAATCTTTCGGTAGCACTCCGAAGATTAGGAAGTAGCCGCTGGCCTCTTCATCGAGTGCCGCTTGGCGCACCCATACATCATCACCAAAGGTAGGATCTTGCACGCGATACCGAATCTCGCCGCCGACATCCGATTGTTCGACCAGTGCCGCGAAATGACCGACTTTCCAATGCATTACGGCTGGAACCGGAATCACCGAACCGGTGGCACGCTTAACCATCCGTTGTTGAAGCCCCGCTTGTTCGGACCAGTGCATCAACTGTGTTAACGAAGTGCCGCGCTGCGTGGAGCGAGCGGCAGCTAAGACAGGACTTGCGGTCGGATCATTTAGCGCGATCGCACGAACTCGGTTTAATGCCAGTGGCCCGCACAGAAACGCGATACCAGGATCGCTGGTCATCGTGGCTAAACCTTCCTTCGCGCCGAGCAGTTTCTCTCCCGCTGAACCGCGCACTTCTCGTGTACCAATCTCTGCAAACAGCGTTTGCAGTCGATCCATGCGTCCCAAGCGCGAATTCAAATCCGCCAATTCCGTCACCGCACGATCGGCGATGGCGGCTGGATACGCTAATGTTTGTTTTTTCGCCAATGCCCAGGATTCTTCAAACGCCGCCAATGCGCGTGTGATATAGCCGCTATGCCGATACAGCAAACGAAGATTGAGCAATAGTGAAGCGCGCCAACGCGATTGTGGATATTGTTGCAAAAATGCGATCAGCGGCGCGACGTCTTGCGGGTCGGTTTGATTTCGATACACGCGCAACGCCCGCGTTAGCGATGCGCTCTCCAACATCGTTTCCGTAGCGTTCGTTTGCATGTCCGTTACGATGGGCACCAAGGGCTCCTCAAACACCCGTGCTGCGAACAGTTCTGCATCGGTTGGCGTGGGTGAAAATGCCAATGTCGCCGAAGTAAAAATCCCTTGCTTTGGTTTCATCATGCCATCCCACGATGGCATAACCGTTTTTAGCAGCATCGCGGCCGATACACACGCAATCAAAAGTGGAATTCGCCAAGCTTTTAGCCGGCCGGCTTGGCAGGGCAGCGCCAACGTGTCTTTGGATTGTTTTCGGGGTATGCCTATAACACGCATGGTTTCGTCTCTCGGATGGGTTCGCTAGAACTAAATACGAGAACTAAGCCCGCGCCCGTGCAATGCCAAATGGCCAGGAAACAATTGTTTGCATTGTGGATCGAGTGCCTGCGCGGGAAAAATGCGCAACTTGCGGCGCTGAATTATCTAGGAGCCGTATTTACCAATCGTTTGCGCGGCATGCCCTTGAGCGTGATGCGAAACTCTACGCCGTTGCCAGTGTCAAGATTGCGCGCCGCTGCGTTACCGGCGTGTAGTTCGGCGACGAGGCGCACGATATAAAGTCCAAACCCGAGGTGCGGGGCATCGCCATGGGAGCGGGCCACGCTTGGGTCGCGCATGCTGACTAAGGTATCGAATAAACGGTCTTGCATCGTTTCCGGCAGCAACGGTCCGTTGTTGGCAACTGTGATTTCCATGCCGCCGGATGTCGGCATCAAAGCGATCGCAATCCAGCCTTCCGGAGGCGTAAAGCTCAATGCGTTGTCGAACAACTTGTCCAATGCTTGTGCAATCAATTCCGGAGCGCCATACATCAACGCGCTGTGCGTGGGCAATTCGCACCGCAGCTCGCGCGTGCCGACCAGTACTCGATACGCCTCCACGCAGCCGCGAATAACGGCGCGCAGATCAAAATCCTCGCCTTCGGCGCTGGCGATGGCGCGCTCCATGCGTCTGGCTTCGGACATCATCCGGACAATCACGCCAATTCGCTCCGCGCCTTCGCGAGCGCGCAGCAAATAAGGCTGCGCAGCGCTTGGCATCTCCTGATGCTCGAGATTGTCGAGCGAAGATTTCACGATCGCCAGCGGTGTATTCAACTCGTGCGACAGTTTGCTGGCCAGCGTACGCAAGTAATCGGTATAGGCATCTATTTCTTCCAGCAACTTGCCAAAGCTGCGCGATAAATCGCCGAGCTCATCCTGTGCGCTGGTCATCGGAAAATGGGTATCGGTACGTCCGTCAGATCGCAATGCTCGCTCAGTTGCATCGCGCAAGCGGCGAATGCGCAATGACAGCACACTGGCGAACAGAAACAACACAACTCCCGCGATCAAAACGACCAGAAAACTTACCCCGACCAAACTCAATAAGGCGCGGTTAGTCAGCAATGGCAATGCATCGCTGGCTTGTTCTAGCAGCAATGCCCCCTGGATATTTCCCGAGGTTTGCAGTGGGATGGCCACCGTTAGCACGACCGCGCCCTCGCGTTCGGCCGGATGCCAAGCGCTGGCGGCGATACCGGATAAGGCCTGCCACACTTCCGCGGTGTTTAAGCGCGGCAACGCGGGATCAAAATCCCGAGCGCTGACAAAACCGGGGGCAATCAAACCCCGGTAAATTAGGTTTTCCAACCAACGCAATCGGGAAGATTTGGGGTCGTTCGCTGCACTCAGCTCGCCACTTTTTGCGATGACCCAGGCTTCGCTGTTCAATAATCGTACCCGAACATCGGCAGGAGCAAATGGGGCTATTCCCTGAGAAAGTCTTGTCGAAAAATGTATTAATGGATAAGTTTCAAGGTTTTCATCGTCATTCATCGCGCTGAGGCTATTTTTTGGGCGTGGGGCATCGAATACCGCCAAGCCCAGTCGATCCGGGCGCTGTGCGTGCGGTAGCCGTAACTCAATGCGATACCCGTCGGCCTCTTCCTGCCATTCACCGGATAGCGTACTGGGTAGAGCATCTTCCGCAGTCAAGGATATCGCTTCAAATGCGCCCGGCGCTGCACTAGCAATCAAGTATTTGTGAACTGCACTGCCGCGGCCCAACGATAAGATGAGGTGGTCTCGGGATGTGGCATTGGGATCGCGCGCGTCGGCGCGTACGCGGGTGGAGTCGTGGATTTGCGCCAAAAGGTAAAACCAATCTGTGTCCGAGGAAAGTAAGATACGTAACTTTTGCGGGTCATTGCCGGGGCCAAGATTTTGCGCGTAAGGCATGAGCAAGGCCCAGTCGTCCGCAAATCCATCGATCAACATCGGCGTTGAGGTTTGGTGTGCGTACAACGCCGTCCCTATTGGTGGCAGTTCCAATTGCGATGCAACTAAACTGCGCGCTAACGCTTTGGCCGAGGCGGTTAATGCCTGCTCTTGTCCTTGACGCAGCAATTGCTCCATTTGGCGTACAAATTGCCAACCGGCCCAGGGTAGGGCCAGCGTTGATAAAGCAATCAATAGTAGTTTAAAGCGCAGAGACATCGCGAAAGCCGCCCTTACGCGGTGGTATTTAATTTCATGGTTTCCAGCGATAGCCCGCGCCGTGCACCGTCTCGATATCGTTAAACATCGGATCAATTGCCATAAATTTTTTCCGTATCCTTTTAATATGGGATGTGATGGTGGCATCGTCGACGACGACTTGCGCTTCATGCATCAACTGATCGCGATTTTTGACGTGTCCCGGAAAGCGCACCAAAGTATGCACCATCCAAAATTCGGTAACGGTTAATGGCACATCGACATTGTTCCAGGTGATGCGCATGCGCTCGGCCTCGAGCGTTAACGCGCGATGTTTAACCACAATTTCCTTTGTGCCCGGGCGATTCTGTGCGTCGCTGCGGCGAAACAGGGCGCTGATGCGTGCAGCCAAATGATGCAAGCTGACATCTTTGGTTAAGTAGTCATCCGCACCCAGGCGCAAGCCGGAAATAATATCGAGATCGGAATCGCGCGCGGTGAGAAATAGAATCGGTAAGGTTGGTGATTTCCCGCGAAGGTCGCGACACAATTCGAAACCGCCTTCGGGCTCATCGCCTAAACCGACATCGATAATCACCAATTCCGGTAAACGTAAGGCGAACGCTTGGGCCGCCTCCGAACGTGAGGCAAAACCGTGAACCTGATAACCGAAACGCGTTAGCGCTTCGACGTAGTTGGCTCGAATAGCGGGTTCGTCTTCAACAATTGCGATGCTGCGGGCCATGGTGCACCTTGGGAATGACTTGAGTGCAGAGCTTACGGACCTCTATCCGGTTAGCGCAATGGATTAATCGACATTGCCCGCAATCTGCCACAACTGATCGTCGTTGTGCCGCAAAGTTGGCCGCAATCGAACCATTGCCCGCGCTTTACTGGCAGCACGTGGAAATTCTCCGCGCATTGCTATCTGGGATGCATATGACTCCAACCCGCTTTAAGCCCATTGACGAATTACAGACCCGTTTTGAGCCTTTACGCATCGCCTTCGTGTGCATTGCGTTGTTGTTGGGCGTAATGGCTACGGCGCATGCCGCGGTACCCGGCACCGGCGAATTGTCGATACAGGATGCGGATGCGCCACGCGTGGTGCCAAGCCTCAGCACGGAGGTGAAAATCACGATCAGCGGGTTGATTGCCGAAGTGGCAGTGCATCAGCGATTCCGCAATGACGGTGCCGCTTGGATGGAGGGGCAGTACTTATTGCCGTTGCCAACGGGCGCGGCGGTGCACGACTTGAAACTGCACATCGGCGAGCGCGTCATTGTCGGTGAGATCCGTGAAAAACTTGCGGCGCAAGCGGAATACGCCATCGCCATGCAGCAAGGTAAAAAAGCAAGCCTGGTTGAACAGGCCAGCGGTAATTTGTTTCGCACGTCAGTTGCAAACGTCGCGGCCGGTGAAATGATCGACGTGGAGATTGGCTATTGGCAGCGAGTGGATTATCGCGACGGGCAGTTCAGCCTAAGTTTCCCGCTGACCTATACCGAACGTTATCCCTTAAGTACGCAAGGCGAAGCATCCGCAAAAACACAAGAAGTCAGCAATGACAGCGCCAACATGCCAATTGTAGGAGCATCTCCCGAAGTTAGCGTCGTGGCCGAACTCGAACCCGGGTTGCCATTGCAGCAAGTGGACAGCCCAACGCATGCGATCGTGATTGAGCAAACGGGTCAGCATTACCACATCCGTTTGCAACAAGAATCCATCGCCAGCGATCGGGATTTCGTGCTGACCTGGAAACCCAAGCCACAGGCCGCACCGAGCGCGGCCTTGTTTACCGAGCGCGTGGGCAATGAAAACTACGCGTTGGTGATGCTAATGCCACAGACCACGTTGAGCCAGTCAATGCCGCGCGAATTGATTCTGGTGATTGATACCTCAGGTTCCATGGAGGGTGGATCGATCCAACAGGCGCGCGCGGCGTTGGATGCGGCGCTGCTGCATTTAACCCCGCACGATCGCTTCAACGTGATTGAGTTCAATTCGGATATGCATACCCTGTTCGAGTCGGCCGTGCCTGCAACGGCGCAGGACGTCCAGTTGGCGCGTGAATGGGTGGCGCACTTGCGTGCCTCGGGTGGTACGGAAATGTTTCCGGCGTTGGACCAAGCGCTAAGCGGTACGGCACCCGATGGGTTTGTACGCCAGGTCGTGTTCGCCACCGATGGCGCTGTTGAAAACGATGTTGGTCTGTTGCAATTGATTGAACGCAAGTTGGGCAATTCGCGTTTATTTCCAGTCGGTATCGGCAGCGCGCCGAACGGGCGCTTTCTCGATAAGGTGGCGCAGATGGGGCGCGGTACCGGCGTGGTGATTCGCGACTTGAACGAAGTGGGCGAGAAGATGCAGCAATTGCTCGCCAAGCTCGACCGCCCTGCCTTACGCGATCTGAACCTGCGCTGGCCACAGGGCGCTGACAGTTATCCGCGGCAGCTTCCGGATTTGTATTTGGGTGAGCCGTTATTGATGGTGGCACAGCTGCCTAAACTCGGTGGCCAGCTGGAAGCCCTTGGCTGGTTGGCCGATAGCGATTGGTCGCAGTCGTTGGCCTTGGACCATGGCGCTGCTGCGAGCGGCATCGCTCGACTTTGGGCGCGCAACAAAATTGAGGACCTGGAAGACGCTTCGCAGCGCGGCGCCAATGAAGATGACGTACGGCGACAGATCATCGCCATCGGTGTAACTCACCATTTGGTTAGCCGCTACACCAGTTTGGTGGCGGTTGATAAAACACCAGTGCGACCGGTTAATGAGGGTATGCAAAGCGCACAAATCCCCAATGCAATACCAGCAGGACAGCAATTGGCTTATGCGAAAACCGCCACCAGTGCGACCTTGCAATGGTGGCTTGGTATCAGCGCTCTACTGATTGCTTTTGGATTACGGCATCGGTGGCAACGACCAGATGTCGTTGCCATTCATCCATCAATTCAATAATGCAGAGGAATTATTATGGACATCTATTTACCAGCTGATTTTCACACTATTCGCGCCGCTGAAAAGGCGTATTCTGGCGCGCATCATGATACGCTCACTGGCTTTCCTCGTTGGTTCGGAGCCGAGGCCATGGTTACTCACGCACTCTACGCGCTGACTCGATTTCGCAAGCGCCGTGCGACAGTAACGCAACCCGACCCGACTTGGCAGGTGTTGTGATTCGAATTGCCGACAATGGGCGTCGAGGTGTGGCAATAGCGGCGCTACTGTTTGGACTATGGCAGTGCGCTGGTGCGGCCTATATTCAGAGCAAAGCGGTATTTGCGCAATATTTGCTGGAACGTGCGTGGAGTGATTCGCAATTGAGCGGCACGCCAACTAAACCTTGGCCTTGGGCGGATACGGCACCGGTGGCGCGACTGCGGTTGGAGCGCTTAAGCGTTGATGAAATAGTGCTGGCTGGTGATTCTGGTCGTACGTTGGCGTTTGGGCCCGGTTGGTCGCAATCCAGTGCCGAATTTGGAGCAATCGGCAACACGATTGTCAGCGGCCATCGCGATACGCATTTTGCTTTTTTAAGAAATGTAAACATTGGAGACGAGATTGAAATTGAGCTTCGCGGACGCCGTTTGCGCTATGCCGTAACCGCAGCGCAAATTGTGGATGCAACGGTGAGCAAATTGAACGTCGCCCTCGCTGCGCCCTCGCTGCAGATGGTTACTTGCTACCCATTTGACGCGGTCACGCCGGGTGGTTCGCAGCGGTATGTGATTACCGCTGTGCTTGTTGCGCGATAGCGAGACTCGAGGTTCTAAATTTGAACGCCGAACACTAAAATCGCATTTGACCCGATTAATAAGTGTGAGTTAGGACTAATCGTTCATTCGTTTTATTTCCTTAATTGCGTACATTGTCGTGCATTAGAAATGCTAGGGCTACCTATTTAGTAGCAACCATCCGGCACCTGCAAACGGCGCCATTTCCGATCCGCCCGCCATGATTCCGCCAACCACTCTCGGTCCAACGACAACGGCGGCGGTGACAGTAGTGGCTACTCCGATAATGGTGATAGCTGGATGCTGTTCTATCCAGTTAAGAGCGTTTCGACTCACGGAATCATTGTCAGTGGATGTTGTAGGTCCAGCCCGCACCTCCGCTAATCTTTCTTGGCAGCGACTACGGTGCATCTGAGCTTTATTGCGGAATATTTCTCTTAGGTCACGGGACAAGTGCTGGCCGATTGCCGCAAATAATGAAGCGACGCCTGTATTCACAGTATCGGTATCGACTCCATCGGCTAAGCCAATAAGATATCCTAAAGCCAATCCTGCCGATATCTGACGAGCACGTATTAGTTGACTTATTCTATTGTGCGCATCCACACATTCATCTAGGCTAAGATTATTACGAATACCAAGGTATTGAGAAGCAAGCCAACCCGCGCCACCTATGCCAATGCCTATCAAGAATTCGATATCGCCGGGATTAGTTGGATCTAAACCGTTGCGATCGATCCGATTGATCGGATCGTTATCTGTGTAGACAAATGAATTCAAGCCACCTTCCAGGCCGATCGGATCGCGGCTGATCCAGCGTCCTTGACGTGTGTCCAGCATACGATGCTGCGCAAGGTAGTAACCGGAGCGTGAATGATAAAGCAGCCCCGCATAACCAATTTGTGCGAAATTGTTGCGAGTAATCAATTGGCCGTTGGCGTCAATTTCGTTACCTGTTGCATCATAATAATGCTCTTCTGTGACTTGTCCGGCTTCGTTGGTGACTCCAATCACACTACCCAAGCGATCTCGTAACAATGTGTAGCGCGTGCTGTGGCCATTGTTATCCCACGCCCGTAAACCGATGCTGTCGTAATTAAATACCAAATTGCCAGTTTGCGTATCGCGGATCTGAGCAAGTTTTCCTGCTTCCCATAAATAAGTGCAATCACTAGTGCTGATTCCAGTCGCATCGATCTCCTGAATCCGAGATACATGACCAAAACTGTCGTATTCGAATCGGCTTCGCCCACCCGTTGCGTACGCGATTTCTCTTACACGGCCTTCATCATCCCAATCCAGCCAATGTTCTAAGCCAGTGGTGCTGAAATCATAAGAGCGTAAATAACCCCAAGTATCAAAGCCTGGTAAGTGGGTTGAGCCGTCCCACGCTTGCGTCGTCAACATTTGATCTGATGCGGAATACGTCGAACTGGTGATTTGTGTTGCTAACCCAAGATCGATAAACCGGCGAGATACCGTGTTGCGGTTACCGTTCGCGTCATAACCATACGTTTCATTATAGATAGGATTGGTATAACCAACGCCGACAAACCTCTGAATGCTATTTAGCCAGCCTTCCTCTTTATAACGATATTGAGTGCGCGCACCACTTGGCGCTAGTGAATTTCGCTCATAACTCACTCGGCCCAGCGCATCATACTGATCGTACCAACGTCCGATGCGCTGGGTACCATTGTTAGTTGCATAGGCCATGCTTGAGGTTGCGAACCCTTGCGTTTGGTTATGAAACTGCAATTCTTGTATAACTTGCCCCGTTGTGGTTCTACCATCCGGAATACTCGTTAATGAAATGATACGCCGATTCAGTTCACCAAAGGATGCGCCAGTAGTTGCTGTCGGATTCCATGGTCGATACTCCATATCCATGTTAGCGATATCGGATTCGTAACCGGTTGTGTGGCCGAGCGAATCAGTCAATATATATTCCCAAGTTTGATCGACCGTACTGGCGGCATTCATACCTTGTGTCTGGGTGCCGTAGTATTGCCCTTGTGTTGCATGTAAATATTGTGTGCTGACGACCGCGCTGATTTGTCGCAGACCTGTGCTTTCGCTTTCGAAACCCACGGGAACCATTTTTGATGCCAGTCGCAATGGAAAGATACTGTCATAATTGTAGTTAGTGGTGCCGCGCCGATCGGTCAAAGACTCAAGCCGAGCGAGACTGTCGTATTTGATGTACGCGGCTTGACGCCAATTGGAGCCTCCGTTTTTTCGCACCCATTTGGATATCAAATGGCCGACCACATCGTATTCAAATTGCTGCTGACGGCCTTCGCCAAATTGAATTTGTGTGGCTAACCCAACCGGACTCAAATACCCCACGATTTTTGTATACACACCTTGTTTATTTTCGCTAACCATACGTCCCAAAATGTCGTAACCCCAGGTGGTGATGCCACCGCCTGGAGTGGTTACCGTGCCGATGTTTCCGGAGGGGTCGTATGTGATGGTTACAATGCGCGATCCACCCACAGCAACGGGGAGCTCTAGGCGAATGGGCCGCATCAAATGATCAACACCAATTTCAGTGTGTCGTAGCAGGGGATCGGTAATGGATGAAAGGTGAAGGTTTTGATACATCAGTCGAGTTTCTCCGCCGCGCTCATCCGTGATTAACCATGGCCGACCGAACCCATCTTCACTACCACCGGCATTGAGATAATCGTAGCGATGAAGTACTGGGCCGGTGTTCGACCCTAAACGTTCCTCACGCAACAGCCCTCTTTCATAAATAGAAACTTTAGTAACCCCATCCGGGGCGGTCATCGTTTCATACCAATTCCCGGCGATGCGATCGGTTATGCCTATGGGATAGGTATAGGCAATGGTGGTTGTCAGTGCTTGGGTACGATCAGCATGTATGCGGCTACGGACGAGATGATGATTATTTTGAATGCCCGTAACGCGCCCAAATGCCTCATAGTGAAATTCAGTTTCGGCAGCCGCATCGTCGCGTGTTCGCCATATAGCCGGTTTGCCGCGCATTGGATCCGTCGGTGCGCGTGTATCGGTGTAATAATCGGTTTCACTAACTAGTACCCGTTCGCCGCTGCGCCCAACTCGCCAGACGCTACTAACATCCAGTCCGTTGGCTAAATAATCCAAACTGTAACCAGTACCGTCAGGGCCGGTAATACTACGGATATTGTTTTGCGCGTTATAGGTAATCCGTGTAACTGCCAAACCGTTATCTGCTTGCCTGACAGTTAGGCTGGGTGATGTTTGCATTACCACGCCCGAAATTAAAGGATCGTCCCAAAACGCCATTCGCGCTTGATTGGGATAGGCATAATATTCCCATGACAACATTGGTTTTTTTGTTGCCGATAGGATCGGGGACATTTCTGTTTCATTGAGCAGAAAATGATTAATTTCTGCTCGATTTAAAGACAATACTGTATCCTGCGAACGTAGGGTTGGATCCAAAATGAATCCATGCTCTTGGGCTTCTTGAATTTCCTCAGAAATGGCTTTTTTTGTCCAGTGATACACGTTGCGCAAATACAACGCATAAGGATGATCATTTGTAGATATTTCCAATTTAGAACAGCCATCCACAACAGGTTGTGTGCCCGGCTCACCTAAATCTCGACAAGGCCGTGCTACAAACGCATTATCCAGCTCAAGCACCTGCCTCCAATTTTTCCAATGTCCTGGTACCGTTGTGCCTGCCAATGTTCCACAGGTTGTACTGCCAGCTCCACCGGGTGGACAAATTCGTGGGGCGAAATAGGTGGGTTCGTCCAAATACCATACCTCCCATCGCTCCATTTGGCCTGCCGGATCGGTGAAAACCCACCGCTTTTTCTCAATTTGTGCCCCGCGCCGAACATCGCTTCGTTGAATATTGGTGCGACCATACGGTGTTACGACACCGTGAGGTAAAAAGCGCAGATCTTCCGAGGCGCGAAGATACGCGCCATACGCATTACAAATACTGGTGTCGATATTAATTAAATAGGTGTCCGCGGCTTCCGGCGTAGTGGGGGGCGGTAATGATTCGCTATCACTGCACCATTCACTGAAATTACCGACCGCTACAAACCGTCCTTCCGCAGATGCCGTGAAGCCGTAGTGATAACGGATTTCTGAACGTACGGAAATGGCATCCACTATGCTAGTCAATCGATAATTTCCTCGATAAAGATGACGTAGCCCTACTGGGCCCATAATGGCTTCACTTCTCCACAATGATGGGGGTCGAATGATCCCTGGCATTGATGGGTCTGGCCGATACTCTTGCGGAGCGAGTGAACTGAATATGGGATCCAAGCCCCATTTTGCGTCAACGTATACCATTTCCGCTGCGTGGCCGTAAGGGTCTACGATTCGACCGAGCAGGGCGGCGGGACGGCGACCCGCACTGTCGCTGGGGTTGATGTCTGCGGCGTACTCCAATCGAGTTTGACGTCCCATCGCATCGATAACGCGCGTCAAATGTTCACCTTCCCATGTCAATTGTAGGGATCGACCCAAGCGGTCGATTCGCCGAGTCCAATAGGCCCGATAGCCCCAGCGGCGTGCCGGTCGCGACGGATCGGTATCAGGTGTTTGAACCACTCGAATTGCAGCAAATTCGTCAATACTGCCATCTTGATTGCGAGCGTAGAAGCTTCCTGCTGGCAGCATTTCGCCGCTACCGGAAGGTGATAAACCCGCTGTTGTCATTTTAGTCAGTTCAATGCCATCCTCGATAATTGCATTTGGAAAACATGAACCTGTTTCACCCGAAGCGCATCCTCTTCTCGCGTCCCAGGTCAATTGTCGATATCCGCCGCCCGGCAGGTAGTAACGAAATCCGTCTGCGATTGGCGAGTCGGGTATTTCGACATAAGCCAGCCAATTGATCGACCATTTCGGCCCTAAATTCATTTGTTGCAAATTCTGCAACGAATTCAATATACCTCCTGGAGTAACCGTATGACGATTATCCATTTCATCGTACTGCACGCGTGGAGAAAGCCATGGTCCGACTTCAGGTGCATAAGTCAGCGGCTCATCCCACATTTGCAAATCAATACTGTGACGAGTAACGCCAATTTGCATTACGCCTCGCTCACATTGGCCGGGTAAATTTTCACATGCACTGGCATAGGTAACGCCACCGTAGCCCGGCATTGGAGTAGCCGCGGCCCCACCCCCGGCGAAAGCGCTATTGCAGCAGGTGCTCGCCATTATGGCGGCTACGCATAAAAGAGTGGACAAAGATGTATTTCGCATAAAGTTAACCATATGAGATGCGTGTGGATGCCGGAATTTATTTTCTGTCTTAACTTAAGGTGCGAAATACGGCACTAATTACGGACAAAGTTTTTGCAAAATTTTGTGTCGATCGATCACATGCAAAATAGTCGGTTGTGAACCGAAGGAGGGGAGAACCGTCTTTGTGAGGTAACAAAATTTAACAAATCCTCTGCCCGCTTCCGGTCCCCAATTTCGCACTTAGTTTGGGGGTTTTTCTATTTTTAAATGCAGGGCTGTGAAATGCGCAAAATATTTTTACTGGTTTTAGTGGGTATAAATTCAATTATTGTTTCAGCGCGAGAAATTCCGGAAACAAGTCCATCATCATGGAATGACCCAAAACCGATTCAGGCATTCGACAGTTATTTTCGAAACCAATTGGATCAAGAGCTCAAGGCGCTAAATGTGGATTTACAGCTGTTGCATAAAGAGCGTGAAGCGATTGAGGCAGAGCTTAATCAAACGCTGGCTCTGTCTGGTGCGCGCGAGTTTCATCAACATTATCAGCCCTATTATGAACAGGCCTTAGTGAACATGCGGTTGACTCCGGAGGCGATTCGGGATGCTCTGATTGATACCGCATACTCGTTAGATCCATCTGATTTCCTCAGCATCATCCGTTATTCATATCGCTGCGATAGCCCACTCACGCTGAGCTTATGCAATCTGCTTAATAGCAACGGTTGTACGCTACAAACCATACGCCCCGGCGCATTTAATATTTTTCCAAGCCGGCAGGTTTCAGAGAGGTATGAGTTTGATGGAAACGCCCAAGGCAATTTGTACATGAGAGAAGACAACATTGAGCCCAATACCTATAGGCATATTGAATCGCCCCGGATTTCGTAGACATCCTGTAGCCTCTCACGCGAGGCAACCA
>CAYXMH010000017.1:0-66898 GCA_964466115.1 uncultured Rhodanobacteraceae bacterium | reverse complement strand
ACCAATGGACGCGGATTATTGAGGTCATCAACGGCAGTCCGAAGGACGACAAGACTTTCGTCTGGCCGCTGGGCGGAACGACCCCGAGTCAAATAAGAGAGACCGCAACGGGAAGACTGCTCACCAGCTTTAACGGCGACGGCTATCAAACCTACGGCTACGATCTATACGGCAACATCAGCACCGAGAAGTTCATCATGCTCAGAGATCATCAAGGCAGCGTGATTGGACTGACCAATCAACAAGGCCAGCAGACCGAGGCGATCGAATACGACGATTGGGGCAACATCACGAAGCGCCAGACGCTCAACCCAATCACTAACTTGATGGAGGACGTCAGCACAGCCAGAACCCACACGGGCAACCTGCCGATGCAATATGCCGGGTACTTCTGGCTCAAGCGTGCGGATCTTGCGCTGACACCCAACCGCGCCTACCACCCGAAGATCAAGCGGTGGTTATCCAAAGATCCGATCGGTGAGGCCGGCGGCGATAACCTCTACGCCTACGTTGCCAACATGCCCAATATGCTCAACGATCCGAGTGGGTTGATTCCCCATATAGATAGAGTGAGAAGAGTGGTGACCGACCCTAGGCTCGGCAAATTGTATGCAGTGATTTGGGCAAACATGAGGCAGGGATACGAACAAAGAGGCAGGATGATGACTGATGCAGAAAAACTAAGACCTCCAAGCTTTGTGACGATGGGGGACGTAGGTTGTCAGGCCTATTTAGACGTTATGAGTGGAATTCGGGACTTAGAGGAAGGTTTAACGCAAGAGATCAGAGAGCAGGAAGAGGCAATAGGCTTAGAGCCTGGTGCTGCTGTACCTAGTGGGCGTGCGTATGCAAATGCAAGAGAAACCTTAGATGTGCTTCGGGGGGCTCGTGAAGCTGCCGGAGGCTATTTGCGTGGCGAGGGCAATTCGCTAAAGAACATTTGGAACAATAGCAGTTGCGCGGAACGTCATGGAGAAATGACTGCCATGAGTCATTCAGCGATTACCGCAAAGAACCGTAGCCTCCAGGCTGCGAGAGGCTCCGGCGCCACCGGCCTAGATATAGGTATGGATACATTGAACACGCTCGACAACATAGCCCTTGCCGGCGCGGTAGCGGCATTGGTGGGGATTAATGTATTGAGGGTTATCGCCCCACCCGCTGGAATGGTGGCCGGCTCGGCCTTGGCGGTTATTGATGTGGGCGCCACTGCCGCAAATACCAATGCGATAGGCGGAGCTGCGATAACGGCCGCTGCGGCCGGCTTTATCTTCGCCGCAAGCACTTCAAGTGATGGTAGCGATTAATGCACATGCAAATACCCCTAACCCTATAATGGGTTAGGGGTTCGCTTATTTGCTTAGGCAAACGCGTAAGGCGGATTCGGTAGGGCGCAATACCCGTAGGGCATTGCGCCGCATGCAACGAGGTTACTTAATCATCATAGGCCAATGTAGTAATTACGCCGGATCCCCAATCTTTAGAATACACACCCTGCTCCACTAAACGATGAAAGGTGGAATGCGGCCAATCCACCACGTTGGTCACCAAGCCGTGTTTCACGGGATTGATATGCACATAATCCATATGTGCAATATAGTCTTTTTCATCGCGAATTAAATGCTCCCAATACCTTCGCTGCCAAATGCCCCGCTCACCCCGCGATCTGCGGACCGCAGAGCGCTTCTCCGCGCAGGCAAGCGATTTGCTGAAGCCCATTTTGATCAAGCGCCAACGAAGTGCGAAATTCGCGTCCTGCTGCGGCATTTCGATCACACAATGAAGATGGTCCGGTAAAACGACCCAACCATGAATCCGAAATGGATGCGCGTTTTTGACTACCGCGACAGCATCACGCAGTTGTTTAATGTGCCTTACCAGCAAATCGCTGGATCGTCGCTCCAACAGATTGACGGTAAAGAAATAAGTGCCGCCCGGAACCCAGGCTCGTCGATAATTTGGCATAGCTTGATTCGGCTCGTGGATTTGCGGTGCAATGCCCTACGGGTATTGCACCCTACATTCTGCGTAAAAATCCGCAACAAATGCCTGTAGCCGTTCTGCGTCAATCGCCTCTCGTATCTCACCCATCAATTCCAAGTAATAATGCAGGTTATGGATGGTGGCGAGCTGGCAACCTAGGATTTCTTTGCATTTGTCTAAATGGCGCAGGTACGCGCGCGAGAAATTGCGGCAGGTGTAACAGGCGCAAGCGGGATCGATCGGGGTGGTGTCGCGCTCATACTGCGCGTTGCGGATATTGATCACACCGGTGCGCGTGAACAAATGGCCGTTGCGCGCGTTGCGCGTGGGCATTACGCAATCGAACATATCGATGCCGCGGCAAACGGCTTCGACGATGTCCTCGGGGCGGCCAACGCCCATCAAATAGCGCGGTTTGTCGATCGGTAACTGTGGCACGACTTCATCCAGCGTTTGCTCGCGTTCCTGTTGCGATTCGCCCACAGCCAATCCGCCCACCGCATAACCGTCGAATCCGATTTGCACCAACCCGGCAGCCGACTCACTGCGCAATTGTGGATAAATACCTCCTTGAACAATACCGAACAACGCGTTGCGGTTGCCTTCGTGTGCGCGCTTGCTGCGCTGCGCCCAACGCAGCGACAACTCCATCGATTGTCGTGTTTCTGTCTCGGTTGCCGGATACGGTGTGCATTCGTCGAAGATCATCGCGATATCGGAATCGAGCACGCGCTGGATACGCATCGATTCCTCCGGCGACAGAAACACTGTGGACCCGTCGATCGGCGATGCAAAACGAACGCCCTCCTCCGATATCTTGCGCCGCTTGGCCAAGCTAAAGACTTGGAAGCCGCCCGAGTCGGTCAACATCGGTTTGTCCCAACCGATAAAGCGGTGCAAGCCGCCAAACTCGCCGATCACATCCAACCCAGGCCGCAAGTACAAATGAAACGTGTTGCCGAGAATGATTTGCGCACCCACCGCGGTTAAATCCGCTGGCGTCATCGCCTTAACCGAACCATAAGTGCCCACTGGCATAAACGCCGGCGTTTCAATGCTGCCGCGCGGAAACTCGATGCGACCGCGCCGCGCCGCACCATCGGTAGCCGACACACTGAACTGCATTTGGCTCATGGCTTGGCCCCGGCAGGCAAAATCAACATCGCATCGCCGTACGAAAAAAAGCGGTAGCGTTGCGCCACGGCGTGGCGGTACGCGTCCAACATCACCTTTTGGCCGGCGAAAGCGCACACCAACATCAGCAGCGTGGATTCCGGCAAATGGAAATTGGTGATCAACGCATCAATACTGGATATGTGGTATCCGGGAAAAATAAATATTTGCGTTTCATCGGCAAACGGCTTCACCACGCCATCGCGCTTGGCCGATTCCAGTGCGCGCACGACCGTGGTGCCGACCGCAATCACGCGCCCCCCGCGCGCTTTGGTGCGGGCGATTTGCTCGCACAACTGCGCGCCGACATTGAGCCACTCGCTGTGCATACGATGCTCGGATAATTGCTCTACCCGCAGCGGCTGGAACGTTCCCGCCCCCACATGCAGGGTTACGTAGCCGAACTCCACGCCCATTGCCTGAATGCGTTGCAGCAGTTGAGTATCAAAGTGCAGCCCCGCCGTGGGCGCCGCGACCGCCCCCAATTCGCGCGCAAACACCGTTTGATAACGCTCGGCGTCGGCGGCAGTCGGATCGCGCGTGATATACGGCGGCAGCGGCAAGCGGCCGCTGCGCGCCAGCAATCGCTCCAGAGGCTCTTGAATATCGAAGCGCAAGTGATAAAACCCGCCCTCGTGGCCAAGAACCTGAACCGAGGTGCCGTCATCCAAAACAATACCGCTGCCGGCCGGCGGCGGCTTGCTCGCTTTGATCTGCGCACGCGCTTCATGGGTGGAAAGAATTCGCTCAATCAGGACTTCAACACGCCCCCCGGTTTCCTTATGTCCGTGCAGCCTCGCCGGCATCACGCGCGTGTCGTTAAAGACCAGCAAATCACCGGGATGGAAATAATCGATCACATCGACAAAATAGCGGTCGCTAAATAGAGGCTTGGCCGCATCGACCACCAACAGGCGGCTGGCGCTGCGCTGTGGCAACGGCGTCTGCGCGATGAGTTCGGGCGGCAATTCGTACTTAAAATCGGATTTTTTCACTAAGCTGCACTCGACTTTAAAATTTGCAATGATGCGTCATTCTCGCGTAGGCGGAATTCCATAACCCCTGGGCGCCAGAGCTTTAATCCCGCCTACGCGGGAATGACGCTAACAAGGTTTGAAAGTAAAAATGGAAATAAATAGCCGCCTTGGCAAGGGCTAAAGCACGCAGACAAGACCATGCGCTTCGCCCAGTGGCCCTATGATCCGCTGCGCAAGCGGTTCCTGCCGCAGACCACTTAGGCGTGCTATTCTAGCCTTCAATCTAGTCTTTTTATAGCTTAATCAATAAGCTAACCGCGAAGCTTAAGACAACCCTTGGACACGGCCTAGCGTTTCGGAGCCATCGCCATGCAGCATTTGATCGACAAACTCAACGAACTTCGCCAGTACGGAGGCGCGGCGCGCACCCACGGCCTGGACGACGCCAGCATTCGACGCTTGGCTGGCCTTTATCCGGACTTGGTCGCGGCAATCGAGGCGGCCTACGTGGCACACCAGGAGATACGCCAGGAATTCGCCGAGATTCTGGCCTTGGACGAGGCCGAACAATTGCAACGCGTGCATGCCGACTACGTCAATTTCTACAGCGAAGACGCCGTTAATCCATTCGTGAGCCTGGCCGCACGCGGACCGTGGCTGATCACGCTAAAGGGCGCCGTCGTGCACGATTCCGGCGGCTACGGCATGATCGGATTTGGACACGCACCCAAGCCGGTATTGGAAGCGATGAACCGCCCGCATGTGATGGCCAACATCATGACGCCGAGCCTTACGCACCTGCGCCTAAGCCGCGCTTTGAAACGCGAAATCGGGCACCGTCGCGGCGGTTGTCCTTACAGCAAATTTCTTTGCCTTAATTCCGGATCAGAAGCGGTAACGCTGGCGTGCCGCCTGATCGACGTCAACGTCAAACTCCTGACCGACCCGGACGGCCGGCACGCCGGAAAAACGATCAAACGCATGGCTATGAAAGGCAGCTTTCATGGCCGCACCGAACGCCCATCGATTTATTCCGACTCCAGTCGTAAGCCCTACGCCACGCACTTGGCCAGCTTCCGCGACGAAGACAGCTTAATCACGATTGAGCCCTACAGCATCGATCAAATGCGTGCCGCCTTCGCCAACGCAGATCAACAAGGCTGGTTTATCGAAGCGATGTTTTTAGAGCCGGTCATGGGTGAGGGCGATCCCGGTCGCGCCGTGCCACCGGAGTTTTATGCCGCCGCACGCGAATTGACGCGCGCTCACGGCAGCCTATTTCTGATCGATTCGATCCAAGCCGGTTTGCGTGCGCACGGCGTGCTGTCCATCGTTGATTACCCGGGCTTTGAAAAACTCGATCCGCCGGATATGGAGACGTATTCCAAGGCGCTCAACGCCGGTCAATATCCCTTGTCGGTGTTGGCGGTAACCCAAAACACTGCGAACTTGTACCGCAAAGGCATTTACGGCAATACCATGACCAGTAACCCACGCGCGATGGATGTGGCGTGCGCGGTGCTTGATATGTTAACACCGGCGATTCGCGCCAATATTGTGGACCGCGGCAACGAATTCTTAGAAAAATTGAACGCGCTAAAGCAGGAACTGAACGGCCTTATTAGCAAAGTCCAAGGCACCGGTTTGCTGTTTTCGTGCGAGCTCCCCGCGCAATTCAAATGCTATGGCGCCGACAGCATCGAGGAATACTTGCGCGAGCACGGCATCGCGGTCATTCACGGCGGCGTCAATTCGCTGCGCTTCACACCGCATTTCCTCATCACCAGTGCTGAAATCGATTTGATGGTCAACGGACTGAAAGATGCGTTGCTGCACGGCCCGCGGAAGAAGCTCGCTAAAACTTAAGCCCACGAGGATTTAAGGCCCACGTATCAATTGATTCGGCCCCCGAGAATAGTGCCCGCCTTACTCAGCTAACTGATCATAATCGGCAACGTTGTTAGGGGTATTAGCAGAGGGTTAACGGTGACTAAACTTGGCAATAGCATGCCCGGCTATTAACTTGCGGTCTAATTATTCCAATTGCGCACATCTGCACGGTCAGGACCGGGGCTTGACCCTAATCTAACTGCTTTAGCTCAAGGGAATACTAACGAAGGGGTTTATTGAACACGAACATCGGGCAAATGCCGATCCGGCCAAACCAAGCCGGAAACAGCTGTTCCGCCAGATACAACGGCCACAACCACATCAAAGCGGCAACGGGTGAGCGAATAATCGTTTCCAGGAAATCCCTTTCCACACTGCGCCACACGCGCAACTTCACCGGATATTGCGCGGCAATTTCACGCCGATACCAAGCGTAATTTTGCGGATGGAAATACAGGTCCGGCATCGCTTCGGTGGGTTCGCCGCTTGCCATGACCGTAAGAGCGGCTTTCCGTCGCAAAACCCAATGTCGATACCAACGCAGCAATGGCGCATCGCCGCCCCAAGAATAGACGACAACGCCGCGCCCACCCGATTGCAAAGTTCGATAAAGCTCAGCGATGGCTCGCGATTGCTCATCCACCGGGATGTGGTAGATCGTATGCAATGACACAAACGCATCCATAGCCTCATCGGCGAAAGGCAATTGCGTGATATCGGCCAAAATGCAAACGGCGCGACTGCCAAGCCGCCGCTTCGCCTCGATCAAACCTCCCAACGACAAATCAACGCAAATGCGTAACTCGTAATGATCCGAAAAACGGACGTATTCGGGAATTTGCACGGCACCGGACGCCGCATCCAACAAAAACCGACCGCGCCCAAGATGCCGGTTTACGCGGCGGTGGCAACGCTGCCGATAAGGCGCCGTGATTTCTCGCAGATCTTCAAATGCGATCGCGTCCTTATAAAAACCCGTCGCGTCTTTGCGCCAGCCAAACGTATCGTAGAAATCCGCCACCACTTGCTTCTCGTGGCGAAGCTCGCTTAAGCGAAGATCCTGCGAAACGCCCCGCTCCATCGCCAAGGAGGTTTGCAGGCCAATCACTTCATCCCATACCGGATAGGCAAACTGAGCATCCGACGTCACCAACACCAGAGCAGGCGCCTTCAGCTGGAACCGGGAAGACAGCGTTTCCCACAAAACAGGGATGGCGTCTTTGTTCAGCGCCCGCAATTCCAAAGCTTGGTGGGTGCGCGGGCAGCGCAGCAAAGCAATAAGGTCGTCGGGCAAATCCGACGTTGGTTTGGCAAGACTCATACAAAGAATCGATTATTGGAGTGGTTTAAGATGGCTCCGCCACGGCATCAAGCTCAAGGGAACGCTGGCTCACCTGGCTCATTTTGTAAGATAGGCTAACATAGTCAACTTGCGCTAATTTCGTAGCGATTCGTTCGATTTTACTGGGTGTCCTCATGCCTGCGATTCTCAATTCAATAAAATTCGCATCCCTTTCACCACGCACTGCATCGAACCCGTTTTTTTGGCGCGAAGTAGCACCCGTTGTATTTGCCATTATCGCCGTTAAAACCCTGATCCTGATGGTAGACCCCAACCCCAAATTTTTCCTTTGGGACTCGGTCACATATTTGCAGGGCGGCTTGGACGGCACGTTGCCGCGCGATCGCTCTTTTCTTTACAGCCTATTGATCGGCGCCATCGCGGTACCGGCGCATTCTCTGCACGCGCTGGTCATCGCCCAATCGGTGGTTGGGGCCACCAGTGCCTTTTTGGTATTCGTCATTTTGCGGCAATTGTTGGATATCGACTACGGTATCGCGTTCATCGCCGCCATGCTGGTTGCCGTTGATCCCAGTCAATTGTTCTATGAGCGCATGGTAATGGCCGAGACGTTGGGCAGCGCCACTTGGCTTACATTCATTGCCCTGGCGCTTTCCTATTGCCGCGATGGCCGCGCATTTTGGCTGCCCTTAACCGCGCTTGCCGGCATTCTCGCGGTGGCCTTTCGCCTCAATGGCGCCATCACGATTGTGATCGTCGGCGCGTTGTTGCCGATGTGGCGGATGATGTTTCAATCCAAACGCACCGCGACGGACGGGTTACCCACAAAGCGCTACGCCACCCTGGCGCTGCATCTGTTGCTGTCACTGGCTAGCACTGGGATCGTGCATTTCGGTTATCGTAACCTCATCCATGTGATAGACCACACGCCACCAGGTTATATCGGCACGCAAGGTTTGTTCGATTTAGGATTTGCCGCGCCTATGGTTGAGGCGGTCGATTTTGACGGCACCGGCTGCGACCCCGACATTCTTCAGCACTTCAGCCTGCCGCTGCACGATTCCACCAATCGCGAAGGGCAATTATGGCGCGAGGATGGTCTTTGGTCCGCCATGCAACGCGAATGCCCTGAACCCGAAACCGCGGCAGGCGTCGTTGCGCACCGCGCTTTAAGCAAACATCCGTGGCAAATTGTGCCTATGGCGTTTACAACCGCAGCGCAATACTTCGACAGCGCCGAAGCGCATTGGCGTATGGAAAGCGACCTAGGCCACAAAGGCACGATGCCCGCGGAAATCGTCAATCCAGCACGCGAGCGTTTCTTCCTTGAGGCCGGCCCCATCCCATGGACCGACACCCTAACCAGCGTGGCGTTTCAAAACAGCCGCTGGTGGCTGACCGTTTGCTTTTTTCTACTTCTGCCGATGAGCGTCTGGCTTCTCATAAGGCAGCGCTACAACAAGACCAAAATCGCCATGCGCGGGTTGGCGTTGATTGGGCTGTGCCTATTTCTCACCCAATTTTTCTTCTCACCCATCATCTGCTTCCGTTATCTGCACCCCTTTCCGGCGCTTGCCATCATGATGGTAGCGGCGATTTTCAGTCGGGACAAAAGAAATACCGCCTGATCGGCGCGGACCATTGGTGTCTGTATGACCCTCGATACGAAACTCGGCCAATAAAAAGGCTCCGCGGCAAACCGCGAAGCCTTTTAGCTAAAAAAATGGCGTCCCCAAGGGGATTCGAACCCCTGTTATCGCCGTGAAAGGGCGATGTCCTAGGCCTCTAGACGATGGGGACGCAGAGAACCGAATGCTAGGACTTATAAAGCCTTGGTGGAGCCAGACGGGATCGAACCGTCGACCTCTACAATGCCATTGTAGCGCTCTCCCAGCTGAGCTATGGCCCCAAGGAAAGACCCGCGAGATTAAGCGAGTGGAGGTTTTACGTCAACTGCTCGTTCATTATTCCTGTTTTTAAGCCCTTTATGGCCCTTGCCGACGTTAAGTAGGCGGTTGCGAGAATTGATACCGCCGCCACACAAGCAGTCGATTTTCCATGGATGCAATCGCTCCATAATTTAACTTCCCCAGGAATCATACAAAGCACTGTCTGGTGAGCGCAGCCCCGCCTTCGACACCATCCTATAAGTGATGGGAGCATTGGGTTTGAAACTGCATGCCGAAGTGGCATAGCGTAAGCCGAACAGCTTGCCGCCATCCCGCCAGTGGCCGACAATACGCACCTGTAAGGAACCTCTCATTTCATGATCGACCCACAGCGCTACCCACTGCTTGCCCGCATCGGCTTACCCTCGGACTTGCGCCAGCTCACCGACAATGAGTTGCCGGCCGTGGTAACGGAGCTGCGCGAGTATTTGATCGAATCGGTGGCGCAAAGTGGTGGGCATTTTGGCGCGGGCTTAGGGTGTATTGAGCTGACCGTTGCGCTGCATTATTTATATGAAACGCCAAGCGACCGCATTGTTTGGGATGTCGGGCATCAAACCTACCCGCATAAAATTCTCACCGGCCGACGCGATCGCATCAGCACGGTGAAAAAGAAAGACGGCCTCGCACCGTTTCCGCGGCGCGAGGAAAGCGAATACGACGCCTTCGGCGTTGGCCATTCCTCCACGTCGATTTCCGCCGCCCTTGGTATGGCGATTGCCGCACAACGCAATAACGATGCGCGCAAAGTGATCGCGGTAATCGGCGATGGCGGACTCACCGGCGGCATGGCGTTTGAGGCGCTGAATCACGGCGGCGACGTCGCGCCGGATCTGCTGGTGATTTTAAACGACAACCAAATGTCGATTTCGGAAAACGTCGGCGCGTTAACCAAGATGCTGGCTCGCATGCTGGCCAGCCGCACGCTGAACCGGATTCGTGAACGCGGCAAGCAGTTGATGAAACGCGACGGTTTCCTGTGGCGGTTTTTCAAACGCTGGGAGGAGCACGCCAAAGGCATGTTTGTCCCCAGCACCTTGTTTGAAGAGCTCGGTTTTCATTACACCGGTCCGATCGACGGCCATGATCTTCCCCTGTTGCTGCAAAGTTTGCGCACCCTAAAAGAATTAAAAGGCCCGCAACTGCTGCACATCATCACCACCAAAGGCAAAGGCTACGAGCGCGCCGAAGCCGACCAAATTGAATACCACGCCGTAAGCCCGTTCGATCCTAAGCTTGGCGTGCTGAAAAAGCCTTCCAGCGGTGGCCCTAGCTACACGCAAATTTTCGGTGATTGGCTATGCGACATGGCGCAAGCCGATTCGCGTTTGCTGGCGATCACCCCGGCGATGCGCGAAGGATCAGGTTTGGTCAAGTATTCGAAAGAATTTCCTGACCGCTACTTTGACGTTGGCATCGCCGAACAGCACAGCGTGACCTTGGCCGCTGGTATGGCGTGCGAAGGCGCGAAACCGGTGGTTGCGATTTATTCCACATTTTTGCAACGGGCCTACGATCAGCTGATCCACGATGTGGCGTTGCAAAACTTGGATGTACTGTTCGCGATCGACCGCGCCGGGTTGGTTGGTCCGGACGGCGCCACGCACGCGGGCAGTTTCGATCTTAGCTATTTGCGCTGCATCCCCAATATGGTGGTGATGGCGCCCTCGGATGAAAACGAGTGCCGCCAGATGCTCAGCACCGGATTTTTGCACGACGGGCCCGCCGCTGTGCGTTACCCGCGCGGCCATGGTCCAGGTGTTGCGCTTCAACGCGATTTAATCACCGTACCCATCGGCAAAGCGCATCTGACCCGACGCGGGCAGCGGCTGGCTTTGTTGGCGTTTGGGTGCTTGCTAAAACCCGCCCAGCAGGTCGGCGACGAGTTGGACGCAACGGTGGTGAACATGCGTTTCGTCAAACCGCTGGATGAGGCCCTGATCTTGGATTTGGCGCGCACTCATTCGATGCTGGTCACGCTTGAGGACAATGTCATCGCGGGCGGCGCCGGCAGTGGCGTAAGCGAGCTGCTGGCCGAACACGGTATTAACGTTGCGATAGTGCATTTGGGTTTACCCAACGCGTTTCTTGAACATGCCAGCCGCGAGGAATTATTGGAACAATGTGGGCTTGATGCTACTGGGATCAGGGCGGTTATTTTGCGCCGTTGGCCGGATCTCGCAACTCAATCAACACATAAGGATGAAACCCGCGCGGCACGTTACGCTCACGAATAATTTTGCGGGTGTTTGTTCTTATCGTAGGCTGGTGCTGAACGAAGTGAAGCCCAGCAAATTCGTCGCTGGATAACGCTGGGCTTCACTTCGTTCAGCACCAGCCTACGGCCCACGCATACATAGAATGATTTTGGCTAACCAACCCAACAGCCGTCCGTAACCCGATCCCGGTTTTCCAAATCCTGAATCGTGCTCACCTCGGCAAACCCGTGCTCAATAAACAATGCGCGCACGCGCGCACCTTGATCGCAACCGTGCTCGACCATAAGTCTGCCATTCGATTTAAGATGCGCACGCGCATTTGCAACAATGGTGCGGATCGCGTCGAGTCCATCGCAGCCCGACACCAATGCAGCCTGTGGTTCAAACCGCAGGTCGCCTTGGTTAAGGTGCGGGTCTTCGGCGGCTATATACGGTGGGTTCGACACGATCACATCGAAAACCCGCTTGTCTAACGCGCAACACCAGTCCCCTTGTACAAACTCGATATTGCCAAGATTAAGGCGCGTTGCATTGTCGCTGGCCACGCGCAACGACGCGGCGCTTGCATCGGTTGCCACCACCCTGCAACGCGGACGATTGTGCGCAATGGCCAATGCAATAGCGCCGCTGCCGGTACCAAGATCGGCAATGTCCATAACTCCATTAAGCGGTATGTGCGCCAAGGCCTGTTGCACCAAAATTTCCGTGTCCGCCCGCGGGATTAGCGTATCGGGCGTAACCTTCAACGCGAGCGACCAAAACTCCCGTTCACCGATTAAGTAAGCCAACGGTTGTCCCGCCGCACGCGCGGCGACCTTTTCGCAAAAACACTGCGCCAATTGTGTATCCACTGCATCATTTCCGTGTGCATACAGCCAAGCGCGCGATCGCCCCAGCGTATGTGCCAACAAGGTTTCTGCCTCAAGCCGCGCCGCGGAGCCACCGATCAGATGAACCGCGTCCATTAGCCACTTCGAAACGCTGGATTCACCCATTCAACCGCCGTGTTTAAGTCGATGAGGCGGGCGTGGTGACGTCCGCGTGTTTTTTGGGTGCGGAGCGCCAATAGCCTTCGTGTGACCAAGCGGCAAAGCCCCAACGCAGCCAACCGATTAACGCATTGGCCAGCCACAAGGCCCACAACAACATCGTGAGTTTATAACCCCATAGTGGCAATGACAGCGCACTGGCTTGCGGAAGCGTATCGGTGCTCTGATCGGCAAACCAACGCAACGCCGTCGGTAGCGAACCGTTGCCGGACAAATGCATGTCCGGTTGACCCAATAACCCAAAGGGTATTGAGCCGATCAAACAAACCAGGGCACCGGCCGTTATCAGCACCAAAGCAAGCTGCATCAGGTTGAACCAGCCGTCGCGCTGCAATGGGTAACGCTTGCGCCAATCCAAGGCCAGCAACCATGCCACAACCAATAATAAAGCGCTCCAGGAGAACGTCGAAAACCCGATTCCCAAAAGCAACCAATGCCACAATTGTAAAGGTGTTCGCCGAAGCCGCGCTAATCCAATCGCAAGCACGATCATTACCAAAAGCTCGCCCCAGTACAGAACCGCCGGTCCAACGACCGGGCCCGTCGTCATTAAAATCCAACGATCCGCCGGAAGCCCCAGTTGCAAATTGATGTTGGCCGCCGCGCTATTGAGTTTCACCTGCGGCGTAGTCATTTGTGCGCCAATCTCACGATTTTCACGCCAACGAATGGCGAAATTCTGAGTAGCTGGCGTTATCGGCAAACTGAGCTTGCCATCGCGTGGACGCAAATTCAGCGCCAGGCCGTTTTTTGTAACCCCAAGTATCTCGGCATCCAGTGGCAACTCGATCACATGCTCGCCACCCTGGGTGCTGCGAATGCTTAACGTCAACGTGTGCTCGGTAGCGCGCGTGCCGACTTGCGAGACAACGCTTGCGGAATCAATCGCTAAGCTTGGGCCGGCCACGGGCTCCGGCTTATCAATCTTGATTGTCAACGTCTCGCCCGGTAATGGGTGAAACTCGTGCGTCCAATAGTTGGCACTGTCTTGCGGCTGCACCGCGGGAACGCCGGAAAAATCTGCATGCCAATTTGGGCTTTGCGTAATTTTCCATATTTCCGCATGATCCGAAATCGCTGGCGCGGTCAAGGTAATCACATCGGATTTATCCAGTTGGCTCGACCAGCTCGCCTCGTCTTCGCCATCGGGCATTGGCACGGTGATGCGGTTGTCTTTCACCTTCAATTGCGCGGTGGTGACGTGCTCGCTCTTCAGCAGCCCCAACTCCACCGAAAATCCGCCCTCTTGCGGGGCGAGGCGTTGAACGTTGTTTTCCACTTCCCAATCAAGATCGAGTTTTATGTTACGCGTAAGTTGCACATACGGCGGAAATTGCTGTGTCGTACCCGCTGCCGGTTCGCTACCCGATTCGCGCATGCGGATGAGATCGAGCGTTTCCGTCAACAAGCGATCCTCACTGATTCCGCCGGCCTCCCACCCGCTGCCACTGAACTCGACCCGTACCGGTTTTAACGGAAACGGTAACGACACTTTATCGACCGCAACGACGGTGAAGGCCATTTCAATGCGGTGCACACCCCGCGCCACCGTGAGCCACAATTGCCCGTTTTTGCGCAGCATGCCATCTTGTGCAACGCCATCCAGCGACACCGACTTAAGCGTCAAGGTTTTCTCGTCCGAGGGTAACGGCAACGCCACACGCTCTGCGGTCTGGGCTTCAAGCGCAAAGTGCAGATTATCGCCTTGCGCATCAACCTTGGCCCATGCCAGGAGTGCGCAACTCGGTGCGCACTTTGGTGCTTCGATTAAGCGCGTGCGCAGCTCATTGAGTAACTCCTGCGATGGCGCGCCTTGGGCCTTCGCTGTCGAGAACGTGAAGCCACCGCCAATGATGAACAACGCGGTGATGATACCGGCCGCGCGAGCAGTGGGTGTACTTATCCGCGACGAAATCCCGCGTCCGAACAGCCGGGCGGCAACAAACACCAATAAAGCGACCAACATCAAACGTAAGCTGCGCACCAGCCAGGGCGGTGCTATAACCAAACGAACTTCCTGCGTCGACGCCACCGGGCCACTCCAACTCAACGCATACGTCGACCCGTACTGCCAACCCGGTTCACCACGGCCCGCTTGAATATTGGTGTTTTCGGCATAGCGCTTCATCTGCCACGAGGATTGAGCATTGCCTAGGCTATTCGCTTTCTTAAGATCCGCGAATTTGCCCTTTGCTTGTGTACGCGGCAACTCTTTCCCAGATAAGCCACCATCGAGCATCGGTTTTGGCGAAGCCATGACGGGCGCCGCAGGCCGGCTTTCGTCCTTGTCGTCAATCGACATTTCCGTTTGTTGCTCGGGCTCATTGAGCGTATCGACTTCCGCGGGGCCTTTGTAAGGTGCAACCGATTGCGGCACGGCCCGGAAACGCTCCGATTCAACCAAGCGGTTATAAACGGTGGGCGCAGACTCCAATTGTGGATAAAGTGCAAATCGGACCTGATCGGCCATAAATGGCAATGCCGTCAACACCAAAACCACTAAAGCGATGCGCACCAGTGCATTGCTAAAACGCGCCAGTTTTCCGACCGGCAACGCTCGGGTTATCAATTCAAATACCATTACCGCCCCCAGCGCCCACAACGGCGCGCCCGGCTCCTGATAACCAAGCACCAAATACAACAACCCCGCCAACCCTCCGATCAAACCGAACAAGCGCCAACCCAATAACGCGATGATTGCAACAATAAACACATCCAATAAGGTCCAGCGCGCCATCCATGTGCCATAAGCTGTGTCGGCACCGGGTGCTCCCAGCAATCGATAGCCGTAAGGCAAATGCAGGGTCAAGCCAACCGAATCGAAAGTTTGCTGCCAACCGGTGATCGGCAGCGAGCCGCCTGCTGCATCGATATGCACTCCGGCGGATACATTGATATTCGGATTGCGTAACTCAACGCCACTAACGTCGGTCTTGGCCTGGCGCGTGATCAATAAACCCTCGCCATCGGCCTGCGCTCGCGTCAACGTGAAAGGCGCTGCAACATCCAAGCGCCAATCGCGCACCATGCGTCCCTGAATGCGATCTTTCGCAAATAAACCGGTGCCCGCAAAATCCAACCACGCTTCGCGCTGCAAATGCAGCCGATTGGTATCCGTCGCGGCAAGGCCGCGCGCACGCTCTTCAATGCTGATGGAGCTGCCTTCTTGCATGGCGAAGGCAGGAAGAGAGCGCCACTCCTCTGGCACGCCGGCTTGCGCGGGATCAATCGGCACTGCGCTGTCGGCGCTGGTCACGCGCAAGCCCGGCACCGACTCGTAACTCCAGATTTCCTCCATCGGCCAAGGCTCTGCGCCAAGCTTGACGGTTAAGTTACTCAAAGGCGTTGAGGCACGCGCCGACACATCCAAAGTCCAGGTACCCGGACGCAATTGAATATGCAGCTTGCCATCCGGATCAAGCCGGGCCGGCAGCTCGCCATCCAACGCGGTGGCAACAAAATCTTGCGGCAAAATCGGGCCAAGAACGCTCTCGCGACCGGGACCGGCCACGTCGAATTCGATTTTTGTATCCAGAGTGGGGGGCAATCCATCGCTGATCTTGCGAAACACACGCAGCGACAGCGACTCGGCCTCCGCTGCGCCGCTGGCAGCACGACCCAACGTCAGAGACTCGCCATTGCGCTCCAGCGGAGAGATCACCTTTCCATCGACGCTAAGTTCAACCAAGCCAATCGTATCGGGCACACGCAACGATTGCGGACGCTCGCTCCAGGGAATTCGGGCATGGATTTCATAGCTGCCGGGATCAAGCCTAAGCGCGGGGGCGCCGTTGAACAGCGATACCGGGAATCGTTGGCCATTGACGGTGAGCTCCTGTGGCCAGTTCTCATTATCTCCGGGCAGCGCAATCCATTCTTGGGCTTCGACACGCCAATGTTGGTTGAATGTCGCGCCTTTGGCATCCGCGTTAATGAGCAACTTGCCGGGCCAGGCGCAAACAAAGGTATCGACTCCCGCCGGAGTTGTAGTGGCAATGAAGGGGCAAGAGCGATATTCCAGCCCCTTCATTACCCATGGGCGCCATTCGCGCAATGCCGCAGGCAGTGTTGCGTCGTTGATCGGTGCTGTTTGCGCATAAGCGCATGAACAGACCGCGCCAGCCAACAACCACCCAAGGAGCTTGATGCGCATTCGTTTGTCTCCGGTCATCGATTGCCAATCTCGTGCAACGGTCTAGCGGCACGATCGGGGTTAAATCCGCTCAATGCAACATCAGCAGCCACAATTGCTCTAGGGAAGCCAAAACAAACCCGGTCAGGAAGCTTAAATAGCTCCACCGCAGATAGCGGTATTTGTGGTGCGCCAAATAGCTGCCTAAACTGTAGATATCGGCAGCCATCGCCGCGTAGACCGATCCATCGGCCGCCAGGCTTCGCACCACCTCGGCTTGGAAGCGCTCGCGCGTCAACTCAGTGAAATGTCCAAAAAACAGCAAATTGAACCCGGAGGGCAACTCCTCGCTGTTGCTGAGCTTTAACGGTCGATACTTCGGCAATACGGCAAGAATCGCGAGCAACAACGCCAGCAAGGTGAATACCGTTAAGGTCAATACACTGGTGCGCAAATTCACTTCGCTCATCTTGCCAAGGCTCAACGTCAACACAATCGACGACACCGTGATGATGATATTGGCCTTGGTATCGGCCATTGAGCTTAATGCCACGTGATGCTGTTGGGTGGTGCGCAACAGGACATCGGCGGTATTGCGTTCGGGTATCTGAGCGAAAAGCTCGGCGGGTCGTTTCACTGGAGGAGCATTCATGCGCATCGACCGAAGATGAGTGGCCGCAATAATAGAAACCATCGGACCAGAAGGCAATGAATCTTTGCCGAAGAGCCTTGCATTTAACCAACGATATACGGAGTTTATCGTTCCACGGGTTGTGCTAAGCCATTCCACTTAAACCCGGCTCACATGCCATTTATTAAGGCCGTTCGTGGTGAGCCTGTCGAACCATGAACGGCCTTAATAAATGACACGTTATCGCCAATGCCAAGCTACTTGGAATCGGCAGCCTGCTCCAATATCACCGCCACCGCGTGAACCACGGCCGCAATCCGCACCGCACTTTGCACGGCTTGTGCCGACACATTGTGATGGCGCAGCGTTTTTTCATGTGAATCCAAACACGCGCCACAACCGTTTATCGCCGATACGGCAATCGAACACAGCTCGAATTCCACTTTGCCGCAACCTGGATTTGCCATCACGTTCATGCGCAAACGCGCCGGCAATTTCGAGTATTCCTGATCCGATACCAAATGCGTAAATCGGTAATAAATATTGTTCATGGCCATAATCGCCGCGGCGGCTTTGGCGCCGTTTAACTCAGGTTCCGACGCATGTGACGAGGCTTCGGCGCTAATCACCTGAACCAACGGTGCATGGCGCGCGGCAATCGCGCTGCTCAACGCCACCAACCACAGCTGCTTTGCGCTCAATCCAGGGGCACCGGCCTCGGTTAAGACCGATTCCAGATTCAAACGCAGATCCCGCGCGAACTCAGGCAAAGCGGTTCTCAATTCGGCTAGGCTCATTGCGCAGCTCCCGCTATGAAAAAATCATTAAAAAATCCAAAGCGAGAGCGCGATACGGCTCCCGCTTTGGAAACCTCGTGGCCGTCATTGGCAAGCTTAGGCCACTTTTAACGTATCTTCGCCTTTGCTCCAATTGCACGGACACAACTCATCGGTCTGCAGCGCGTCGAGCACGCGCAATACTTCAGCGGGGTTGCGTCCCACGCTCATATCGGTGACATCGACAAAGCGAATAACGCCGTTGGGGTCGACCAAAAACGTCGCGCGCTTGGCGACACCGGCGTCCTTGTCAAGAATGCCCAAAGCCGACGTGAGCTCGCGCTTTACATCGGCCAACATCGGGAACGGCAGTTTGCCGAGATCCTTGTGATCGCGCCGCCAAGCCAAATGCACAAACTCCGAATCGATGCTGCCGGTTAACACCTGGCAATCACGATCGGCAAATTGTTTATTGAGCTCGCCAAAACCGACGATTTCGGTGGGGCAGACAAAGGTGAAATCTTTCGGGTAGAAAAACACGCACAGCCATTTGCCTGGATAAGACTTGTTGTGGATATCAACAAACGCCGTTTTCAAGTCATTGGATACGGTGGCTTTCACGGCAAAATTGGGAAACAAATCGCCTACGGTCAGCATGAGCTAGCTCCTTGGATGGTTGGGGTGGATCGAATCGTGGAAGCGCATTTTAACCCACTATTTCTATTAATCCAATTGATTGATATCATATTATCGATTGATAATATCAATCATTAAACTTGGATGGTTCTATGAATTTGCGGGATTTGCGTTATTTGGTCGCATTGGACGAATTCAAGCACTTCGGCCGCGCGGCGCAGGCGTGCTTTGTCAGCCAGCCGACGTTGTCCACGCAAATCAAGAAACTCGAACAAGAGCTTGGCGTAATCCTTATAGAACGCAACCCACGCAAGGTCCTATTCACCGAAATTGGCGAAGAGGTGACCCGCCGCGCCCGCGCTGTGCTGCGCGACGTCGATCAAATCAAAACACTGGCGCGGCGCACTGCAGACCCCGAGTCGGGCACCGTACGTTTGGGACTTTTCCCCACACTCGGCCCTTACTTATTGCCGCATGTGGTTCCAAGCATCTGCAAACAGTTTCCACGATTGGAATTATTATTGGTTGAGGAAAAAACCGAAATCATTTTGCGGCAATTGCGCGAGGGGCGCCTCGATGCAGGCCTATTGGCGTTGCCGATCGTCGATGAACAATTGCATACCGAATTTCTGTTCGAGGAACCCTTTCTGCTCGCCGTACCGCAACATCACGAACTTGCGCAACGCAAAACCTTAGTGATCGATGATCTTGCCGATGCCAACCTGTTGCTGCTGGAGGATGGACACTGTTTGCGCGAACAGGCTTTGGACGTATGCAAACTGGCTGGCGCGAATGAAAAGACCGGCTTTCGTGCAACCAGTCTGGAGACTTTGCGCCAGATGGTCGCCGCGAACGTCGGCATCACATTGCTTCCGATGCTCTCCGTCAAACCACCCGTTGCGGTATCGCGCCGTATTCACTTGATGAAATTCCGCGGCAAAGCGCCAAGCCGGCGCATCGCCATGGTGTGGCGCAAAAGCACGGCGGTCGCTGAGTTTTTACATAAGCTCGCGAATCTCTTCGCTGCGTTACCGAAAACACTGCTGCAATAAACGGCAACTCCGTTTTGTTTAGCCGGCTTCGTTGTAGGTACGAGCACCGCAATTCCAATCGAGCAAATGGTTAGGGTATGTCGCATCCAAATCCACCCAGTTGGATATGCCGTGATAATCGGCATCGCTGATGGTCGTTGTCCTAAGCGGCCAATACAAACTCACCGCATCGCTTGGTAACGGCAGCAACTTGCCTTGGCGGGTAAGCGCAGCCACGTTGTGCTCAAGTTCCGCATTGATGCGTTCACGCATCAATGGTGTCATTTCATCGCTGAATGCACTGGGGTCGATACCGCCACCGCCCGTTGGCGCTTGGGCAAAAACCATTGCACTGGACAGTAGGCTTAAAAAAAACAATGTTATGACCTTCATAACGCTTGCTCCTTATTCCGTCGCCGGCAACCCCACCAACGCAGTATCGTTCTTAGGCTTACGCCACGAACCGAAAAAAACCCCCAGTAACGACAATGCCACGCCAATCCAGTCGATTGCGCTGGTCAGCCGACGAAACAACAACACATCCAGCACGAACGATAGGCTGGGCTGCAGCAACAACAACAATCCCACTGTGGATGCGGGCAGCTGCGGCATTGAGCGCGCGATCAGCACCCAACCCAGTACCTGACCGAACAAACCTAAGCTTAACAAGGCCGCCCAGCTCTTAAGATTCGGAATACGAAAGCTGGACGCCTCCATCGCCCCCGCAATGCCTAAAATGACGGCGCACAACAGGGAGATCACGCACAGCAATTGTTGCGGTGGTAACGCAACGCGGCCATTCTGCGCATAGCGCGTGCTCAGCAAATAAGCCGCATAAGCAAATCCCGTGAGAATGCCAAACATGACGCCGATTCGGTAATGCGCATCGAATTGCGACCAACTTGGCGCCACCAATACCCATAGCCCAACCATCGCCAACATCAGGCCCAGCACAAACCGCGTATTTAAGCGCTCGCGAAAAAACAGCAACCCCGCCAACGCCATGACAAACACTTGAAAATTCGCCAGCAACGTGGCCAATCCCGGTCCAATATCGCGGATGCTACGGTGCCACAGCATCAAATCCGCCGCGAACGCCAAGGCGGGCAACGTCAACCAGAGCAAATGCTTTGCCCGCACCTGCTGCCATCTCCCGCCAATGACCAACAACAGCGCCAGCATCAAGCCGCCAAACAACATGCGGTAAAACCCAGAAACGGTCGGGTCGACGTCGGCCCATTTGACGAATATGGCTGTCGTACTGATCAAGGCCGCCCCGCCCGCCATTCCGTATAACGCTGCACGCGGTGACGGAGGCAAGGCCATATTCAAGCAGACTTTTCGTATTTAGCGACCACTTCGGCCTCAGCATTGGCATCCGCCAGCCACGCTTGTATCGCAGGTAACGCGCAGATCGCATTGCAATAGTCTTGTTCGATAGCTCCGACACGGATGCCGTAGGTTAAGTAACGCAGCACGATCGGCGCATACATCGCATCGGCAATGGAGAACTCTCCGAACAGGAAAGGACCCTCCGCTGCATGGCTTTCGCGCACGCTGCGCCAAATCTGCCCGATGCGATCGATATCGCGCTGAACTGGCGGCGTCACGCGAAAATCCGCCAAGCGTCTGCGGCAATTGAACGTACATTCGGCGCGCAGATGATTGAACCCGGAATGCATTTCCGCGCTGATCGAGCGCGCCACCGCACGTGCGGCAACGGCACTGGGCCAACCCCGGCCCTTAAGAAATACCTCATTCACGTATTCCAAAATCGCCAACGAATCCCAAACGATAAGATCACCGTGCGTTAAAACTGGAACGCGGCCCGAGGGAGAGTAATGATGGATGTTCTGGTAAAACTCAGGTGTATCCAGCGGCAATCTCACTTCCTTAAACGCAATATCAAATTGGCGCAACACCAGCCAAGGCCTTAACGACCAGGAAGAGTAATTCTTGTTGCCGATAACCAAAGTCAGCTCTTGGTTCATGATTTTCCTTATTACAATTTGCAACAACCGGATTTGTTAATTATTTAAAAACGGCAACGCGATTTCCGGCTTATGCGAAAAAACCAGGGTTGGATCGTCCTTAACCAGGGTGTCATTGTGCATCACAATCACGCGCCCCTGAGCGTCCGCCACCAATAAACGTTCGCTTTTCCCCGACAAGGTGACGCTTGCCTTGATATCCTTTGGAAAATGGAATTCGACACCGACGACTTGCGCCTTCATTCCGGGACTTGCATCTTTCGCCACAACCGCTCGCGCCTGATCAAGCGCAGCGGCAATTTCCGAATACGCAACGCGCAAGGTATCGGGTAACCGTATTTCAAAAGTAACGGTTACGGTCAGGGAGCCTTTCGGTTGATTGGTGATGACGGCGGGGTTTTCCGCCAAAAGCTCGGCGTTGAGCGGAAAATCCAGTTTCCCATCGCGGTCGATGGGTATTTCGATCCTGCCGGTGCTTGCCGCTATGGCAATTCGAATGCTGTCGGGGGCCACACCTTGCTTACTCTTCACTCGCTGCACCGCACGCAGACGCTCGTAGTGCGCTATGTCTTGCGCCGGCGCCAAGGCTTGATACAGCGCTGCGTAGGGGGTACTGCTTTCATCGGCGGCATACGTCAAACCCATATGCAATACAAACGCTAGAAACCATATCCGCCAACCTACCACCATGCTGCAACTCCAAATACAAACATACCAATACCTTTCCAACTACTCACTAAACACCAGAGGTCACCCAATCGTCTGACATACCAGAACCCGTGCGGCACTGCCTCAATTCATCATCGATTCGACGCGCAATCCCAGACGCTTGCGTCAAGTCCCGTTGCGCCACCATAACGGCGATAAACCCCGTTACCGGTAGCTCGCCAATCGCGCCAATCAGGTATTCACCGCTAACATAGGCGGGGATACCCTCGCTTTCCAATGCGTTTTTCACCAAATGGGCATCTATAATGTTTTCGGCTTGATAGACAGTTAGCATATTAGGCTCAAAAGCTGCTCCAACAGAAAGGCCAGCGGTCTTCGCTTTGGGGGAAATATGCCCGAATACTCATAAGGACCTGTATGGATCTACACCAACACCTGCGTTTGATGGCAGATTACCACCATTGGGCATTGCAGCGCTTGTACGCGGTTGTCGATCAACTGAGCGATAGCGATTATCGTCGTGATACCAAACTTTTTTTTAACAGTGTGCACGGCAGCTTGAATCACATCCTATTGGTCGATCACATATGGCATGCGCGGCTCGTTGCATCGCCAATCGCAATAACGGGGCTTGACCAAGAATTGGAATCGGACCGAGCGGCGCTCAAATCGCGCAGCCTTAAATTCGCAAAGAGTTGGCGCGGCTTCGTTGATGCATTGACACCCGAACAAATCGCTGGCGATCTTGACTATCGCACGATCAAGGGCGACCCCTACCGCATGCCCTACGCCAGCTTGATCCTGCATGTTTTCAACCACGCCACCCATCACCGCGGCCAAATCTCCACCGTACTTACCCAGCTCGGATTGGAAGCGCCGGTCATGGATTTTCCGTATTTTTTATTCGAACTGCCGAAGGAAAAGTTGCATAACCCGTAACTTTTTTCGATACGCAACAGCCGCGATACCAACTACACTATGGCGGCAAAGCCCGCCCACCCCCATTGATTGATTCCCGCGATATGAGTGATGAATTAAGCCTTCCAACCAATCATTTTATCCGGCAAATCGTGCGCAACGATCAAGCCAGCGCCAAGCACGGCGGCCGCGTGGTGACGCGGTTTCCTCCGGAACCCAACGGATATCTGCATATCGGTCATGCCAAATCGATTTGCCTTAATTTCGGGATCGCGCAGGAGTTTCATGGCCAGTGCAACCTTCGCTTCGACGATACCAACCCGACCAAAGAGGATTTGGAATACGTCGAGGCGATCAAGGCGGATGTGCAATGGCTCGGGTTTGAGTGGTCGCAATTGCGCCACGCCTCCGACTATTTTGAAACTTTTTACCTTTGTGCTTTAAAGCTCATACGTGACGGCAAAGCGTATGTGGACTCGCTGAGCGCCGAGGAGATTCGCGTGCATCGCGGCACGCTAACGCAACCGGGCAGCAACAGCCCGTACCGCTCCCGCAGCATCGAGGAAAACCTCGATTTGTTTCAGCGCATGCGTGCCGGTGAATTTGCCGATGGCGCGCACATTTTGCGCGCGAAAATCGACATGGCCTCGCCGAACATCAATCTGCGCGACCCCGCTTTATATCGCATTCGCAAGATTGCGCACCAGAACACCGGTGATCGCTGGTGCATCTACCCCATGTATGACTATGCCCATTGCATCTCCGATGCGGTTGAGGGCATTACGCATTCGCTGTGCACGCTCGAATTTGAAGATCATCGACCGCTGTACGACTGGTGTTTGGACCAACTCGATCTGCAAAACCATCCCGATTTGGTTGAGCCGATTATTAAAGCCGGATTGAAAACCGTCGTCTCTCGCCCCCAGCAAATCGAATTCTCGCGGCTGAATCTCGATTACACGGTGATGAGCAAGCGCAAGTTGATTGATTTGGTCACCGAGCGCCTGGTCGACGGCTGGGACGATCCGCGCATGCCAACCTTAAGCGGCATGCGCCGCCGCGGGCTCGCCGCCGCCGCCATCCGCACGTTTTGCGAACGCGTCGGCGTTACCAAGCAAAACTCGGTTATCGAATACTCGGTTTTGGAAAACTGCGTGCGCGAGCATCTTGATGCGCACGCACCGCGCCGTTTGGCGGTATTGAATCCACTGAAAATTGTATTGACCAATCTTAGCGCTGCGCATGACGAACCATTAACGGTCGCCAATCACCCGCAACAACCCGAATTCGGTTCGCGGACTCTGCCATTTACGAACGAGCTGTGGATTGAACACGACGATTTTATGGAAACACCGTCAAAAGGCTTTCACCGTTTGACGCTGAACGGCGAGGTCCGATTGCGCTTCGTTGGCATCATCAAATGCAATGAGGTGATTAAATCCGCCGATGGCGCGGTTTGCGCACTGCATTGCACGCTGGACCTTGATAGCCGACAGGGTATGCCGGGTGCCGAGCGAAAAGTGAAGGGAACCATTCACTGGGTCAGCGCAAAGCACGCGGTGAGCGCACAAGTGCGTTTATACGACCGCCTGTTTACGGTCGCCGCCCCCGACAGCGATGCCGACGGTAAAAGCTACAAAGATTATCTCAATCCCGACTCCAAACGCGTCATTCAAGCATGGCTGGAGCCGTCCTTAAGCGAAGCGACACCCGAGGCCTTCTACCAATTCGAGCGCAATGGCTATTTCGTTGCCGATCGCCACGAGCATTCCGGCGCATGCCCCGTGTTCAACCGCACGGTAACGTTGCGTGATTCCTTCGCGAAAATCTCCGGCCGTTAATCATGGCAGATATCACCTCCAGCCCAATCTTGCCCGCCTGGATCAACCATGAAATTGATGCCGACCGATTTTACGGCGACGATGACTCGCGCATGCAGTTGGCGATTTATCTGGCGCAACGCAATGTGGAAATGAATACAGGCGGTCCATTCGGCGCAGCCATCTTTAGCGGAGCCGGGCAGTTAATTGGCGTTGGCGTCAATCGCGTTCTTGCGAGCAACTGCTCCATCGCGCACGCCGAAATGCTGGCATTTATCAACGCGCAAACGAAGCTTAAGCGCAACCGTCTGAATGAAGATGGCACACCGATGATTTTGGCGACCAGTTCACAGCCCTGTTGCATGTGCTATGGCGCCAGTTTCTGGGCGGGACTCAACGAAATGCTGATCGGCGCACGCAGCGAAGACGTGCACGCGTTAACCGACTTCGACGAAGGCCCGTTGCCGGCCGATTGGCTGGGTGAGCTTAACCGTCGCGGCATCGTCGTCAGGCGCGATTTGCAGCGCGAAGCCGCCCGCACTGTGTTGGCTCAATACAGCACGCTTGGCGGAAAGCCGTATTAGATGGCGCAAACCAAAGCCCTATCCAATCTGCTGTTGTATTGCCGTTGCGGCTTTGAAAACGAATGCGCCCAGGAAATCTCCGCACAGGCAACCGCAGTTGCCGCGCATGGGTATATTCGATGCACCAAAGACAGCGGATACGCCCAGTACGTACTGGATAACGACGCGGCCGCCGATGCCTTAGCGCTCGATGCGCCGTGGCGCAAGCTGATCTTCCCACGCCAAGTGCTGCGCGCCATCGCTGAAATAACCGAACTGGATAAACAAGATCGACTAACGCCAATTCTCGATTTTTTGCACGCGCGCGATCAGCGTTTTTCGCAGGTGTGGGTAGAACCGCCCGATACCGACAGCGGCAAGGAGCTAGCGACATTTTGCCGCAAATTCTCAGGCGCCTTGGTTAGTGGGCTTAAACGCCTGCATTTGCTCGATGCGGCCGCCGATTTTCGATTGCACGTGTTTTTTCCACAAAGCGATCACGCCATTCTCGCCTATTGCGACCCGCAAACCAGCGCGCCCTGGCCACAGGGAATTCCAAGATTGAAGTTTCCCCATGAGGCGCCGAGCCGCTCCACGTTGAAACTCGACGAAGCGTTCCAGGTGCTGCTGACCGAAGCTGAGCGAGAGCGCTGGCTTAACGCCGGAATGAAAGCCGTCGATCTTGGCGCGGCACCGGGCGGTTGGACCTGGCAATTGGTCAGCCGATCAATCCACGTAACCGCTGTTGATAACGCGGCGATGGCTCCCGCCCTGATCGACTCCGGTTTGGTTACGCATGTCCGCGGTGACGGCTTTACTTACCGCCCGAAACGCCCGGTCGATTGGTTGGTCTGCGATATGGTGGAGCAGCCACGGCGGGTTGCCGAGCTCATCACTTTTTGGTTAGCGGAAGGTTTATGCCAGCGTACGATTTTTAATCTTAAATTGCCGATGAAGAAACGTTACGCCGAAGTTGAGCTTTGTTTCAGCGCAATTCAAAACGAATTGGCCGAACGAAACCGCACGGTGGAAATCCGCGCCAAACAGCTTTACCACGATCGCGAGGAAATTACGGTGTTTGCGCAATTAGCACCCATCCGAAAATGACATTGCATTCATAAAAAATCGTTCGTGCTGAGCTTGTCGAAGCACCCTTCGACAAGCTCAGCACGAACGGGAATACGGCTTGTATTGCAAATTGAAATAATCCAACCGCAAATATTAGCCCAATGCCTCAGCCACAGCCCGCCGCAAACCCGCATCTTCCGCTGTGATGTTCGGTGCAAACCGCGCAACCATGCAACCGTTGCCATCGCAGAGGAATTTTTCAAAATTCCATTGGATATCGCCGCTGAACCTCGAGTCTTTTCCGGCAAGCCATGCGTACAAGGGGTGTCGATTAGCGCCATTGACCTCGATTTTTTCGGTTAACGGAAAAGTCACTTGATAATTCATATCGCAGAAGGTTTTTATCTCCAGCGCACTGCCAGGCTCCTGCGCGCCGAATTGATTGCAGGGCAGACCGAGTACGACTAATCCTTGCGCTTTACCCTCTTGATACAGCCGTTCCAAACCTGTGTATTGCGGCGTGAGACCACACTGACTCGCCACGTTTACCAATAACACCGGTTTGCCGCGAAATGATTTCAACGGCAAGGGCTGCCCGTTGATATCGGTTAAAGTGAAATCGTGTAATGTGGTCATCGTTCACCTGCGCTGGTAGTATCTAAGCCTTCGTCGTCGCACACTCACTGACAGTATCCCAAATGCGCCAGCTGCGCGTGCCCTCCTGAATTTTTCCCGTACACATGAAGCGCTATCGATCCTTTCTGCCTTTATTATTGCTGATCGCACTTGGCATTGCAGCGCTGGCCAGCGGAACACTTGACCGTTTTCGCCCTGAACACTTGGCGCAGGAGCAAACGCATCTGCAGGAGCTTATCGCATTGCATCCATGGTTAGCGGCCCTTAGTCATCTCGCCGTTGTAACCCTGGCCATCTCCACCGGAATTCCCGGCGCTGTCGTGTTTATTTTTGCCGGTGGTATGTTGTTTGGGGTGGTGATCGGCACCGTATTATCCACCCTCGGCTTAACCCTGGGCGCGCTGATTCTGTTTCTCGTTAGCCGCAGCGCATTTGGCCCGCACATCGGGGTCGAGCCGCCGGCATTGGTCGGAAAATTGCGCGATGGCTATCTCGCTCACCCGTTCAGTTACACATTGTTTTTACGCTTAGTGCCACTTTTTCCATTTGGCGGCATTACTGTTGCTCTGGCATGGCTGCGTTGCCCGCTGTGGTTGTTTCTTACCGCTACCGCCTTTGGCGGGGCCATCATGACGGCATTCGAAACAGCGCTGGGCGCCGGGTTGGCTGCCACCATTGCGGAACACGGTGCGATCAAACTCGATCTTCTCAGCGAGCCGCGTGTGCTTTTGCCGATGGTGGCATTGGGCTTGATTGCTCTAATGCCGGTAGCAGTAAGCAAATTGCGTACTCCTTTAAAAAAGAATAGCGGGCGGGACTGACTGGGTCCCGCCCGTTTACAAAAAACTATTTCAATGGTTTAGTCTGCGGGGTCTTAATTTCGGCTTTTTTTACTTCCTTGCCCTCAAGGGTTTTCGCATCCGACTTCTTTGACTCCAACGGCTTTAGCATATCGTCCATCGTTTTGTTCATGCCGGCGAACTTGTGGTTCGGTAATACGAATGTCCAGCCTTCAAACAGATGATTGAGACCTGCCACCTCTTTATTCAATGCGGCAAGCGTATCGTCACGGTCCTTATCTGGATCGCTAACCGCCAACGGTTTAGCTACCTCACTGGCCGCCCTAGCAGCGGCTTCGGCGTTGGAGTCCTTCTGTGCCGTCGCCGATTTTGCGGGTTCCGTATCGGCGCCGGTCGTGGGCTTAGCCTCGAATGCTGCGGAGTTCGCGGCCGCCTGCTTCGCGTCGTATTCGGCTTTCGCTTTGTCTTGCAAGCTCTTGATATGCGCATTGGCTTGTGCGGTATCAAGGGCGGCGGAAAAGCGGGCGTACGCCTTACCTTCCTTTTCCCAGGCAACGGCATCGATGGTAACCCCGTCGAATAAAGCATAATGATCTTTGTACACTTTATCCGCAGGCTGTGCGTCGTTTGCTGGCATTACGTCCTCAAAGCGCAATCCGGCTAACACCGAAGGCAAGCTATTGGCGACAAAATCCGAACTCGGTTCACGATCTTTTGGCACGTCGACCAATTTGAAATTGGTATCTGTTTGCATTTCTTTAATCGCTTTTAACAATTTTCCATCGGGGTTGTTGATCGTGACTTCCTTAAAACGGCTGGGCTGAATATCGGTCAATTCTTTTTTGAGCCAATTGGTAAGCGTTTTATCGGCGCTGATATTGCCGCGTACCAAATAGCTTTGTGCCTCACCGTCGCGCCGCATAAACGTACCGCCGCCGCCACTGCCGTTGTAATTGCCAACAATCAGTTTGATCGGGGTTGCCAATCCATCGATAGTTACCAAAACGCCTTTTGCATCGGCATCTTTGATGTCGCTGACGCCTAAATCGGCGTATTTATCTTTATTGGCGGTTTTCGCCTCAATGACGCTCGCTTCCGACAGCTTGAGCAAGAACTCGCGCAGCTTGGCGATATCGACCGGATAATTGGATTTCTCGGCCAAGCTCCAACCCGCGTCACCGCGCTTAAGCGTGGCGATGGTTTTGTCTCCCGCGCCAACGAGAGTGACACCGGAAACGTCATTCAAGTGCTCGCGCAGCTGCGGCAGGAAAAACTGCACCGATTCGCTGCCTTCGCTTTGCGGTTTCTTCGAAACATTCAACGCCACGGCTGCAATCAGGGCGATGAGCGCCGCGACAATTAAAATATTCAATGTTTTCGTATTCATCGATGGTTCCTCAAGCCGGCCGCCGGCGTTGGTTGCGAAACCACGCGAACGCCAATGCCGCTAGCGTAATCAGCAATGGCATTAGGCCGATATTAATCAGCTTTAGTCGTGAACCCAGCGCCTCTATTTCGGCGTCCAGAGAGCGGCGCACCTGACGCAACTCTTTGCGGATTTCCAATTTGCGCTTTTGGAAATTGGAAAGTTCGGTTTTTTGTTCCGGGCTCAAGATCTGCGCTTGCTCTTTGCTCTTGCCGGTTTGCAATTCATTTAATTTGCGCTCGGTTTCACCAAGCTCACGTTGCAATTCTTGCTCTTTGTTGTGAAAGCGCTGATCGGCGGCGCGCTTTAAGCCTTCCACCGTGGTGAACGGTCGCTGCGACGTCGCACGGCCGCGGATGCTGATCAAATCGCTGGAACCGCTCAGCATATCCACCGAATTGACCACGAAATCGCCGTTATTGGCGAATGCATTCATGATTTTTTGCCCGAAGAACGGTTGCACTTGCACCCACATGCGGTTGGTCAAAAGATCGGTGTCACCAACTAGGACAATCACGGCGTCGTCTTTCGATTCGGCCAAATGCTCAGGTCCGCTGCGGTCGGCAAACGCGGTTTTAAGTTTGCCCTCCAAACGCCCGGCAATGACATAGTGCGTATTGGTTGCTTGATAGCCGGCCATAAGCTGGTTCGGGTCCATCGCCATTTTGACGCGCTCGACCGGCACACTCATGGCGCCACTGCTCGACTGAATCAACGGCACCAGCTTGGCGCTGGAGCCTTGCGCTAATTGAAAATACCCAGCGGTTGAAATGTTTAAGCTGGTCAGGTTCGCTGTCGTTACATCCTCGGGATTCAAATCGGCTTTGCTGAAACCGAGAATGGCAGGATGGCGCACTGGCGCCATGCCTTGGCCCATCGCGATTTGCAAAGCGTGTTCTTGATCCAACACCACTTTTTTCGGGTCGTACTCGATTCCCCACGCCTTGAATAATTTCGGCAAGTCGGATGATTTATTCGCCATCATTGCCGCGGTTGGGTTGTTCGGATCGTTGCCGGCCTCATCCATTTCGGCATTAGGGTCCACGAATACCGCAAGGTGTCCGCCGCGCATCACGAATTGGTCAATCGCGTACAGTGCGTCATCATTGACCTGCTTCGGATGCACCAAAATCACCACGCCAATGTCCTTATCAATCGATTTAATCGAGGCGGCATTTAATTGCCGCAAATCGAATATCTGGCGCAGTTGTTCATCAATAACCCAGCCTTCGCGCATCTGCTGGGTTTGTGGGTCCATGCTCGAACCCATCGATAGGCTGCTAACCAAACCCACCACCGGTTTTTTGCTGATGCTAAGTTCGTGAATCAGTTTCGCTACGTCGTATTCGAGAAACGCCTCTTTGTCCGGTTGTAAAAACGGCATGATCGACTTGCCGTTGGTTGAATTGGTACCGGCCAACCCGAAAAAGATATTTTCACCACCAGCGCCCGAAGGCACCGCCTGCAAACCAAATGCGGAAGCGCGGTCCTCCTCTTCCGAAAACGGCAGCGGATCGATGACGTCCAACTTCAACTTGCCACCGGTATGTGCGGCCATTTCCTCCAGCATCTCGCGCACCCGCGTGGCATAGGTGCGCAATTGCGGGATGTTTTGCGTGCCCTTGTCGGAAAAGAACAGATACAGATGAATCGGCTCGTCAATACTGGAAAGTATGTTTTTTGTTCCAGGCGACAGCGTGTACAAATGATTGGCCGTTAAATCGATGCGCGCCCCGCGCAACAGCGAATTGCTGACCAAAATAATCGCCACGAACAAGACGGCGAGAATGACTAGCGCGCTGCCGGTTAACGTTTGTCGATTGAATTTCATGTTTGGCTTCCTCCTCAATCGGCTTTTTTCAGGTCGATCACGACGGCATTGGCGTACAGCCAAAACCCAATCGTCGCCAGAAAATACAATAGATCGCGCAAATCAATTACGCCCTTACTGATGGATGTGAAGTGGGTGAGAAAACTCAAACCCGCCACTGCATCAACCAAACCTTGCGGCGCGAAGGCACGGAAAAAATCGAGCACCAGCGGGAAGCCCGCCAGCAAAAAGCCGAAACACACCACCACGGTTAAGATAAAGGCAATCACTTGATTGCGCGTCGCAGCCGAAATGCACGAACCAATCGCCAGGAACGCTCCGGCCATCAGAAAACTGCCGAGGTAACTGGCAAAAATGACGCCGTTGTCGGGTGAGCCCAAATAATTGACCGTAATCCAAATCGGAAAGGTCAAAATAAGCGCAATGCCGATAAACGCCCAGGCCGCGAGGAATTTCGCCACCACCGCTTGCCACATCGTGATCGGCAACGTCAGCAACAATTCAATCGATCCGGATTTGCGCTCCTCCGCCCATAACCGCATTGAAATGGCCGGAACCAAAAACAGATAGAGCCAAGGATGGAAATTGAAAAACGGCTGCAAATCGGCCTGACCGCGCTCGTAAAATCCACCGAGATAAAACGCAAACGTGCCGGCCAACAACAGGAAAATGACGATGAACACGTAGGCGACCGGGGTGGCGAAGTAGCTCATCAGCTCGCGCCGGGCGAGGGTTCGGACCAGGTTCATGCTGCGGCCTCCTCATTGGTCGGTTGGGTGATGCTGCGGAACACTTCATCCAAACGCCCGCTCTCCAGTTGCAATTCGCTGACCGCGATGCCTTGGGTTTTCAGCAACTCATTGATCGCCGCAAAAATCGGTTTGCCCGGCTTTGGAAAAGCGGTAATGCGCTGATCAACCGGATCAATCTCGACACTGGCGACATCCGCAATGCGCCCGATCGCCTCTTTCGCGGCTGCGACATTCTCGGTGCTTAAGGAAACGGCCAAGTGATAGCGCGAGCGGGCCTCAAGTTCGGCCGGTGTCGCATCGGCCAAGATGCGGCCCTGCGCAATGATGATGGCGCGGTTACAAACCGCGTGCACCTCTTCCAGAATATGGGTCGAGATGACGATGATCTTGTCTTTCGCCATGGCGTTGATCAGCGCCCGAACCTCGTGTTTTTGATTCGGATCAAGGCCATCGGTGGGCTCATCCAAAATCAGCGCTTTGGGATCGTGCAGAATGGCTTGTGCCAAGCCCACACGCCGTTTGAATCCTTTGGACAGGGTTTCGATCGGTTGCTTCAATACCGGCCCCAGGTGCAAGCGCTCGATCGCATCGTCCAACCGACTGCGCCGAAGCGCTCCCTCAAGACCGCGCACATCGGCAATAAAATCCAAGAATTGGCGCGGATTCATCTCACCGTAACTGGGTGCACCCTCGGGCAAATAGCCGATGCATTGTTTGGCTTGGATGGGTTGGGTCTGTACATCGTAGCCACACACGCTAACCCGACCGCTGGTGGGCGCCAAAAACCCAGCGATCATTTTCATCGTGGTGGATTTTCCCGCGCCATTTGGCCCGAGGAAACCCAGTATTTGGCCGGCGTCGACCTGAAAACTGATGTTGTCCACGGCGGTAAATTCGCCGTACCGTTTACATAGACCTTGGGTTTCTATCATTTTAAGGTCACCTATTTAAGTTTGGCAAAAAAGCTCGTACGCACCAATGCGTCGCGAAATTTACCGCAAGTTTTGCAAAAAGTTCCCGAACGCATAAAAAATCTCGGGCGGTTAAAAAAACCAAGGCGGCCTAAAGCCGCCTTGGTTCCTCAATGCAAGGGATTCGCTAGATCTGTATTGGCAAATAAACGTTAAACTTCTGCGCATCGTCAGCCGCCTTGGGCTCGCTGGTCAGTTCGTCGAAAAACCGTCCGGAACCCTCGGAGCTTTCATCAAACAGATAACCGTGCGTATAGGCATACGCCTTCAACATCAATCGTGCCGGCGGCAATTGCGCCGGTGAGCCTTCCAGCGACACCATCAAGGCCTTGCCGCTGTAACTATTACCCGCCTTCACATTGCCGCTGATGGGGATATCGGCGTGATCGACCGGCACGGCAATGTCAAACTCGTAATTCTCATCACCCCAATTGGTCGTGATGGTTTGCCTTGGCCCGACTTGATTCAGGCGGTACTTGCGGATTAAGGTTTGAATCTCCGTCATTGCTTTGTCGGTGGCCTCGGCAACATCGTCCAAGGTGCGCTTGGCCTTGGTCGAGATAAACAAGACCGGTTTGGCGGGAACATCCACAATGCTGAAGTTGACGTTCTTGTAATCCACATTCGGGAATGTGGCGAGCATATTGGCGAGCTTATTGAGGTGCACTTGTACCTGGGTCGCCGGATCGCCTTCGAGATAAAGCCCGGAATAGCGCGATCTCAGGTTCCAGCCGTAATCGACGTCATAAGCCCAAGTGATTTTCAGAGTTTTGCCGGTAGCGCCCGGTTTCAAATCGATCGTGTAGGTTTTGTTGGTACCGCGCCAGCCGTTTTCAATCGCCATTACGACGCTTTTGTCCGGTTCGCTGTCAATGATGCTTAAACTGCCCGTACCGACCGTCTCGTTTAGGCTATACCACTTTACCCGCGCGCCTTTTCCAGCCTCGGGGCCTTCGAAATTGAGCTGCAATTTGGGGTCGTAGGCGCTTAACGCGTTCCAGACGGGATACGTCCGATACCCATTCAACACATCGTAAACCTGACGCAGCGGATGGCTGATCTCAAGCGTGCGTTCAATATGCCCGTGGCTCGGTAGTAAAACCCCGTATATCACGGTCAATAAAAAAACGATGAAAAGCGCAACAAGAACTTCAAGCAGACGGGTCATTCCACAAATCTCCCACACTCAAGGCTGGCGCCGGCATGCACTTTCCCTCAGTGCACCGGCCGAACAATCGAACGGCACAGTAACGAATCGCGGGCGACCGCTACCATCGGCTTTCTGGCATAAAATGCCAAAACTTGAGCCGAGCCGCGCATGGTACTTGCTCTCGGGCGCGATGGCTATTCCCCATGCGGTATTTTACAGGCAAAGGAAAGATTCTGGTGAAGGGAATTACACGATCCCGAGCTCAAAAGCCTTCAAAACCGCCCGAGTGCGGTCGCGTACCCCAAGCTTGGAGAGGATATTTGAAACGTGATTTTTCACCGTACCCTCGGCCACGCCCAGCGAATTGGCGGTTTCCTTATTGGTATAACCACTGGCCATTAAACGCAGAATTTCCGTTTCCCGCTCAGTGAGAGGATCGGGTCGGTCTAGGCTTGGGAATTCGTTGTGCATGCGCACCAGCCCTGAGCGCAGGCGCTGGGTGACCACCGGCGCAATCAAGGAACCACCTGAAGCCACCGCCTTAACCGCGTCGACCAATTGCGTCAGCGACACGTCTTTTAGCAAATAGCCGCGCGCCCCGGCCTTAAGACCGGCCAAAACCAATTGATCGTCATCAAACGTGGTCAAAATGATGGTGGGGGGCAACTGGTCTTTCGCCGCCAACGCGGTTAATACGTCCAGACCGGAAAACTTGGGCATGCTCATGTCGAGCAACACCACATCCGGTTTAACTTGTGGAATTAAATCAATCGCTTGTTCGCCATCCACGGCCTCGGCAATGACCCTAATGGAGTCGGACAATTGCAGCAGACTGCGGATGCCTTGGCGGACCAAGGTTTCATCATCGACCAAACATACGGAAATCATGGTGTCGTCTCCAGCGGTAACCAGGCATCCAGTGCAAATCCCTGTCCTTTTGCGGTAGCGATTTGCAAACGCCCGCCGAGCTGCGCGAGACGCTCGCGCATACCGATCAGGCCGTTGCCTTGCCGCAAACCATCCACACCGTGGCCATCGTCATGCGCGTGGATCACCAACGCATTTTCGGCCGTGCGTTCGAAGCGCAACCACAAATGGTCCGCACCGGAGTGGCGCACGGTGTTGGTAATAATTTCCTGAGCACAGCGCAGTAATACCTGAGCGCGTCGCGGGTCGTCCACCGAAAACCGCGGTGGCAGCTCAAGATGGATATGAAGACCGGGCACGCCTTCGACCAAATTGTGCAGAACTTGGGTTAGATCAAGCGCATCGTCTTCGCGCAGTTGGCTTACCACTTCACGCACGTCGGTTAGTAGCAATTTCGCTACCGCTTGCGCCTGGCGCACATGCTCGGCGGCCGCTCCGCTGACCAAATGGCTGGCAACTTCCATATTAAGGCTAAGCGCTATCAAATGGTGCCCGACCAAATCGTGCAATTCTCGTGATATTCGCAAGCGCTCGGCGATACGACTTGACTCCGCCACTAAGGTGCGCGTGGCGCGTAGCTCCGAATTCAACCTGCGTTGCTCCTCGCGTGCTTGCGCTTGCTGTTTCGCGACCAGTGAGGTGATGTAGGTAAATCCACCAAACCCTAAGTAAAGCGCACTTTGCAAAAACGCATCCAGCCAACCAAAATCCGGCACGCGCGCAAACACCGGCATCAGCGTGAAGTTTTGCAGGACCGCCCAAATCAATCCCGGCCAAAACGGCAGCAACCAAGGCAACACACCCGCCACCACCACCAACAATAAGGCCGACAAACCCGTGCCGGTAATGTAACTGATCGTAAAAGCGGCAGCATTCATTACCACCAACAACGGCAATTTGAATTGCCAGCGATACGGGCGACCAAGGTCCGCTGTCGCGGACCAATAGGCCATACCAAACAACAGATAGCCCGCAATCCACCCGAAATGCTCCAGCGAGCCCAGCACAATTTGCGGTACCCAGGTATTGCGCAGCAAAGGGATGCCCACGCAAACGTAAGTAAACAAGCCCGCGTAACGCAGCAGTTGAATATGATTAAACGGCAGCTTCATGATTAACCCCCATCATAGAGCCCTCAACGATTGGCGCAACCTGCCCTAAGTCATTATCGGGACAATCAACCCATGCCTACCCCGAGGCGCCGGTGCGAGCACCCCTGACTTAACAAAAAATCCACTTCTATGCCATAGTTTCGGCTCACCCAGCATGCGATAATCGCCCGCGTTCTCGGCTGAAATCGCCGGTTCTCTCGTTATCGTTTATGGAGTAGCAAACGAATGGCCATCGCCATCCGCGACGTGCGTGAGCAAGAACTGGACTCCGTTTTAGCGTTAAACAATGCCGCCAGCCCCAACATTCTGCCGCTGGATGCCACGCGTGTGCGCTGGTTTTTTGACTATGCCGATTATTTTCGGGTTGCCGAATGCGACGGCCATTTGGCCGGTTTTCTGATCGCCCTGCGCGAAACCGCTCCTCACGATAGCCCCAATTTCCTATGGTTTCGCGAGCATTATCCGCAATTCGTCTACATTGACCGGATTGTACTGGCCAAACGCTATCGAGGCTTGGGGCTCGGCCGATTATTTTATTGCGATGTGCAAAGTTATTCGGAAACGCGCGTACCGGTATTAACGTGCGAGGTATTCTTAGAGCCGCGTGACGATGCATCGGTATTGTTTCATGGCACCTTCGGTTTCCATGAGGTGGGGCAACAAAGCATGCAGGGTGTTGGTAAACGGGTGAGCTTGTTGGTTAAGGACCTGCCAAGCTACGCCTACGTTCGTGACACTTATCTGCGCAATGGTCAATTACCGAAATTGCCTTGGTTGATGGAGCGCCCCGATCGCATTGCCCCGCACAAAGCCCGGGCCGCTGGAGAAAACTAAGGCTTAAAAGCGAATGTCTGGCGCCGTTGCACTCAATCCATCGGACAATTCCGGTCAACCGGTTGCAGCGGTACTCACCCTGGCCGATATTAAAATCGAGCGTTTAATCAGCCTACTGCAACGCTTCGATCTTACCCTTGAGGTTCTTGACCTAGCCCAACCAATTCCAGGTAGCTATTGGGGCGAGCCCGAAGCGGGAATCATTGGAACCTTCATCTACGCACGAATGGATACACCGATCCATTCAATCCTGCACGAAGCTTGTCATTTGATCGTGATGCCGCCGGAAAAACGCATTACGACGCACACCAACGCTTCGGACTCCATCGAAGAGGAAAACGCCACCTGCTATCTTCAAATCGTGCTTGCCGGTCATCTGCCCGATGTCGGGCAAGCGCGATTGATGGCCGATATGGACGCGTGGGGGTATACCTATCGTTTGGGCTCAACCAAGGCCTGGTTTGAAGACGACGCGGAAGATGCAAGACGTTGGCTTGAACAGGCCAAGTTAATACCGCCCCCCCAATAATCGGCTTCCCTCTTGCACTCGCATTACGCTCGCACTAGCCTGCAGCAGCCCGTACCGATCACAAGCGCGACCCTTCATCACACTGCGGAGAATACCCATGCAACGCTGGATCAAACTACCCAATGGCGCATATGTCGATGCTAACGAAATTGTATACGTCAGCAAAGTTGAGACTTTTCCTAAACTGGACGACGAAGGCAATGATGTCGGCTTAAGCTATGCCATTTATATAGGCACCGACGTGAACCGCGAGCGGCAGCTGAATGTGACTGGGTCTAAGGAAGAAATATTGAGCTTAATGAAAACCTTGCTTGGGGTTACCGCCGCGTAATCTGCCTGCGAACGCCGGTGATCGTGATAAAATCGCCAACACGAGTCCGCTCGGCGCCCCGCAACCATCATCGTCACAGCAACTAGGAAGTCGCGTGTCAAATTCTGCCAACACGGAAATTAAGGACGGTGAATTACTCGCGGCCGTGGATCTTGGCTCGAACAGTTTCCATATGGTGGTGGCGCGCTATGAACACGGTCAACTGCGCGTCATTGACCGATTGCGCGACAGCGTACGTCTGGCCGCCGGTTTGGACGCCGACGGCACGCTGAATGACGTCTACCGCGAACGCGCATTGGCGTGCCTGGCACGATTTGGTCAACGTTTGCGCGCATTGCCGCCCGAGCGCGTGCGCGCGGTCGCCACCAATACGGTGCGGCGCATGAGCACACCGCTCGCGTTTCTGCTTCCGGCAGAAACCGCTTTAGGGCATCCGATCGAGGTGGTCTCGGGCCGTGAAGAGGCGCGCTTGATTTATCTTGGCGTGGCGCATGGGTTACCCGAAACCTCGGAGCGCCGCCTGGTGATTGATATTGGCGGCGGCAGCACCGAGTTTATTATTGGACAAGGATACGAAACCTTAAAAAAAGAAAGCCTGCAAATGGGGTGCGTGGCCAGCACCCTGCGCTTTTTTGCCGACGGCAAGTTGAGCAGCAAACGCTGGCGCCAGGCGCAAACGGAAATCTCCGTGGAGCTGCAGCAATTTGCCGCCGACTACCGCGCTCACGGCTGGGGAGAAACGATTGGATCGTCCGGCACGATCAGGGCCATCGGCAACATTGTCCAAGCCTCCGGGTGGAGTGAATCCGGCATCACTCGCCATGCGTTAGGGCAATTATCCGAAACCCTAACTGCAGCAGGGTCAGTCGAACAACTGCAGCTTCCCGGTTTAAGCGAAGAGCGCGCCGGCGTGATTGCCGGCGGCATTGCCATTCTTGAAGCCAGCTTTGTCGCTTTGGACTTAAAAAAAATGAGTGTTTGCGACACCGCCATGCGCGAAGGGCTGCTGTACGACATGATCGGCCGCTCCCAGCACCGCGACCCGCGCGATGCCAGTATTGCGGCGTTGGCGCAGCGCTACGCCATTGAACGTGCCCATGCCGAACGTGTGGAAACGACGGCACTGGCCTTATTCGACCAAGTATCGGCGGCCTGGCAGCTGGGTCATGCTGAGCGCGATTGGTTAAGTTGGTCGGCACGCGTTCACGAAATCGGTCTGGCCATTGCGCACAGCCAACATCATATTCATGGCGCTTACATCGTTGAAAACTCGGATCTGGCGGGTTTCGGGCGTCACGAGCAGCAGGTGCTCGCCGCCATGCTTCGCTGCCACCGACGTAAACCTGATGAGACGGTGATTCGCGCCCTGCCTGAGCGTTTACGTCGCCCGGCCTGCCGCAGCACGGCCCTGCTGCGTTTGGCGGTGTTATTGCAACGCCCCCGCTCGACCGATCCGTTACCACCGTTGGAACTTGAGGCCGACGACAAAGCGCTGCAGTTTAAGCTCCCGCGCGAATGGCTGGAGCAGCATCCGCTTACCCGGGCGGATCTTGAGCAAGAGCGCGATTACCTCAAGCAACTGGACATCAAGCTGCAGATACGCGCCGGGGAGCGTATGGCGGCTTAGCCGCGATTTAGCCTGACTTTGGTGTGCAGATTGCGGGAGCGGCTTCCAGCCGCGATAACGGCGCCTCACCCGCAAAACATGACGACTGCCCTAACAAACGCTTATCATTAACGCCTTTCCTACATCGGTTTTTACTCGGAGACCCACATGCTAAAGCGCTTACTACTGTCCGGCTTATTTCTTGCCTCCACCGCTGCATTCGCCGCAACCCCCGCTGCGACAAAACCAGCGGCTCAGAGTAAACCAGCCCACGCCACAGCCAAGTCCACGGAAGCGGCGAAACCCGCGGAAAGCAGCCACGCCGACAATCCTAAAGTGCTGCTGCATACCAGCATGGGTGATATCACCGTTGAGCTATTTTCCGATAAGGCACCCAAATCCGTCGAGAATTTTCTGCAATACACCAAGGAAGGCTTCTATAACAACACCGTATTTCACCGCGTGATCGACAATTTCATGGTGCAAGGCGGCGGATTCACGAAGGACCTGCAGCAAAAACGCACTCATGCCGCTATCCACAATGAGGCCAATAATGGTCTGTCCAATTTACGCGGCACGTTAGCGATGGCGCGCACCAATGATCCGCATTCGGCCACGGCGCAGTTTTTTATCAATGTCGTGGACAACAAGCGCCTGGACTTCACCAGCGACAAGGACGGCTTAACCTGGGGCTATTGCGTATTCGGCAAAGTGATTAGCGGAATGGATGTGGTGGACAAGATGAAGGCGGTCCCGACCGCACCGCAAGGACCCTTACCGAAAGATGTGCCGACGACGCCGATCGTGTTGGAAAAAGCGGAGTTGGTACAGTAGATTTTGTCGAAATACATAATGTTGATTGATATTCAGGCAGCAGTTTTACGAAACCCGTTCATGCTGAGCCTGTCGAAGCACCGAAGCTTTTCCGTTCACCCTTCGACAGGCTCAGAGCGAACGGAAAGGTAGACTAAGAATCCATCGTGACTACCCTCTTTATTTCCGACCTACACCTTGACGACAGTCGCCCACACATCACGACGCTGTTTCAACGGTTTCTCGCAACACAAGCGCGTAAGGCCGATGCGTTGTACATCTTGGGCGATTTATTTGAAAGTTGGATTGGCGACGACGATGACGCACCTTTGGCAAACACGATTGCCAACGCATTGCTGGACCTTAAGCGCAGCGGCGTGCCTTGCCATTTTATGCACGGCAACCGCGATTTTTTATTGGGTGAAACCTACGCAGAGCGCGCTGGATTTTCATTGCTGAACGATCCTACGGTTATTGATCTATACGGGGTGCCCACTGCGTTAGTGCACGGTGACGCGCTGTGCACCGACGATCACGCCTATCAAGCGTTTCGCCAGCAGGTTCGCAATCCTTTTTGGCAACAGGGGTTTTTGGCTCAGCCTTTGGCCACACGGCGCGAGATGGCGCGTCAGGCACGGACCGAAAGCCAACGGCATACCGCTGCCGCTAACATGGAAATTATGGACGTGAATGCCGCGGCCGTTGCGCGCGCCATGCACGAAGCAGGAGTTCACCGATTAATCCACGGGCATACGCATCGCCCCGCCACGCATTCATTTCAGCTTAATGGATTGCCGGCCACGCGCATTGTACTCGGCGATTGGTATGAACAGGGCAGCGTTTTGACGGTGGATGCAGATCACGCGAACCTAATCGCGATGGCAATCGATTAGAGCCATTGCTGTCTGTACACCTGACGCACTTTACTTTGCCAGAACTTTTTGTGGGCCGGTGAGCTGTTGCTTATGACCGTCCTTGTACACCATCCCAATGGAATACCAATACACGTTTCCCGATTGAGCAGAGTTATCACGCCACTGGTAATCGGAATTCACTCCGTCTTCTGCGGCAGCCTTGATCGTTTCGTTATTGACGCGCAGGAACGGGCCGTCTTCCTGATCCGATCGATAAATGATGTACCCGTAAATCATCTGTTCGTTCGCCACATTCCATTTGAGTAGCGGGCCGTTCCCGGGTGGGCTGGTCGTACTGGCCGATTTAATGGCGTGTTTAATCGCGCTTTGCATGCCGGCCGGCGAAATACTTTGCGCGCCTTTGCTCGCCTCGGCAGCAGCATTCTTTGCCGCCTCCTCTTCAAACGATCGCACCTTGGTATCGGCCCCTACATACATCCCCCACACAATAATCGGTAAAGTCCGCTTGTATTCGGGCAGTTCAACCGAAAGCTGCCCTTTCAGCTGACCCAGAGTTTGTCCCTGCCCCAGCAGGAAGCGAATCGCGCGACAACCCTTCTCTACCGGTTCACAGGGTATGACTTCGGTACTGCCGGCAATGCCTTCCAAACGGATTGCGCCGATCTCAAAATCCTTTTTTTTGCGGCTCGACAACCGTATAAGTACTTCGTTTTTATTCCCTTCACGCAAAAGGCCGAAACCATACGGGTTATCACCCGGCACGATATCGCCGTGGGCATCCACCTTCACTTTTATCCATACCTGCGGCTGTTGAGGGGAATTGATCTCTACTTTGATGTAATCGTTATGTAGCCCCCACGGGATGTCGGCGCGTATCTTTGCTGTAAGCGATTGGTCTTTTGCGTTGAGCTTAACGTCGAGGTAATCGGGTTTTTCAAGGATTTTTGTTATGCGAAAGTCCGCCACCTCGCGGGTGGCAAGAGCGATGTCTTTTGTTGGCAAGGTTTCGTCCAGATTCACCACGCCAAAATCCAGCACAGGCACTGCATCGTCCAATACGCTGGACACGAAACCGCGAACTTCGGTATTGCGCTTGGCCTGGCCCGCCTCGTTGGTCGTAAAACCAAAATAATGCGGCACCCGTCCGATGCCATTGAGCGTATTGATGGTTGCCTTTAGATAAACCACGCCGCGAGGGGGCACGGTCAACGAACTCGGCGATATCCGATCGGTAGCGCTTTTGGCACTGACCTCGGTTATTTCGATGGGGGAAGAGCCACTATTGGCAACTTCGATTTCACACGAAACTTCAGAAAATTGATACTTTTCGCCAAAATCACAAGGCGTTGTTGAAAGCGCCGACCCGTGCGTTTGCGAAAACGCGATCGACGCCAGTGCCAAACCCATTGCAAGAACCATTGGAAACCTCTAAAAAAAAACCCACCCGCAAGGGTGGGTTTTTACTGAGTAACAATTTATATTATTCTACAGAGAAACTCTGCAAGCTAACTGGCAAGGTGCCGTTGGCGGTAAGGACATAGGTACCGCAAGCACCCGATGCATCGGCACTGGCAGCACTAACCGTCATGAAATACGTGCCGGCGGCAACGCCAGACAAACTCATTGGCGAACCGGCATCACCGGATGCAACACAGCCACTACCGGCAGAGCACGTACCCGTGAAAAGAGCTACGATCGCGTTAAATCCAGCGCCCGTTACACCACTCAAAGCGATCTGCGTCGCGGTAACACCCGAAGCCCCAATCGTAACACTGTACACAGCGTCGTTCTTACCAGCGGAATCCAATACATCGCAAATCAATGCAATCGAATCTGAACCACCGCAGGTAGTGCCGCTAGCGGTTGGGCCAGAACCCGGGGTATTGAATGCACCTGGACTGCCACACGTTTGTGCGGTTGCAGTCAAGGACGCAACAGCCAAACAGCCTGCAAAAGCTAATTTAATGTATTTCTTCATTATTATCACTCCGGGGTAGGGATTATCAGTAACCAATATATGTTTGTCGACGGGAGTCAAACGAATCAAAACCAACACTCTGAGCGGCATGTGCGGTTCTAAATGTGGGCGTAGGACCTGACAGGCCCAAAATAGCCGTATCCACTCCAACCCAACCTGCATTATCCAAGTTAGAAAGGGTTCCTGTTACTGCAGGCTCAGTGGTACCCGATGCTGCATTCAACCAATAACGCGCCGTTCCCGCTGCTCCCGCGCCGACAGTAAGATCGACTTCAATGCGATTTACGCCTGCCGTTAGATCGACTGGTATGGAAGTGGCGCAGCGATAGTTCGATCCTCCGCTGCACGAAGCGATGATAGTGATGCGTTTCGAGCCGGCGGCCGCTCCTGGGCTGAGAGCTAGAGCTAACATCGGAACTCGACCACCAGACACCGGAAATGCAGTGGCGGCGTTTGCTGTAAATATTTGGACACCATCGGTTAAGCCAAATGAACTCAAGCCGGTTGGGTCAACAAGAAATTGAAAACGATAGCGGGTTTCATTGGCGGGAGTGGTGTCTCTTACTGCCGCAACAGCGGCAAATGAAGCCGGAATTTGTGCAACTAATTTGCACAATGACGAATCCAAGCCGGGTGTAGCAACGGTAACTGTGCCGCCGCTCAACTGCAATTTTGAAGTCCAAGCCCCGCCATCGGCCACAGCCGGTCCGCTTGGGCAAGCCCATGCACTTCCAGCAGCCAAGCCGAGCACCGCAACCGCTAACGCCTTCATTTTCATCGCTTTCATTTGATTCTCCAAATGTTTATGGGTTAAATGCCACAATACGGCGCCCACAAGCGGCGCAGTCTAGTGTAAGTAAAGCTAGACCGTCAACCATTGCCGGTCTAGGGATATTTCAGGTTTTGAGTTTGGATTCCGAAAGAGTGCTCATTTGCCCTTTCCCGACCCCGCAAACCCATTGCCTTCCGAATATACAACGCACTGAGGGGGATAAAACGGACAAGCTCGCAACACATTTGTTCAGATTGGCTAAAAATGGGGTATTTCATGGATATTGAGATGGGTATTTTGCAAACCGGTTCACATTTTTTACAGCGGACGATTTTCACATCCCTCCCGGTCGACCCTGCGATACCCACCCCGAATGCGTTGACAGCCCTTTTGCCGATTGCTCACAATCGCGGGTTGCAACCGCCGGACCACCATCCTCTGTGTCTATTCCCACATTAGCTTGCCAGCATTACCTGGTCGTTATCCCGGCCCGCGACGAAGCGGCCACGGTCGGCCTGGTGATCGCCGGGGTGCGCCAAGCCCTGGATTGCGCCATTTTGGTGGTAAACGATGGCAGCCGCGATGCCACCGCCGACATCGCGTACCAAGCAGGGGCCGAGGTGCTCAACCTGACCTTCAATCTCGGCGCCTGGGGTGCGACCCAAACCGGCATTCGCTACGCCAAGCGCCACGGCTTTGACTATGTCATTACCTTGGATGCGGATGGCCAACACCATGCGAACGAAATCCCGGCTTTGTTAAGCGCACAGCAACAAAGTGGTGCCAATGTCATGATCGGTACGTTTGCCGAGCGTTTAAGCCCGGCCAAACGGTTGGCATGGCGTTACTTTCGCCTGCTAACGCGGCTTAAAGTACAGGATTTTACTTCTGGCTTCCGCGTCTACGATCGTCACGCCATACGTGTGTTGGCTGCGCGCGAAGCGAGTTTGCTCGATTATCAGGACATTGGCGTATTGATGCTTTTAAGCAAAAAGGGATTTGTGATCGAGGAAACGCCAACCGTCATGTCACCTCGGCGCAATGGCGGTTCGCGGGTTTTTGCTTCTTGGGGTCTGGTGCTACGGTATATGATTTCAACCACGGTGCTGGCCATTGCCCAGCGCCATGCAAAATCCCGTGCTCACCCAGTTAAGTCGACCAAAGGCCACCCCGCATGACCGCTCAGATCACCTCCGCGGTACTTGGCATTTTATTAGCGGGAGCAATCCTGTATCTGGTTCGCCGCGATCATTTGCACGGTCCGTACGCGTTGTGGTGGCTTGGCGTCGCTGCTGCGACCTTGGTATTGGGTGTGTTTCCGCCGGTGGTCGAATGGCTGGGGCGCATTACCGGCATCAGTTATGCACCGGTGCTGCCCATCATCGTTGGGGTATCGATGATTTTGTTGCGCATGCTAAAAATGGACATCGATCGGTCGCGGCAGGAACGCCAAATACGCCGCATGATCCAGAAATTGGCGATTTTAGAGCAGGAGATCGTGACGGTTCGCAATGCAGCCGAAAGGGATACAGGGAAATTTGGGCCGCATTCGCATTAATGGATATACAATGGATGCCTGGAGGCCGCCATGAACACTTATACTGCGGTAATAGAAAAATGCACGGACACTGGACTCTACGTAGGTTACGTACCCGGTTTCCCAGGTGCGCACTCGCAAGCGGACAGCTTAGATGAGCTTAATACCAACTTACGCGAAGTGATCGAACTGCTATTGGCTGACGGGCAACCCAAGCTGGAAACCGAATTCGTTGGCACGCAGCTGGTAATGATTAGCTAAGAATGAGCAATCTTCCCGTCTTAAAGCCGCGAGAAGTTGCAGCGTTGTTAGAAAAAAAAGGATTCGCGGAAATCCGGCAACGAGGTTCACACAAACAATTCCGGCATGCCGATGGGCGAGCAACGACAGTTCCATTCCACGCAGAGCGCGACATCTCTCCGATTTTATTACGTAAGATTGCCGCGGATATTGGCCTCACGGTTCAAGCGCTACTTGATCGTGATATAAGCACCCAAACTTAAGAACCCATGCGGGTCTTACACCTCGGCAAATTCTTCCCGCCTTACCGCGGCGGCATGGAAACCTATCTCGCTGCATTGACAGCGGCGATGGCTGCCGATGGCGTCGAAACCGCGGTTCTCGCCCATGCGCCCCCGGGTACCCATCAAACCTCGCACGCCCAAGTCGCAGGAGTGGATGTCATTCTCGCAGCCTGCTATGGGCAGTGGCTCTATACACCGGTCAGCCCTAGCATTCCTTGGCATTTAGCCCGATTAATACGCCAGTTTCGGCCCGATCTGCTGCATCTGCACATGCCAAACCCTGCCGCGTTTTTCGCCCTGCTGGATCCTGCGGCACGGCGATTGCCTTGGGTGGTGCATTGGCAATCGGATGTGCCTTTGGATGCCCGCCATCGCGGGTTGCGTCTCGCGTATCGTTTGTATCGCCCGTGGGAGCAGATGCTGCTGCGGCATGCACGCGCCATCATCGCAACCTCCGCTCCCTATCGGGACTCCAGCGCAGCGCTTGCGCCTTGGCGAGACAAAGTGCACGTAATTCCGCTGGCCTTGGGCCCACAAATCCAAGCATCCGCAGCGCCAAACCTGCACTGGCCAAGCGCCAGTCTTAAAGTGCTGGCGGTGGGGCGGTTGGCTTACTACAAAGGATTCGATGTACTGCTGCGAGCATTGGCGCAAGTACCGCACGCAAGCCTGGTGTTGATCGGCAGCGGCGAATGCGAAGCCGAATTACGACAACTTAGCCATGCGCTTGGCATCGCCGCACGCGTGCAATTCACCGGCAGCGTGGACGAGCAAACACTCGCCGCGGCTTACGCCATGGCCGATATTTTCTGCCTACCCTCAATTGAACGCAGTGAGGCATTCGGCGTGGTGCTGCTGGAGGCCATGCGCGCCCGTTTGCCAGTGCTGGCGAGCGCCATTCCAGGCTCTGGCGTGAATTTCGTTGTGGAAGATGGAATAAGCGGCCAATTGCTGCCGCCGGAAGATATCAACGCCTGGGCGAGCGCCTTGAACCGCTTGGCCAAAGACGACGCCTTGCGTCACCGTTTCGGTACCGCCGGCCAAACGCGCTGGCAACGGGTATTTGGTCTTGAGCAAATCACGCAACAGACTAAGGAGCTGTATCGCGTGCTGCTTCGCCAAGATTGAAATCACGCAACAACAACACCAACAGCGTCATCACCGCCGGAGTAATCTGCATTACCAACCGATTGGCGCTGGTGTAATCTTCGGCCCAACGCGCGGCCTCGGTGAAAAAAAACAACACGAACAAAAACACCGCGCACAGCAACAACAGCCCACCCAGCAATCTTAATGATTCGCTATAACGAAACTCACGCCAACGCAGCAGCAAAACCAAAGGCACTAAAAACCACAACAAATGCCAATTGGGTAAAGTATACAAACTCGCAATCATCGCCTGCCCGACGCTGCGCCAATGCAGCGCTAACACACCCAAGGTTGGGATATCCACCGCCCCCCAGGCAACCTTCACCAAACCAAGTCCAAACACCGGCAAAATGAAGCCGCCCAGAGCAATCCCTATCGTCACCAGCAGCAATGCCGCGCCGGACAAAACCAAGCGCAACCGCGGCGGTGTGAAACTAAGCACCAATACAATACTGAAACACAGAAGCCATACCGCGCCCTCCAACTTGATTGCAGGCAAGGTTAAAGCGAGGGAAATCGCGATAATCAATTGTCCCAACGCTCGCGACTTCAGCCAGTTAAGCCAAGCCAACACGCTTAAGCCAAATACCGCGGCAAGCCATATATCGGCATACCCGGCTAAGGCGACATGGGCGTTCATCAGCGGTAATGAGCCAAGGGCATACGTCGCTACCACAGCGCGACTGCGGGACAATCCAAGTAAGCGCCACTGCCCATAACTGGCTGCCAACAGCGCCAACCACAACCCGACCCAGGCCAAATTAATCAGCGGTTCGTTCCATTCACCCGCACCACTGGCAAACCATACTTCAATCCAGCCCAGCAAATTGGGGTAGTTCCATATGCTGGCGGTACGCAGCTCCATAAGCGGTTGCGCCAACCAATCACTCACCGAGACAAACGCAACCGCATGCCCGGCCTCAAACCAAGTTTTCGGCTTAACCGCCCAGGCGGCCCACGCATCCCACGGAAAAATGGGACGCAATAACACTTCATCGGTAAGCACCCACAGACGCAATAAAAACAGAAGGAGCAGCACCAGGCACATTCCAGGCCAGCCCCGCTCTAAGCGCACTGAGGGTAAGGCAACAGCCGCTGAAATTTTAAACCGACGAATCCAAGCCAAAGCCCAAGTAACCGCGGCGATGGCCACCAGCCATGGCGCCAAATGCGTTAGCGCATGGTGGGTATCCGCTGCGGCAAATAATGGAACCATTTCACCCACCAGCAGCACACCAATAATGTAACCGTAGCCTAAAGCGTTAGCGAACCCTGCCCCGCCACGCGCAAACCCGGTCAACACTTGCCAAATACCCATACCCGCCAGTAGCGGTAACGCCCAAGAACACGCTACCTCCAGCACGCCGATCATGGCCCGCTCCGTAATCGATACACGCGCAATACACCCGTATTGAGCAGCTCAACGGCCGGAATCAGACCACCATTTGGCCTTAATGCGTTCAATTGGGCATCGAACGGCCAGCTGCTGTCGTTATAGAGCACGATCAAAGCGTTGGCAGGTAAAGGCACTTGCGCTGAGTTTGCCAAAGCCAACGCCAAAAGTCCGACATTGGCGGGCAGCAGGTGGTAATGCAAGCGAAAGACTTCGTAGGATGAATTGGCATATAACAGAATGCGCGTCGTATCGGGTTCTTGCCGCAACAGCTGCCGTAACCGATCAGCGGCGTCGACCAACGCGGTATCGGCCACCAAGCGCGAACGCTCATGCCAGGATTTACCGGCATATAGCTCACGCGTCGTTTCGTGTTTCCACCAAAGGCTCCATTGCCAACGCAAATCCAGCAGTATCCACGCGGCGAAAATCAAACCACTGGCCAGCTTTACCATGTGCGCGGTACGCCACCCGAGCGCCAACCACGCCCACACTAAGGTCATCCCCAAGCCCAAAAACAACACCACGGCAATTGAATGCGCACGCGGGGCATCGGTATCGCGACCGAGCGCATGTACCGATCGCAAACTCCACGGCCAAAAGCCAAACCAATCGGTCTGTAACGCCGCCACGCTACCGCGCCAGGAGGACGCCAAAAGTTTTGCACCGACCAAAGTGAACGGTTTAAAGCTCTGATCGGGAGGCACCAATTGACCAGTGGGAAACTCAGCGAATCCAAGCTCGATAATTTCACCACGCCATTGCGCAATCGCTCCAAGATCGTAACTTGCGCTAAGACTGCCCGGCCACGGCAAGGCAATAACTTGCACATCGTCCGGCGCATCGGCACGGCGAAAAACCAGGGACAATTCCAAAGTACGGGGAAAATTCTCGAAGCGATAGCGCAGGATTGGAAAATCTTGGGCGGCGATATGATCCAACGCAATCGATTGCAGCGCGCTATTTTCAGGGCCTATTGAGCCCACCTTGAGTGCGGAATTGTCCAGCGCCCCCGCCCCCATCACCACCCGAAAATCGGCGCCTGCAAAATTGAGTTGGCGTGCGGGAGTGAATGCGTCACGCCACGGTAGATCGGCCGCCCAGGCAAGCAGTACCATCCAGCCCACCAGCAATGGCAGGAAACGTCCAATCCGCCGGATCATCAGACCCCCATCGCCGCGATACGATCGAGCTCGGCGACACTGAACCCTGCGCGCAGTCGAGCTTCCCGATTAAACGGGCCTTTCAAAGGCCGGTCCAGGTATTTGGCGATCAATCGGGCAAACGTCGCATCCGGATCCAACTCAAGTTCCGCGCAACACCAAACGAACCAACGCGAACCGGCAGCAACGTGCGCCACCTCCTCAGCAAGAATGGTTTCGAGAATGGCGGCGCTGGGCGCGTCGTTTACCGCCCGTAGCCGCGTTATCATATTCGGGGTAACGTCAAGCCCGCGCGCTTCCAACACACGCGGCACCAGCGCCATGCGCTGCAAGCACGAATCGGCCGTTTTAACCGCCATTTCCCACAGCCCATCGTGGGCATCAAAATCCCCGTAGGCAAAGCCAAGCTCCCGCAAACGCGAACACAGCAACGAAAAATGCCGGGTCTCGTCCAAAGCCACACCGACCCAATCGCAATAAAACTCGTATGGCATTCCGCGAAAACGATAAACCGCATCCCAGGCCAAATTGATCGCATTAAATTCGATGTGCGCGACCGCATGCAGCAACGATGCGCGACCCTCATGGCTGCCGAGCCTGCGTCTGGCCAATTGATTTGGCGCAACCAAACGCGGGCGCTCCGGACGGCCGGGGCGGCCTATGGGTTGCGGCGGGAGTAACGCATCGACGCTCAAAGCATCCTGTGAAAACGCTTCGCCTACGGCAATGCTTAAGGCTACTTTTTCATTTGGATCGCAGCATTTTATACAATGTTCAGCTGCGACAAACAAATTTTCATGCCGACTTCCCGATGCTGCCACGCCCACTACTCCATGAAATTTAGACGTATCGCGGTTGCCGAAACCGTCGCGATAGAAGGACGCATTACCAGGCCCACACAATTCGGCAATCACGGTGCTCATCTCTCAAGGCAACGCCCGCCGTTTATTCTTCGCCTCATCGGAACGCGCGAACTCAAGATCGCTTAAATACGTTTCGTCCATGGTGGTTACATATTCGCCGGAGAAACAAGACGTATCAAACCGTGACAGTTTCTCGTTGCCCTCGGCCACCGCCGTAACCAGATCTTTGAGATCCTGATAAACCAGCCAATCCGCACCGAGTATGGCCTGCACCTGCTCTTCGTTGCGCCCGTGCGCGATCAATTCCGCCGCCGCCGGCATATCGATTCCATACACGTTGGGAAAACGCACCGGCGGCGCGGCGGACGCAAAATACACCTTCTTCGCACCGGCCTCGCGCGCCATTTGGATAATTTGCTTGGATGTGGTGCCGCGCACGATGGAATCATCCACCAGCATCACCACTTTATTGCGGAACTCAAGCTCAATGGCATTGAGCTTGCGCCGCACCGATTTTACGCGCTCACTTTGCCCGGGCATTATGAACGTTCGCCCGATATAGCGATTTTTAACAAACCCTTCGCGAAACGGGACGCCCAATAACGTAGCCAACGAGCTTGCCGCCGTTCGCGCCGTATCCGGGATTGGGATTACCGCGTCGATATCGTGTTTGGGCTTAAGACGCAGGATTTTCTGCGCCAACTTCTCACCCATGCGCAAACGCGCCTTGTAGACCGAAACATTTTCAATCATCGAATCGGGTCGGGCCAAATACACATATTCAAAAATGCACGGGGCGTGAAGCTGGCCTTCAGAACAGTGCCGCTTGAACAATTGGCCATCCAACGTAAGCAACACCGCCTCGCCGGGCGCAATGTCGTACAAGCGTCGAAACCCAAGGATGTCCAAAGCCACCGACTCCGACGCCACCGCATACTCAATCCCGTCTGCGGTATCGCGCTGACCCAGCACCAGCGGACGGATGCCATGAGGATCCCGAAACGCCACGATGCCATAACCCAACAGCAACGCCACCACGGCGTAACCGCCGCGAGCTCGGGCATGCACTCCGGCAACGGCTTTGAAGATATGGTCGGGGGACAACGCCAACCGATCTTGAATCTGCAATTCATGCGCAAACACATTCAACAATACTTCCGAATCGGAATCGGTATTGATATGGCGCCGATCGCCTTCGTACATCTCCGCGCGCAAGCGGTCGGCATTGACCAAATTGCCGTTATGCGCCAGGGCGATTCCGTAAGGTGAATTGACATAAAACGGTTGCGCTTCATCCGAGCCTTCGGAGCCCGCGGTCGGGTAACGGCAATGGCCAATACCGATACGGCCGGGCAGCTTCAGCATGTCCTCGCTCTGAAACACATCGCGCACTAAACCGTTGCCTTTATGCAACCGCAATCGGGAGCCGTCGACGGTGGCAATGCCAGCGGCATCCTGCCCACGGTGTTGTAAAACGGTCAGTCCATCGTACAGCGCAGAGGCTATTTCCGACTTTCCAACAATACCGATAATTCCGCACATAATTATGTAATCACAAAGTGGAAGATTTTTTCGTACCGTCCGCGGGGTCCGCCGCAGGTTTTGTCTGTGCTGGCTTTGGTAGTTGTACCGGCGCTAATACCGCATCGTGCAAATTAAGATAACTGCCCACATCGGCCGGCAACTTTTCCGCCAACCATTGCGCACTCGCTTGGAAACTCGGCAACAGCGTTGACTCGCGCCACCAAGGATCACGCGGAAACGGAGTGAAACCCAAGATCAACACCGCAAGCGTCATCAGGGCTAACCCTCTAACCAACCCGAACACCATTCCGAGCAGACGATCGCTACCGCTTAACCCGCTGCCGGCAACCAACTTGCGCATAAAGAAGCTGAATACCGCACCCACCAACAGAACAGTAAGAAAACAGATCGCGTACCCCAACAACAATCGCGCCGAAGGCAAGGCGATGCTGGTCGAAAATTTCTCGGCCAGTATCGCGCCAAAGGCGTACGCTGCCCAAAACGCCAATACCCAGCACGCGATCGCCATTACCTCAGCAATGAACCCGCGCCAAAGACCCATCAACACAGAAAGTGCCAGTGCCGCAACGATGCAATAGTCAACCCAATTCATGCTGTTTGCACCCGCATCATTTTAAGGATGGGTGACGATAATTCCATCGAGTTGAACTTTTTGTTTAATGCTGCCACGTAACTTTTCCGCATTCGCTCGCTCAACCTCGGGCCCCACGCGCACCCGCCAAAGGATGGCGTCATTCATACCGATGCGATCGACAAATGCCGCAAATCCTAGGCTGCGTAAACGATCGCGCAGCTTAGTCGCCTCTTCGCTCGACTTAAACGCGCCAAGCTGGACCGCGAAACCGCCGGCGCGATTCGCGGGCCGTTCCGTTTCCGCCGCATCGGCACTCGGTAGTGTCAGGATCTCCGAAACACTGCTCGGCAGTTTTGTGTCCACTTGTTTAATTTTCAGGCGCACCGCTTCGGCGCTTGCACGGTCCGAATACGGACCCACCCGCACACGCTCGGCCGACTTGCCCTGGTATTCAGTCGCCTGCGCATACACGGGCAATCCGCGTTTTTTCATATTGGCCAATAATGCCTCGACGTGCGCGTGATCGGCGTAAATCCCCAGGTTCACGACGAATCTTCCCACATCACTGGGCGTCGTAACGGGCGACTCGGTGCTGCTAACCGGCTCGGGTGGTGCCGGCTTGGGTTCGTTCGTGATTGTTTCTGGGGTATTTTGCGGGGCCAGATTGTTCTCAGGATGTGCATCCACCTTGGGTGGGGCATTCGTATCTACCGTCGTAATGCGATTGCTTTCGACGGCAGCCGGCTCAGGCGTGCTGGCATCGACCGGCAACACGCGTGTTTCAAATTTGCGCTCCGGCGGCGGCGGAATCGCCAAATTCACCGTATCGCTGTCATTTTTCGGCGGCGGTCCCGATAAAAACATCGGCACAAAAATAATTGCCAGCGCAATCAATACTAATGCGCCCAGCAGGCGTTGCTTTAAGGCGGAATCCATAAGCGACGGTACCTCGCGGCCAATGCGTTGGGATCAAACGCGGGCGATTATAACGTGCAGGCCCGCCTATCGGTGGAGATTTATAATGAGTGTTCGTTTAAACCATGGATATACGTAAGGGCCGCGCCGGCCATATAAAAAGACCCAAATACCACCACGCGATCCGCGGGCTGCGCCAACCGATACGCCGCATTGAGTGCTATGTCAGGCGTTGCATATGAAGCAGTGGCTGGCAAATCGGGGATCGGTTCGAGGCGATGGAACAGCGCGTTAACGGCCAACCCCCGCTCGCTGTCCTGATCCAAACCACTCAATATCAGGTGCGACAGACACCGCGTTAATGGCTTTATCATGCTGAACGGGTCTTTGTCCGCCAGTACCCCGAAAACGCCGATCGTACGCCCGGCAATTGGATGCTGCGTCAGCCAAGCGGCCAATTCTCTGGCGGCCTGCGGGTTATGCGCCACATCCACCACCCATTCGGTCGAGTTAATCGTAAAGCGCTGTAATCGCGCTGCAATGTTGGCTTTACTTAGGCCCACCCCAATCGCCGCTTCGTCTAAACCTAGGCGATCGCGCAAGGCATACAAAGCAGCAATCGCTCCCGCGGCATTGGCAAATTGACAAGGGGCCGCGAGTTTTGGGTGCGGCAGCGTGATCTGCCATTGCGCATTGCGCCAGTTCCAGTCGTTCTCGCGTATTTGATAGTGGTAACTGCGCTGTGCGCGCACGATGGCCGCATCCGTCGCCTCTAAGGCTTGCAACAGGCCCTGCGGAGGATCGGCTTCAGCGATGATCGCGGGTCGTCCGCAGCGCGCGATGCCGGCTTTCTCCCGGCCAATGCTGTCGCGATCATTCCCGAGATATTCCTGGTGATCGAGGTCAATCGTGGTAATAACCGCCGCATCAGCATCGACCACGTTCACCGCATCCAGCCGCCCGCCCAACCCAACTTCGAGCAACGCCACATCAAGAGAATTTTGAGAAAAAATCCATAATGCAGCCAAAGTTCCAAACTCGAAATACGTCAAGGGAATGGAACCGCGTGCAACTTCGACCTTGGCGAAAGCATCGATTAGCGATTGATCGTCAATATCCACGCCGTTCAAACGAATCCGTTCGTTATAGTTAAGCAAGTGCGGCGACGTATAGCAGCCCACACGCTTACCCGCCGCACGTAACATCGCCTCTAAAAACGCGATGGTGGATCCTTTACCATTGGTGCCCGCGACACTGATAACTATCGGCGCCGCTCGCGGCATATCCATCAACTGCGCAACGGCACAAACACGCTCTAGATCAAGATCAATGCCTCGCGTATGCAGGGTTTGTTGATATTGCAACCAATCGGCAAGAGAACGCATAAGCAAGACGTCACCCGAGCGCCGCAATCCAACGCGCTGTTGCGCCCTCACGCGACTCGCGGCTGACGCATCAACAACGCCAGCAGGTCCGCAATACGATCGCGCAACTGCCGCCGATCGACGATCATATCGATCGCGCCATGCTCCAACAGGAATTCGCTGCGCTGGAAACCCTCGGGCAGGGTTTCGCGCACGGTTTGTTCAATCACGCGCGGCCCGGCAAATCCAATCAGCGCTTGCGGCTCGCCTATGTTGATGTCCCCCAACATCCCCAAGCTGGCCGACACGCCGCCGGTGGTTGGGTGCGTTAGCACCGAGATATACGGCAATCCCGCTTCGCGCAGGCGCGCCAAGGCGGCCGAGGTTTTCGCCATCTGCATCAACGAAAACAAACCTTCCTGCATGCGCGCACCGCCCGTTGCAGAGAAGCAGACCAAGGGAATGCGCTCACTTAAGGCCCGCTCAGCGCCGCGGGTGAAGCGCTCACCGACCACCGAGCCCATGGACCCGCCCATAAACGTGAACTCGAATGCACACGCGACCAACGGACGGGTTTTCAACAGCCCGCGCTGCACAATCAGGGCATCCTTTTCACCGGTCGCCTTTTGCGTGGATACAATGCGATCTTTGTACTTTTTCGTGTCGCGGAATTTCAGAACGTCGACCGGCTCCAGATCCGCGCCAATGTCCACGACGCCATCGGGATCAAGAAACCCCGCCAAGCGTTTACGTGCGCCGATCGCATGGTGATGGTTGCACTTCGGGCAAACCTCGAGGTTTTTCTCCATCTCCGGGCGATACAGCACCGCCGCGCAACCGACGCATTTTTCCCAAAGCCCCTCGGGAACTTTACCTTTGGAGCCACCTTCGGTGCGGATGCGCGCAGGCATCAATTTCTGTAACCAGCTCATATCGTTTCCATCTCCGAAATCGTTCACGCTAGGCACAGCATCGGCCACGCCATCGTCTACATTTGAATCCACTGACTCCGATTTAACCGACATACTGAGTCTGCCTACAGCCATTTAGCGCGCTGCGTATCGGTGTCAAAAACTCTTGGATCCGCACACAGGCCTCCTCACAGCTGACACTGCCCGCCAAACGCTGCACCAAGCTGCTACCAATCACCACCGCATCGGCGAACTGCGCGATCATAGCCGCCGCTTGCGCATCTTTAATACCAAAGCCCACAGCAACGGGATGCGATGTTCGGGCCTTAACCGCATCGACCTTGCGCCGTACCGAGGCGATATCCAATTGACCGGCCCCGGTGACACCGGCAAATGATACGTAATACAAAAACCCACTGGTTGCCGCGCCAATCGTTTCAAGTCTCGCATCGGTTGTCGTTGGCGCTGCAAGAAAAATCTGGTGCACCCCGCAATCCCGCAAGGTATGAGTAACGTTGAGCTCCTCGGGCGGACAATCAACCACCAACACGCCATCCAAACCTGCCTGCGCTGCATCAGTGGCGAACCGCTCGCAGCCGTACATCAGCAAGGGGTTAAGATACCCCATTAATACAACCGGTGTCTTGCTATCGCGGCTACGAAATTGCGCCACCCAAGCAAGAATCTCGGTCAGGCCAACACCATGCTTCAATGCGCGTTCGCTGGCATGCTGAATCACCGGACCATCCGCCATTGGATCGGAAAATGGAGCCCCAATCTCAATCAGGTCGGCACCCGCTGCGGCCAAGGTGTGCAGAATTTCCACCGTGAACGCAGGGTCCGGATCACCGGCCGTCACAAACGGAATCAGACCCGCGCGCTGCTGGGTTCTAAGTTCGGCGAAACACCGGTCAATGCGATTCATGATGTTTTCATTGGTATCGAATTTACAGCGCAATGCCTTCGTGTTTGGCGATGGTATATACATCCTTATCGCCGCGCCCTGAAAGATTCACCAGTACCCGTTTGTCTTTTGCCAAATCGCGCGCCAACTGCATCGCCAAGGCCACCGCATGGCTCGATTCCAACGCCGCCAGTATTCCTTCCATGCGCGCTAACTCGTGAAAGGCGGCCAATGCCTGTGCATCCGTAATGCCCAAATAATGGGCGCGTCCGGCATCTTTTAACCACGCGTGTTCCGGCCCAACCCCGGGATAATCAAGTCCCGCGGAAATCGAATGGGTTTCGGTGATCTGGCCATTATCGTCGCAAATCACATAGGTACGATTGCCGTGCAGTACTCCGGGGCGACCTACGGTCAATGACGCGGCATGGCGCCCAGTATCAATGCCATCGCCGGCCGCTTCGGCACCGTAGATGGCGACGGTAGAATCATTTAAGAAGGCATGGAAAAGCCCAATCGCATTCGACCCTCCTCCGACACACGCCACCAACGCATCCGGCAAACACCCGTAATCGACCAGCATCTGCGCACGCGCTTCGCGCCCTACAACAGCATTAAAATCGCGCACCATCATCGGGTAAGGATGCGGACCGGCTACGGTGCCGATGATATAAAATGTGTCATCGATTCGCGTAACCCAATCGCGCAACGCTTCGTTCAACGCGTCTTTCAAGGTTTTCGACCCAGAGTGCACCGGCACCACGCGCGCACCGAGCAATTTCATTCGATAGACGTTGATCGCTTGCCGCTCAATATCGGTTGCGCCCATGTAGATCACGCATTCCACGCCTAAGCGCGCGGCCACGGTCGCGGTGGCCACGCCGTGCTGTCCGGCACCGGTTTCGGCAATGATGCGCCGCTTGCCCATGCGCTTGGCCAGGAGCGCTTGACCGACGGTGTTGTTGATTTTGTGCGCGCCGGTGTGATTGAGGTCTTCGCGTTTGAGTAAAATTTGTGCGCCGCCGATTTTTTGCGAGAGGCGCTTGGCGTGATAAATCGGGCTGGGGCGACCAACATAGTGTTTAAGATCGTGATCGAGCTCGGCAATGAAATCCGGATCACCGCGCGCCTGAAGATAAGCCGCCGTCAATGCTTGCAACGGCGCCATCAACGTTTCCGCGACATAGGTTCCGCCATACGCGCCAAAGCGCCCAGTTGCATCGGGATACGCATGAAAATCGCGCACCGTCTCACTTGAGGATGTTATTGCTGGCACGAGCCACCTCGCTGATGAAGCGTTGCATCAACACCGGATCTTTGATCCCGGGAGCGGATTCAATGCCACTGGAAACATCCACGCCATAAGGGCGTACTTGCTCAATCGCGGTTGCCACATTACCTGCGTTTAATCCACCCGCCAACAACCACGGACGTGTAACCTCAGTGGGAATGCGTCCCCAGTCGAAACCCTCGCCACGGCCACCCCCGCTAGCGGTCGAGTGGCTATCGAAGACAAATCCCGCAGCACCGGGATAGCGCGCAAGATACTCCGATACATTTTCCAATGTTCCCATCGGTACGGCTTTAAGATACGGCTTGCCAAATCGTTCGCACGCAAGCGCCGTTTCACTTCCGTGAAACTGAATTAGATCCGGGGTTAAAATACCCACCGCTTCAGCCACCCAATCCGGCGCATCATCCATAAACAGTGCCACGCTGGTTACCAACGGCGGTAATGCGGCCCGCAACGCGCGCGCGCGATCCAAATCAATAAATCGCGAGCTGACCCGCGTTAACACCAAGCCAATCGCATCCACCCCGAGATCAACCGCCGTAAGCGCATCTTCGATACGAGTGAAGCCGCAAAACTTTACCCGTACCCGCCGATTCATAAACACACCTTCGCCGGCAATCCGCACTGCACGTTGTATAGCGGATGCAAAAAGGTTAGACCAGCAGCCGGCGCGGTGGGCGCGGCAAGGTTGCGATCACGCCCATCCAATAACTGCGCCATCCAGGCGGGATCGTGCTCGCCGCGCCCGATTCGTATCAGGCTACCGACGATATTGCGCACCATATGGTGCAAAAACGCATTGGCCTGAATTTCGACGTGGATTTGTTCCGCAATGCGCCCAACGACAATGTCTTGCACAACGCGAATCGGGGATTTCGCTTGGCAAGCACTGGTGCGAAACGCACTGAAATCGTGCTGTCCGATCAAGCATTGCGCCGCTTGCTGCATCCGCGCCACATCAAGTTCCTGGCGCTCCCAAGTGACATAGCGCGCCGCGAGTGCCGGGCGTACGTTGCGATTTAGAATTTGGTAACGGTAGCGGCGGGCTTGCGCCGCAAAACGCGCATGAAAATCATCGCTAACGGGTCGAGCCCAAAGCAAGGCGATGCTCTTGGGCAAAATGGAATTGGTGCCAGCGAGCCAAGCATGCTCCGAACGCTGCGCCAAAGTATCGAAGTGCACCACCTGGCACTGGGCATGGACTCCGGTATCGGTACGACCGGCGCAGACAACGCTAACCGGCGCCGCCGCCACTTTGCTTAAGGCCCGCTCCAACGTGGATTGCACCGTGGGTTCCTGACGTTGGATTTGCCAGCCTAAAAAATCCGTACCGTCGTATTCGACACCGAGTGCAATGCGCAACTGCTGTCTCCGCAGCGAGGAAAGGGCTGTAGGGTGGGCTTTAGCCCACCGTAGGAGTATGAATTTCGCGCGGGTTAATCGCAAAGCGGTGGGCTAAAGCCCACCCTACATATTACCCAATGAAGCTATTTGATGTCCGCGATGAGTTTGCGCGCTTCTTTCTTCTGCTCGTCATTGCCTTCGTTGAGCACTTCCTCAAGCATGCTGCGCGCACCTTCCGGATCGCCCATATCAAGATAGGCCTTGGCCAAATCCAATTTCGTTCCAATGGCATCTTCTGCGGCAAAGAACTCATCATCGGTAGGTTTAACCGGGAACGGTGCTCGCGCGGGCGCCGACGCCGGCTCCGCTCGGGCGGGCGCCGAAACAGGAAGATCAAACGACAAGTCGTCATGCGCCGGTCTGGCAGGTTCACTGGGGGGCGCATCGGTCAATGCGAAATCGAAATCATCGCGATCCGATTTAGCGGCGGGCTCATCCGTCTCGTCGAAATGAAACATCTGCGCATGCGGCTCGGTAGTGGTGTTTGAAAAATCCGTATGCGTGTAGTCGGTTTCGGTCTCATGATGGTTTGATCCGGCCATCGCGGACAAATCCGGCTCTCCGCCGAACAATGGATTGTGCGGAGCAAGCTCCTCACCCATGGTGCGGGCGTGCTGCCACTCCGGTTGTGTCGGGTCTGCGATGTTGCCGTACATCGCTTCGGCAGCTTCTTCGAATTTGGCCGTATCGCGATGGGCGTAATAAAAGTTGAGCAATTCCAAATGCAGGGCGGCATCATGGGGATAGCGGTTGATCTGGTCGATCAACGCATGTTCTTCATCAATATTCGGGTGAGGCGCCTGTTCGGACTCATGCTCTTCGTCAAAGCTGTCGTCCATGCCAAGCGCAGGCATCGGTTTGGGGCGGCGCATGAATTTCAACATCGCCAATAATCCCAACAACAATAACCCCCCACCGCCGGCATACAGGGTGACCGGATCCAAATACCACGGCGGCTCCGGCGGCGCGATCGGCGCTGGACTTAATTTCGTCGTGGCAGGCGTTTCACTCGGCGGAATCGGTGTGGTCGTGCTGGCCGGCGGGACCGCAGTGCCAGTGCTGGCGTTTTCTGTCGTGGTTGCCGCTGGCGAATCCGTCGCGGGGCTGGGCGTCGCGGTAGCGGCATTCGTGCTGCCAGTAGCGGTTGATGCCGCATCGGTCGAGGGATTAGCGCTCACAGGATTGCTGCCCGACGCGGTTGCCGCCGGTTTGGTGGCGGTTGCCGTTTTGTCGTTGGCCGTACCCGTATCGCCCCATATCTCCGTGGCGGTGAGTTTGTCGTTTTTCTGCCCGGCGCGGGTTGCATCAACCGGTTTGGTTGAATCCGCCGGCTTGCTCGCTGCTGGGTCGCTTGACTTGTTACCGCTTGATTCAACCGGTTTCGTTGCAGCCGGTGCCGCGACCGTTGCCGGTTTTTTTGATTCATCCTGCAATTCTTTAAGCTTGCGCTGTAATTCAGCGATTTCGGAATCCTTAAAAGTAATGAGCCGCTCGCTCTTACCTTTAATGTCTTCCAATTCCTTCACCCGAGATTTGAGCTCACTGGCTTCTTGCTCGCGTGCGGTCAACGATTCTTTGGTACGCGCCAATTCAGCCTTGGTATCGGGTGTGTTTGCGGATCCCGAACCCGAAGCGCCCGGGCGCTCCGCCTTGGCTAGGCTGTCCTTACCCACTCGCGGTGGCACCAGCGCCAAACGCTCGTTATCGTCTTTGGCAGAATCCGTTTTAATTGGTTTTTCGACTTTTTCTGCTTTGCCTTTGGCCTTGTCCTTCACCGGCTTGGACGCCACGGTACTCGCACCGGTATCGGCTAACAAGGTGGGTTTGCTGCTAACCGACCCCGCCGCCCAGGCTGCGTTTTGACTGTGCACCGCCGCCGCAACTTCACTGAGCGAGCCGGTCGCTTTGATTTCATCCGGCGTTGGAATGCGCAAGATTGCGCCGCGTTTCAGCGCGTTGATATTGTCTTTGTAAAACGCATTCGGATTGGCCTTTAATAAAGCCAACATCATTTTATTGAAATTGGTTGCTTCATCCGGGCGCGTGGCGCGCGCGATTTCGCTTAAGGTTTCGCCTTGGGCAACCGGGCCATAGTCATTTGCACCCGCCGGGTGCGCCGCGACGGCTGGCTTTGATTTGGGCTTCTCCGCTGGCGCGGGTTTTGCCGCCACCGGTTTAGGCGCTTCGGCTTTTGCCGCGTTAACCTGTTTGCCTTTCCCCTTAGCCGGTTTTTCTTCCGGCAATTTTTGCGCGACAGCGGCTTCGTGATCTTTGACCGGAGCCGACGAGGTTACCGCCGAGCCTTTTACCGCGGGCGCCATAACCGGCGGATCCAACAGCACGGTGTACTCGCGCAACAATTTGCCTTTCGCCCAATTCACCTCGACCAAAAAATCGAGAAACGGCTCACGCACGATTTCTTTGGTGCTGATTTTTATGACGGTGTCACCGCGGGCGTTGTTACCCACCGAAAACTCCAACGGTAAGGTGACATGCGCGCGATTCAAACCAACCCTTGCAAAATCCTCGGCAGACGCGAGATCGACATGCAATCCAACCGCCTCACCGGGTGTGCCGGCCAATACCGGAATTTCGGCATTCAGCGGTTCATTTAAGCCCGACTTAACCTGGATCTGGCCGAGACCCAAAGCAAATGCGTCGGCTACGCCCAGCGCCAACGCGATGGCGAGCGACAGTTTCAACGGTCCTTTCATCAGCAAGCCCCCAGGCTATCGATCATCAAATACATTAAGACAGAAACTGCAATTGTAGCGCAGAAATAAAGCTCGAAAACGCCTTATCACAGATCCGTAACTATAGATCACAAATACGTTTTCACCAATAGCTCAGCAATTTGCACCGCATTTAGCGCCGCGCCCTTTCGAATGTTGTCAGCCACCACCCATAAACTCAAGCCGCGCGGATGGGAAATATCCTCGCGAATGCGCCCGACAAACACCGCATCCTGCCCCGCTGCATGGGTAACGGGAGTGGGATATCCACCCGGCTTGCGCTCATCCACCACCGTGACGCCCGGCGCATTTTGCAGCAATTCGCGCGCCTGCTCGGCCGTGATTTTGTCACGCGTTTCGATATGCACGGCTTCAGCATGGCCATAAAACACCGGAACGCGCACCGCCGTGGGATTGACCTGGATGGTGTCATCGCCCAGAATTTTGCGCGTTTCCCAGACCAATTTCATTTCTTCTTTGGTATAACCATTATCAGTAAAATCATCGATTTGCGGAATCAAGTTAAACGCGATTTGATCCTGAAATTTCGTCGGTTTGATTTTCTGAAAATTCAGCAATGCCGCGGTTTGGCCGCCAAGCTCATCAATACCGCTACGCCCGGCTCCCGATACCGATTGGTAGGTTGCGATATTGATGCGTTCAATCTTAACCGCCCGATGAATCGGTGCGAGTGCCACCAGCATTTGCATCGTCGAGCAATTCGGATTGGCAATAATGCCGCGCTTAGTGTATCCCCCCAACGCTTGCGGATTCACTTCGCTGACGATCAACGGGATGTCCGCGTCATAGCGAAAGTGCGAGGTATTGTCGATCACCACCGCACCCGCCGCCGCCGCGCGCGGCGCATGGGCAGCGGAAACTTTGCCTCCCGCTGAAAAAAACGCGATGTGCACGCCGTTGAAGTCGTATTTGTCCAGGTCCTGGACGGTTACCTCGTCCGCACCGAACGCCACGGCATTTCCAGCCGACCGCGAACTGGCCAACGGAACCAATTCCGAAACCGGAAATTTTCGTTGCTTAAGAATGCCAAGCAGGGTTTCACCGACCGCGCCCGTGGCGCCCACCATCGCGACTTTGTATTGCTGCAATTTACTCATTTTTTGTATTTATATCCGCTAATACACACAAATTTACGAACCGATTCGCGCCGCGATCCGCGGCGAAACCTCACCCACATCGGCGCATTGCGCACGATGCCGCAATGCTTGATCCATCAACACCAACGCCACCATCGCCTCCACAATCGGTATCGCACGGATACCAACGCAGGGGTCGTGGCGACCTTTGGTCACCACCTCTAGCGACTCGCCCGCCAGATTAATGCTGCGCGCCGGCAAGCGTGAGCTCGACGCCGGCTTAAACGCGGCGCTGGCGACGAGGTCTTGACCAGTGGAAATGCCGCCCAGTATGCCGCCAGCGTGGTTACTGAGAAAGCCCCCCGGCGTCATTTCATCGCGATGTTCACTGCCGTGTTGCTGGATTGCGGCAAAGCCGGCGCCGATCTCAACGCCTTTTACCGCATTAATGCTCATTAATGCCGCCGCCAATTCGGCATCGAGCTTTCCATAAATCGGTTCGCCTAAGCCCGGCGGCACCTCGCTTGCCACCACCGTTACGCGTGCGCCAACCGAATCCCCGGATTTGCGTAACGCATCCATAAACGCTTCCAATGCATCGACCATCGTCGCATCGGGCCAGAAAAACGGATTGGCCTCCACCGCTGCCCAATCGAGTCGACCCGGTTTGTGCGGACCGATCTCGGCCAAATACCCCCGGATGGCAATGTTGAATTTTTCCTTTAGCCATTTTTTTGCAATGACTGCGGCGGCGACACGCATCGTCGTCTCGCGCGCACTGGAACGCCCGCCGCCGCGATAATCGCGAATGCCGTATTTTTGCCAATAGGTGTAATCGGCATGACCGGGGCGAAAGGTGTCTTTTAGATTATCGTAATCGCGCGTGCGCGCGTCGGTGTTGCGAATCAGCAGCGCAATCGGCGTACCGCAAGTTCGCCCTTCAAACACCCCGGATAAAATCTCCACCCGATCTTCTTCATGCCGTTGCGAGGTATGACGGCTGGTGCCGGTAGCGCGGCGTTTCAGATCGCCGCTGAAGTCCTCTTCGCCAATCGCAATCCCCGGCGGACAACCATCAATGACGCAACCGATTGCCGGCCCGTGACTTTCACCGAACGTCGTCACTCGAAACAATTGTCCAAACGAATTACTCGACACGACTTAAGCTCTCTTCGCCAACGCATTGGCAATGGCATCGGCGTGCGCGATCACGTCGCGGCGTTCGATCACGAAAACCCCCATCGGGCCCACTTTAAATTCAATCCAGCAAAAAGGTATTTGCGGCAATAACGCCGTTAAAGCCGTCTCGCTTTCACCGACCTCAACGATCAACAAGCCATTTTCCTGCAGATGTTCGGGTGCTTCTTTTAGAATCCGCAACGCAAAATCAAGCCCATCGGCACCGGCTTTTAACCCTAGGCTCGGTTCGTACGCATATTCGGCAGGCAACGCCCGGTATTCGTCTTCAGTAACGTAAGGCGGATTGCTGACGATCAAATCGTAGCGTTCTTGCTGGAGTGCGCTGAATAAATCCGAACGTAACACCCGCACGCGCTGTTCCACATTTTGATAGCGCGCATTTTCGCGTGCGAGCTCGAGCGCGGCCTCGCTGATATCGACACAATCCACCGACCAATCGGGATTGTGCACGGCCATGGCAATGCCAATGCAACCCGAGCCGGTGCATAAATCGAGTGCGCGATGCACCGTGCGGCCATCAAGCCAGGGTTCAAATCCGTTTTCGATCAACTCGGCAATCGGTGAGCGCGGCACCAACACCCGCTCATCGACCTTAAACGCGAGCCCAGCAAACCAAGCTTCACCGGTAAGATACGCCACCGGTTTGCGTTCACTGATGCGCCGCTCGATCAGGTTCGATAATTGTTCACGCTCGATTTTCGTCAACCTAGCCTGGCCGTAATTCGGGGATAAGTCGTGCGGTAAATGCAAGGTGTGCAATACCAAATGCGTGGATTCGTCCAACGCATTATCGTAGGAATGCCCGAAACATAATCCCTCCGCCGCAAACCGACTGGCGCCGTAGCGGATAAAATCGATGATCGTTACGAGTTCTTGAGTCACGGGCAATCTTTACAGTTGTTTTTGGGATTTTAGACAACGGTGAAACACCTTACCGCTAAGTTAAGGCTTAGCCGTCAAACGCATATCAAATGACGAGAGTTTTCTGCTTTCGCTGCGACACACCGATGATCGTTTGGTGGCACGTTGCGAGCGATTCGTGCAGTCGCTGTCTGCTTATAACAGGAACTTAGTCATGTTTAGCACTTAGGTCAAGCGGACTGCCGTGGGTTTGCCTTGTGACTGGTTGAATTGAATGCAGTGAAGCACCGTAGAGATTTTGGATCTTAATTCCTCGTCTTTAAGTCATTGCCTTTGGGTATTTCTTACCGTTAGCACCTGTGCCGTTGACATTTGTTTACAACATTAAATGTCGCCGCAACGCGGCTTTTTCCGCTTATAGCAACAGAGCCCCACGGTGGGTGTTTTGTTGAGAGCGAGGAAAGCGTATGCAGCGGCGAGTCTTGGTAAAGGGTGGCCTGCGGCCATTGGTGTTGTGCTTGAGTTTGGGTTTAAGCAACCTGGCGCTGGCCGGCGGTGTGGATCACGCGTCCGGTGGGACCAGCGGCGGGTGTTATTGCGGTCCGTCGGGTTCGATGCAGTACGGCGCGGTGGAGCACAGCGGGGAGCTGCGGTTGTGGGATAAACCCTTGGGGTATAGCCCTTTGTACGGCCCGGACTTTACCTTTGCGCTGGCGCTGAACCCAACCGAACCGGTGCCGTTGCGCCAAGCGACGAGTTTGGGCGGCTGGGGGTTTAACGGATCGAGTTACGTGACCACGGTCCCGCCGGATGCCGCACACCCGGACGGTGCCGTTCAAGTGTACGGCCGCGACGGCGGGTATGAGGTGTACCGCTCCGCGAGCGCGTGTTCGGCCAGTGACCCAGCGCGCTGCGAGTACCCATTGGAAGGTTTAAGCAAGAACGGCTTGATCCGGTTTGGCGGAGATCGATCTGCATTTGCGGCCAGTGCCACGCACGCGGCGGTGCCTGCGTCTGTGCAAAGCCTGGTGAGCGATGCACACGGGTTTGTCAGAGTGAGCCCGAACGGCGGTTATGAGATCTTCGGCGGCCGCCCCGATGCGTGGCGTGCAGTGTCCCAAGGCAGCAGCGTGGTCGGTTACGAAGCGTGGCTGTCGGCCGTGGTCGATCGCAGTGGCTTGGTGTTGCAGTATCGCTACCAGAGTGTAAACGGGATCCTGCGCTTAACCGACGTCGGCGATGCAACGATCGAATCGGCCAATCCACCCATTCGCAGCGTGGATGGCACCGTGACGGGCTCGCGCTTGGGCTGGACGCACCTGTACTACCCGGACAGCGATCCGCGCT
>CAYXMH010000016.1:0-67989 GCA_964466115.1 uncultured Rhodanobacteraceae bacterium | reverse complement strand
CATTGCGGGACGAGTCAAAACCCGCATCGACATGGACGGCAGCAGCCAATCGATCACCTACGAACAAACGACCAGCCGCATCCACGCGACCACCGATGCGTTGGGGACGACGACGTATCTCAACTACGACCTGGCCAATGCGCTGACGGCCAAACGGATCGGATCGGAGACGGCGATACCGGTACTGAGCTTACATCCTGACTCCGTCTATTTTCGGATGAGGGACCGAACCGATGCCTTGGGCACGACGCGCTACACCTACGACCCGATCCAGCCGTATCAACTGCGGACGATCGAAGAACCGTTACCCCGAGGAACCTCGGGAGCGACGCGCACGATCACGAACTTTACCTTTGATGAGAGGAACCGCAACAGCGGCTGGAACGTCACAGACGATGCATCCAGCACCGCGCAATCGCGGGTGGCGTTGGGGTTTGACGACAGTCATCAAGGAAGAATTAATCGCTACACGACGGAGCAGTTCAGTGCGTACCCGAGCTACGATGCAATGGACAACCTCACCCAGTTTGGGGAGTTGAACTCGATTGGCTATGACCTGGAACCGGGCCGCTATCCGAGCTTACCCATCGTTCAGGCGATTGGACGATCGGAAAGCACAGACGATCGCCGAATCAACCGCCGAACCTATCAGATGCCCTATGCGGGCGAACAGATCAGCTCCCGAATCCGCTTCGATCGGCAAGGACGGATCAACCGGGTGGAAGGTTTAATCCAAGACGGCGCACGGGAGTATGCGTACAACGACCAAGGGGAAGTCACCAGAGCGAGTCTGTGGCGCGGGATGACGCATCGCAAGAGCGAGGGTTACGTCTACGACGATTTAGGCAATCGCAAACAAGTGCTCAATGAAGACACCCCCGGTTTGGACGGATCGGCCGGCGCGATCTTAAGCACCTTACAGAGCGCCGAACACGGCGCGTCGAACAGACTAAGCACGATCGAACAATTGGGAATGGCACGCCAAGACGTGCCGCACGATGCGGCGGGGAATATTGAGGTGAACCCGCTCAGGAACCAAAGCTACGTGCGAGACGCCGAAGGGCACCTAACGGAGATCCATTACGGGTATACCAACAACAAACAACCGAGCAAGCTCAGCAGCGATGAAGGGGGACTGACGCGGTTTAGCTACGATGGCCTTGGCAATATCCGAAGGATCGAGGAGCTCGATGGGTTCGGCCACACCCTCAGCGATCACAGCTATGTGTGGCTTAACGGACAGCTGATTCAAAAGCGCGACACGCAAACCCACACGATCAAGGAGCTTTACAACGCCGATGGCCAGACGGTAGTCAACCCGGACGGAAGCCAAACCAAATACCTACTTCTAAAAGATTACTTGGGCAGTGTGATCGGGAAGACCGACACGCAAGGTCATATCCTAGAACGAGTCGATTACGATACCTGGGGGCAGATCGAAAGCAGGCAGGTGCGAGACAGCACCGGCAACTTAATCGATGCCGATACCAACACCACCACGCTGCCGTTTGGGTATGGCAACTATTGGTTGCATCAACGATCTGGACTCAACCTCACGCACTTTCGGCAATACGATGCGAAGCTCGGACGGTGGTTATCGAAAGATCCGATTGGCGAACTCGGTGGGGTGAATCTTTATCGGTATGTGAATAACTCGCCGATCAATGCGACAGATCCGAGTGGGTTGGTGCCATATACATCGGCAGAATGTGAGGATTTAGCTCGTAGAATAGAAGAGCTCCAGCAACAAATAGACGCTGATAAAGCAGCTTTTCGTGAGCTTGAGGGAGTTAGGCGTTTTACGGGGTTTTCACCTTATAATAAGCGTCTTATTTGGAGCATGATACAAGGCACAGCGTCGCTAGCTGACGTTGCACGCGGGGGATTGTCAGCATCCACAGTGGTACCGGATTATGGTAACCCTGGCCGCATGAGTAATGCTAGTTTTCAGGGTGGTTATAACGCTAGGGGAGAATTCAATTCCGGATTCGGCAGTGGAGCACAAACCGATGAGCCCACCCTAGCCCGACAAGCCCGGGTGGCTTATTTAAGGATCGCACAGAAGCAAGCAGAACTTGCACAATTGCAAGGTCTTTACAGTCAGGAGTGCGGTGGTGGTCGAGGGAGTGGACAAGGGGATGAACAAACCGCAATAGCTGGTGCTGGTTCAAGTGCAGCGGAATTCGAACGAAACTGGGTGCCAATGCTGGATGGCTCGGAGATGTATATCGGCAACGGTTCGCCCTACGCAGTAGGCGCAGCGGTGTCTTTTATCGCAGCAGGTTTGCTGTGGGCCTCGGGTGCGGGAGAGAGCGGCACAGTAGGTGCTGGAGTTATGGCCGCTGCGACAGCCGCTTGGGTTGGGCTGGTCACCTTTGGCAGCGAACTAGAGGCTCAGGCATGGTCCTTATTCTGAGGTCGTAAAGGCCATAAGGTGTAATGATGTAAGGCGGAACCCGCGCAGCAGTTTCCGCCGCAACGCGTAGGGTGGGTTCGGTAGGGTGCAATACCCGAAGGGCATTGCACCGTATGCATCGAGGCCACCAAATGATTCTAACTACAGCCACCTTCGGAAATTAAACCTCGACAGATCGGCATGGCTTGATGCTCTCCGTGGGTTTATGCGGTGCAATGCCCTTCGGGTATTGCACCCTACGCGTTCTTGTAGTGGTCTGCATTCATCGGGTAGCGAAATACCTACAAAAGCATTGCGTTGCACACGACAAGGTGACGATTCATTATCGTAAACTGCGATTACAGCGATGAAGGTCGGTCATATGTGATTCCGCTATAATCGCCTGATGAATCACGCCTCCTCCTCTGCACGCTCGCTGCCCATTGTTTTGGTCCTGATCGCCGCTTTTGCCAGCGGCCTTGGACTGTGGCTAGGCAGTCGACAGTTCACTCCCGATACACCGCCGCCATTGATTGCCGCTCTACTCTATCCCGAGCCGCGCGAAGTGCCTGACTTCCAGCTTACGCAGTCCCAAGGAAAACCGTACGGCAAGGACGATTGGCGCGGCCATTGGACAATCCTATTTTTCGGCTACACCACCTGCCCCGATGTCTGCCCGACCACCTTGGCGGTTTTCAAGCACGTGTGGTCCGAGCTCACTCAATTGCATCTGGATCAACAACTGCGCATCGATTTTATTTCGATTGATCCGCAACGCGATACGCCGGAGCAACTGGCCGGATACGTTGCCTATTTCAGCCCTGACTTCCGGGCCGCCACCGGCAGTGATGACGATCTTAACCGGCTTACGCGCGCCCTGGGCCTGGTCTACAGCCGCACCATAGGGCCGAATGGCGAAGTGCAAATAGACCACAGCGCATCTGCGGCCATTATCAACCCCCAAGCTGAATTGATCGGTTTGTTTCGCCCGCCATTGACGGCCGAGCCGATTCTCGCCGACCTGAAAACGCTACTGAACGGCGCCAACTGACAAAATCAACGATCGATCTTATGCGCCCATCCGTACTGCTGCAGTATTGTTTGCCCCATCGTTTGTTGTCGCGGGTGGTCTACTTCGCCACACGCTGGCGGTTCAAGCCTTGGAAAAACTTCCTGATCCGACAAATTACCCAGCGTTACGCGGTTGACCTTAGCGAAGCGAATGAAGCGGACATTAACCAGTATGTGCATTTCAACGCCTTTTTTACGCGCTCCTTAAAACCGACGGCACGCGCAGCCAATGCCGATCCGCACACGCTGTTGCAACCGGCCGATGGGCGCATTAGCCAAATCGGTGCGATCAGCGCGGGCCGCATCGTGCAGGCCAAAGGCCAGAACTACAGCGTAGCGGAGTTTCTTGCCGATCCCACTATGGCCGCAACGTACCAACAAGGCCAGTTCGCGACGATTTATCTTTCCCCGCGCGACTATCATCGCGTGCATATGCCGTGGACCGGCGCCTTGGTGGAAACCGTCCATGTTCCCGGCCGCCTTTTCAGCGTCGCGCCTTTTACGGTGAACGCGGTGCCGCGATTGTTCGCCCGCAATGAGCGGCTGATCTGCCATTTCGAGGCACCGGAAGGACCCTTTGTGGTGGCATTGGTCGGGGCCATGTTGGTTTCCAGCGTGGAAACCGTATGGGGCGGACTTGAAATTCCACCCTACGCCAACCGCCTCGTGCGCAAGGACTATCGCAACCGCGGTATCACCTTGCAACGATTTCAAGAACTTGGCCGCTTTAATATGGGGTCTACCGTGGTTTTGTTGTTTCCCCCGGGTCGTGTGACGCTCGACCCCACCTTAAAACCCGACTGTGCGGTTAAAGTCGGGCAATCGTTCGCTCGGGTCTTCAATACCCAGCCTTAAAGACAAAGGGCGTTCATACCCGTTTTTGAGACTTTTCAAGGGTTCACTGAGTTTCAACCCGTATTACAATTGCAAACTTCAGCAACATTTTGTCAACCACTGACCACAAGAGTCGAAATGTGACGTACTCTCTGCACTGTGGAATACGTTTTTGGCTTATATTGGGTTTTATTGATAGACAACGTCACGGCAACCACATTGTAACTGTAGAGGTAGCAATATGCAGATCGTTACGCGCCTAATCTCGATGAGCCGCTCAATTCAGCTTAATCGCCAATTTCGGGAAATCGAAAAAACCATCGTGGCTTTACCGATTGCCACGCGCCGTCAACTGGCCGAGTTGGTGATAAAAGAGTTGGCCATCGCATCCAAATGCGAATTTCCACATTTGTATGCAACGCCGTCCGAACAGCAAAAGTACCAATTGTGGGGCGCCGGTACCGACATTGGCTTCACGCGCATGAAATCCGACAATCCGGTAGTCCGCTTACGCGGCATTGCTTTGTGGTTCACGGTTGCCTATCTTGAGACCAAAGACGCGCAGTTCTCCGAGATCCAAGCGGTGCACCGGCAATTGATCCGAATATTGCGCGAATTGAAAGAGTCACTGAAAACCTCGACGACGAACAATACGATCAACCAGTGGTTAACGACGGCAGCGTAAGGTTTTTAATTCCGACAACCCGCCACCTGCAGTGTTTGCCCCACATGAAGCGCGTATTGCGGGGGCTTGATGTGGTTCAAACTGGCAAGGTCGCGCGAGCTACCGCAGCGTAATTTTTGCGCAATGCTGGCCAAAGTCTCGCCTTTCTTCACCACGTGTACCGGTTTGACACTGGCAACCTCGCGCCGCGGCACCACCGGCTGCACTGCCGAATGCAAATCGCTGGCAAGCGTCGGCCACGCGCCCGTTTGGCAAGATTTTGCATAAACGCCAACCAGTCGCTGCGGCACATCCAGATGCGCGCCTTCCGGTTGGCGAACTTGCGGGTCCAACGCCGGATTGAGATTGCGCAACGTACGAAACCACCCATTGGGGTTGCCTTCGCTACCAAGGCAAACGGTCAACTCCGCTAACGAGGTGGGCGCTTTCAAGGTAATGCTGCCGGGCCGACCATCGAGCTTCGGAAATTCCAAATGATAGCGCTCGGGGTGCATATACAAAATCGCAGCGGCCAATACCCGCGGCACGTAATCGCGCGTTTCTTCCGGCAATTCGAAATACAATTTTGGATCCCAGAAATTCGTCGTGGGCGCACGCCCAGCCAAACGTTGGATGTAACCTTCGCCGGCGTTGTAGGCGCTTAATACCAACTCAAGATTGTTATTGAAGATTTTAAGCTGCTCGTTCAAATACGCCGCGTTGGCGCGCGTCGCCAATTCGGGATCAAAGCGCTGATCGAATCCATTAACGGTACTTAGGCCAAAACGCAATCCGGTGGCGTACATAAATTGCAGCGGTCCGCTTGCGCCGGAACGGGAAACCGCATGCACCTTGCCACCGGACTCCTTCGCTAAAATGCCGAATAAGATGGCTTCCGGTAGGCCGGCTTTTTTGTATTCCGGACCCATTTTGTAACGCATGTACTGATAATTCTCATAAGCGACCATCAAATTGGGCCGCAATTGGGTTAACCATTCCTCAATCCCGGCTTTGATCGGCGCATTCAGCGCAATCAATTCCGACAGCTGCCGGCCGTTAAGCAAGGCGGCGCTGCGCGAAGTTTCCGGCACTGCCGCAGCCACGGGCGAGGTAGCGCTGAGTTCCGCGATGGATTCCGGATCGTCGTTGCTTAAGATCGGCAGTTGTGAATCGTCACCGAACGTTTCGCTGTGGATGCGCAGCAAATGGTCAAAGGTCGAGAAAAACTTCTGCACCTCACAGCCTTTCTGAACAGCACAGCTTACGGCCGCGGACTGCAGGTCGTCCAAGGCCGCTTTCATTTCGGCGAGGCCTCGAGCCGTTTCGTTGCTGCGTTCAAGCTCGATTCCAGCAATATAGCGCTTATCCGCGGCGTCGAGCTTGGCATACAATTGCGCGATCAACGCATCATCCGCGCTGGCCACAAATGACGAGCCCGACTCATGCGTACGCGATGCGGACGCGGCGCACCCAAAGATACTTAAGCAAACCAACACACTTAACGGCCAACGAAAATGCAACATTTTGATTGATACCCATAAACGAGCCATGCCTAAAGGTACACAGCGCAAGGCACTTCGACAACTGTCTTTTTCTCGATGCAATTCCCTATCGCCTTTATCAACACCGTCTTGCGCGCGCAAACGCAATCCCATGGATAATGCAGATGCAAAATCAACTCCAATAAGCTTAGGCTAAATGTATGAGTAGGAATTCTTCATGAGTCGCTGGCGCCCCGCTGCTGCGCATTCTTCCCCGTACATAACGCCAGCAGGCCACCGGCGCTTGACGGAAGAATTGAAACATCTGTGGAGCAAATTGCGCCCGGAAGTGGTCGCCGCATTGTCCGCCGCGGCCGCGGAAGGCGATCGGTCGGAGAACGCCGAGTATATCTACCGAAAAAAACAACTGGGTGAGATCGATCGGCGCGTGCGCTACTTAAGCAAACGGCTCGATGTTCTTAAGATCATTCACGATAAACCGCACGATCGAGATGCGGTTTTTTTCGGAGCATGGCTGCAACTGGAACATGAAAATGGCGATATTGTTTGTTACCGCATTGTCGGCCCCGATGAAATCGATGCGCAGCTCGGGTTCATCAGCGTCGACTCGCCGTTAGCGCGGGCTGCACTTAAGAAACGCAAAGACGAAGAATTTGAGGTGGAACTGCCGGATGGACGCGTGACCTTCACGGTGCTGGCGGTCAGTTACGAAAATGCGCCAGGAAACACTCAATAAACCCATTCAGATCGATTACGCAGCTGACTAGCGCCGCAAAATCTGCAACACCTCTTCCAACTCTTGGCGTACCTGGCGCACGATCTGGTTGGACATATTGACTTCAACCTTGGTCTGTTGCCCATCCAGCCGCTGGCGCGCGCCGGTAATGGTGAAACCCTGGTCGTATAACAGACTGCGGATTTGGCGGATCATCAGCACATCGTGGCGCTGGTAATAACGGCGGTTGCCGCGGCGTTTTACCGGCTTGAGATTGGTGAACTCCTGTTCCCAATAGCGCAGCACGTGCGGCTTAACGCCACACAGATCACTGACCTCTCCGATCGTGAAATAGCGTTTGGCCGGTATTACCGGTAGTTCGCTATTACTGCCCTGGTCCAGCATACGATTCGACTCGGACCTTTAGTTTTTGCCCTGGACGGAACGTTACCACGCGGCGTGCGGAGATGGGAATCTCCTCGCCGGTTTTTGGGTTCCTGCCCGGGCGTTGGTTTTTCCGGCGCAAATCGAAATTGCCGAAACCGGACAATTTCACTTGCTCCCCACGCTCCAATGCTTCACGCACCGCGTCGAAAAACACATCGACGAACTCTTTTGCTTCGCGCTTATTCAAGCCGACGTCGGTGAACAAACGTTCGGCCATTTCCGCCTTGGTCAACGCCATGCTACCCCCGTAGTTTCGCATTGCACTCGCGTTCCAGGGCGGCGATGGCTGTTGCCACGCAACGATCCGCGTCCTGGTCCGTTAGAGTGCGGGAACTGTCTTGCAAAATCAAGCCAATAGCCAAACTTTTTTCACCTTTTTCCAAGTTGGACCCGCTGTATTGATCGAAAACGAAGCTATCGATCAATTGTGGGCCCAACGCCTGTTGAATGCAGGCGTGGATTTGTGCATAAGCCTGTTGTTCTGATACGACAACCGCAATGTCTCTGCGGGTGGACGGATAGCGCGGCAATTCCGTCGCGCGCGGTAAAACGCCCATGGCGATTGCGTCGTATTCCAATTCAAACGCATACACTTCGCTATCCAGATCCAACGCGCGCTGCAACCGTGGATGCAAATTGCCGATACAACCCACGCGAGTGCCGCGCAAGAATATCTCGGCCGAACGTCCCGGATGCAAATGCGTGATCTGCGCAGGCCGGAATTCCAATGTCTGCGCTGACTGGCTCAAGCCAAGCAGGCTTTCCACATCGGCTTTAAGATCGTAAAAGTCCATTCCACGTCGTGGAGTAGTCGCCCAATTTTCCGCTGCGGCCAAGCCACAGGCCACTCCTGCTAGCTGTATGGACTCAACCGGCCCGGCCGAACCCATATGAAAAACCTTGCCTAACTCAAATAATCGCACCCGTGCTTGTTGGCGATGCCGGTTGTGATTCAACGCTGCCACTAACCCAGGCAATAGGCTGGTGCGCATAACGCCAAGTTCGGCCGACAACGGGTTCGCCAACGCAATAGCCCTTTGCTCCAACCCCCAGCGCGCTAACCAATCGGCTGCGACAAAGCTGTAATTGATCGCCTCGAAATAACCGCGTGAAGTTAAGGATGCACGCACTTGCTCCGCGCTTAATTTCACCTCCGGTGCTAAGGCAATGCGCAACTGCCCGCTCGGGGCATGCACCGGCACCTGGTCGTAGCCGTTCACGCGCGCGATTTCCTCAATCAAATCTTCTTCAATTTCGATATCGAAGCGGCGTGAGGGTGGCGTGACGCTCCAGCCTTCGGGTTCGGCTTCAACCTGCATGCTCAATCCGGTCAAAATGCGCACCACATCGGTATCGGCAATGTGCATACCGAGCACACGCGCGAGCCTTGTGCGACGTAAACGTACGGGTGGACGTTGCGGCAAATGCTCAGGCAATACTGCTTCGGTAATCGGACCGGCTTGCCCGCCTGCGATCGCAATCAGCAATTCGCTGGCGCGTTCAATCGCCAGACGCGGCAGTTCTGGATCAACACCGCGCTCGAATCGATGCGACGCGTCGGTATGCAGTCCCAATTTACGTGCGCGCCCAGTAACCGCCGCTGGGGAAAAATGAGCACTTTCCAAAAACACATTCTGCGTTGCATCGGTTACCCGGGAGTCATAACCGCCCATCACACCGGCCAACGCCAGTGGATTTTTTTCATCCGCAATTAATAAAAATTCTGGGTTTAATTTCGCGTCATTGCCATCCAGCAGTTTCAACGTTTCGCCGGATTTCGCGCCACGCACAACGATGGCGCCTTCAAGTTTATCGTTATCAAACGCGTGCAACGGTTGACCTGACTCCAGCATCACATAATTGGTGACATCGACAACCGCGCTGATCGACCGCAGTCCGGCACGACGTAACCGCTCCACCAACCACAGCGGCGAGGTTGCTTGCGGGTTGATGCCGGAAATGGCGCGACCAAGATAGCGCGGGCAATCAGCGCCAGCTTGCAACCGAATCGCACGTCCGACTTGGCTCGTTACCGGCACTGGCGTGGATCGTGGCAGCCTGACATCGCAATTGAACAACGCAGCAACCTCGAAAGCCAGGCCGCGCAAACCCAGACAGTCAGGACGATTGGGCGTCAACTTAATTTCGATCGACGCATCCGGCAATTGAAAGTACGTCGCAAAGGGTTGGCCAACGGGCGCGTCTGACGGCAACTCGAATAAGCCGGACGCATCTTCCGCTAGGCCCAATTCCTTACCCGAGCACAACATGCCTTGCGAATCGACACCGCGCAATGCAGCAGCCTTGATCGAAACACCGTTCGGCAACGTGGACCCAATGGTCGCTAGCGGCGCTTTAAGGCCAACGCGCGCGTTGGCGGCCCCACAGACGATTTGCAGTGTGGTTTCTGTGCCGGTACTAACTGTGCAGACACGCAATTTATCGGCACTCGGATGCTTTTCGCAGCCGATGATTTCGCCAACCACGACCCCTTCCAAAAACAGCCCAAGCAGCTCGATCGACTCAACTTCGAGTCCAGCCATCGTCAAACGCTGCACCAGGCCGGCTTGGTCCACCGAAGGACTAACCCATTCGCGCAACCAATTTTCGGAGAATTTCATAAATGTTACCCTGCGAACTGTCGCAGAAACCGCACGTCGTTCTCGAAGAACTGACGCAGATCGTTGACGCCATAGCGCAGCATCGCAAAACGCTCCACGCCAAGGCCAAACGCAAAACCGGTATAGCGCTCGCTATCAATTTGGCAGGCTTTCAGCACATTCGGATGCACCATGCCGCAACCCAAAACCTCAAGCCAACACTCGCTGCCATCCCCGCGATCCCAACGAATATCGACTTCGGCCGAAGGTTCGGTGAACGGAAAATAACTCGGACGAAAGCGCATTTCGAAATCGCGCTCGAAGAACGCCGTGACGAATTCGCGCAGTGTGCCTTTCAGATCGGCGAAGCTTGATGTTTCGTCAATCAGCAGCCCTTCGACTTGGTGGAACATCGGCGTGTGCGTTTGATCCGAATCGCTGCGATACACCTTACCGGCCGCAATAATTCGAATCGGCGGCTGGCGCCCCTTCATCGCACGGATCTGCACCGGCGAGGTATGCGTGCGCAGCAATCGCCCGTCCGGAAAATAAAACGTGTCGTGCATCGCGCGCGCCGGATGGTGCGGCGGGAAATTCAACGCTTCGAAATTGTGATAATCGTCTTCGATCTCGGGGCCGTCGGCTTGCTGGTAACCGAGTCTAGAAAAAATATCCACAATGCGGCCTAAGGTACGCGTAACCGGATGGATAGCGCCGCGCTCGACGCCGCGACCCGGTAAAGTGATATCGATGCGCTCATCGCTTAAACGCGCATTGAAACCGACTTCTTCGAGCGCTGTTTTGCGCGCCGCCAGTGCTTCTTGTAAACGTTCTTTGACCTGATTTACCTCGGCACCACGCGTTTTGCGCTCGTCCGGTGCGAGTTTGCCCAATGCTTTTAATTGTTCCGTAACCAATCCGCTTTTACCAAGCAATGACACGCGCAGCGCATCCAGCTGCTCTAACGTAGCAGCCAGCGCAATATGCTCGAGAGCTTGCTTAAGTTGTGGGCTTAACGCATCCATCGGATCGTAAAGAATATATGGGCGTAGGGTGGGCCTTGGCCCACCGAATTAACCCGACAAGAGAAGGTGGGCCAAGGCCCACCCTACAGGTCTTACGCCGCTACGCCAGCTTTCGCTTTTTCGGCCAACGCTCCGAACGCTTTGATGTCGTGCACCGCGATATCGGCCAGGACCTTACGGTCGACCGTGATGCCGGCCTTGCTCAAGCCATGAATCAGGCGGCTGTACGACAGACCGAACATGCGCGCGGCGGCATTAATGCGCACAATCCACAATGCGCGGAATTGACGTTTGCGTTGCTTACGGCCGATGTAGGCGTATTGGCCGGCGCGCGTTACCGCTTGCTTGGCAACGCGGAAAACTTTACGCCTGGCGTTGTAATAGCCTTTGGCTTTAGCAATGATTTTTTTGTGACGGCGGCGTGCGGTTACGCCACGTTTAACTCGTGCCATGACTAATCTCCCTTATGCGTACGGCAACATGCGAGCGACGCGACCTGCGTCCTCCGCACGTACATGGTTGGGGGCGCGAAGTCCGCGTTTCCGCTTGGTCGACTTCTTAGTCAAGATATGGCTCTTGAACGCGTGTCCGCATTTGAATTTGCCGGACGCCGTTTTCCGAAACCGCTTAGCAGCGGCCCGGTTGGTTTTCATCTTAGGCATTACTTACTCCTTAAAAACGTAATTTGTGACAGATGCGAGCGGTGATTTGCACCACGCTTTCCTTCCTGCTCGAATCGGCGAATTTTAAAGCCCACGCGTACGTAGGCTGGCTCCAACAACCCTTAATCAAAAACGGACTAAGGGAATGCAACTGCTGCCTTTGCAACACAACATTTATTTCTTTAACACCCTATTTCTTCTTGGGTGCCACCATCATTACCATTTGCCGGCCCTCTAACCGCGGATAAGACTCAACCACCGCGTTCTCCGTTAAATCAGCCACCAAACGCTTAATCATTGCCTCACCAAGCTCGGTGTGGGCCATTTCACGGCCTTTAAAACGAACCGTGATCTTGACTTTGTCGCCTTCCTCCAAAAAGCGGCGCATATTGCGCAGCTTGATCTGGTAATCGCCATCGTCCGTGGTGGGTCGAAATTTCACTTCTTTAATTTCAACCAGTTTCTGTTTTCTTTTCGCCGCGTGCGCTTTCTTCTGCGCTTCGAATTTGAACTTGCCAAAGTCCATGATGCGGCAAACCGGTGGATCGGCATTGGGTACGATTTCGACCAAATCCAACCCAGACTCTTCGGCGATTTGCAGCGCCTCGTCCCTGGTCAGCACCCCTAACTGTTCTCCTTCGGCATCGATCACGCGGACGCTTGGAACGCGGATCTCGCGATTGCGGCGAGTCGTTTTTTCTGTGGCGATTAGTTCATCCTCCCAACAAGCTAAATGTCATGAGCAGCGCCCAACCTCAACCGTTTTTGGTTTCGTTGGTGAGCCGCTCGGCGAACTGGACTGGCGTCATGCTGCCCAGATCTTCCCCACTGCGCATGCGCACAGAAACACCCCCATTTTCCTTCTCGCGATCGCCGACCACGAGCAGGTACGGGACTTTCTGTAACGTATGTTCTCGGATTTTATAGCCAATTTTCTCATTTCTCAAGTCGGATTGCACGCGGAATCCTTGTTTTACAAGGGTTTGCGTTACCGATTGCACATATTCGGCTTGTTGATCGGTGATATTCATGACCATGGCTTGCACCGGCGCTAACCAAGCGGGCAAGTTACCGGCATGATTTTCAAGCAAAATTCCGATAAATCGCTCCAGCGAACCTAAGATCGCCCGATGCAGCATGACCGGGGTGCGTCGACTGGAATCTTCGGCGACATATTCAGCCCCAAGTCGCCCCGGCATCGAAAAATCAACCTGCATCGTGCCACATTGCCAGACGCGGCCCAACGAATCTTTCAGCGAAAATTCGATTTTCGGACCGTAGAAAGCGCCTTCCCCCGGATTAAGTTCGTAGGCGATGCCTTCCGCTTCGAGCGCTTTCGCCAGCGCCGCCTCGGCTTTGTCCCACACCTCATCCGAACCGACGCGCTTGGGCGGTCGGGTGGAAAGTTTGTAAAGCACCTCGCTGAATCCAAAATCGGTATACACCTTAAGCAGGCAGCGGATAAACGCCGATACTTCGCCCTGGATTTGATCTTCGGTGCAAAAAATATGGCCATCGTCCTGCGTGAACCCGCGCACGCGCATGATACCGTGTAGGGCACCGGACGCTTCGTTGCGGTGGCACGAACCAAACTCACCATAGCGCAACGGCAACTCGCGATAACTGCGCAAACCGTGATTGTATATCTGTACATGCCCCGGACAATTCATCGGTTTGATCGCGTAATCGCGGTTTTCCGATGCGGTTGTGAACATATTCTCTTTGAAATTTTCCCAATGCCCGGAGCGCTCCCATAACGAACGATCGAGAATTTGCGGACCGCGCACTTCCTGATAACCGTTATCGCGATACACCTTACGCATGTATTGCTCGATCACCTGCCACACTGCCCACCCGTTCGGATGCCAAAACACCAAACCGGGCGCCTCTTCTTGCATGTGGAATAAATCCAATGCCTTGCCAAGCTTGCGGTGATCGCGTTTCTCCGCCTCTTCCAATAAGTGCAAATACGCATCGAGATCGGCTTTGTTCAACCACGCCGTGCCGTAAATGCGTTGCAGCATTTCGTTGTTCGAATCGCCACGCCAATAAGCACCGGCCACTTTCATCAATTTAAACGCGCGCAAGCGACCGGTGTTGGGAACGTGCGGGCCGCGGCACAGATCGATGAATTCACCCTGTGCGTACAACGACAACGATTGATCGGCCGGAATGTTTTCGATAATTTCAGCTTTGTATTTCTCGCCCTTGCCGCGAAAGAATTGCACCGCTTCGTCACGCGTCATGGTCGAGCGCGCTACCGGCAACGTTTCCTTGACGATCTTTTCCATTTCACGTTCGATCGCAGCAAGATCGTCCGGCGTAAATGGCCGCTCAAACGAAAAATCGTAATAGAAGCCGTTTTCGATCACCGGGCCAATCGTCACCTGCGCTTTTGGAAATAAACGCTGCACCGCTTGCGCCAACAAATGTGCGGTAGAGTGACGCAGGATTTCCAAAGCGTCCTTATGCTTGTCCGTGACGATTTCCACGCGCGCGTCGTGTTCAATGCGATGACTGGTGTCGACCAACGCACCATCGACCTTGCCGGCCAAGGCCGCTTTCGCAAGCCCCGCGCCAATCGATGCGGCCAAATCGGCCACCGTTACGGGCGTATCAAAATGGCGTACGCTGCCATCCGGAAGAGTGATATCAACCATGATAAAAACCAACTTGTATAAAATAAAAAGGGCGCCAAGCGCCCAGTAACCGGCGGCTTAGCCTTCAAGACTCAATAAAATTCAGTTCGCGTTGACATGTCGCACACTGAACCGACGGTTTGGCGCCGGTTACCTTGGTTTTTGTGGGTATCAGTTTCGCATGCATCGCATGGATGTTCAATCACCTACCAACCCTATCTCTATCTAAGCCCTGCTAAACTGATGATATTTTCCGTCCAGGTTGCTTAGCGCATGTCCTCCGCCTTACCACCGAATTTGTCTGATCTTCGTCTTGGCATTATCGGTTTGGGCTACGTCGGCCTGCCGTTGGCTGCGGCGTTTGGGCAAAGATTCACTACCGTGGGCTTTGATATCAGCGAAGAACGTATCGCCGAATTGCGTACCGGCACAGATCATACTCAAGAAGTCAGCGCCGAAGATATTCGTCAAGCAAACAAACTGCATTTCAGCAATGATCCGGCTGAACTTGCCCAATGCAACGTATTTATCGTCACGGTACCGACGCCGATCGACGTCCTAAAGCGACCCGATCTTAGCGCTTTGGAATCCGCCAGCCGCAGCGTCGGGCGCCTATTGAAACCGGGCACCGTCGTCATTTACGAATCGACCGTTTATCCCGGCGCCACCGAGGAAATCTGCGTTGCTATCCTCGAGGAAGAATCGAAATTAAAATACAACCGCGATTTTTATTGCGGCTACAGCCCAGAGCGCATCAACCCCGGCGATAAACAACACCGCCTGCAAGCAATCGTCAAAGTCACCTCCGGCTCAACCCCGGAAATCGCAGAATTTGTCGATCAATTGTATCGGCAGATCATCACCGCCGGCACCTTTAAAGCCTCCAGCATCCGCGTGGCGGAGGCGGCCAAAGTGATCGAAAACACACAGCGGGATCTTAATATCGCGCTGATTAACGAGCTGGCGATGATCTTCCACCGTCTGGGCATCGACACCGGCGAGGTGCTCGAAGCCGCCGGCACAAAATGGAATTTCTTGCCTTTTCGCCCAGGTTTAGTCGGCGGCCATTGTATCGGTGTCGATCCTTTTTATCTCACCCACAAGGCGCAGCAGATCGGTTATGAACCGGAGATGATCCTCGCGGGCCGACGCATCAACGATGGCATGGGTGTGCACGTTGCAACTCGAGTAATACAACTTCTGTACAAAAAACATATTCCCATCGCCACTGCTAATGTACTGATCTTAGGCTTGGCGTTTAAGGAGAATTGCCCTGATTTGCGCAATACCCGCGTGATCGATGTGGTGCATGAGCTGCGTAACCATCATGTCAACGTCGATGTGCATGACCCTTGGGTCGATACCATTGAAGCGCAACGCATTTACGGACTTGAACTGGTGACGCTACCGCCTCCCGGCAAGTATGACGCCATTATTTTGGCCGTAGCGCACCGCGAATTTCAAAACCTAGGCGCATTAGGTATTCGCGCCTTCGGTAAGCCAAGTGCAGTATTGTTCGATGTAAAGCAAGTATTTCCACGCGACCGGGTGGACGATCGTTTATAGTCACCCTAAAATTTAAATGATCTGTAGGGTGGGTTTCAGCTCACCGATCTTTATTGTCGAATGACTTCGGTGGGCATAAAGCCCACCCTGCAACGAGCAAATTTGTATGAAAGTGTTGGTGACCGGCTCTGCTGGGTTTATCGGTGCGGCCTTAAGTGAACGCTTGCTTGCGCGCGGCGATGATGTGCTGGGGTTCGATAATCTCAATCCTTACTACGACGTACGCTTAAAACAGGCGCGGCTCGATCGTCTGCTGAAACAGTCCCGTTATCAGCACATCACAGCCGATTTGCAAGACCGTACTGCTATCGAATCTGCCTTCGCCAAATTTGCGCCGCAGCGTGTCGTCAACCTTGCCGCTCAAGCCGGTGTGCGTTACTCGTTGGAAAATCCTTACGCTTATATCGACAGCAATATCGTTGGGTTTATCAATGTTCTGGAATGCTGCCGCCACGCCAAGATCGAGCATTTGGTTTACGCCTCGTCAAGCTCGGTCTACGGATCGAATAAGCGCCTACCGTTTTCGGTGCAGCACAGTGTGGACCATCCGGTAAGCCTTTATGCGGCGACCAAGAAAGCCAATGAGCTGATGGCACATACTTATAGCCATTTATACAATATTCCAACCACCGGTTTGCGGTTCTTCACGGTGTATGGCCCGTGGGGGCGGCCGGATATGGCGTTATTTACGTTTACCCGAAAGATCCTCAAAGGCGAGCCGATTGACGTATTCAATTACGGCAACCATACGCGCGATTTCACCTACATCGACGATATCATTGAGGGCGTGATTCGCGTGCTCGATCGAGCCCCCATCGGCGATCCAAGTTTTGATTCGCTAAACCCAACCCCGGCCACCTCATCCGCACCCTATCGCGTTTACAACATCGGCAACCATGCGCCGGTGCAGCTCAGCCGCTACATCGATGTGCTGGAGCAATGCTTAGGGAAACCGGCGCAAAAAAACCTGCTGCCGTTGCAACCTGGAGATGTGCCGGACACCTACGCCGACGTTGCCGAGTTGGCGCGCGATACCGGTTATGCGCCCAACACGCCGATTGAAGTCGGCATTCGCCGTTTTGTCGATTGGTACCGCGAATTTTACGCGGTGTAACCGCACTGCGCTGGGATTGCATTACAATAGCGGTCTTGCGAAATTTTTTAAGGACCAGTCATGTGCGGAATCGTTGCCGCCGCCGCCCAACGTGATGTTGTTCCGATCCTGCTGAACGGCCTGAAAGCGCTGGAATACCGCGGTTACGATTCCGCCGGCATCTCGTTGATCGTGGGTCAGCATCTTGAGCGCCTACGCACCCGCGGCAAAGTGCACGAATTGGAGGCGCTCTACCACGAAGCGCCCATCGCCGGCCATACCGGTATTGCGCATACGCGCTGGGCTACGCACGGCGCCCCGAACACCCTCAATGCGCATCCGCACGTATCCGATGATGCCGTAGCCGTTGTGCACAATGGCATCATCGAAAACCACGCCGAATTAAGAGCCGAACTGATGGCGCAAGGGTACGTATTCACCTCCGCCACCGACACCGAAGTCATCGCGCATTTAGTGCGATCTGAAATGGCCAAGGGCCAAAGTTTGTTCGCATCGGTGCAAGCCGCCACCAGGAGGTTGCACGGCGCATTCGCGATCGCCGTGATCAGTGCCGAGCAACCGCAAAATGTGGTGGGTGCGCGCTGCGGCAGCCCATTGGTGGTTGGGGTGGGCGATGGCGAGTATTTTCTTGGATCCGATGCTCAAGCGTTAATCAAGGTCACCAATCGTTTTATTTATCTCGAAGAAGGCGATGTGGTCGAGATCAGTTGCGATCGCATGCGAATTTGCGCGGCGAATGGTGCAGCGGCGCAACGCCCGATCAAACGCAGCGAATTCAAGGCCGACGCGGTCGAGCGCGGTGCCTATCGCCATTACATGTTGAAGGAAATTTTCGAGCAGCCAGCGGCGGTGGCCGATACGCTGGAAGGCCGCATTGCTGGCGGGCGCGTATTGCCGAATATTTTCGGCGTGGATGCCGACCAGCTGCTGGCGCGCATCCACCATGTGCAAATTGTCGCATGCGGCACCAGTTACCACGCGGGGATGGTGGCGCGTTACTGGCTTGAGGAGCTCGCCGGAATCTCTTGCGCCGTCGAAGTTGCCAGCGAGTACCGCTATCGCAAAGGAGTGGTGCAACCGGATACGTTGTTTATCGCCATTTCCCAGTCCGGGGAAACCGCCGATACCTTAGCGGCGCTGCGCGAAGGCAAATTGCGCGGTTATGCGGGTGCGCTGGCCATTTGCAATATGCCGGAATCGACCTTGGTGCGCGAGTCGGATCTGGTGCTGATGACGCGCGCGGGCCCTGAAATCGGCGTGGCTTCAACCAAAGCGTTCACCACCCAACTGGCGGCGCTTGCGCTTTTGGTATTGGAGCTCGCGCGTTGCAACGGAATGGATCAAACGGTTTATACGCAGCTGGTGAATGAATTAACCACGTTGCCGCGCGTACTGACGGAGGTTTTGGCTTTGGAGCCGGAGATCGCAGCACTCGCCGAACGTTTCGTTCAAAAGCACCACGCACTGTTTCTTGGCCGCGGCGCTATGTATCCGGTCGCGATGGAAGCGGCGCTTAAATTGAAGGAAATTTCCTATATCCACGCCGAGGCATATCCGGCCGGTGAGCTTAAGCACGGCCCGTTGGCGCTGGTCGATGAGGACATGCCGGTGATAGCCGTAGCGCCGAACAACCCGTTGCTGGAAAAATTAAAATCCAACTTAGAAGAGGTGCATGCGCGCGGCGGCGAATTGTTCGTGTTTGCCGATAGCGATGCCAAGGTGGCGCTAAACGGCGATCGCGGCTATTTAATGAAGGTCGCTTCCGGCGGGCATTTGATCGGACCGATCGTATTTACAGTGCCGCTGCAGCTGCTGGCCTACCACGTAGCCGTCTTGCGCGGCACGGATGTGGATCAACCGCGCAATTTGGCGAAATCCGTGACGGTGGAATAAGCTCCGAGCCCCTTAAACTCACCTCAATAACAGAACCCATGTTACCTATCTCCGCGGCTACCACGCAGGAACGTCGACATTTCTGGCTGTTCATGTTGCTTGCCTTGGTTTTACTCGGTGCCGGCATCGGTTTGCGCGATCCATGGCCATCGGACGAGCCGCGATTTACCTTGGTCGCGAAGCAAATGGTCGAGTCGGGCGACTGGCTGTTTCCGCATCGCGGCAGCGAGCTTTACTCCGACAAACCGCCGATGCTGATGTGGATGGAAGCGACGGCCTATGAGTTAACCCATAGCTGGCGCATCGCGTTCCTGCTGCCGTCCCTGCTTGCCGCATTGCTGTCGTTGGGACTGACTTACGATTTGGGCCGGCGATTATGGTCTCCACGCGCCGGTTTATACGCGGCGGGCGTGCTGTTGACCGTATTCCAGTTCGTGTACCAAGTTAAACGCGCCCAGATCGATCCTTTAGTGATGGGCGTGATCACGGCGGCCAATTGGGGACTGTTGCTGCACTTCCTGCGTGGGCCGAATTGGCGTGCGTATTGGTTTGGTTGCTTTTGCGCCGGCCTTGGAGTCATTACCAAAGGTGTTGGGGTGCTGGCATTGCTGATGTTCTTACCGTACCTGTTCGCCCGCGCACGCAACTGGGATGGCATCACGCGCACCTCCGGCTCCGCATTGCATTGGCTGCTTGGAGCGATGGCGTTTCTTCTTCCAATTGGACTTTGGCTGGTGCCGATGCTGTTGAGCGCCACCGCGCAGGCAACGCCGGAATACGCCGCTTACGTCAACGACATCCTGTTCCGCCAAACCGCAAAGCGCTACGCCGATTCCTGGTCGCACGCGCAGCCGTTTTGGTATTACGTGCCGATTGTTTTATTCAACTGGTTTCCGTTGTCGCTGTTGTATCCCGACGCGTTCCCACGCTGGCGGCAGGCGTTGAAAGCGCGCGATGCGCGGGTGTTGTTGCCGCTTGCGTGGACATTGCTCATTGTGGTTTTTTTTAGCATCCCCACCGGAAAACGCGATGTCTACCTGATGCCGGCATTACCGATGGTGGCCTTGGCGCTAGGCCCTTACATCGAATCATTGATTCAAGCGCGCTGGTTACGCCATAGCGCATTTGCGATCGCGATCCTAGGCGGCTTAGCAATAACCGGGGTTGCCGCCTGGGCCATGATCAGCCATCCACCCGCCGCGCAACGTGTGATTGAACAACGCGGACTTGCCGATGGCGGTGTCGCACTTTGGGGTCTGCTGCTGAGCGCGGGTTTGGTTTTTGTCGCCTGTGCCGCCTGGTTTCGCCCAAGCCGGGGCATTCATGCGCTTATTTCCGGGCTCGGTGGATTTTGGTTGTTGTGGAGTTTTTGGGCTTATCCGGTACTGAACGATTCAAGCTCCGCCGCTGGCGTTATGCGCCGCGCCGGTGACATCATCGGACCGACCGCGGAATTGGGCCTGGTCGCCTGGAAAGAGCAAAATCTGCTGCTTGCCGATCGCCCGGCCCGCGATTTTGGATTTCTTAAACCGTGGCCCACGCAATACAGCGAAGCGGTGCAATGGCAAGCGCAAAAGCCAGAATTGCGCTGGATATTTATCCAGGAGGAAGCAATGGGTCAATGCGTGGATCGCAACAAGGCGGTAAAGGTCGGTCACGCCAACCGTCGCGAGTGGTGGTTATTCCGTGCCGATGCCGTTGTTGCCGACTGTGTGCCCGAACCGGTTGGCGATAAGGACGAAGGCGACGCGCTTTAACCGGTCACGGCAAACTGCCGCAGCGTCTGCAACAGCCGGCGTCGATGCCTCTGTGTATTCCACTGATTGATCGATCGGCTCATGGAACATCGGGGAATAATATTTTTTTCGCCGAATCCATCGATCAACACCAAACGCGGCCCGCCGCGCGAATCATTGCCGTAAACGATATTGCGCGGATGAATATCCCCGACGATGACGTTGTACTGCAGCAGCTGCGCTATGAAATTTTCAAATTCCGCCTCGATCGACGGCGTAAACCCGTGGGCTTTTACCAACGCCCCGAGCGTCGGCGCGAGCGTAGAGTCGGCGCTGCGGATTTTTTCCACCACCAACCCTAAGCCAAGGTCGGTTTCAACCACACCCAGCGTCGCGGCAATCGGCGGGTGGGCGTCCGCGAAACGCGCCTGAATCGCAATGTATTCTTTCAACTCGCGCACAAATCCGGTGTAATGCAGCGCGCGTGGTAGGCGTTTGTACCAGCGCCACGTACCACCCCAACGCGCATCGATCACGTCCGCGCGCATGATCTTAATCAACCGCTGTGCGCACTCGGGGTGTTGGTACACATAGCGTAAATGACCGCACGCCAACGGCGTTAGGTTTTTAAGGTTCAACATATACTTTAAGATTATTCAATATGACGATAACTGCAGCGTAACCGGTTTTGTGCTGGCAGTGAATGTCAGCTCGATACAGACAATCAGCTGCTGAAAAATCAAACAATCGTCGCTTATGTGCGCTATTGACTTTGCCCCGTTAGGTCATGGTTTCCCTCGGTCCCCTTGGTGTTATTGGCCCAAACTCATAGGAAATTGCCAAATTCCGATGCTCGGGTATTAATACCGTTCATCCCCCGCTCTGAAACGATTGTTTCATTGAGCCCAACACCCCGCATACGCTATTCTTAGTGCCATTTGCCGGTAACCCACTGGCTCTATCGTTTTGTAGTCGAGGCCCGTTTTGCGCATCACCACCTCCCTTGCCGTCAAGCCGTCTTTTTGGCGCGCATTACTTCTCACGTTATTGGTGGCATTGCTCAACATCGGGCTTTGGGCCGTGGTGGATCGTCCGGTGCACGTTTCGGACTGGACCGGTAAGGTCGGTGGTTTCGCATTCAGCGCGTTTCAGCGTTACCAATCGCCGATCAAGCGCATCTACCCGACCGAAGAGGAGCTCGATACCGATCTGCAGCAGATTTCGAACTACAGCGACCGCGTACGCACCTATTCGTCTTTGGAAAGCGCGGCGATTCCGCGGTTGGCGAAGAAATACAATCTGAAAGTGATGGCTGGCGCGTGGATCGACCGCAATGCCGAAAAAAACGATAACGAACTCGATGCGTTGTTCGAGTCGGTCAGACAAAACAACAATATCGAACGCGTACTGGTCGGCAACGAATCGCTGCTGCGCAACGACCTTGGCGTGGATGAGTTGATCGGCTATATCGATCGAGCCCGCGCACATCTGCGTGTGCCGGTGTCAACCGCCGAGCCCTGGCATATCTGGCTAAAAAATCCAAAGCTGGTTAAGCACGTCGATTTCATCACCGTGCACCTGTTGCCTTATTGGGAGGGCCAACCGCGCAAGGATGCGATCGGTTACGTGCTGATGCGTTACAACGAATTGAAAGCCCATTACCCTAGCAAACCCATCGTCATCGGCGAAGTCGGCTGGCCATCAAACGGCGACGACAAATATTCGGCGGTCGCCTCCGTTCCGGATGAAGCGCATTTCATTCGCGAGTGGATGAACGTGGCCGAGCGTTTGCACATCGACTACTACTTGATGGAAGCGTTCGACCAACCTTGGAAGGAACCTGAGGAAGGGCGGGCCGGCGCGTATTGGGGTGTTTTCAATGCCGACCGCAATCCAAAATTCCTGTTCACCGGGACGGTGCTGGAAGACCCGCATTGGTGGTGGAAAGCGCTAATCGGCTCGCTGTTGGCGCTGGCGCCGATGTTTTGGTTTGCGCGGCATTTTATTCGCTTTCGCTTGATGGGGCTTTTGTTTTTTTGCGTATTAATTCAATTATCAACATCGTTGTTTGTCTGGTCGGCCACCTTGCCCTACAACTTTTATCTCGACCCGTTCGACTGGGCGATGCTATTGGTGTTATTGCCGGCGCAATTGGCCATCGTGTTGATTCTTCTGATCAATGGATTTGAATTCACGGAAGTGATTTGGCGGCCGAGCTGGCTGCGCGATTTCCGATTGCTGATTCCAAAGCCCGGCGATCCGCAACCGTTCGTGTCGATTCACCTGGCGTCCTGTAATGAACCGCCGGAGATGGTGATCCTGACGCTCGACTCGCTCGCGGCGCTTGAATACGACAACTTCGAAGTCCTGGTCATCGACAACAACACCAAGGAAGAGGCGGTATGGCGTCCGGTGGAAGAGCATTGCCGTAAACTCGGCGATAAATTCCGCTTTTTCCATTTGAACCCGTGGCCCGGCTTCAAGGCCGGAGCACTCAATTTCGGCCTCAAACAAACCGATCCGCGCGCGGAAGTCATCGCCGCCATCGATGCCGATTACGAAGTGCGCAGCGACTGGCTAAAAGCGCTGACCGGTTATTTCAACAACCCAAAAATCGCGATCGTACAGTGTCCACAGGCGCACCGCGACTGGGAACACAACTCGTTCCGGCGCATGTGCAATTGGGAATACGACGGGTTTTTCCGCATCGGCATGCACCACCGCAACGAGCGCAACGCCATTATCCAGCATGGCACGATGACCATGGTTCGGCGCGGCGCCTTGGAAGCCACCGGCGGTTGGTCGGAATGGACCATTTGCGAAGACGCGGAGCTCGGTTTGCGTTTGATGCACGCCCATTACGATACTGTATATGTCGACGAAATCATGGGGCGTGGTTTAACGCCCGCCGATTTCACCGCCTACAAATCACAGCGCTATCGCTGGGCATTCGGTGCCATGCAGATTTTAAAGGCGCGCTGGGGATGGTTGACGTCCAACGGTGCCCTTACCCGCGGCCAGCGTTTTCATTTCCTGACCGGCTGGTTTTCCTGGTTCGCCGATGCGCTGCATTTGGTGTTCACGCTGCTGGCACTGTTGTGGACGGCCGGAATGATCGGACTGCCGGCCATTTTCAGCCTACCGTTGTATTTGTTTTTGATTCCGTTGATCGGCTTCTTCCTGTTCAAGGCGGCGTTTGGGATCATCCTTTATCGCGTACGCGTGCCTTGTTCGTGGCGTGACACGATTGCCGCGTCGATTGCCAGTATGGCCTTAAGCCACGCCATCGCACGCGGTATATTTATCGGTTTATGGAAAAAAACCGGAGAATTCGTCCGCACCGCCAAAAGCCGTCGTTTGCACAAACGCCCAAGCGCCTTCAGCGCGGTGCGCGAAGAGCTGCTGATGTTTATTGCCATTGGGCTTGGCATCGCCGGCATGTTGCATTCGGTCGGCATGCAGTACATCGAAGGCAAACTGTGGATTACCATCCTCGCCGCACAAGCCATACCTTATCTTTCAGCCCTAATTGGTGCCGTTGTTGCCGCACGGTCCGGGGAAAAAGTGGGATGATATGACACAACTTAAACTGACTGATTCCACTTTGTAGTAGAGACTTACCTTTTCCGTTCGCCCTGAGCTTGTCGAAGGGTGAGCGGAAAAGCCTCGGTGCTTCGACAAGCTCAGCATGAACGGCTTTCTTAAGTGCTATGCGTGCCAAACCTATTACAGATTGGAATACATCGCATTCCGCCCTTCCTCACACGTATGGTCTAACCGCATGAATAAAAAATCCTTGGGCATTTTATGCATTGGTGCATTATTGCTATGTTTGGTCAGTTTATTCGCGTTCGATCACCCCTTGGCGTATTCCATCCACGGATCGCGCTTTGAAAGCGCTGCACTGTTCGTGCGTGGCACCCAGCTGCTCGATCACCTCACCGGCCACACGGCGTTCACAAACCACACGATTGGCACTGTGTTGCTCGGTTGTGTTTTATTGGGTCTCGGCTTTATTTGGTTGTTGATGAATCGCGCGAGCTATACCGCACGCGCCCTGGCCTTTACCGGCGCCGTGCAGTTAGCAACTGTGTTAACCGCGGGGGTTATTAAGAGCCTGTGCGGTCGTTTGCGGCCTTACGAATTATTTGCCAATGGCCACTGGGACCATGCCTGGCTCGCCGGCGGCACGTCGTTTCCTTCGGGGCATGTCAGTTTTTATTGGGGGCTTTTTGTACCGCTGGCTTATCTGTTTCCGCGCTTTGGCATTCCATTGATGATTATTCCGGTGTTCATTTCATTGGCGCGCATCAATGAAGGTGCGCACTTCCTAAGTGATGTATTGGCTGCAATGGCATTGGCGGCGCTGATAACGTTGATCGCCGCAATCGCATTGCACCGCTGGGTGAAACCGACAACGCATTCAGTGTAAGGGGTATTGCAATGTACGAATGGTACTTAAGCTACGAAGGTCAAACGATCGGCCCTTTTGACCAAGCAACCGCCGCCGCGCGCGCAAAGCAAAACTCGAATGGTCATTGTTGGCGCGAGGGTTACGCCAATTGGCTGCCAATCAACCAAGCCTCGGAATTGTTTTCCAGCACCAGCGCAACGCCACCCGCCGTAGCGGCATCAGCCATGCCCCGCAGCGCCGATGTCGTCGATTACAAAATCGTCGGCCACGACATGCAGTTTGTCGAGATTGAACTTGACCCAGGCGAAAGCGTGGTCGCCGAGGCCGGCGCGTTGATGTACAAAGACGCGGTTGTGCAGTTGGAAACCGTGTTCGGCGACTCCTCTTACCGCACCCAAAGCGGCAGTTTTATGGATAAACTGATCAGCGCCGGCAAACGCGTGATCACCGGCGAAGGCCTATTCACCACGCTATTCACCCACAGCGGCTCTTCCGGTAAGGCGCGGGTCGCCTTTGCTGCCCCCTTTCCTGGCACGATTATGCCGGTGCCATTGGCCGAGCATGGCGGGCGGTTGATCTGCCAAAAGGACAGCTTTTTGTGCGGCGCGCGCGGCGTCAGCTTGGGCATTTTTTTCCAGCGCAAGATCCTCACCGGCCTATTCGGCGGCGAGGGTTTCATTATGGAAAAACTGGAAGGCGACGGATTGGTCTTCGTGCATGCCGGCGGCACTATGGTGGAGCGCGTATTGGCGCCGGGGGAACGGGTTGATGTTGATACCGGCTGCGTCGTCGGCTTTACCGATACGGTGAATTTCGATGTGCAACCGGTTGGCGGAATTAAAAGCATGCTGTTCGGTGGAGAAGGCGTGTTCCTTGCAACACTGACGGGCCCAGGCAAAATCTGGTTGCAATCACTGCCGTTTTCGCGTCTGGCCGGACGCATGTTGGCCAGCGCACCGCAACGCGGCGGAGGCCGCGACGAAGGCTCGGTGCTCGGCGGATTGGGAACGATTCTCGGCGGTGATCGCAGTTTTTAGCTGAAGCACCAACCGGTGTTGCCTTCAATCACGTAACGGAACGACCGTATGGCCGCGCCCAAAATCCTATTAGCCGACGATGACGAAGTGTTGTGTCAGCTCTTGCAGGATTTTCTTACCCGCGAAAATTTTGCGGTGGAGCTGGCGCACGACGGCGAGATTGCGCTCAACCTTGCCCGTAGCGGTGGCTACGACGCCTTAATCCTTGACGCCATGCTGCCATCGCGTTCCGGATTTGAGCTGTTGCGGGAGCTGCGCCGCGAGTCACAAATGCCGGTGTTGATGCTGACCGCGCTCGGCGAGGACATCGACAAAATTTTGGGTTTGGAACTGGGCGCCGATGACTACGTGCCGAAGCCCTGCAATCCACGCGAAATCGCGGCGCGGCTGCGCGCCATATTGCGCCGAACACGCAACAGCGGGAACGATCATGAGCGTTTTTCCGACATCCGGATCGGCCCCATCGATCTGTACGCCGGATCGCGCACCGTAACGGTGAATGACGTACCGGTCGACCTTACCACCACCGAATTTAATATCCTTGCCATCCTAATGCACGAGGCCGGCCGTGTCGTCAGCAAAGAGGCGCTTTCGCAGGCCGTGTTAGGCCGCGTGCTCGGCCGCTTCGATCGAAGCATTGATGTTCACATATCCAATTTAAGACGAAAGCTGAATCAAGATGCGAGCACTGCTGCGCTCATCCGTACCATTCACCGCAACGGTTACCTATTCCGCATAGCGGAGGGAAGCTAGTCATGCGGCGGCTGTTTTGGCGCATTTTTGGCCTTATCTTAACCACCCAGGTAGGATTGATTCTGGCCATCAGCTGGATCACGATGCTGAATGTTGAAAGCGAAAAAATCCCCGGCGTCGGTATCTCGCGCCTTGAGGCGGCCATGAACGAACAACTGCGCAGCGCCAGCCACGAGCTGCAAACGGGTGGCAGTGAGGGTTTGCGTCAATGGCTGCGCACCACCTCTACGCTCGGGTGGACAACCTTGTACGTCCTCGACGACAGCTATCACGATCTGCTCGGCCGCACGGTACCTCCGGTCATCGTAGACGCCGCAGCCCACCCCATTCAAGACGAACAAGGTTGGCACGCCGAACCGGCGCACCTGCGATTGCGGCCACTGGAAACACCATCGGGGGAGCATTTTATCGCCGTCGCACAATTCGACGATTCGCTGCTGCGCCGCTTGATCTATCGGCGCCCACTCGCGTTTTGGACGCACATGGCGACAGCCCTGCTGCTCAGCGCATTGGCGAGCTTATTGATTGCTTTTTACATAGCAAGTCCATTGCGCCGAATCCGCGCCAGCGCTCGTTTATTCGCCGCCGGTGATTTGGATGCGCGCGTTGGGCGCTTGCGTTTTGGTGGCAGCGAGGAAATGCTGGCGCTGGCCGCTGAATTCGATTACATGGCCGCACGCATCAAGGAATTGGTGGAAGGCCAGCGCCGCTTGATCCGCGATGTGTCGCATGAAATGCGCTCGCCGCTTGCACGATTGCGCGTCGGTTTGGAACTGGTACGACAAAAAAGCGATGCCACCACGCAACCGCAACTTGACCGCATCGAGCACGAAGCCGAGCAACTGGAACACATGATTGGACAGGCGATTCAGCTATCACGCCTGGAAACGACGGCACCGGTGCAGGTCGAGAACGTTAGGCTCGACCTCATGCTCAACGACATTGTTGCCGATGCGCAGTTCGAGGCGCAGGCCGCTAAGCGATCAATCTCCATCGTGGTTACCAACCCGGTGCAGGTGCAAGCCGAAGCGGAGCTTTTGCACAGCGCCATCGAAAACGTCATCCGCAATGCTTTGCACTACACCATCGAAGGCACCAGTGTAGAAATCCACCTTGATGCGGTGTCGACACCCGATATCCATGCGCGCATTCGTGTCCGCGACCACGGCCCGGGCGTCGATCCGGCCGATTGCGAACGCATTTTCGAGGCGTTCTACCGCACCGACCATGCACGCCAACGCGCCAGCGGTGGTACTGGGCTAGGGCTTGCGATCGCCAAGCGCGCCATTGAGAGGCAGCGCGGGTGGGTTCTGGCAAAAAATATCGCGGGCGGCGGTCTTGAAATCGAAATCCACCTCCCTGCATTGGCATCGTAAACGTGAGCTTTATATAAAATGTACAGCACGCTTTGGCAATTCGACGTCCGCCCCGATGCCGTTGAGGCGTTTGAGCGGGCTTATGGCTCAAACGGCCTTTGGGCGCAATTGTTTCGTCACACTGAGGATTATTTAGGGACGGTGCTTCTTAAGGATCGAGCCAACCCGCTGCGTTATATCACCATAGACCAGTGGATCTCCAAATCGGCGTTTGATCGTTTTTTGAAACAGCATAAAGATGAATACGCGCAACTCGACTCCCAGTGCGAGCAGCTAACCCTGCGCGAACAATCGCTCGGCGCCTTCAGTCGAATGGCGGCGGACTAAGCGTTATTCGTGGCGCAACGCCTCAATCGGGTCCATCTGCGCGGCTTTGCGTGCCGGGTAATAGCCAAAGAACAATCCGGTCGCCAAAGCAAATCCGGTTGCCAGCGCGATGACGTCAAAGCTCAGTTTGACCGGCAATGCCGATACAGCCCCCGTGATCAGCGCACCGACAATTCCAAGCGCAATGCCAATCCCCCCTCCGATCAACGAAATCGCCAATGCCTCGGCCAGAAATTGCCATTGTATCTCGCGCGGACCGGCACCCGTTGCCATCCGCAATCCGATTTCCCTAATCCGCTCCGTCACCGATACCAGCATGATGTTCATGATGCCAATGCCGCCAACGATCAATGAAATGCCCGCCACCGCGCCGAGCAGGATCGACATCAGGCGCGTGGTTTGACTGCGGGTGGCGACAATCTCCGCCAGATTGCGAATCTGAAAATCGTCTTGTGCGCCAGCCGCAATTTTGTGTCGCTGGCGCATTAGCGTCCCCAACGCATCCTGCACCAAATTTAAATTCTCCGGCCGATCCACCCCTACCGAAATTTGTTGCACCCAATCGCCCTGCAGCTTGTTCCCTCCCACAACGCGGCGCTTGGCCGTGGCTAAAGGAATGAAAATTGTGTCGTCTAAGTCTTGCCCAAAACCGCCCTGACCTTTTGCTTCAAGTACGCCAACGATACGAAACGGCACTTTGGTGATACGAATGGTTTTGCCTAGGGGGTCTTCGTCGCCGAATAAATTTTTCTTTACCGTTTGACCGATCAATGCCACTTTGCTCGCGGCGGTGAAATCGCGCGTGGCGAACCAGTCCCCGGATTGCAGCGTCCAATTATTAATGGCGAAATAATCGGCCGATACTCCCGAGGTTGCGGTAAACCAGTTCAGATCGCCATACACGACTTGCCCACTTTGCCGCACACTGGCCGCCACATAGGCCGCCTGCGCAATTTCACGCTTAATCGCCTGCGCATCGCCCTCGGTCAACGTCGGCCGGCTGCCGCTGCCCAGGGAAGCCGCTCCGGTACGCGCCGCGCCCGAGGAGATTTCTATGCGATTGGAACCCAGTTGGCTGATGACCCGGTCAAGCTCCGCCTGCGTACCTTGCCCCACCGATACCATCACAATCACCGCGGCAATGCCGATGATCACGCCAAGCGCGGTCAACATGCTGCGCAATACGTTGCCGCGCAACGCCTGATACGCCAATTCAACGGTATCGAGTGCATTCATTATTTAGGCTCCGCGAACATTCGCCCATCGTGCATGTACCAGCAGCGATCGGCGCGGGCGGCAATGTTTTTGTCGTGCGTGATTAGCACCACCGTGTGACCGTCATCGCACAGATGCCGGAAAAGACCGAGGATATCCTCGCCGGTTTTTGAATCCAAAGCACCGGTTGGTTCATCGGCTAACAGTATCGGCGGGTTGTTAATTAAAGCCCGCGCTATCGCCACGCGCTGCTGCTGGCCACCGGACATTTCAGACGGCCGATGATTGGCGCGTGCCGATAAGCCCACATCGGCCAAGGCCTTCATCGCCATCGGCCGGCGTTGCGCGCGAGGGGTGGCCGCGTAAGTGAGCGGGAGCAAGACGTTTTGCAGCGCGCTCAAGCGCGACAACAAATGAAACGATTGGAATACGAAACCGATCTTTTGCCGCCGCAGGTGTGCACGTTCGGTCACATTGAGCTTAGCAACATCGATCCCATCACACCGGTACCTTCCGCTGGTCGGCGTATCCAAGCAGCCAATCAAATTCATCAGGGTGGTCTTGCCCGAACCGGACGGCCCCATAATCGCGATAAACTCGCCACGCCGAACGGTCAGCGAAACCTCCTGCAACGCTCGCACTTCTGCCGCTGTGCCTTGGCCATAAATCTTGGATAAAGCACTGAGCTCGATAACCGGCGGCTGATCGTAAGCTATGCCATTAGCAATGGTATTCACTTCGAAGATCGCTCCAAACCCGTTACCACGCTATCGCCGACTTGCAAACCTCCTGCGACAATCTCGGTGTAATCGCCATCGCTCAATCCCAAGCGCACCGGTACTGAAACCAATTTTCCGCCGCCCAAACGCCAAACCACCGCGCGCCGCGTTTTCGCTTGCTCCGCAAGCTCGGCGTCGAGTATCGCTTTCTGCGCATCGCTTAACGTTTGTCGCAACGGCGCTAGCGCAGCCGTAAATGCATCGCGAGATTTGGCTCGCGCCTGATCCGAGGGAATGCCGGTTTCGCCGCTGGATTGAGCTCGGGCCGCCGCTCTTTTTTGCCGCATCTGGACCAAGGTTTCCTCAAACAGCGATTGCTGCTCCGGCGTCAGCTTTAGTTTTTCCACCAACGCTTTAAGATTTTCGCCTTGATTGCCTTTCCCTTCACCAGCGCTTTCTGGGCGAGGCGCGGCCGCCTGCGCGTCAGTGGGAGGACGAAAACGCAATACGGCGTTGGGTAGGCGCAACGCGTCCTCGCGCCCGCCAACCTCCACTTCTGCATTTGCGGTCATTCCTGGCAATAAAGAAAAATCGGGATTTTTTACCAATACCACCACCGGATACGTAACAACGTTTTGGGTGGTTTGTGCCGCCAACCGGATCTGCTGAACTTGGCCTTGATACTCACGCCCGGCATACGCATCGACCGTGAAACGAACCGGTTGATCTTGTTTTACCTGGCCAACGTCGGCCTCGTCGATATTAAGATCCAGTTCCATTTCACCCAGATCCTCTGCAATCGAAAACAAAACCGGAGTCTGAAAGCTGGCCGCGACGGTTTGTCCCGGCTGTACGTTGCGCGAGGTAATCACCCCATCAACCGGCGCCAGTATCACCGTGTGCTCCAAGTCCAAACGCGCGCTATCGAGCACCGCTTGCTTTTGCTGGATATTGGCTTGCGCCACGGCAATTGCCGCTTGCGCGGAGTTAAGCTGTGCCCTGGTTTGATCGCGCGCCAACTCCGCTGCGTCGACATCGCTGATCGCAATCAATCCGCGCGCGCGGATCTCTTGTTTGCGTTTCAGGTCCCGCTCATTGCTCGCCAACGTAGCTTGAGCTTGTTCGCGCAACGCCTTGGCGGCGACGAGATTTGCTTGCGCACTGGCTAAATCGGCATTTGCTTGCGCTAAGCGCGCTTGAAAATTTGCCGGATCAATATGGGCAATCGCCTGATTTTTTTTGACGTGCTGATTGAAGTCGCCTTCCACCGTTTTGACTTGGCCCGACAACTGCGATCCCACGTCAACCGTGGAAACGGCTTTTAGATTGCCCGTGGCAGCAATCACGACGCGAATCGAGCCGCGATCCACTAAACTCGTGCGGTAAACCCCATCTACGGAATTACTATGACCCCACCACCAAACAAACAGCAATAGCAACAGAATACTTCCAGCCACAAGTGCCATCGTATTGCGACTGCCCCATGGACCTGATGCGATCGACAAATTCATACGTCCACCCTTCCCTATCGATGGCCACAAACCCGCGAAGCAAACACCGCACACTGCGATGTAACCTTCGACCCTAAAGGTAAGCACTGGTGCCAACGATCGCTGTTGCTTACGCGTAAATCCATGCAAAGAGATGTAAAGACAAAGATCGCTTGCAATCACGCCAATCTAAGGTCAAATTTGTGATTTAACCACTTGCGCAACCCGCTTGTAGGACGCTATCGTTCCGGTATCGATACGCCAAGCAGGCCGTCATGAATTTTGCCGAAAAGCGTCGTCATCCGCGGCTTAGCATCTATTCCGCAGCATTGATTGCATTAGGCGCGGAGGGATATTTATCCGAGGTGAAGGACATTTCGCGAAGCGGAGCGCGCGTGGCGCGGCCGAAGATTTGGCCGGTGACCGACCAAACCGAATGCCGCGTCTTTTTCATATTTGACGAGGAAACGGTCATTTCAATGGCGGTGCGCATCGCCCGCACGTCCAATGACGATCTCGGCCTCGAATTTCTAGGCGGACAGGAATCGCAAATTGAAAACCTTTTGTATGAGTCTCGCTTCCTGGACCAAGAAGCACTTTAATTTTTGATAAAAGCCCTTTTCAACCGCATGAATGCTTTCCGATGATGAGTTACCTCACGCCGATCCTGCTATTGCTCGGTTCTAACGTGTTTATGACCTTTGCTTGGTACGGACACCTTAAATTCACCGACCGGCGCCTTTGGCTTGTCATACTCGTTAGTTGGGGCATTGCGTTTTTTGAATACTGTTTGCAGGTGCCGGCCAATCGTTTGGGCTACCAAGTATACAATGCAGCGCAATTAAAAACGATTCAAGAAATCATCACTCTCACGGTATTCGTCGGGTTTTCGATCTTTTATCTGGGTGCGCCGATTAAATGGAATCATTTGGCCGGGTTTGGATTGATCGTTTTGGCGGCTTTTCTGATCTTTATGGAATAGGTATCCCGATCGCGGCATCTCAATGAACCATTAAGAGAGGTCAACGTGGAAATGAATGCATCGCACGATATGCGCCGCGCAAAAAAAAATCGCAAAAGGAACACGCCTTGCCGGCACGCAGATCTGCGTCGAGCGCCCTTGGCGGCTGGCCTGGCGCTGATTGTTAGCGGCAGTTTTTTCAATTTGGATGCTATAGCGCGAACCATCCCAAATACTGCTCAGCCACAGCCCATGGCGCGCCCCGGCGCGCGCCAACTGCGTCAAGACATTCGCGCATTACGGCCAACCCTCCACACAACGGTAACGCCCAGGCCGAGCGCCATTCTTACCGTTACCAGCTGCGCCGACGACAGCGACGCCGGCACCTTGCGCAACACCATCGCCGCAGCCGTCGATGGCGATACGGTCGATCTCAGCGCATTAACCTGCAGCAGCATTACCCTGGTCAGCGGTGCCATTCCGGTTAATCTCGATAACCTCGTCATCCACGGGGCGGGAACATCGGCCTTAGTGATTAGCGGCGCCGGGATGGACCGCGTACTGATCCATCCCGGCAGCGGAACACTCGGCTTACAAGGAGTCAAAATTGTCGGTGGCCGCATTATACGCAGTGGCAATCAGGTCACCGGGGGTGGCTGCATCGCTTCGGCTGGCGATGTCGTGCTGGATCATTCCGCGGTGCTTGGCTGTTTTGCGGCAGCGGTGGGCGTGTACGGCGGCGCGATTATCGCCAATACACTAACGATGCAAGCAAGCACGCTGAGTGACAATACGGCGTCGGGAACCCATCCAAGCAACAACACGGCCACCTTTGGCGGTGGCGCTTATGTGTATTCACTGTCCCTGCTCAATAGCACGGTGAGTGGTAACCGTGCGCAGCGCGATCCAGGCAATAGCCAATCCAGTTATGACACGGGCGGCGGTATCTTCACCGATTATGGCGGAATCATCCTAAACTCGACGATCGACAGCAATTACTCCACCACCCATGGCGGCGGCATCTCGAGCTTTTCTGGACTGACAGTCCTTAACAGCACCGTTTCCGGCAACACCGCGCAAACCGATTTCGGCGGTGGGGTGAACGTACGGTTGCTTTCGGATTTCAATCTGCGCAATTCCACCATTACGGCAAACCACGCACGGGATGGGGGAGGGGTATGGCTATGGACCCCAATCGCGATAAGCGATTTTCAAAGCTCCATCGTCGCCGGCAATACCGCGGCACCCGGGAATGCGGCTGATCTTTCATCGAGTTCTGCGCTATCGGTCGGCGGCAGCAATAATCTCGTGGACTTAAGCAACATCACAATAACCTTGCCAGCGGATACGCTGCACGGCGATCCGCGATTGTTGCCGCTGGATCACAACGACGGATCGACGCGCACTCACGCGCTCGATGTCGGCTCTCCTGCCCTTAACGCGGGCAACAACTTGGCGGGCTTTTCCACCGATCAGCGTGGTTTCCCGCGCGTGTCTGGCATTCGCGCCGACATCGGCGCGTTCGAAGACCAGGCGGTCTCGCCGCCCGAGCCAATCCCAACCGGTGGGCGGTGGCTGCTCGGCTCGCTGGGAATGTTGCTCGGCTGGATCGGTTGGCGAAAACTGCGAACGCAGGGGCGCTAGTTAGAGCAATCCTCGTACGACGCCGGTGAGCGCGGCCAACAGCAAAATCAACGTTGGCACAATGCTTAACCCAAATCCGAGTGAACGCTGCGCCGGATCATTAACGTATCCGCGCAAATACAGCACGCGCCCGATTAAAAACACCGCCCCAATACCGGCCATCCAATGCGGGTTCCAATAGTGGGCCGCAATCCATAACGAAGGCAGAAACAACACCACCAATTCCAGGGTGTTTTGCTGCACGCGAAAATACCGTTCAAACACGGCGTGCCCGGTTGTCGCCGGAGCGTCTACCCCAAATTTGCCGCGCGCCCGACCCACTAACACACCAAACGCCATGTATTGCAACAACACGAACAGCGTTAGCAATTCAACCCAAGCCATGCGCTTCTCCAAGAGTAGATAGATTAACGATTAAACTTACCCGCCGCAGGGTATTTTATTAAAATCGAATTCGGCCGCTTAGTATATCCTTAAACATTACCCAATCACCGATCAAGCTATACAGCGGGTATTTGAAGGTGGCGGGGCGATTGTGTTCAAAAAAGAAATGCCCTATCCATGCAAAGCCATAACCGATCAACGGCAATAGCCATAACCACCGCCATTGTTGCGTAATCATTGTCGCGCCGATGACAACCAGTACCAGAGTACTGCCGATAAAATGGCAGCGCCGGCAAGTTCGGTTGGCGTGTTCGGCAAGATAGTGCGGATAAAATTGCCGAAAACTGGAATAGCGTTCCGTCATTGTCGAATTTCACCGCTACAAGCTGAGAATTGTGCTTGCGGCAACCGTCGTTGACAAGTCAACCTTTTGCGCGCCGATGCGTTGTTAGAGATTGCCCCACACCTCGACAGGCCCCGTCATGCAAACAAAAGTATATTCCATCGTGCTGGTTACGATCATTGCAGTATTCAGCAGTGCATTTTTAACGACCACGCAAGCAAATCCAACACTCGACGCTGACGATGAAACCGCAGCAACCGGAGCCGCGGCCGATCCTGCAACATCGCCATGGAATCACACCGGTGCCCATCGTTTTCAGCGTAGGGACCGCGGAAATAACCCGACTCGCGCGGCATTAATGGATCTGCGCGCCATCGAGAAATTGTATTATGTCGAAGGCCGCGGTAAGGACTTGCCGGCGTTTTACGACGAGATCCTCGGTAAAACCAACAACCCGCGCCTGCGCAATTACATTTATATGCGCAAAGCGCGATTGCAGATGGTGCCGGCCAATACCGACAAAGCCATTGCCACGCTACGGCAAAGCCTGGATGAGAATCTCAAGCGGGCGCAATAGCGCTCGTCAAAGGTTTAGCGCGAAGCAACCAACGGCTGGGCGGGATCGGTCTTTTCTTCCCTTTTCGCCTGGTCCCACCACCGGTCCTGTTCGGCCAAGGTTTTGTCCTTAAGCGCAGTGCCTGCTTTTGCCGCAAACTCTTCCATGCGCCGGAAACGGCGCTCGAATTTTGCATTGGCCAAGCGCAACGCTTGCGAGAAATCGACTTTGGCATGCCGCGCTAAATTCACGCAGACAAACAATACATCGCCAATTTCATCGTTGAGCCGATCTTGATCTCGTTGCGGTGCGGCGAACTCGGCTCGAACCTCATCAATTTCCTCGTGCAATTTCTCAAGAACGGGCGCCACTGACGGCCAGTCAAACCCAACCGTCGCGGCGCGCTTCTGCAGCTTCAGTGCGCGCAGCCATTCGGGCAATCCATGCGCAATACCGGCTAATGCACTGGTGTCCTTGTCATTCACTTGGGCGCGTTCGCGTCGCTTGTGCTCTTCCCAGGCGGCGATTTGCATTTCGGCGCTATCGATTTTTTCCTCCGCGAACACATGCGGATGCCGGCTTCGCATCTTGGCACAAATCGAGGCGACCACATCGCTAAAACCAAAATGGCCGGCTTCTTGCGCCATGCGCGCGTGAAACACCACCTGCAGCAACAAGTCGCCCAATTCTTCACAAAGCGCGTGATAGTCGCGCCGATCGATCGCATCGGCAACCTCATACGCCTCTTCTATGGTGTACGGTGCAATGGTGTCAAAATTCTGCTTGATATCCCAAGGACAACCGCTCTTGGGATCGCGCAAACGCGCCATAATGTCCAGCAGCTCGGCTATATCGGCCATATTGAGTCCCTTGAATTCATCAAACTAAAGCGTCGTTGCGCATAATTTTGCCCAATTCACCGCTGAATCCCCAAACGCCAAGAAATCCGGATTCAACAACGACTCTTGGTTGTTGTAGCCAAGACTAACGCCAGTGAAGTCGGTAACGGCACCGCCAGCCTCCTCCAACACGCACTGCCCGGCCGCGGTATCCCATTCCGAAGTAGGGCCATGCCGCAGATACAGGTCCGCGTCACCGCTGGCAATACGGCAAAATTTCAGCGACGATCCTAACGGTTGTAACTCGTATGGACCAACCCTGGTCAATACCTGCAATGTCTTGGGCGGATTATGCGAGCGGCTACCCGTGACGATCAGGGGTTGCGCACGAGCGCGCGTTCGCAAGGGTTTAAGTAAAAAATTATCCGTCGCGCAAGCCGCGAACGCGCCGCCGCCCATCCAAGCGCAATACAATTCATTCGTTACCGGCGCCAATACCACGCCCAGTACCGGACGATGATTTTCGATCAGCGCGATATTGACGGTAAATTCGCCGTTGCGTTTGACGAATTCGCGCGTGCCATCCAATGGGTCCACCAACCAATAGCGTTGCCACTGTGAACGCTCCGGCCACGGCACCGCCGCGGACTCTTCCGACAATATCGGCCAATCGGGTTTAAGAGACGCCAATCCTTGTTTAATCACTCGATGAGCAGCAAGATCGGCCTCGGTCAATGGCGAATTGTCCGATTTGCGCGTAACGGCAAATTCGCTTTCGTACACCTGCAAAATGGCTTGGCTGGCGCGACGGGCAATGGCACACACATCGCAAGCGAGTGTGGCGCGCTCATCGCTCATGCGGGTAGGTGAAAACGTCCGGCAAGGTACTCGCGCGCGATGAACAATGCGGCGATCGAACGGCCTTCGCTGACATCGTCGCACATGATTAATTTATGCAATTGCGATAATTTCCACGGCACCACCTCGAGCTCTTCCGGCTCATCGCCTTGCAAACGCTCCGGATAGAGGTCTTGGGCCAATACCACATGGGTCATGCTGGTCATGTAAGCGGGCGATAGCGAAAGCGTAGTAAGAATGCGCAATTGCCGCGCGCCGAAACCGACTTCTTCTTTTAATTCACGATTGGCGCCCTGCTCCACCGTTTCGTCTTGATCGAGCCGGCCTTTGGGTAACCCAAGCTCATAACGGCCAATTCCGGCACCATACTCCCTTACCAGCAATACGGTGTCGTCATCGCGCATTGGCACAATGATAACGGCCCCTAAACCAGAACCTTTTAAGCGTTCATAGGTGCGGCGTTCGCCATTGGAAAATTCCAAATCGAGCAGTTCGACTTTGAGAAAATCGCTGCCGTCCATTAATTGGGTGGAATGAACAATCGGAAGTTTGCGCATGGGTCAATTATACGCGTAACCGCGGTTTCGCGTCGCGGGTGTTGCGCAACAAGACCGCTATTTCAATGCAAGAAACTCACTCAGGGCCTGCGCGTGCAATGCGGGAGTACCAGCCAATACGCTGGTGGTGTCAAGATCGATTTCCCGGCCAGTTAAATCGCTAAACACACCGCCGGCTTCGCGAACGATGACTGCCAACGCGGCAACATCGAGGATATTCACATCCGATTCGATAACCAAATCGAGACTTCCACCCGCCAGCAAATGATAGTGGTAAAAATCGCCATACCCGCGCGTGCGGCCACAGCGTTGGATCAACCGTGCCAACTGATTCCAGCCAGGGCCTTGCGTCAGCGTTTTGACATTGCCGATTGAAATGGCTGTCGCCGGTCCGAACTCCCTGGTATCCGCCACACGGATCGCTTCACCGTTTAAAAACGCTCCGCCACCAAGACGCGCCCAAGCCAGTTCACCAAATTCCGAAGCGAATGAAACGCCCAAAACCAAGACGCCGCGATGCATCAACGCAATCTGCGTGGAAAACATCGGATATCCGCGGATAAAACTCTTGGTGCCGTCGATCGGATCGATCAGCCACATGTAATCGCCATTGCCTTCGCGACCGCTTTCCTCGCCATAGTAGGCGTGATCCGGGAACCGCTCCTTCAAAACGCGTTTGATTACCGCCTCGGATTCAATATCGGCGTTGGTAACCGGGCTTAGGTCGGACTTGATTCGGATGTCCAAATGCCCCCGATAATGACGACGAATCACATCGCCGGCCGCCGCCGCGGCTTCCCGCGCAACCAGCAGCGCGGCATCCAGAAAATGGCCATCGGGCAACCTCATGGTCAAAACAATTTAAACAATTGGCCGTGAATCTTCAGCAAGGAACGCCCTTCCGCAAGCGGCTCCCCAATGTAGCGCAAGGTTTCGATTATTTGTGGATCATTGTCGCGCGCTTCCAAGGTGGCGTTGGAATCGAGCTGCCCGGCACGTACTTGAAACGTACCGGACACCGCCAATGCGCCGCCAAGATCACGAATAACGCCAGCGATCGCCCCATCCCCGCTCGGGGAAAAATCGGCCTGGATGTCACCGAAACGCGCCTCAATCGCCCCGCTCATGCCGGGGTTCACCCAACGCGCTGATCCCTGCGCTTCTCCAATCCACCCCCCCTGCAACGTTGCGCGCGCCACGGTTCCATCAATCTCGCCGACCGGTTTAAGCGAGGGAATATCCAACACTGGCGCCAATAACATGGCAGGCAAATGGAACGCGGCATCATGCAATTCAACAAGGGCATCAGCGCGGCGCACAATTTGACCCGACGCCGTGACACTGCCGCCGCTTAAAGCAAGATGCAACGACACCTCGCGCCGCGTGAGCGGGATTGCCGCCAATTGCCAATCAAGGGTACCCAACGATTGATCAAAAAAACTGACCGACCGAGCATGACCGCTCCATACGCTACCACTCAATCCGGACAGTTTTAAGGGCCCGAGTCGCTCACCCACCACGCGGTAAGCAAGCTCGGCCGGGCACGACCAGGCAAACACCGCCAGCATCACCAACAGCACGGCGAAGATCATAGAAAAGGCACGAATGAGTTTCATCGTTTAATAATAATCTAAGTGGTACAAATAAATCGCCCTGCGCCTAGAGTAGGGAGCTTTTTCCTAAGTTATGGCGACCGATCATGGATCCGCTAAGGTAACCCTTGCATTCACCAAACCCACCCCATCGGCACGGTCGATCGAAAAATCGGTTGCTTGAACGCCGAATTCGCGCACCAAACCGTCGAGCCAGCTCATTAAGGCGTCAAACGAAGCCAACTCAAAACTGACCCGCACGCTTTTCTCGCTAACGGGCTCAACGCGTTTCAACGCACCCGCCAAAGCCGCACCGCGCGCCGTCGCATCGGCCAACGCCAACAACGATTTTCCCTGTCGATCCACTTTGCCCTGCACGCCTTGCGTGCGCAGCTGCTTAACCTCAGCCGCTTGCGAACGCATTAAGCCCAAGGCTTGTTGTTGTTCGGTAACACCCTGTGCCAATTCCTCGCGTGCACGCGACAACGGATGCCAAATGAAAGCCCAACCCAATAGCAGCAACACCGCCACAGCACCGAAACGCACCATCGTGCGTTCACGCGTTTGCAGTTCTTGCCACCAAGCGCGCATCAGGGCTTTCCTCCACTAATGCGCAAACGCCCATCAACCAAGCCTTCGCTCGGGTTGGCGGCGGTGACTTCGACTTTTAAACCCGGCAACGTCGCCAAGCGCTCGCGGATGGCGTCCAGTGACGGCACATCCGGTGCGCGCAGGCCGATTTCCAACGTGGCGTTGCGGTACTCCATGCCTTTGGTTGTGATGCGCGTGGTACTACCAAGCACCGGGGCAATCTGCGTCAACAATCGCAACCCACCGCTGGTTGCCGACCCGCCGCGCAAACGCCGCAATTCACTCTCCATCAACCGCGGTGGATCGTCGTCGCGGGTGAGGTTGGGGAAGCTGTCATGCAACACCTGATGTTCGGCCGCAAGCAATTGATCCATCTGCCGCTGCAACTGCCAACGATCGAGCAGACCATAGAGCAAACTCAATGCGATCGTTGCAGCGGCCAAAATGGCCGCCAACCGCCACAGCTTTTGCACGGGTGCTTGACGGTGGGTTGGCGCGAATTCGCCTTGCAGCAAATTGATTACCGGTTCGGTGGGAATATTGCGCGCCAGCCAAGCCAAAGCATCGCGCTGTTGGGCGTGGTAGGTAACGGCTGTACCTTGCAAAACCAACGGTGGCGCCAGGCGGAAATCAAACACCTCCGGTGCACGCGGTGCCCGCCCATCGGCATGAATAATTGTTAGCAGCTGCGGCAAACTTTCGGCATCCGTTGCAAGCACAGTCCACGCACCTACACGCAGCGCCAGCGAATCGGTTTCCACCAACGCCGTGGTGGTATCCGTTTTACACGGTATCCCCAGGCCTTCTGGCAACAAGACATCCGGCCGTATTCCATAGCCGGCCAATTGTGCCAGCCATACCTGCATTTGGCCGCGCGCAACAACCGCCACGCCGATATCAGAATCGGTCACCTGCTCAGACAGCGCAAAATGCAACTCCTCCACCGGGCTGGCAAGCTGATCCTCCAACGCATAGGGAATCGCTTTGGCCAATTTCGTACGCTGCTTAGTGATCGCAGGACTCGACAGCAACACGACCGGTGCCGTTGGAACCAACACGGTAACCCGTTGTGCCCGTGCCAACAGATCGGCAGGAGGTGCACCCTGTTGAGATTCAGCGGGCGTAGCACGGTCCTGATCCTGAGCGATCCAGACCAAACCACCATCCGGTTTAAGGCGAATCAATAGATGAGAGATCATCGCGACTGCACAAACGATTTGGCATCAATTGTAGCAGGATGCCAAGCGCCCTTATGCCCATAAAAAAAACGCCCTGCTGATTTATTGTCCAATCCAAACCAACCCCTTGGTCCAATTATGCGAAACATCGGTTATCCACAGCTTTTCTCCCATGGCTATCCACAACGTTTGTGGACAACTTATTGGAACAACGTTCAATCGCCGCCACGGCTGCGCGCCAATACCCGAATACCGCTTCTGCTACGCTCGATGACGCTGTAAAAGGTGAACGGCAAACCGTCCAGGTTGACTTCACCTTGAGCCAGAAAATAGGTACTTTGCACCGAAAAATGGCTCGGAAATTCGATTTGTACCTGTTGCTGCCGCAATTGATCAGACACCAAAGATAAGCCCGCATAATGCGCATGCCCTTCATTCCACAACCGGGTGGCGAGTTGCTCGGTCATATTCGAAGCCAGGCTCATCCATACCGGTACGCTTGCGGTATTGAGATTGATGAGGGTTCCCGGCGGCAACGCGCACACATGCGGTGCAAGACGCGCGTAAACCTCGCCACTCACGCCTTTAAGCAATCGCAACTCCGAAAGGTGGCTAAATCCCCGATTGGCAGCGCGATACGGAAGCGGTTCGGCCAAATAGGCGGCATCCTCGGCACCACCGATCCCGACCTCGCTGTCGGCATCAAGCCAATCCACCACGGCGTTGGCGATATGGGGATCGAGCTTAAGCGCAGTCAACAAACGCTGAAACTGCCCAATCCATGTAACCTGATGTGCGCCATTCATCACCAAATTATTGAGATTGAAACAACCGTTAAGATCGTGCATGGTCGCGCTTAACGTACCACCGGGTACCGGCAACGGTGGTAAGGGTACCGCCCAGATATCGGCATTGGTGTCCATCTCGGCGTCTTCCACGCGATCTCTCGCCAATACCCGCGCCGCATAAGCTTCCAAACCTTTCGCATACGCGTCGGCCTGCTGCGCGCGCAAGGCATTGCGCGCGCGCGCCAAATTCAACTCGCCGCGATCGAGCAACCCGGCAATTATAATTGTCGCCAATGCGACAACCAGTAACGCCACCAACAGGGCAATGCCTTGTTGTTTGCGATAGGTCGCTTTCATGGCTTACTTGGAATAATGGGCGCCCCCGGTTGCGGGGCGGCATCGGCGGCCATCAGCGGTGGTGTCGACACCAATTCGACGATGCGCGTCAGCTCGCCATAATCTTTGGTATCGAGCCGAAACTCGACCGCACGAGGCAAACTATCAGGCCGGGTGAAATTCGCGGGCGGCCAACTGTCCGACCAGCGATTGGTAATGTCCAGATAGCGAAACCGAATTGATTTCACACCATCGCCCAAATCGCTGTAGCTTACCTGTGTGCCCGGCGCACGATCCAGCGCTGGATAAACGCCACGTTGAAACGTCGCTTGATCCAACCGATAAACCACGCGTTGCAAATGGGAACGTTGCTGCGCTTGCGGATTGGCGTAGCCGGTGCGGGTGAATTCGAGCGTGGCGCTATCCCCGGCAAGCGCCGGTAACGGCTCGCCATAGTTGCCGCGGATGGGTCGCGCCGCCGCTTCACCCAAATCGCGCTGCAACATCGACACCGCGCGCACCAATTGCGCAAACGCCTGTTGTTGCGCCACCAATTCGGTGCGGGTTTTTACCACGCTGTTCAAACCACCATAAGCCAATGCCGCCATGGTGCTGAATACCGCCAGCGCGACCAGCAACTCAAGCAATGTAAATCCCAAAGACCGGCGCATCATGGCTGCAAATCCTTACCGCTGAAACCGGTGACTTGCACCAGTGCATCGTTTCGGTTGGACCAGGTAAACACGCGCACGTCAAACCGGCGAATCAGCGGCTCTTCGGTCGCTTGGATGACCATTTCCCAGCGCCAATCGCGACCGGCAAATTTGAGTTGGCCATCGCGCTTGCCGGGATCGGGTAATGGTTCGCGCAAACGCGTTTCGGTGATGAGATTACTGGCGATCCAGTCGGCCAGAACCCGTTCACGCAAACCCGCAAACGTGCTGACCGCATTGCTTGCGGTGCGGCTTAATGCAAATAAGGCCAGCGCCAATACGGCCAGTGCGATCAGCACTTCCAGCAAAGTAAAACCGCGCTGACGGCACCGCACTCGAACCGACTTAATGCGCACGGGCAACCTCACTCTGCAGCTCAATTGCACCATTGGTCATGCCAATAAGACGATAGCGCAACTCAACTTCGCTAAGGTGGAGATCCAGCTTAAACGCGGTCAATTCACCCGAGGAAAAACACACCACTTGCGGTTTTTTGGGAAACTCATCGTTGATCGCAATCAGCCCGCCGTCATTGGCTAATGCCGCTTGGATTCCCGACAACCAGCTACGCGCGCGCAAGGTATCCACGCCAATCGGCTGCCACTCATCGCCTTGCAGGTGGCTAAATTGATATCCCTTCGTCGCCAAACTTAAACCAAGATCACGGCCGGTCAGCTCGGATTGCTCACAGGCATAGGTTAATAAGACCTGCAAGCGCTCCGCTTCGCGTTGCAACTGGCGCGCCCCACCCGCAGTTCCAATCGCCAGCGTCAACGCCGCTGCAAGCACGGCAACAATAACCACAACCACCAAAATCTCGATTAACGTAAACCCGCGCTCCAGCTCAGGAGTCCTGGTGTGGGTAAGGATCAAGCGTGGAATCCTCGAAGTACCTAATCGTCCCAATTACCAATGTCTTTTGCCTCACCCTCGCCGCCGGGTTTACCATCGGCCCCCAATGAGTACACATCGATGTCCCCGTGCTGGCCCGGATGCACATAGAGGTACGTGTGCTTCCAAGGGTCTTGCGGCAACCGATCCAGATAACCGCCCGGCTTAAAATTGGGCGCCTCGGGCGCGCCGCTCGGTTTGTGCACCAAGGCGTCCAATCCTTGCTCGGTGCTGGGATAAGTGAAATTATCCAATTTGTATATGTTTAACGCAGTGACGATACCCTGAATATCCTGCTTAGCGCGCACCTGGCGTGCCTCGCCCGGATGCTCCATCACGCGCGGCACCACAATCGCCGCGAGAATGCCCAATATGACCACGACCACAAGAATTTCGATTAGAGTAAACCCGCGCAGATTGCGCACTGGTTCGCCAGAAATTTGGTTTGTCATGTATTTTAAGCCTTGTGCTAAATGCCGCCGACGCCGATCATAGCAGAGCATGGAGCAAGCCCTAACCCCCAACCCCAATACCGATTGGAGCGCACGCGATCGCGCCGTGTTGTGGCACCCGTGCACACAAATGCACGACCATGAAACCGTGCCGCTGATTCCGATCCACCGAGGCGAAGGCGTATGGTTGTACGACTTTGCCGGAAAGCGTTATTTGGACGCGGTAAGTTCCTGGTGGACCAATTTGTTTGGCCACGCCAACCCACGCATTGGCGCGGCGCTGAAGCAGCAGTTGGATACGCTGGAACATGTCATGCTGGCGGGGTTCTCGCACCAACCGGCGATTGAGTTGGCCGAGGAGTTGGTGCGCGTTTCACCCCCTGGCCTAACCCGGGTGTTTTACGCGGATAACGGATCAAGCGCGGTCGAAGTCGCACTGAAAATGAGTTTTCATTATTGGCGCAACTTTAACCGCTCCAGCAAAACCCGATTCATTGCATTGCAGGGCAGCTACCACGGGGAAACGTTAGGCGCCTTGGCGATAACGGATATCGCCTTATACCGCGAAACCTATGCGCCATTGCTGCTTAATCCGGTATTTGCCCCGTCACCGGACGCCTACCTGCGCGCTGAGGGTGAAACCGAGTCGGAATTCGCACTGCGCACATTGCAAGCTATGCGCAAACTACTCGAGCAACACGCCGACTCAACCTGCGCGGTCATTGTCGAACCACTAGTGCAATGTGCCGCCGGTATGCGCATGCATCATCCGATCTATCTCACCGGTTTGCGTGCTTTATGCGACGAATTTAACGTGCATCTGATTGCCGATGAAATCGCCGTAGGTTTCGGGCGAACTGGAACGCTGTTCGCGTGCGAACAAGCCGCGATCACTCCGGATTTTCTGTGTTTATCGAAAGGCTTAACCGGCGGGTTTTTGCCGCTATCAGCGGTACTAACGCGCGATGGAATATACCAAGCCTTCTACGCCGAACATGCCGCCGGTAAAGCATTCCTGCATTCACACAGCTACACCGGCCACGCGCTCGGGTGCTGCGCCGCATTGGCAACACTTCGCATTTTCCGCGACGAACCGGTGTTGGAACGCAACCGCTTACTCGCAACTGAGCTCCATAGGCAACTTAACGGATGGACCGATCATCCCCATATATCCGACGTGCGCCAAACCGGCCTCATCGCCGCGGTGGAATTGGTGCGCGATAAGGCAACCCGCGAATCCTATCCTGGCAACGAACGCCGGGGCTTGCGCGTTTATCGCTATGCGCTCGACCACGGTGTCATTTTACGGCCCTTGGGCAATGTGGTGTATTTCATGCCGCCTTATGTAATTACACCGGATGAGATCCGACATATGACCGAGGTGGCATGTGCGGGTATAGAGGTTGCTGTGCGCGATTAACTTGTACACTCGAAATGCATTCCCTGTAAAATGGCGACCTTTGTGCACTGGAATACGTGAGAATTGAATTCAGCCTATGCGCATTCCCCGCATTTATACCGACCAACCTTTACAGCCCGGCCGCATAGTGCGATTGCCAGAACAGGCCGGCGAACATCTCGTACGGGTATTGCGGCTCGAAATCGACCATCCCATCATCCTTTTTAATGGCGACGGTTACGAATACGATGCTGCATTGTGCATATTCGCCAAACGCGCGGTCGATGCTTGTATCTCGACAGCTCGACTGACATCGCGAGAATCGCCACTCCACGTAACGCTGGCGCAGGCCATTGCACGCGGCGAGAAAATGGACTGGGTTATCCAAAAGGCCACCGAACTTGGGGTTAGCGAAATCGTGCCGATCATCACCGAGCGCACCGAAGTGCGCTTGCACGAGGACAGAACCGAACGGCGTATGGCGCATTGGCTTGGGGTCATCACCGCCAGTTGCGAGCAGTGCGGACGTACGCGCTTACCTAAGCTTCATGAGCCGCAGAAGTTGGCGAATTGGGTCAGTACCCTTCCCAGCAGCTCTGGTATACGTTTGGCGTTGTTACCCGAGGGCGAGGAAGATCTGCGTTCGCTGCTCAAAGTTTCCAGCACTGCATTTACCATCGTCGTTGGCCCCGAAGGCGGATTTTCGGAGCAGGACGCTGCGATTTTACGTTCCGGCCAATTCCACAACCTAAAGCTCGGTCCGCGCATCTTACGCACGGAAACTGCGGGATGCGCGGCGTTAGCAGCAATCAATGCGTTGGCTGGCGATTTTTAATTCCATCGTCCACATGCGTTTCATCGTTCCAGCGAAAGCGGGAATGACGAAACGAAGTTTTAAAGCACGATCGACTAACCGGCATTGAGCAAATCATCAAAGAAGGTGTCATCCATTCTGCTATGAACACCCCTAGTCATCCCGAATCAAAAAACAGTAACCCCTATGGACGCTACGCAAACCTGATCTTTTTGGCCCTGGCGATTGCCTTAATCGTACAGCAAGTTTTACTGTGGTGGCTTTATTACCACGGCGCGCCCAAACAACTGATCGGCGACGAAGTACGTTATCTGGAAACAGCGCGATCGATATTGGCCGGCGGCGCCTGGCACCCCAGTGACATTTGGCCACCCGCGCAACCGTTACTGATCGCACTCATGTTTTGGTTAAGCGGTAGCGCCATCTTGAGCGTGCAGCTGCTGCAAACCGTGCTGTTTTTTGGATGCGGAGCATTGCTATGGCTGTTCTGGAAGCGTTTCAGCGGCAATGCCTTAGCGGCCGCTTTTGCAGCCTCGTTGTTTCTTTTGAACCCGAGTAATGCCGCATATGCGCAGTATCTATGGCCAGAAATTCCACATCTGTTCTTATATCTTGCGCTACTTTATCTATTGCAATCACGGCCAGAAAATCGATTGGCGGCTTTTGCAGCTGGCGTCATGCTGGGGCTTGCCTTGCTGTTCAAGAGCTTGCTATCGGCATTCTGGCCGTTATTGCTGCTGTGCTTCATAGCAACGCGCAAACCGTTCCGTGTGCATTGGCAGTCAGCGTATGGATTTCTGCTTGGAGTTGCCGCGATTACCGCACCGGCATTGATGGCAGGGCATCAACATACCGGCCATTGGAGCATTGCCGACAGCTCAAGTATTAATCTGCTGATCGGACTTAATGATCAAGCCCGTAACGATTACGTTCCAGGCCCATCGGATACGTTGTTCAACAGCTACATGCAAAGTGGCACCACCGCCGACGAACGCAACGCTTGGGCGTTTAAGGAAATAGGAGAAACTCTGCGCCACACTCCAGCAACGACATTGCTGTGGCAACAACTAACACGCCAATATTTCCGGCTATTCGAGAGCAAGACATTATTACTAACGCAGCTTCCAGGACCTGTCTGCGCCGGTTATTGGAGCTCCTATTTTCCGATATCCCCGGTCATGACCTCTGGCATCCGGTTATGCCTGCATTTTTTTCACGCGCTAACCTTGGTCGGGTTTGCGTTCGGCGTATGCCTATGGCGGGATTGGCGCAAACCTTGGCTGTGGTTGCTGTTGGCGCTGGTGGGCTATCAGCTCGCCCTGTATCTGGGTTTACATGTTAAAGCACGCTATGTGCTGCCCATCATACCGATCGGATGCGGTTTTGCCGGACAGGCATTGGCTTATGTGTTTTCTCGCGATGCGAATGCCACCGTATCGCGTTGGCGGATAAGTTTAGGCGCAATCCTGGCGCTGTTGCTGTTAGGGTTAGCATTTGCTGGGCCGTGGTTGGACGGTTACTGCAAAACCAGCTGAGCGATTAGCTCCTCGGCATCGCTTTCACAGTGCCGGGGCTTTTGCCTTAGCAAGCTCAGTTACCAACATTGGGGACGGCCCGCCTTCGAAATCAAATCGCGCAATCCGATCACCGCCCGCGGATGCTTTCTTAGGCGGTGATTCGGTTTTTGGATGAGGCTGAATGGCCGGCGCTGGAGCGGTATTCGGGGCCGTTACCGATGTTGCCGGCTCTGGTTTCTTGGCGACCAGGGCCAATGCGCCGATTGCGTCCACGCCACGCACCGTATCCATCGCATAAACATGCAACTCCACGGCTTTCGCGGCGGTCGCGGCACTTGGTGCCGGCAAATGAAATTGTGCGCTATCCACGCGATAGACGTCCGCTTGCACTACTTGGCCCTGAGCATCCATCCAATCGGCATTAATCTGGCCATGGAATTCGTTGCCGGGCAATTTCATGACCACCCGGGTTTGCCAGCGGTCATCCTCACGTGCGAGCGTAAGCGTCTCGCGCGGTCGCTCCAACACGAGGGCCGGGTCGCCAAGCAAATTATACGTTTCCACTAGTGTGCGATCTTGCATTTTTCGCTTAGCCGTTACGATCGCCTCACCAATTGGCATGCCCGGCTTGAGCAGCTCCGCAATCAACACTTTGCTGTAATCCGGTTGCGGGCTATTTCGCCAGCTGGCGGCAAAAACGGCAATCGCGCCTTTATCAGCTTCGCGCAAAAAACGTTCGCCTATGGAATCTTCAATCGGATTATCGAATGGTGCCGAATAGCAGGTCATCGCCAACACCATCGGCAAATGACTACCGTTGGCCAATGCTGAAACGTCATCCAGCGTGAATAGTTCATGATTCTTGCGCAAATCGGGCGCACCGGTTTGCCAGATAAAACGCCCCCCATGCCCAATAAAATGCACCAGTAACTGACCTTGATTCAAGCGTTCCTTAATCTCCGCCTTGTGGGCGAGATTGTCTTTCTCTTGCGCACTCCCATAAACCTTATGGGCGGCAAAACCCTGCTCGGTAAGTTGCGCGGCAATTTGATCGGAGGATTGCTTGAAATAATCGCTCTCATTGGCGATAAACATCACGTCGCGCCGCCACTGTCCAAACTGGGGTTTGGCAAGATAATCGATTGTTTTCTTCACAATGACGCTTACCTCGGCAGGCTCCACCACCGGGAAGCGCCCAATGCCAAGCACCGGATGAAAGTCTTTGTCCTTAAGCGCGACGAACCAGTTGTCGCTAGCGGATTGGCCTTCGGGCGACGGAAATTGCCACGTGGGTATTAAGTTGCGGTTGGGTAAATCCTTCGGCATGTTCGGGTACGGTGTCGCAGAGATCGATCCAAATTGATCAGGGAAAAGCAATTCTTGGGTCGCCCATTTAGCGTAGCTTCTTTCGTTGATCTGCTTATGGCGGATGTCAAAACTGGCATCCCCGACCAACAGCACATAACGCGGTTTGACGGTCCAATTGTGGTACCCATGGTCGATCAAATTACGGATAGCCCTGGGGTGGACGACTCCGGCATTGAACTGATCGTAAACCTCGTTCACGTCGATTACCGCGACACGCAAACCGCGACTGCGGTGAAATTCAGCCAATGGTTGAACCGCTTCCATCAACCGTGGATGGCTGATGATCAAATAATCGTATCCGTTATCCGCTTTACGCCAATCGTTTGCCGCAACTGCACGCACCAAGGTTGGGGCCAAAGCACGGTTATTTACACTTATATATAAGGAATCAGCGCTCGACGCCGGCGCAAAACGCCAGCGCCCTTTATCAATCATACGCCCCGCTAAATAATGCCCACCCGAACTATACACACCCAATGGACCTGGCCCTGAGTACTCAAGCTCGAACGGCGTTTGAGGATTGGCATTTTTCACCGCAAACGCCGCATCGCTGACATCCACCTTACCCGCAATCGGGTAATTTAATTCCATAAAATTAAACATGACGACATCGATCAGAGGATTTTTTTCGTCCCACGACGCGTAACGTTTAGGTACGCCCAAACTCAAAACATTGTTTTTCGCTTTTAGCAGCGCGACCGGAAGTTCAATATCCTTACGTATTTCATCGCGCCCATTCCAAGCCACACTGGTAAGCGACTTACCGTTCAAGCTTATTTTTACGGTGTGGTCGTCGGGCTTTTCTTTGCCGCGCGCCAAAACATCCGACAGTCCCCGAAAATCCAATGCTGCAGTGAAGCTCTTTCCCGCCGGCGCGAAATCCGGAAGATCAAAATTCAGGCTAAACGGTTGCGGATCGACATGCGTCAGCTTAGACCAATACCAAACGTCGGGTTCCTCGCCCGGCTTTGCTTGCTGCTGCGTTAATCGAATCATCAAATTTTCTTGTTCGAGGTGAACTGGACGTAGCAATGGATTTGGCGCTCCGGAAGGTGGGCTTGCGTCTTCGCGAATCCGCGCATGGGTGCCCGGTGCGGTGGAAAGAACATACGCATTAACCGTGCTGTATTGATCGAACCAACTAGCCGGTCCGTGCAGCGGAGCGGCAACCCATTCAATGCGGCTTCCGGGTCCGAAATTACCAGTGCTGTTATCGATTACGCGAATCGGTATCTCTTGGTCGCGATTCGTCAAAAAAAAATCGCTGCTCGAACAGTTTTTAAGCTCCGGCTGTTGCTCGATGATGGCGGCGTAATCAAGGGTGTACACTCCGCCTTCCAGGACCTCAATGTGCAACCCCCCTGAGCAGGCCGCAGCCACTGTCGGAAAAAACAAAAACGACATATTAAACAAAATTAATAATGATAAAAAACGATAAATCATAATTTGTGTTGAACTCAAACGAGAGGGCAGGACTGATAACCCGGTTTTAAAAGTGGGCTGAGATGCGCCGACAAAACCACCGAGCGCGATTAAGGTATGTGTAACGTCTCATTGTATTGCAATACCGCATCGGCAAGGGTACTTCAACATAACCGAATGTGCCGCACTTTTGGGCGCTTAAATCTACCGCACGCTAAGCGCCCATGGCCTGCGCTATCATGGCCTCTACCGTGCCAATATCGGGAATGAAGGCTTGATCATCGCGCACCAACACTTGCGCCTGAACTCCAACCGGATGCTCGTGCTGATCACCCGTTGGGATTAACAGATCAGGAGTGATGGTAGTCAACCGCGGAAACCCTTGCGAAAGCATCGCGAAAAACGGCATTTTGGCATTACCACCCAGCGCTTTTAACACCGTGACTTTGGCGTTGGTGTAAGTCTCGCTTTTCGCCTTTCCGGTCAACATGGAGAAGGAGAATAAGGGCAATCGCCAGCCACGCCACGCCAACTTGCCAAGCAACCAAACCGGTGCGTCTGGGATTTGTTCCGGCGTGGAATAGGTAATGACCTCAGCCACCGTTGCATTGGGCAATAGCACCCGCCCCCCGGTTATCGGAATCATAACGCCGCGGATTTCGCGTGTACTTAGTTCACCCATAATGCCACCTCGCCGCTAACGTCTGCGCTACTACCATTGCTTCGCTTGCGCAATCAAATTTTTCGCCAGTTGCGCCGGCGTACCGATAAAATTCACCACACCCGCCGCACGCGCCTCGTCGACCATTGAGCTTAACACGCAGGTACTGGGATCTTGCGCCCAGACCAATCCACCCCGATCGGCAATGTGTTGGCAACCCTCGACCGCATCGGGCGCCATACCAGAAAAAACAATTGCACCGACTTTGGCGCCAAAAGCATCCGCCATATCGTGCAATACCAGGCCTATCGATGGACTGGCGGATGGTATTTCAAGTAACTGCGACAACACCACCACACCGTCGACATCCACCTGCAACCGTCGCGTTGTGGGCACTACCAGAATATCTCCATGGCCCACGCGTTCCCCGTGGCTTGGGGTGCGCACGGTCAACGGTGTTGTTTTCGCCAATTGCGCCGCCATCATTTCGAGAAACTCTTCGCTCATATGCTGAGCCAGCACAAATAAAGCGGGAAACCGCGGCGGAAGCGCACTTAAGAACTCACGCACCGCTTCAGGTCCGCCAATGGAAGCGCACAATACAAAAACGTGCTGGATGTTAGCCGAAGGCGGATCCGGTCTTACCATGGGTTTTTGCGGAGCAACGACCTTTGCTGGTGAATCGAGCCAGGACTCGCTCTCATAACTTACCTCTGGCGCCATGGCCTCTTCCAAGGGCATCAGCTCTAAATCAAACGAGGGCTCAGGCAATGCTGGACTGTGTTTTGCCGTTTCCTCCACCACTGGGGCAAGAAACTCCCCGGCGGAAATCCTCTCAATACCAAAATCGGCGTTGGCGCCTGTCGCGGTTGGTTTAGCTGGGGCCGGCGCCTCGCCCTCTTCCAAGGGCTCAAGCAGCCAGTCGGGTGGCAGGATAATATCTGCATCCGACGGCGCCGCTTTGGCCGATGTCTCCGACATGAACAACTTAGTATCACGCGAAATAGGCACTTCAGCCGCTGCTTGATCCACCAAATCGAGGGTGAGCGGAATGTCGGCTTCCTCTTTTTCCGGGGAGACGCCGCTACCGATAATAGTCAGCGTACCGAGTACCGGCTCCTGGTCCTCATCCGAAAAGGTCTGCCAATGCTCATCAAGCGCGGGTTTAAGTTCCTGCGCTGGGCTGGTCGCAAATTCCGCTTGCTCAGTAATGGGTTCGTCGGTTTGAGCGAATAACGCTTCAATCTCATGGGCAAAACCACGCTCAAAATTTTGGTTTGCGAGTTCATCGTCGGCCAAGGTCAATTCCGGGTGTCCCGCCTCAAACTCATGCGCCTGGTCTTCCAAGGCCGAACCGAAATCAAATTCATCTTCGCGCTCTAACGCGGGCGTAGCGTCATTCAGCAGCGTATCGCTAATGTGCGTGAATGCCTCAACCGGCATGCCGCCAAGATCGATGGCATCTTCCTGTACCGATGGCAAGACGACGGGTTCGGAAGGTGCTAGTGAAAGCGCGTCTGCTCGCATCGCTGCTGCATCGCTGACAGCGGGCGGCGCCACCACCGGTTCCATCCCGAAGTCGGGGATAGCCGCCATCGATTTTTGCACTGGCGTTGGTACCGCTTGTGCGCCAGGTGGGCGCGGCGGGCTTACCACTTCCGGCCGTTTTAGAATCTTGGCGGCAAGATGCCGCGCCCAACGTGCGTGATCCCAGCCTTTTAGGGGTGCGGAAGCTGCCGCATCGTTGAACACCACGGAGAAATCTCCGGTGTCGAGCAGATCGTAAACGTGATCGATATTGGTATCGGTTTCGGCATCGAGATTCACAACAACGACGCCAGCACCCGAATGCTGCAGCGTATCGAGATCCAGATCAGCGGCCAGCGCCTCGTACACCACTTTGGCGCCCAGCTCATTTAACGCATCTTTAAGATGCCCCCCGAGCTGACTGTTCTGATACAGCAACGCGACAGCGACCGTATCGTTGGCCTCACGGTTCGACACGGTTCACCTTTAGCGTTTCCTGCACATTTTGCAGTAAATCCGCTTCTTGATAAGGTTTGCCTAGGAATCGTTCAACACCAATTTCCAGTGCCCGCTGACGATGTTTTTCACCGGTACGCGAGGAAATCATAATGATTGGCACCATCCGCAGGCGCGGGTCGTTTTTCATATAGGTGGCCAACTCATATCCGTCCATGCGCGGCATTTCGATGTCAAGCAGCATTAAGTCCGGAATTTTTTCCTGCAATTTTTCAACCGCATCCAACCCGTCTTTTGCAGTGACCACATCCATTTCGTTGCGCTCGAGCACACGAGTGGTGACCTTACGCATGGTAATCGAATCATCCACCACCATTACCAAGGGTTGGCGTTTGGGCATACTTAAGGACGCCATCACCGGCGGCGGCGCTGGTAACTCCACTTCCTCGCCACTTTCAATGCGCAGGCGTAGCGCCGCGTTACGGCGCACCAACGGCGCCAAGTCCAAAATCATCACCACCGAGCCATCGCCCATGATGGTGGCGCCAAAGATGCCGGGAACGGAACTGATCTGCGGCCCAACCGATTTCACCACCACTTCACGCGAACCAATTACGCTGTCAATCCGTACCGCGGCACGTTGATCGCCGGTGCGCGTCATTAGCAATGGCAGCTGCTGCTCTTCAATCACGCGCCCCGGGGATACATTGAGCAATTGCCACAATTCATAAATAAGAAACTCTTCACCGGCGTAGGTGTAGGTCGGATTGGGAAGCGCCATGCGTTTATCCAGATCGTCTTTGGATATACGCACGACCCCTAAGACGGACGACATTGGGATGGCGTAGATGTAATCGCCAAGACGCACCAAAATGGCCTGAGTAACCGCCAAGGTAAATGGCAAGCGAATCGTGAAGGTGGTGCCTTTGCCAGGGATTGAGTCAATCGCCAGCGAACCGCCGAGCTGCTTGATCTCGTTGTGCACCACGTCCATGCCCACACCGCGCCCGGATAATTGGGTGATTTTGTCGGCGGTTGAAAAGCCCGTTTCAATGACGAAACTGAACAGATCGCGGTCGGACAGCTTGGCATCCGCATGCATCAAACCGCGTTCGATCGCTTTTTTGCGAATGGCATCGCGGTCCATACCGCGGCCATCGTCCGATAGGCGCAAAACCACTTCGGTGGCTTCGCGGCTGACGGCAATGTTAACCGTACCCTCAGCCGGTTTACCGATGGCCAGCCGCTCCTCGGGCGATTCAATGCCGTGCGCCAATGCGTTACGCAACATATGCTCAAACGGGGCTTTCATGCGCTCGAGCAAGTTACGATCCATTTCGCCTTGCGCGCCTTCCACCTTGATTTGAGCGCGTTTACCAAGCTCACTGGCCGCCTGGCGCAAGGTTCGGCGCAAACTCGGCACCAACGAATCAAACGGCACCATGCGGGTGCGCATGAGGCCCTCTTGTAAATCGGAGTTTACGCGCGATTGTTGTAACAAAAGCGATTCCGATTGCCGCGTTAAGTCGTCCAGCAATCCTTGAATCGAAACCAAGTCCGACACCGATTCGGCCAACGCGCGCGACAACTGCTGCAATTGCGAAAAACGATCCAATTCCAGTGGATCGAAGGTCGATTCGGTGGAATCGGCCTCGCGCTGGAATCGAGATAAAATTTGTGCTTCTGTTTCAATTTCCAATTTGCGCAGCTGATCGCGCAAACGGCTAACGGTGGTTTCAAACTCGACCAGATTGAAACGGAATGTCGAGATCTGCTGCTCCAGGCGCGACCGGTAAATCGACACCTCACCGGCATAATTGACCAACGAATCGAGCAATTCAGAACGGACGCGGATCATTTCTTGCGGTGCGCGTGCGGTGTCTTCTTCCTCCACTACCGTTTGGCGCAGTGGCGGCCGCACCGGACGGGGTGGCGATATCGGCTTAGCCACAGGCGCCGGGGCAATGGACTTAATCGGCTGCGCAAGTTGATCCGCGGGCGCGGGCGCTTCTGGTTCTGGCAAATGCCCAGACACCAATCCTTCAAAGCGCGCAATGGCGTTGAGCGGCATGGCGATGAGCTGGCGTCGCGCAACGCGCTGCACCATCTCGTGCAAGCGATCAAACCCGCGCTCCAGCGACTCGACGACCGATCGATCCATACTGCGGCGATTTTCGCTGATCGCCTCCAGCAACGATTCCATGGCATGGCTCAAATCGCCAATCGGCGTCAACCCCGCCATGTGCGCGCCGCCTTTTAGCGTATGCAGATCGCGCTGCAATCCGCTGACCCGATCACGATCCTGTGGGGCATCGCGCAAACCGGCAATTAGGGCATCGGTATGATCCAAGATATCGGTGCCTTCCTGGACGAAAATCTCCAGCAAATCCTGGTCAAGGTCCGGCAAATCCAATTTGCCTTCTGGATGCGGGTCCTCCGCGATCGGCGGCAATTGCGGAAGGTCGGGTAACGGTGTTGCGGTTTCATCCACGTCTTTTACGTCTGCATCAGCGCGGTGAAGATGGGCTGCTTGTTCTAAACTTTGGTAATCCGAATCGCTCAATTCACTCGCTGGCGCAGGAGCAAAAATGGCCGCCTGCAGCTGCATCGCCAATGGCAATTGCGGCTCTGCTGTGTTTTCTGTTTGCTTAAGCTGCACAGAGTCCATCGCAGGAACGGATTGCGTATCCTCCAGCGGTGATGAGGTGATCTCGGTGCGTCGAGCGCTGTTTTCTTGCGCTTCCAACTCGCGCACCCAGGCGGCGGTTAAATCATCGGCACTAACACCCGCATCGGAACTGAACTCGGTGGTATTCGTGGTTGGCGCCTCTTGCGAGGGATGCGCACGCTCGAGCGCTTCCAGTGCCGCCAGCAATTCATCGTCATCGGTGGAGGCGGAAGGCTCAGCGCCGACCGCCGAGAGGAAGTCCGCATCCTGCTGCCAGGCGCTTTGCACCTGCACTGTCGACAGAGGGGGCTCGGGCATTGACGTGGGTTCGCTCGCCACAACCTCCCCAAACAACGTGTGTGCGAGCTCCGGTTCCGGCAAGGCATCCCGCAACAACGAAATCCTCCGGGCCAGATCATCGGAATTCGGTAATTGCGGTTGCGCGCTTTCCAAAGCCCCGATTACCAGCTTCACCAACGCCGATGCTTCTTCCAATGCTTGTATGCCGACGGTATCGATCGCGGCCCCACCCGCCCGCAGCCGTTTGACATAGCCTTCCAATGGGGCCAGCACTTGCCCTATCACGGGAATATCGACCATCGCAATCGCCCCGTTCAATGTATGTACGGCGCGCAATAAGGGTTCCGTAATGGGTAGCGGGGCCGCTCTGGCGTCTGCAAGAAACGTATCGACGATAGCAAGATGCGTGGTCACTTCACTGCGCAAAATATCGAACAGTACCGGATCAATGCTGGATAACGAGCCCATCGCCTGCCAAGCGGACTCGACGTCACTATCGCCGGTAAGCTCAGCGATGACCTGCTCGGGTGTGGCGATTTGCTGCGTAATCTCGGAGCCGTCGATGGCGTCATTCACGCCAAGGTCAAACTCATTTGCGCTGGTATCTGAGGCATCCGCCACCATTGCCGTCTCAAGCGGAGCGCTTTCACCGACAATCGCTTTCGAAGTCGTTAACGGCTGGGACTCAAGCCAAGCGATTTCCCCTCGGGCAAGCTTGTCGGCTATCGCCATCATGCCGCCAATATTCGTCTTAAGCGAACCCTGCCCACGCAAGCCGGCCAAGAGTTCCGGCAAAGCATCCATTGCTTGCTGAACCAGCGTCACCAACGCAGGACTTGCTTCGATGGATTTGTCCAACACCCGATTCAGCATGTTTTCAATTTTCCAGCTGAACTCCCCGAGAGCCAGCGCCCCTACCAGCCGCCCCGAACCTTTCAAGGTATGAAAGGAGCGCCGGATCGGCTTGAGTTTTTCGAAATCTTGCAGGTCTTCCTGCCATAGCGGTAGATAAGCGGCGAGATTATTGATCTCCTCCTGAACCTCTTCGATAAAGACTTCGCGAATTTCTTCATCGATGTCATCCGAAGGCAAATTCTGAAACCCGGCATCTACGGCCGCCTCAACCGGTGCGGGGGTTTCCTTCGGTGTTAGGGTTCGTACCACCGCGGAGGCCCGCGTTTCCTTTGCCTCAGACCCAACATTCGCGATAAACGCATCCAGATCACTATCGGAGGTGAGCTCCATGCTCGGCAGTTCGGTGCCCAAGTCGTCACCGCTTTCGGATGGGATGCGCAAACTATCGCTGCCGGTAGTCGGTAAATGCTCACCCCAGCTGGGATAATGGTTATCACCCTCCATGCCTAAATCGGAATTCGCAAACGAATCGGATGGCGCCGCAGACACCTGACGTTCGCCCAATGAAACCGTCGTGCCGCTCGGTACGTTCAAGGTGCCTGTCGGCGCGGGTGTCGCAGAAACCTTCGCCATTGCAGGCGGCGTATTTTCCGGGCTTGGCCTGTCAAGCGGTGCCCTACCTCCGCCATCGTCATCCGGCACAGGCCAGTAACCCAACGCCTGTAAGCTTTGTCGGGTCACGGCAAGAATTTTCTCACGTCCCCCGCGTTGTTCTTGCGTCGCTTCCAAGTAGTATTCGATCGAGGCCAATGCATCGGCCAAGTGATCCATCTGCTCTACGGTGGGCACACGCCGATGCCGCAATAACTCAACTTCCACAAAGCGAATAATGCCCGTCATTAACTGCGCCGGCTCGGACAGAGCCAGCATGCGCAAGGCACCGGAGATCTCCTCCAACAACCGCGGGATCGACTCCATCCGCGCGTGGTCCCACGGCGATTCGATAAAAGCAACAATGTCCTGTTTGGCTTGGGCGATGTTGACTGCCGCCTCATTCATCAGCGCATCCAAGATCTTGCGCACTTCGGCTTTGGGCAGCTCCATGCTTAAGTCTTGACCCACGTCCTCGGTCACGCTCGCGCCTAAACGGTCGATGTGGTCATCGAGCGATGCCTCCACGTACAACAAGGCGCCAGCAACATCGAGTAATGTGCTTTCGTCGGTGGCGTGCGTTTTGTTGGCGATCTGCTCGACAATCTCGCGCTGCTCCAACACCACGCGCCGCGGCACGCCAAGCCCGAGCATGCCCAGCGTGTCGCCGACGCGATCCAGCACATCCACTTGCGCAAGCAGCTCGGCCGGATCGGTATCGTGGGCGCGCAAAAAGATATCCAAAGCCTCTTTCACGCGCAGCAGGTCTTCCTTGATCGCCTTGGAAACGGTATCGAGCAACGTGCGGTTGTGCCCGGAAATGGAGCCCTTGGCGTGGTCGAGCTCTTTCTGGCTCGGCAGCAACGTCGATAATTTGTACAGCTGCCGGACCTCGTCAACACGCGGTCCGCCGATGCTTGAATGGGCAATGTAATAGAGGAGATTCTTGGTGAGCTCGCGCGGGGGCGTTTCTTTAAAATCGGACTCACCCGAATCAACCAGACGCTTAATTTCCCGATCCACTTTTCCAATCAGAAGCTTAACCGCAACGCTCGCCTCTAAGCCGCCCGCTTGTACGGCTTCAAGCACCGCGGCGGTGATCCACCATAGCCGCCGGGTTTCCTCTTCGCGACTAAGGCCGAGCAACCGCTGCAACACCGCATTGAGGCGATCCAAATGCTCATTCGCCTTCTCTGCACGAAACCATTTCAACAACGCCACCTGAAAAGCAACGCGCAATTTGCCGGCCTGGCTTTTAAGTTCCGCGGCCGAGACCGGTGGTTGATCAGCGGCAATATGCGCTGGCAGTGGCGCTGTGAGGTCGGGCGCGAATAGAACCGATTCGGTCAGCAATTTTTCGCCGCGGCAGGCGCGCAGATCGTTTAATAACGGCAACAAGACAATCGGAATGTCCTTGTGGCCGCTTTGCAGGCGCTCGAGGTAGTCGGGCAACTGCACAATACCGCGCATCAGCACGGAATAGGTATCGTCTTGCGGTTTAATCACACCTTCTAGCAGTGCCAACGCCACGCGTTCCATTTCCTCGACCACCATCGCCGCGCCGTAAAGCTCGACCATGCGCAGAGTGCCCTGCACTTGATGCAGGTAAGTGGCGCAAAAGCGCATCAGGCTCGAGTCGGCTGGATCTTCGACGTACGCTTCCAGCGCCTGACGCGCCTGCATCAGGGTTTCATCAAGCTCCTGCTTGACCCAGTTAAGCGTAGTGAAGTCGATGTCGTCGTGCAGTTTCATAGCCGATCTCTCAACAACTCTTCGAAATTTCGCTTATAAAGGTACGGGTATAAAGTGCGGTGCGACCGACGGCTAAAGCCAGGCGACTGACGATTGTGCGCAGGATGCATTTGAATTTGCATAGTCTTTAAGTACACCGCCAATCGCATTGTTTAAACTCGTCCATACAGTTCACCCAGCATCCTTAGGTTCGATTTAACTCGGCAGCTTAAAGTCCGCCACCGAACGGCGCAGATCGGCGGCCAATTGGGCCAAATTACCAATCGACTCCGCCGTTTGACTGGCGCCCACCGAGGTTTGCGTCGTAATTTCTTGAATGACATTCATCGTTGCGGAAATATTCGTGGCGGCTGAGGACTGTTGCCGAGCGGCCTCTGAAATGTTCTGAATCAAATCGGCCAGGTCGTTCGAAACTTTTTCAATCTCGCCCAGCGCCAAACCCGCGTCTTCGGCCAAGCGTGCGCCGGCGACCACTTCGGTGGTGGTCTGCTCCATCGAGGAGACCGCCTCATTCGTGTCCGACTGAATCGTTTGCACCAGCGTTTCAATGCGCTTGGTAGCGCCCGAGGCGCGTTCGGCCAAGCGCTGCACTTCATCGGCCACCACCGCAAAGCCGCGGCCGGCTTCACCGGCGGAGGCGGCCTGGATGGCGGCATTCAGCGCCAGAATATTGGTTTGCTCGGCAATGTCGTTAATCAATTCGACGATCGAACCAATCTCCTGCGAGGATTCACCCAGACGCTTAATGCGCTTGGAGGTTTCCTGAATCTGATCGCGAATATTGTCCATGCCTTGGATCGTCTGGCGCACGATGCCCGCGCCTTTGGACGCGATCTGCACCGAGCGCTGCGCCACATCGGCGCTTTCGGCGGAGTTTTTCGATACCTCGTCAATCGACACGGCAATTTCATTGATCGCGGCCGAGGCCGAGGTAATCTGCTGCGCTTGATGCTCGGCGGCTTCCGCCAAATGCATCGCTGTGGCTTGCGTTTCTTGCGCCGCCGCGGCCACTTGAACGGCCGTTTCATTGATCGTGGTGACCAGCGAGCGCAGCGCTTCCACGGCGAAATTGACCGAGTCGGCAATGGCGCCGGTAATGTCCTCGGTAACCGTTGCACGCACCGTCAAATCGCCTTCGGCCAGCGATCCCATTTCATCAAGCAAACGCAAGATCGCCTCTTGGTTGCGTTGATTAAGCTCAGCCGTGATCTGGTAACGGCGCTGTTGATCGCGGAATAAGGCGACCGCTAAAAGCACAATCAAGAACAAGGCCACGCCAGCGGCCGCCAGTCCCCAAAACAGATTTGGAAATACGCGCGAACTTGGCAATTCGTCCAACAGTTGCGCGACCTTGGCCGCTTGCAACAAGACACTTTGACTGTCGATGAAACTTTGTTCGGCCGCGGCTTTCACTTCTTGCAGACCTGGTGCGGCGTCCAAGAGCTTCTGAACCGGTTCACCCAGTCCGCCCCATTGCTCGTACACGTCGTTTAATATGGCTTTGGCATTGGGGTTATCCATCGCCTTGATGTTGAGGTCGGGATTGCCGTTGATAAGCCCGCCCAACACCGCACCATAAAAACGCGCGTCGCGCGACAGTCCATCGGCTGCGGCTTGCGCCTCGTTGCCACCCTGTAGAATCAACTGCACCCGGCGCAACATGCGATCGCCGAACAGCATTTGGCGCGACGCAATATAAACTTGACCCGCGGTCCCGTTCTTTTCGGTAAGAACATTCACCACTTCGTTCATACGCGAGGTCAGCAGCGGCATTTTGCTGCTGAATTCCGAGGCCACCCCGGCGCTATTCAGCACCAATTCCTTATTACCCAAAATTTTGGTGGCGCTGGTATTGAGCGGTTCCCACGACTTGCCAAGATCAACCAGGTCTTTTGCCACGCCCGCTTGGTCTTTGTAGCCGGGCATGCCGGTCGCGCTATCGCCTTTATTGAGCTTCTGGATCGCGGCGTCGATATTATTGCGCGTCGTTTCCAAGCCTTTAAAAGCGTCGAGATTACCGCCCACGGATTCGGTCGAGTACTTCGCCAGTTGCTGTGAAAGCACCTGAATTTGAGTGGTGAACGCTATCGCTTGGCGATCTTGGCCGTTTTTGATGTTCAACCAGACAAAATCACCAATGGCCACGAAAATCGTGAGCACCAGCGAAACCACCAACAATGTATTGGCGCCGCTTGATCGCTCCTTGCTTGCGCCCGTTGTCGTGCTCATACCTCACCTCACCCCTAACGAACTTACGTTTAAAATCCGATCGATCAAGAACCGGCCGCTTGCGAGAAATCCGGTGTTTTTACCAAAGTGGCTATGCTAAACAGCCCCCATGGCACATCACCCAGCTGAAAATTTTCTGTCACGTAACGATCGTAGCGGTCATCCCGCTCGACTTCAGCGTCAATCCGCTGCTCGTCGGCGATATTGCGCTGCCCCAGCACCTCGTCTACCAGCAAACCCACATTGCCGCCATGTTGCTTAGCCAGCAACACACGGCTGGTTTCGGTCAATTCCGTGCGCTCAATTCCAAGAAACAACTTTAAATCGATGACCGGTACCAGATTGCCGCGAATATTGGCTATCCCAAGCAGCCATTGGCGTGTACCCGGCACCAAGGTCAATGCCGGCCAAGTGAGGATTTCATTGACTTCGCTGATGCTGCTGACCAAATAACGGGCGCCGATGCGAAAACCGATGCCACGCCACAGGCCCGGAGCCTCGGCTTGCTCGGGCAAGCCTGCCACATGGGCCAAACTCTGCCGTTCGTACTCGGCAAGAGTTTCAAATGGCGTCAACAACGGCGTGTCGAGAGATTTGGCCATGTTCAGCTCGGTAACAAATTCTGGATACGGGTAAGGAGCTCTTTCTCGCTAACCGGCTTGGTAAGGAAGTCCTTCGCACCTTGGCGCAGGCCCCATACCCGGTCGGTTTCCATCGATTTGGTGGTAATGATTAAAACCGGGATCTCAGACGTGTCGTTATCCCGACTCAAGCTGCGGGTTGCTTGAAAGCCGTTCATCCCGGGCATGATGAGATCCATGATGATAAGGTCGGGACGTTCACGCTTCGCGCTAGCGATCCCTTCTTCCGCATTGGCGGCACTGCTGACACGATATCCGTGCTTTTCCAAAAGCGTGGTAAATACGCGCACATCGGTTGGCGAATCATCAATGATAAGTATGTGTGCCATCGTCTTCCTTTGGTCCGGATGGCATCCTGATCATTTCGCGCCGACATGCCGCCGTATGGCACCCAGCAGCTCTTCACGGGTGAACGGTTTGGTCAGATATTGTTCGGAACCGACAATGCGTCCACGCGCTTTGTCAAACAACCCGTCTTTCGACGACAACATGATGACGGGCGTGGATTTGAACATTTGATTGTTTTTAATCAAAGCGCAGGTTTGATAACCATCCAACCGCGGCATCATGATGTCGACAAAAATAATATTGGGTTGATGATCGGAAATCTTCGCCAGCGCCTCAAAGCCGTCGGTGGCGGTTATTACCTCACAACCCTCTTTTTTCAAAAGAGTTTCAGCCGTCCGGCGAATGGTTTTCGAGTCGTCGATGACCATGACGGTTAAGCCGGCCATACTGGTGTCTTTTGCTATTTCATCCATCTAACCGACCCTCTGCACCCGGAAACCCGCAACCGATTGAACACTTAGCCCACCCATCCGCGCATTTTAAATCAAGCGGGGTGCAAAACCGATGTGAACGAATCATTCGCCCCACCATCGTGCGGCACACTGCTGTTTAACCAATACTGAGCAAAGCTGTCAAGCAAATCGCCTAAATACCCATTATTGCTTGAGAACCGCCTTCAATCGAACCATCCCTTAGGGAGCTTAAGAACTTGGCGCCCACTCCTAAAACGATGATCCCTGCCCCACAGCGGCAAGACTGCCAGCAGTGATAGTATAGCCTGGACAGCCGCATCGTGTGCTTGATTTGATGATAATTTCCAGCCTAGCACCGATGCGATGGGGCTCAAGCAATTCCGCGCCGGCCAAACCCAATTACCCGGAGGATCGTCCCGAATGGCACTGGCAATTGCCGTATTGATGGATCCAATTGCAAATATCCACATAGATAAAGATTCCAGCTTCGCCATGCTGTTGGAGGCGCAACGGCGCGGGCACACGCTGCACTACATGACCAAAAACGACCTGGCCCTGCGCAACAACGTCGCTTGGGGCAAAGCGACCGCACTTACGGTGCAAGACGATCCGCAACATTGGTTCACACTCGGCACCAGCGCCTGGCGTGATCTGCGCGATCTGGATGTGATTCTGGCGCGTCGCGATCCACCAGTGGATGAGCAGTACCTTTACGACACCATGGTGCTCGATATTGCGCAGCGCGCCGGCGTATTGGTGGTCAACCATCCACAAGGCTTGCGCGACGCCAACGAAAAATTGTTCTCGTTGGAGTTTCCGCAATGCATCCCGCCGACATTGGTGGCGCGCGATACTAAGGAAATCAAACGCTTTGTCGCCGAGCAAGGCGAAGTCGTCTTAAAACCCTTGGACGGCATGGGCGGGCGCGGCATTTTCCGCAGCCAACACGGCGATCCCAATCTGACGGTCATGATCGAAACCGTAACGCAAAACGGGGATCAGTTTGCAGTCGTGCAAAAATACATTCGCGAGATTACGGCCGGCGACAAACGCATCCTGTTAATCAATGGCGATCCCGTTCCGTACGCGCTGGCGCGCATTCCGCAAGGGGATGATTTTCGCGGCAACTTGGCCCGTGGCGGAAAAGGCGTCGGCATTCCTTTAAACGAACGCGATCGCTGGATTGCCGCGCAAGTGGGGCCTGAGTTGAAAAAGCGCGGCCTGCTGTTTGTGGGTCTGGATGTGATCGGCGATTACTTAACCGAAATCAATGTAACCAGCCCCACCTGCATTCGCGAGCTGGATCGCGAATTTGGGCTTAATATAGCCGGCCAGTTGTTTGATGTGATCGAGAGCTTACGTACGTGAATTCTCCCCAACCGGTAGGCAGCGCCGATCGTCTAGGCGTTACGCTGTTATTTTCGTTGATCGCGCACGGCGTGCTGGCGCTCGGTTTAACGTTTGGTTTTGAGGAGCCGGCGCCGAATTTGCCGGCCTTGGATGTGATTTTGGTGCAATCGGCCACCGGTCAAAAACCCGAAAAAGCCGATTTTTTGGCCCAGGCACATAACCGCGGCGGCGGCGAAAGCGATAAACCGGCGCGCCCCAGCGAACCGCTGCTAAGCCCCATCCCCAAACCCACACCCGGTGTGGCACCCCATCCGATTCAACCCGGCGCACCAAAACCGACACCCGCCACCGAACAGGAGCTGCTCACCGCCAAGCGTTCGCCGGTGAGCGTATCCACCGAAAAAGAAACCCCAGAAACCCCCGCACGAACCTTGCCGAATGCTCGAGAAACCATCGAAGAAAAGCTTGAAATGGCCAGGCTCGCCGCCGAATACCAAGCCCAATCGCAAACCTACGCCAAACGCCCGAAAAAGAAATTCATCTCCGCCAACACACGCGAATACGCTTACGCGGCCTATATGCAAGCCTGGGTAGCCCGCATCGAGCGCCTGGGTAACCTCAATTACCCCGACGAAGCGCGTCGTCAGCAATTGCACGGCCAATTGGTGTTAACCGTCGCGTTACGGCGCGATGGCACGGTAAAACGCATGGACGTGATCCAACCCAGCGGCCACAAAATATTGGATGACGCGGCGCAGCGCATCGTGGCCTTGGCCAACCCATTCCCGCCGCTGCCGCGCGACACCGGCGAAGACGTAGATGAGCTTTACATCACCCGCACCTGGCAGTTTTTGCCGGGCGATGTGTTGCGCAATCAATAAACATCAAGCAATCAAGTAGGGCGCAATAACCGCAGGGCATTGCGCCGCCCCAAGTCTACGAAGAGAATCAAGCCATGCCGAACTATTGACGAGCTTGGGTTCCCGGAGGTACCTATTTCTTTACTGTCAATCTGCTGCAACGGCGATCCAATGATTTACTGATACGACACATTAAACAATTGCGTGACGCCGTCGCAGTAGTCAAAACCGCACACCCATTTCGAATTCACGGCTGGGTTGTTCTACCGGATCATCTTCATTGCGTGATTGAAATGCCAGAGCAAGACGCTAATTTCGCGCTCCGTTGGCGATTGATCAAAATGGGGTTCAGCAAATCAATTGCTTGCGCAGAGCCACGTTCTGCGGTCCGCAGGGCACGAGGTGAGCGTGGTATTTGGCAGCGAAGGTATTGGGAGCATTTAATTCGTGATGAAAAAGATTATATTGCACATATGGATTATGTACATATCAATCCCGTGAAACACGGATTGGTGGCCAAATGTGGCGGATTGGCCACATTCCATTTTTCATCGCTTAGTGGAACAGGGTGTGTATTCACAGAGTTGGGGGTCGGGTGTAATCACAACATTCGCATACGATGATTAGTAACCTTGTCGCATGCGGCGCAATGCCCTCCGGGTATTGCGCCCTACCAGTGCACCTTACGCGTTGTGCAAAAAAATACTTTCACAGTCTCTGCGCGGGTTCCGCCCTACGTCAAGCCGCCTTACGGCCTTACATGTTATTACCAAAACAAAGATTGTGCCTGGGCCTCTAGTTCACTGCCAAAGCCGATCAGGCCGATCCAAGCGGCTGTCGCTGCCGTCATAATGCCAGCTCCCGCCGCACCGCTTTCTCCAGCACCCGAGCCCCATAGCAAGCCCGAGGCGATAAAAAACACTGCAGCGCCTGCTACATAGGGCGAACCGCTGCCAATATATCTCTCTGTGCCATCCGGCATCGGTACCCAGTTTCGATCAAAATCAGCGAGACGACCTGCTGCATTACTACGTCCTTCTGCCCATTCCGCCACATTATTGCCATCGCCACTTGAAACCGGACCATTATCGTCATCATCTCCACAGGCATATCGCATTTCATTTGTGACTGCGCCCATTCGATGGGAAAGATCTAGCCTTTTATTGATTGCTCTAAGATATGTTGCACCATTGCTGGTCCCAAGCCATCTATCAAATTGAGGCAAGTAGCGCGAATCCATATTTACACGAACATCACCTATATGATTGCCTATCACGTTCATTTGCATTCTTGATCGTGTTGCAGGATGTAGCGATGGTAAAGTACTTAGAAAGGAATTAGCAGCACCCGTCTGTTCATCGTCAAGAAGAGTGTCTTCCGAATACATCGTATTAAATTGGGTAATAAGCTGCATGCAACGCACAGGATCTCTCGGAACCAAGCCGCTCGGGTCGATGAAGTTAGTTGGGTTATTCCCAACATACCCATACAGATTAATCCCACCGAGTTCCGCAATCAGATCTTTGGATAACCATCGCCCGAGTTTCGGATCGTAGAAGCGGTGTGCGGTAATGCTGAGTTTCGATCGGTTATGTTTCCAATAGCCGGCATAGCCGAACGGAATCTCGCTGGCGTTTCTCGCCGCAGGTACCAAGTTGCCGCTGTCGTCTCGGACTTGCCGATTCTCCGGCTCGCCCCACGCGTCATAATCGATGCGTTCCAGGACTTGCCCGTTGGCACTGACTTTGCCGTTGACGCTGCCCAAGTAGTCTCGGGTTAAGAAGTACTTCGTGACCGATCCATCGATGTGGTGATCGGCGTAGCCATCCGCGTTGTAGGTTTGCTCGATCCTAAGCGTCGCGCCGTCGAGTTTCTGTACCA
>CAYXMH010000015.1:0-72268 GCA_964466115.1 uncultured Rhodanobacteraceae bacterium | reverse complement strand
TGGTTGCCTCGCGTGAGAGGCTACAGGATGTCTACGAAATCCGGGGCGATTCAATCCTCACAATTCCGTTTTCGTCTATCGCAGTGTGCGCGAACTCAAAACTGCCAGTATTGAACAAGCGATGCACCATTGCGCGAACTGTATGTCTGTACTCACACCGAACGTTCACTTTGCTGTTGACGACTAGCCCTGTAACTTCTTGACGCGAATCACGATACTGCATTCGCGTTTTGAAAGGATTTATTTCAAAGCCACTCTTTTGGATTAGTCTCGCGAGCTCCTTGCCCGGGATCCATTTGTGTTCATCGACTCCCGTACGTTTAGCTATGCTCACGGGGAAATCTGACTTATTTGTGGAGAACGTTAAGTCATCTGCGTATCGAGAATAGGTGCAGCCAGTATTTAAAGCCAACCGAACGAGCTGGATATCAAGAACATGTCCGATCAAATTGGAGATAACGGGTGAACACGGACTTCCCTGTGGCAGTGCGTTTTCGTAGCAAGCAATTTGGGCGAGCACTGTCGCAACATTCGTATGAAGCAAAAAATCCTTGTCCTTAATGAAGAAGCCGCGAATACGCCCGAAATTGATGGAACTGAAGAAGTTCTTCAAATCAACATTGAAGACGTACCTACGATTGCGGTGTTCCTTTGCGTTCGTGATGATCGAACGATTTCGTTTGAATCCATGTGCAATGCGGTCGTCCCGACTATTAACTTTATTGATCTCTTCGACGCAGTTCTGAAGAATATCCGACAGACGTCGTTGAACTAGCTTTAGATCGGCCAACGGTGCGCAGATTTGGCGCGTCCCGCCGTATCGTTTGGAGATATCGAACTTTTTGTATTTGCTAGCATCTCCCTTCTTGTACAGGATGAAGGAAAGAGTGGATGGCTTGAAACGCAAAAGCGCAGCTACCTCATGAAGTGTAGTTGCCGATTTTAGTAATGTTAACTGAGTCATTCAGAGCGGATCGAGATAGTTAGACCTACAGGCACTCTTACGCGAGGCAAGCGAACCCCATATTTGGAGTCACCGCAGCAAGGAGAGCGTCGGAAGCAAAGCTTCTGACGTTAGTTTCACATACCACGAATCATGGCAAAAGGTCTGCCTGTAGGTCCGTTTAAATTCTAGCATGCACGTTCGCACAGCGTGAACTACTGCTAGTATGCGCTGATCGCCATATCTATCCTAAGTGCGCAAAATTCCATAATCACAAAGTCTTGTTGATCCTGTCAAACAGTGCTTCGAACCGATCAAATGTCGCCGCACTCAAATTATTCAGTATCACCTCACGCTCTCGCAGAAATACATCCGCAGGACGTCCGTGATCGAATCGTTCTATCTGTTCGTGACGTGCGATGCGCGCAACGATTGGATCAGAACCCTTAATTTCCTGCTCTTTTAGCGATTTGCCAAATGCTTTATTGTATAGGGTTAGGTATTCACCAATCTCGAACAAGTCTTCGATATCACCCATCTTTCGTTGAAGTAGTTCACCCACGAGAACTATCCGTTCCCTTTTCAAATAACCGCTCGCAGCCATTCGTTCCAGCTTCTGATGTCCTTCTTTGCGCGAGTCCACCAACACCGTAATTTTAAGGTGATTACCAAGAAGTGCTACGAAAGTCGGTACACAATCCGCGCCACCTACGGGAATAATGCTCCACTTGGGGTCTAATGCAGTGCGGTTCTGAGACGCCAGGAAGTCAGAAATAATTTTGAGATAAGCGTAATCGGAGGTGCCCTCAACAACTAGGTTATTTTCAGCGACAAATAGATGTTGCACTAGGTCATACCCGAGAGCACCTTGCAATGGAAAGATCGTGTCTCGGTCTCGAGTCAAAACGTCCGCTGTAACTACAGATCCTTCCTCTTTGCCTCGGTCTTCGACCAGTCGGACACGCTCAAGTTTTCCTGGTTGCACCATAAATGGCGAGTGCGTCGTGTAAAGGACTTGACACCTCTTGGCCAATCGCTCCTCTATAAATCTGAGGAAGTCCGCCTGCGCCTTCGCGTGAAGTCCGACGGCAGGTTCATCCAGCAAGATGACTACCGCAGGATCTTTATTTTCGAACTCTGAAAAAGCAGCTAAGAATGAAAAGAACCATTGAAAACCGGCGGAGTGTTCATCGAATGGCAACGACAACAAGTGTCGATTGTCCCAAATGCGTAATTTCATTTCGTCCAGTACCGCTTGCTGGCCGTTGTTTAGATTCTCCGTTCGTTGCGTTATTTCTGGCTGTACACGCAGTTCCGAGTTTTGCGTCCAATACTTATTGACATCCTCCGTAAGGACATTTGCGACGTTTTCTAGCTCCCGCTTTCGGCGTTCATAATTGGGATTAAGGAAATAATCACTATCAGCTCCGCCCAACCGCAACAATGCAAGAGCTGTTCTCTCCTGTTCTTTTAGCTCCTTGTCCTGTAACACCTTCAGAATATTTACGGTATAGGGTAATTTGCTGTACTCAGCAAAGTAAAAAAATTTAGGGATCCGCGTTTCAATAACCTTCCATAATGCATCCTCAAAAGTAATGTTGCCTAGGAGGGCTGTAGCAGCATTACGTACTTTTTTCAGTAATTCTGTATCGCTTGGGCTCGCTTCATTGTTAATGTCATTGGCGAGTTTAGTGCTCAGTTCATTAAAAGTGCCGACGGCAGAATAGGCTACTACCAAATCGGTCGACAAACCCCGTCCATGCAGGAAGTTCTCAACCGCCTGTTTCTCATTGAACTCAACGTCCCAATCAAAGGTGTTATTGTACTTTTTGTAAACTTCTAGAATTGCACCTGAGACTATGACTCCGTTGCCAAACTTTTCCTGTACCTGCTTCAAATCGGCAGGTTCCCATTCAAGTTGCACTGCAATCGGCCTAACCTCATTAAGATCTTTTCCATCTTGTCGGTGCCGTTTTTCAAGCCATGCAGGGTAATGATCGGCAATAGAAAAGTTTGTCTCGGTCCTAGCCGGATTCAATCTCCACAACGCTTGTAGAAACGCTGTCTTGCCCGATTCGTTTTTTCCGACTAAACATGTTATGTCGGATTGAATCTGAACTTCACTAGAATCGAGAATATTGCGAAACATGTGGACTTGAACGCTTATTACCTTCATCCCATTCTCCGGGGGTCGGTCCGAATAGACAGCCTAACGCAATTCACGCTTTCGGAACACTAGTGCAACGCAATCATACGTATCTGCTACATTGCATAATTTGGTAACCAAGCAGTAGCTTCGAACTAGCTAATTAAATTTCGATATCACGAACAATTTTTTTTCGCTTCAAACCGGTATTACTCCAATTCAACCAAACGATTTTGCCGTTGTAGTTGAATCTGCCGGGCGCGAGCACTACCAATTTCCCGCTTGGCATGCGTGTCCAAAAATGCGCGCGTAGTCGCAAAATTGTGTTCGTAATTTTCGGGTAGCTCGAGCTTCTTTTCCTTCGCAATCGTCTCGGCTAATACACGCATAGCAACAGTGGGTTCCCCGGCGTTTTTCGCTCGGTCCATTGGATGTGTCTTTTCGCCATTTGCTGCGGCAATTACTAATTCTCTAAACTGCTCGCGCGCTGACTTCGGATTGTCTTGGCTCGCACTCGCTTTGGCGTGGAGCGCTGAAAGCTTTTCGAGTTGTTTAGCTTTCGCCGGGTTTTCACGCGCCAAGTCAGCATAAAATGCTGCGTCCACTCCGGCGGTTTTTCGCACATCTTTTGACTCCTCATCGAACCGAATTTCTGCTTTAGTTTTTGTCGGTTTGCGGCCAATAAGCTCCTCGTAAGCACGCCGCACCGACGATGCAAAAGACACACTCGATTCACCGCGCTTTGCGATCCGAAATTCCTTATTATCCCTAGCTTCCTTTGGTGCTTGATCGCGTTGTAGATCGACGCGGCGTGACGCGCTTAACGATACCCCGTGCTCGGTTGCAACCTCCGCGTAAACCTCTCGCATATTCTGAATCTCGGCACGTCCAATACGCAGTTTCTTCCCATCGTATCCGCGCATAGCGAGCACAATATGGGCATGGGAATTTTTCGTGTCGTCGTGAACGGCAAAAGCATAGCGAGTCGTCTCTCCGAACTGCCTATGTAAGAAATCGCGCGTGATTTCGCGCAGCTTTTCGGGGCTGGCTCCTTCCGGTGAGGAAACCATCATATGGGCGACTTTTCGACGTAATTGCCCATTCTTAAATGCCTCTTCGGTTTCTGGTCCCAGATGCTTTATGCCCCAAGTTTGTACTAACTCTTTTGACGTTTTCTTGCCTTCCAACACATCCCCATTTTCGCATTCCAATGGCAATTTTCCGTTACGTGTAATGTACGCAATATGCTCTCTAACATGTTGATGCGATCCCTTGGAATAGCCGGTGATTTTGACAACCGCTTGAGGTACTTTTGCCAGTGCAGCAGTCCGATGACTTCTGCTCGGGAGCAGCGATTTATTTTTGGGTTTACCACTTAAAGCGTCGCGATCCTGAATCGGCGCGCGAATATCACGTACACGACCTTTCTTAAAGCCAGGCAGCTCAATAAAACCCTCTAGCGGTTTTCCTAGCTCTTGATTAGCCATCGCCAACCGCCGCTTCTCTTATAGGCGCCCAACGCTCTTTTTGTCGCTCCATTAATCGCCCAACGGCGGCAGCCACACCATCGACATGCGCTTTGATAGACGACAAATATTCGATATCAATAGCGACTTTCCTGGCGGGATTGCTGTTTATTGATCGCACGATCTGGTTGAGATTTCGACCGATAGCAGCAAGTTGTTGAGTCGCTTCGCCAAGCGCATTAATGTCATCGGCCAGCAAATGCGGCCCTGCCTCAAGTACCTCGCGCAGTACCTTCACAATCACAGCATTAACGCTCAAATTACAGTCAGCCGCGAATTCGGCCAAGGCTTGCTTTTCAGGAGCGCTAATCCGAAATGTCGCGATCATTGTAGCTGCCATAAGTTGTGCTCCTAGATCGCCCTTCCCGGCCGCGCGATACGGCCGCAAGATCGGTTTCGCCCATGGCGAGACCGCAAGCGTTTGGGAGTTACAGGGGTGTAATACACCTCTGTAATACACAAATGCGTATCTTGCCTTAGAAAGGTTTCTTCAGATTGCATGGGTTTCTCCTCTCCACCGTTCTTCGCAGCCCCTATCTGCAATCATGATTGCAGCGTGCCCTGCCCTACTCCCGCTCCGGTTTGCAATCATGATTGTCCCCCTCCCCTCGCTCGTACTTTTCATGCGGTTTCGGCCTTGTATTGCAATGTTTCTCGTAGACGGGTCAGCAACTCATCATTAACCGAGAATCGATGCGTCTGTCCCTTTGCCTCGATGTACAGGATTGGACTTTGCTTACTCCAATCGACTACGGCTTTCGTTGCTTGGGGAGCTCTGCCTCGGCTTCCTGCTACACGTGGTTGCCCAGTCTTGCCCGCTTCGGTTGCATCACCTTCCCGCGTAGATTTCACCGCCGTTCGAATGTCCTTCAGTTCTTTTCGCATTCCCTGGAAATCGCCTTTCTTCATACGTTCGCGAATGATTTCCTGGGCCTTGGGTTGATCGTCATTCCAGAGCTTGATGAGTTCATACAAGGCTTGCAGATCGCGCACGTTGGCGCCTCGCGCAAAATCCTTCACTGCATCGGGGGCTTCGGCGAGTTGAATTTTGTTGCCAAGCGTTGCTCTATCAATACCAAGTGCATCCTGTACTAACCTTCGATCGCCATTATGCAAATCGAGCAATCGTTTAACCGCTTCGGCATCACTGACAGGACTGATTTCAGGACGATGCGCGTTTTCAATTAATTGAATCGTTAGTACACCCCGCTCACCGTCTTCCGGTAACGCATCCAAGTACACGGCTTTCAGAATTTCGAGCTTGTCGCTTTTCAACGCAGCCGCTAGCCGTCGATGACCTGAAATGAGTTGATATCGATTGTTGGAATTTCGCGGTCCGACAATGATGGGCACCCGTTGTCCGGCGTTCTCCATGCTGATGCGCAAACTGTCCAGCGACACCTCGGACATCGTGGGATCATCTTGCCGCCGCGCATTTTTCGGATCCGGCTCTATCTCGTCCTTCGGAATCAGGATCAGTTTTTCATCTGCCAGAACGTGCCGATGAATCTCTTGCTGGAAACTGCCGTTTGCTTCATCAAATCCCATAATAGGATCCGTCTGTTGTTTAGTATTCATAAATGTTTTTTTACCCTTCTCCGTAAACGCCCGGTAGGCCACACCGCATTTGTCTAACAACGTTGTTTTCAAAATGTACCTCCGCGTTAGCTAGCGAACGCACGAATCAACAGAATTGCGCAATAGCCGATGATCGTTCCGCAGACCAGAAATATGGCGACGGTGTAAATAACAGGCCAAGCCCACAGCAATATCAATGCGACCAGTCCTATAGCTGACCACCCAACGAATGCAGACCATCCCGCCAGCAGCGTAAGCAACTGATTACCTATCAAAATTACCGTGACCAAATACGTCACGATGGCAAAGCCGGTCCATTCCGATTTCGCTGGCGAAAACCCTAGTGGGGCAGGAACGGGTGGCGTGCCTTCATTACGTGGCCCCCATCGGTTGTAGTCGTCATTCTGTTGTTGCATAGCTCCCCTTCTCCTTTGCTATCACACATACCCACAGGGTACATAGGCAAACCCTCGCTGGGGATCTTTACAAGAGATCCCACGACTCGGGTGCGCTGCGCGCATCCTATGCACTTGTGGATATGTGTTCATCGACCTCCAATGTTTCATGGGATTTGCTCGTACCCATTGGTAAAAATTGGATCACTCGGATCGTTTGGCAGCGGGTTGTCGCATACCAGATCACCATCGGTCGAATGCAAGTCAAGCATCAACACCGTCGGGTAAATTTTGTACTGCTGCAACCCGGAAAGGTATACGTACCCTGCCCCACTCGCCCCAACGAATACCAAAGCGGAATGCGTAGCGGCGGCACCGCCAGGTCTGCGACAGTTTCTCACCTGCGCGGGATCGAACAGGATCAGGCCACTGTAGTACTCGATATCGTTCGTTGCTGTAACCGGGTACACACGGCTGTCGAGCTTCACGTAGATCGGCTTTCGGTCTTCCGACCAATGCCCCAACACAGGATCGGCGGCATGAATGGTTACCGTCTCGCCGGTTGTGGTGTTCGTGCCCGTAACGGTTATTGCTTGAGCCGTCACAACGACATTAAGTGCTATGGCAATAAACAAACAACGCATGTGTTCCCCTTAAAACTGCTTTGATCAAGTAAGTACGTAAATCGCACTGCATTTATTTTTGTGTAGATAATGAGATTAATCTAGCATAAGATTATGCTAATATGCGAGTGTTGTTTTTAGGCCCTTCGAAAAACAACTATTGAGCTTTGTAAGGAATACAGCGAGAGAAAGGTGACAGGTCAGCTAAATTACCCAAGCGATATAAACCTCAGAATCTATTGCGCTTCCAATAGAAATGACGAGGGAAAGGTGACGTCTGCTCAGGGTAACCCCATGATCAGCGCCCGGGGCGTGAAATGTGACGAACGCTCGTTATAGGGAGAGAAAGGTGACAAATTTCTATCTCTCAACCACATTGACGCATCACATGTTGTTGGCAGCCTTAAAGCCACCTGGATCGTTACTGTCGAACTTTAAAGTCGAAGCTTTGGCTTCCCGCAATCATGATTGCGCCCGCGCCCTACCCTCTCCGAAGCGGTCCAAAACGGGATCTATGCTGAGGTGCAGGGGAAAGTCACCTTTGCCTCGTCGCATAGTTCCCCTTTCCCTCGTTCTATGGTCACCTTTTCCTTGGACGACAGTGACCTTTCTCTCGGTCAGTGTCACCTTCTTCTCGTTCCAGGACGGCTGTAAGCCTTATTTAATGGGGGTTTCAGCGACCCTAAAACAAGTAATCAAAAGGGAAAATACTAAACATAAAAGCGCATGGAAACAGAAAAGAACATCTGGGGAAAGAAAGCGACTAGGTGACAGTATAGCGAATTTTAGTTACAGTGCTGTTGAAAACCTACTACTGGAAGCCTACTAATGGCAAAGGCTCGTTCTAATCCCGCAAGCACCGCGTCGATCGCTACATACAATGCCCCAACACCTGGCGAAGTCGCGCAAATGACGGTTCAAGACACGCTTACACTAATTAGCCAGCGCGGCTTCGATCTTATCAATGAATTGCGACGGATTCACTCGCCGCCGACCGGTACGAAGAGTTTACGCTCTTACCGATCGATGGAGGCTGCCGAAATGATCGGCCGGTCAGTCGCTTGGTTACGTGCGGCGGAATCGCAAGAAGGATTTCCTGCCCCACCAAGGGAAGGTGAAACCGGTTGGCGACACTATTCCCTCGATGATATTAACGCGATCAGGGAATTCGCCGGCACTCGGCCGGTCCGGGGACCGACGGACGCGACCCAGATCATCGCAATGCTGAATTTTAAGGGAGGCTGCTCCAAAACATCGGCATGTGTTCTGTTGAGCCATTACCTGGCAACGAGCGGATACCGTGTTTTGCTAGTGGATCTGGATCCGCAGGGCAGTCTAACTAGTAGCTATGAACTCTCAACCCAGGACGGGCAACCAGTAACGACGGTCAATTGGGAGCAATCTGTTGGTTCGGTCATGGTGGGCGATTCTACGGATCTTTCGGAGCAGATACTCCGAACGCACTGGAGCACGATCGATATGATCCCCTGTGCTATCGAAACTAATGAAGCCGAATTAACGATTGCTGTTGAGACAGCTCGACAAGGACCTGGCCAAAACCCTTTTTGGAGTCGGCTTGAAAAAGCGCTACGGAAAGTTGAGGGCTATGACATCATTTTGATAGACAGCGCCCCTGCCCTAAATTTTGGACTTATTAACGCGGTCTATGCTTGTGACGGCGTCATCATCCCAACCCCTGCCCGCAATCTTGATTTAGAAGCGGTCGTAAAATTCGCCCGCGTCGTTGAAGCATGGATCTCAAAGCTGCCTGGCTTTGAACTCCGTAAACGCTGGTTACGCCTTTTTCTAACCCAGTTCACACGCAACTCCGTTTCTGATCAAACGCATTCCATCCTTGCACGCAACAAGCTGGGCGCACTTATTTTGACTGGCGTTTTCCCTTCCTCTGAGGCGATCCGTCGTGGTAGTGCCGGTGCGCCTAGTTGTTACGAAGCAACCCCTCCCAATTCGAGAGGGTTACAAACCTCGAACGCGCGGGTGCGCGAAGCATTGGATGAAGCTTTTGCGGAAATTATGACTTTGATTAGCTCGAATTGGACGCAGCGGAGTACCGCCCCATGACCTCGACCAAACCTAAATCACCGATGAGTGCGCATGAACGTGCACAACGCCTAATCAACCAATCAGAAGTTGTTCATCAAGGCGAGCGGCCAAGCATTCCCACATCGCGCATCGGTGGCAGTCGCGGAGTGCTTGGCCGGCTGCAAAACGTGCTCGGCGATGCACGCTCTTATCGCCTAGCCAGTGTCGAGCCATCGCGCGTTCGTGTCTGGACTTTGCAGGGGCGTTTGCAGGAGAGCTTGAATGAGGAAACCGTCGCCGATCTGATCAACTCCATTCAGGCGAGTGGGCAGAATACACCGGCCATTGTTCGTCCCGTCAATAACGATCCGGACTACGATTATGAAGTGATCGATGGCTCGCGTCGGCGTTACGCCTGCGCTCAACTCGGACGGACCTTGCAGGTGTTGGTCGCGGACCTCACGGATAAAGAGGCGGCGTCGCTTGCTGAGACGTCGGATAGCACAGCCAGACATAGCGCATACGAAGTAGGGCTGCGATATCGCGGTTGGATGGAGGCAGGCATTGTTTCTACGCAAGACGAACTCGCACAGTTTGTGGCGATTAGCAAAAGCCGAATCTCCGTGCAGTTAAATCTAGCATTGGTGCCGCGTGAATTTTTGCACGCGCTTGGCGGACATGATCGGGTGCCCAAAACGATGTACTTGCGTCTCGCATCGCTTATAGCCAAAGCCAAGGCATCCGATCGCTTGGACAAAGTTCTGGAAGAGTTGACGAAAGTGGGCCGCCTCCATAGTGGTACGGGTACCCCTGCGGATGTGCTTTTAGCTCTTCAGGTAATAGAGGCAAAATTTCGCCGAGTTCCTAGCACTGAACCAGAACCGGAGGAGGTGCGCCTTAAAGCAGGTAAACCTATCTTGCGAGTAAAAGTTGTGGGTCGGCAGGGACTACAACTTGGCTTAAGTCACCGATTGCCGGCTGAAAAGGGTAGGGCATTAGCCTCAGCGGTTGCCGACTTCGTGCAGTCCTGGCTTGAAAATGCTGAGCAGTTCTCCGGGTGAACATTGGTGTAATTTATTGATTATAAAGTAATTTATTAAATATTGCGCCAACGCTATTGAGCATTAATACAGTTAGATTGAACGAGAAGAAGGTGACAATCGGGTCTCGTCTCGGAGTAACGATAAGACGAGCTAAAGGTGACAAGCGAAGAGGGCTATGAATATGGCGAAACAGGCAGTAGCGCGCGAAAGCTCCAGAGGCTCAATGGCAGTTAAGTCGAGCAGCTTGATAGCCGCAGCCCATGTTCCTGGCCCGCGAGTTGAGCTCGTAGTCACCAAGTCCAATGCCATCATTGAAGCAAACTACCGGCTAACACTCCAGGAACAGCGCGTTATGTTGATGTGCGTCGGGCAGATCGACTCGCGCTCATCGCTTGATCAGCAACGTACATTTTCGATCTACGCAGCCGATTTTCAGAATCGTTACGGTTTGCAGCGTGTTAAAGCCTATGAGGAGCTCAAGGAAGTTGGCGAGCGGTTGTTTGAGCGCAAACTGGTAATTAACGACGCGGGGAACGAAACCCGCACATCCATCCGTTGGGTTTCTGCTGTCAAATATTCAAAAGGGAAGGGGGCATTGACCCTCCACTTTTCGCCGGAGATCTTGCCCTATCTGAGCCAGTTACGTGAACGTTTCACAAGCTATAGCCTGTCGGCGATCGCTAATCTAACCAGCGTTTTCGCGATTCGTCTTTACGAACTGCTCGCCCAATACATCTCGGTTGGTCACCGCAGTCTTACCGTGGACAAATTACGGCAGTGTCTCGATTGCGTGACGACATACCCACGCTTTAGCGACTTCGATCGCTGGGCAATTCAAGTTGCAGTCGATCAAATCAATGCGCACAGCGATATTCGCGTTAGTTGCCATAAAAGGAAGCAGGGACGTTCCGTAACCGCTCTCGACTTTCGATTTACGCGAACATTGCAACAAGTACCGAAGGAGCGCTACAAAGTCGTCAAAGACCCGCAAGAAACTGCCGAGGATTCGCAACGCAAATGGAAAGAGACAATGCGCGCCTATGGTGTTGATCCTGATGATGTGTCACGGGCACCGGTGAAATTACCGGACGAAGGTGATTAGGCAGTCAAGGACAAGCTGTAGGTGGAAGCCCCGCGAGCTGCTGATCTACACCGCATAGCGGCGCTGCGAATGGTTCGGCTGTGACGAACATTAAACATCGGCAGCATTCGTATCGTCACCCTCTGCCATTAGATTCATCGCAACCCATAGGGCGTCAGGGTGACCACATTCGCGAATCGAGATGATGGCTTCCGGTGTGGCATGTAAACTAATCCCAAGCTTCCGCATTCCCGTGAGCATGTGCCCAAATCGAGCAAGCTGCTCAGTTAACAAGTATGCGGCTTGCGGTGTCATGGTTAATCCTCCCAGCGCGAACGATAAACCATCTAATGGGGTATTGGGAGACGGCCGAGGATTTGAGTGAGTGGGTTAGAAGAGGCAGGGCAGGGCGCTGAAATGTGGTTTGCCCGATAATTGTTATTTATACAAATACGTACGTGTCTATGGAACGTAGGTCCATTGATCGGACCTACGCTCGCATTTTTTGTTTACGCTACTTTTCGTTGTTGTAGGAAGTTTTCGATTCCCGCCAGACGTTTTTTAGCGAGTTCACAGTAGCGAGATTCCAACTCAATCCCGAGGTAGTGCCGTTTTAGGAGTGCAGCGGCTACGAGCGTGCTGCCTGAGCCTGAAAACGGATCAAGAACGAGTTCACCAGGGCGGGAAAAGGCCTCAATGAGCGGTTGTAAGACGCTGATAGCTTTTTCCGTAGGATGCACTCTATTGCCGCTATATTCCCATGCACGCACGTCATCAAGAGGTTGCTTAGGCTTTTTGGGCCTTCCTTTAGCAAGGACATAAGCCTGTTCGTGTTGAGCGTTCAAAAATCCCGCACGAGAAGTATAGTTTTTGTGCCAGACAATATGTCCGATCGGCTTAAAACCTGCCTCTTTCCAAAAGTGGAAAAATGAATCCACACTATTCCAGCCATAGAATGAAACACAAACACTATCTGGTTTCAAAATGCGGTAAAGGTCGGAAAATGCCCCGAGAATACTTTCTGGATTGGTATCATTGGCGATAGTGCGTCCGTTGCGATCTTTATATCCAACGAAATAGGGCGGGTCGGTTAGTATGAAATCAGCGCTTTCGTCGGGCACTGTTTTCAATACGCCGGTGCAATCACCCTGAACGATTCGGTTAGCAATCTGCATAACATTTCTCCTTTGGGTCGAAGTTGCGGCCGTAGTGGCCGTGATGTGTGACATCGCGGCCAATGGGCGCCAAGCGCCGTAGAGGGAGGCGCGGTCAAGGGAAGCGTTGAAGACGCAGCGACGGCCCTGGCGCGGCCCGCAAGCTGCTGGAGCGGGAGCGAAGCGACACGGGCAGGTGAGGACCCGGGGGCCTAGCGGCCCTTGACCGGAGAAGCCGAGCACGTAGGCAAGTAGGGCAGGGCGGAGACCTGCCCTATTCAGGCATGGATAGGATGGCAAAAAAGCCTCGTACCATCAGTCTCGGTAGGGTAGGGAAGTTATGTTCCCTAAGCGCCCAGATTTGACACCCGAAAAATATAGGTATAGCATAATCTCATACTAGAGTATGCACATTCTCTACATGATTCAGATCAGCTTGACTGTGTCTAGGTGCAAACGCTGTAGCTTCTAACCGCTATGGTGGCTGCGAAGCGAGCTTAAGAATTTGCGCCGAGCGGCAACTGATAACGCGTGGAACGCGAGTAATAGCTCGGCATGGACATCGTCATTGGCGTATAGATAGGCCGTCGGCACTTTGAGCACACGTGCGAGGCGATGGACTGTCGCATAGTCTGGCGCATGAATGCCGCGCTCATACTGGTTTAGGCGAGCGCTAGCGACGAATTCATCAATACCGGCCGCTATGCCAAGGGCTTTTTGCGATAAACCGGCGGCTAAGCGCGCCGCTTTGAGGCGCTTTGGCAAGGGGGTAACCACCTTTGGCATCGAGTCCTCCGTAATAAAGAGGACTCAGAGAGTCTTAGCTTTAGAGCTATTACGATACTAAGATATTCTTAGTTATTAGCAGATAACTGTAACTTATCAGAAGCTGAAATCGCAGTTATAGGGTATACTTTGCGTTTTCTTATTTAGAACAAGGCAGTGATTTTTACTTACTGCTGTCGCGCAAACGAATAATCAGGAGCTAATGGGCAGGACGCATTACGTAGCAGGGGAATTTCAGATGTTGGTTTGTGTAAGTCGTGTGGCTCGGGTTTTGCGCGGCGTTTCTGGTTCGATAACCCGATCAGGTCTGTCGGCGGCCTTGGTGTCGTGCCTCCTGGTTGCAATTACGGGCATGTCATCATCCTCTAGCGTTGCACTCCCAAACTCCGATTTTGTAACACCTGCAACTTTAGCGAGCGCAACTACCGCCCCGCCAACAATTTCCGCGACTCCGGGAATTACGACCGCGCCAGCCCTCGATCCAACGTCCGACAGCGTCGGCGCAACGGTGGCACAATTCCGCGTGGACGAGGGCGGAAATGCAACATATTCCATTCCTATCCAAGTATCTCCCGGTGTCGCCGGCGTGGTTCCGAAGCTGGCGCTTACCTACAACAGCCGTCTATCTGGCGGCCCAGTGGGACCTGGCTTCACGATCGAAGGCGCTTCACAGATCGCTAGATGTAGGCAATCGCGCGAAAGCGGCGATTTCATGTCCGGCACCACCCCCATCGATGGCAATCCAGCGCCGGTCAATTTTACGGCATCGGATCGATATTGCTTAGATGGAATACGTTTACTGCTCACCAGCGGAAGCTATGGCACGCCCACAAGTACGTATGCGCCGGAAAACGATCCGTTTACCCAGGTCACGCAAAACGCCTCGTCATTTAGCGTAAAACGCAAAGACGGCACGACCAGCCTCTACGGCGATACCACGATTTCACCCAACTCCGCTCCCGGCGCCAGCATTGCGTTTACGTCGTTCACGGTGAGCTGGAATTTGAGTCGAGTGCAGGATTCCGTTGGGAATTACATCGACTATCTATATACCAACCAGCCGGCCGTTGGCACGCTGCCTTTTGCCGCCGGCGCGGTTGAGATTGTTTTATCGCAAATCAACTACACCGGGCATGCAACGAGTCCGGTCTCAGCGCCTTATGCCAGCGTGTTGTTCCATTACACCACGCTGCCGACCGCTCGGGTGCGTCTGGGCTATCAAGCTGGCGTTGCGTTCCTTCAAAGCCAACAGTTGACCGATGTCACGGTGCAGGATTCCACCGCTGCCAGTCCGACATTGCGTTATTACCAGCTCACCTACGGCACTTCCGTTTCCGGTTCCAATGCCCAGCAGTTAAGACAAATTCAAGAGTGCCGCGATAGCAGTTTAAGTGTGTGTTTCCCACCCACTTTGTTCACTTGGTCGAATGCGGTCAACAGCTTTTCGCCGGATTCCGCACAAACTCAGAGCGGCCCCGACTTCACTAATTTAGTTAGTTACAAAATTGCGGATCTAGACGGTGACGGTCGCCAGGACCTCGTTTGGGCCAAAAATGGCGATGCCACTTGCGGCAGCAATAGCCGCATTTATGTGAGTTTCCTCGATCGCACGGTGTCGAACCAAATGACCCTGGTGACACCGACGCAGGCGGTGCGCTGCGCACCGCGCAATTTGTTGAACGACGATTTGTCTTGGGGATTGGTAGATTACGACGGCGACGGCCGCGCCGATTTGATGATCGCCGGTGCGTCAAGCTGGTCCGTGTATCTCAGCCTCGGCCGTCCCGCATCACCTGGTGCAGCAGTATTTAGCGGCACTGATCAATTGGCGAGCCTGTCTCCTGCGATTCCGGTTATCAGCGGGTCAACCCATCCGGGCCTCACGCTGGATCTTAACGGTGATGGCATCCCCGATTTTATCTATCCGGTGACGCCGAGTGTCAGCACTGGCAATGCGAGCGTGATGGTCCGGCTGCTCCAACGACAACCGTCCGGCGCCTTGGCCTTCTCTGTACCGTATGCGATCGACTTTAACTTTACTGTAGGCGATGGCTGCGCGAGCGCTCTTGGAGGGCCTTGCGATCTCAATTTCTTTACCGGCATCGGGGCATTTATTCTCGGCACCGAAATCAATGGCGATGGACGTGGCGATTTGATGTTTTACGTCTCGCAACCTTGTGCTGGCGGAATCTGCGATACCGCGCCGACGACGCCAGCGACAGTGTCAACCTCGAGCCCACCGACCTTCAATTCGATCTTAGGCACTCCCGCTGATCCGCATCCGGATTTCGCGACTACGAAGTATTACTGGTATCAATTTATCGCCGATGGCACCGAACCGCCGGCCAGTGGTTCGACCGTTCCCCGCTTCAAGTTGACTCAATACTGGAGTGACCTCACGACTTTATCGGGAGGCGTTTTGCCGGACACCAGTGCAGGCATGCACCTAGCCGATCTGAATGCGGATGGCCTGACCGACATTGTCTATCAGGACTCGACGACGCCAACCACATATTGGGCTAGGCTCAACACCGGTGTGATCAGTCAGCCGAGTACGCTCCCTCCGATCTCAACATATAAGTCTCCGATCGCGGTCACCGGCATTGCCAACAGCGCGCAACTGCAATTCGCGGACACCAACGGTGACGGGCGCGCGGAACTCGTCTTTCCAACAGCGGCCAGCGGTACGTTCAATTCGGTGAGTTTGCAACCGGATGGCACGTTCACTGCGCCGACAGCGGTGGCGGGCGGGGGACTCACGGCAGGAGGTAACCTAAACCAATGGATTAATTTGATCGGTGATTTTGATGCCGACGGCACATCGGATTTTCTACGCATCAATGTGGCGAGCAGCAGCAGTAATCTTTACGCGAGCCGCGCGCCCAGCGGCAGCCGTTATCACCCGCGTGATGTCATCACCAGTATCCGTAACGGTCACGGTGCTACCACAACGCTGACGTATCAGCCGTTAACCAACAAAGGTGTTTATCAGCGCGGTGCCGAGAACGGCTTACCGGCGCTAACTCTCGACAATTTCGGATGGGGTTCGCCGGTATTTGACGTGCTCGCACCGCTGTACGTGGTGAGTCAGGCCAGCAGCAGCGCACCAATACGCGGCAGTCCCAGCGCACAAAGCACAGTAGCGTACCGCTACGCTGGCGCGCTAATGCAGGCCGGCGGACGGGGCTTTCTTGGCTTCTATGAAACCTGGAGTTTTGACGCTAACGATCAGGCCAGCACTGGCCAATACGTAGCAACCGTTAACAGCTATACCCAGGCGTACCCGTTTATCGGCATGCCGGAGGTGAGTTTCCAGCTGGTTTTCAACGGCGCACTGACGCGCGGAACGGCGGAACTGGACGCCTGTGCCGCCAATCCCGAAGTGGCGGGATACAACTGCTTTGCGCCGGTTGGCGCGGCTCTGTGGCCTGATTTACTTCAAAGTGGCCAAATCGTGCGTTACGGCGGTCAGCAACCGGTCTGCAATGGCGCAGGATGCGTGGCGATCGATAACAGCGCGTGCACATCCACAACGCACATTGATCGGCCATTGGGTATTACCGATGGTTTGTTTACACCGCCCGCGGTCGCACAGCCGATTTTCAGTTACATCTCCCACTCGATTGACGAGCAAGCGGAATTGGGCGGCGGCCCGGGTCCCGGAAGCTTTGTCGCCACCGCGCAGAGCGCGAATTATTTTTGCTATGAAGACGGCTACGGCAATCTCACCCACAGCCGCACCGAAACGCTGGACGGCAGCAATACGATAGTTGCGCAAAAGCTACTAACGAATACGTATACCAACGACACGGGGCGCTGGTTTCTCGGTCGATTGACGCACAGCGTTGTGCAATTCCTGCGGCCGAGCCAGGCAACGATTGCACGTACCACCGACTACACCTATGCCACGACCACGGGGCTGTTGACGTCCGAGCGGCTACAGAGTGGCGGGCCCGCCGATCAAGACTTGCGCACGCTGTACACGCTGGATGCTTACGGCAATCGCACCGGTGCGTATCAGTGCAGCAATGACCTAACCGATAGCCAATGCACCAGCACCAGCGGCTTTCCGCAGCAACCTCTCAACGGCAGCGGTCATTCCGGTAACTTGGTGCATCGCTACGCGAAAACCAGTTTCGATAGTATTGGTCGTTACACCACGGGCAGTCGCTTACCGTTCTACTCGGTGGGCGGGGCAGGGCACCTCAATGAACAAACTGCCGTTAGCACCAGCACCCGCGATGAATTCGGCAATGTCACCACGCAGAGCACAGCGAATGGACTGATCCAGTCGGCGCTGTTTGGAAGTCTGGGGCGGCCTTACTTTAGCGAGGACAATACCGGCAAGGCGAGCACTACGACGTTTCGTCAATGCACGGCGGTCTCATGCCCCAGCGATACCGCTTTCCGCGTTCAGACCGTCACTGCCGGCGCGCCGAGCTCATGGACTTATAACGATTTGCTCGGTCGTCCAATCCTCAAAGTTACACAGAGTTTTGATTCCAATCCCAGCGGTCAGAACTTCTCTGGGGTGTGCAGTTATTACGACAGTCACAACCGTCCGGCGTATCAATCCGAGCCGTTTTTCGTTCCTGCGACCGTCAGTGGTGACGGCAGTCCCACGCTTACTTCAAGCAACCCCTGCGCCGCCGCTGCTTCGAGCACCACGCCGGCGTATGACGTGCTCGGCCGCGTGACGCGAGTCAATAATCCGGATGGTGGTTCGGTATTAAAGAGCTACGTCGGTCTGACCACGTTCACCACCAATCCGCGCGGTTTCACCTGGGAAGAAACGAAGAACCCGCTTGGCGAAGTCGTCGAGACACGTGATCCGACCGTTAGCGGCGATCCGACAGTCGGTTTGGTCGTAAGCAAGACGTTCAATGCTGCGGGGGATGTGCTCACCGTCGGGCGCGATGCGGGTAACGGTCCCATTGTAAATAGTGTTACTTATGACGCATTGGGTAGAAAAACGGGACAGGTGGATCCCGATGCAGGGTCCATCACCTACCGTTACAACGCCACCGGCGACGTGGTCAGTCAAACCGATGGCAAAGGGCAAATAGTCCAACAGGATTACGATGCGATGGGTCGGTGCTGGCGTCGCACCGCACCGGGTAGCGATGGCAATATCTTGACCGACATTTGGACGTTCGATACAGCGGCGAACGGACTGGGTCAAATCGCTAGCGAATCGCGCTCGGCAACCACGGGAGCAACGTTTAGCCGTGCAATAACCTATGACGGCTACGGTCGATTGAACCAACGCAACACCGCCATTGCGGGCAGTGCTTACAACGAGGTCACTGGATACGATGGCTACGGCCGTGTCCAGTCGCAACAAGATGCCTCCGGCTACACGCTCACCACCAATTACACAACCAACGGTTATCTCGGTTCACTGATCGATTCGCGCGTCGGCACTCTCTATCAAGTGCTCGGCATGACCGCACGCGGTCAGGTGACGCAGGAGCAACGCGGGACCAGCAGCACGCTTGTCAGTACCTTAACCTATACCCCGTCGACGGGGCGGCTTAACACCCTATGCTCCGGCATCAGTTGCGCATTACAGGACTTACGATACAGCTTCGATCTCGCCGGGAATCTCACGCAGCGCGAGCGCGCCATCAGCACTTCACCAACCGTAGAGGCGAATACTTACGATGCGCTGAATCGGCTTAAACAGTCTCAATTGACTCGGATTCAGGGCGTTTTTCAAGGCACGCCGTGGGTCACCGAACAGCTCGTTTACGATCAACTCGGCAATCTGTGCACCAAAAATGGCACCTCGTATACCTATACGGGCCTCGCCGGCTGCACCGGACATGGCAGTTTTGGCAGCCCGCATGCGGTATCCGCCATCGGTGCGGTGGGTTACGCATATGACCCCAACGGCAGCCAAACCAGCGGTACAGACGGCCGCACCTTGGCCTACAACGCGCTAAACCAGCTCGCTAGCGCGAATACGGCTAGTGCCCAGACCAGCTTCCAATACACGCCTGATGGAGACCGTTTCCTGCGCGTGGATGCGACCGGTGCTGGATCGGATCGAATTTTTTGCAACAACTTTGAAACGACAGGATGTCCAAGCTCCCCAGGTGGCGTCACTACGAACTACATCGGCAATGTGGAAATCTTGCGTTACGCTGGCGGCACCACGGAAACGCGGCGTTATTTAGCCGGCGTCGCGATTGATTACGTACGTTCCAGCGGCAGTAACGAAACGCGCTATGTGTTTGCCGATCATCTCGGCAGCACCGACGTGGTGGCCAACGCCAGCGGTGGCGTAATTGAGGCGATGAGCTTTGATCCACACGGCAACCGCCGCGATCCGAATACCTGGCACGGCAGCGCACCGGTGCCGGTGAGCACGACGACCGGGTTCACCGGTCATGAACAGGTGGACAGTTTGAATTTTGTCCACATGAACGGGCGAATCTACGATCCGCAAATCGGAAAAATGTTGCAAGCCGATCCCTTGTCCGATGGATCGCCGCAAGGGTTGAATCGCTACAGTTACGTTATTAATAATCCGCTGACCCTGACCGACCCTACCGGTTATTCGTGGTGGCGCGATGTATTGGGCGTCGCGATTGTGGTGTTTTTGCCGGAGCTCTTACCGACATGGCTACCAGGTTGGGCGGCGGTCGGGATTTCGGGTTTCGCCGCAGGTGCTGTGCAATCCGGCAGTTTTAAAGGCGCGGTTTACGGCGCGTTCTCAGCAGAATTGTTCTACGGCATCGATCAAGGTTTCGGCAGTGCCGGCTGGGCGCACGATGGCGGTACGATCGGCTCGACGAATCTCAATGCGGTGGGTTTCAGTGCCAAGATATTGGCGCATGGCGTTGCAGGTGGGGTGATGCAAAGTTTAGAAGGTGGCAAGTTTGGCAATGGCTTCTTAAGTGCTGGCGTGGGGGAGGCGGCAAGTCCAGGTATCGACCGACTTGATCCACAAAATCCGATTGGTCAATCGGTTAGTGCGCAACGCGTTATTGCAGCTGCCGTAGTCGGCGGTACAACCTCCGTTCTCGCGGGAAACAAATTTGGGAATGGAGCATTGACAGGGGCGTTTGGGAGGGCGTTTAATGAAGAGAGGGCCAAGATGCATTTCCCGCCTTTTAACAAGCTTCAGGCTAACTATCCGCGAAATGATGATGGGTCTCCAGCACATCCGAGCGCCGATCCATATCCTAATCAATGCGCGATAAGACTGGGGGCCGACCTAATCGATTCCGGCGTAGATATGTCAAGCTATCCACAAGTCAACGTCACGACCGACGGGTACCCGAGAGGTGTCGGGACGCTTATGGATTGGATGACCAGGCAATATGGCGCACCTACTGAAACGACATTTGATTATTTTTACAACAAGGTTTATCCGACCCAGCAAGGCATATTTGTCCAATTTTCCTACAATTCGGTAGGGACCAATGTCGGATGGACAAGTTTCCATATAGACATCTTTTATCAAGGACAGGCAGGCTCTGGACTATACGGAACGCCCCCGCAACCGACCGCAAAGATTGCGTATTGGACAATAAAATGAGCACTCTTCGTTCACTCCACATCGTTGTTCTTCTGATCTCGCTATTTGGTTATGAGCATGTTCATGCTGAGACTAACCTCTGCAAAGAGAATGGTAAAAGCATCGTGTTTACGAAGGAGACCAGAATAATCCCGTACAAGCGTGTATACCTCGATAGCGCCTGGTCCCTAGATGAGGAGAACAGTGAGAAAATGCACCGCTTCCCCATCATGGGAATGATGTTCAGCACAGGAAAGTTTGATCCTGAAGGGCTTTACGTTTCAGGATACCAATCAGACTACTTTCCCGTGAAACTCATGAGCACGAAGGACCGAGCGGTGTTCATGCTGGAGGGGTTAATGTGGCCGGCACCCCCTCTAGTCTACGATGAGCGCAACAAGTTTTTAGAAAAGTATTCCGGCAAAGATATCTCGTACTACCTTTCTTTCACCAAAAACGAGCAATGTGACGAAGGCTTGGATCTATCGGTGCTGGTGTATAGAAATAAGGATCAAGTAGAAACGATATTTTTTCACATTAAGGATATGAGCAACGCTAAGGACTTCTGGCCTGAGGAAAGATCGAGGGGCCCTGCCCATTGAAACTCATGTTGGGTATCGTTCGATAAAACATGGCTTTGAAAAAGCTCATGAATAAACATTTTTACATGATTTTTTTGCTATTCGTTATTTCTGCGTTCACTCCCCCTGTTTTTGGAGTGGAGACGTGCCTGGTAAAGAACAAAGGTATTAATTTCACTAAAGATATTGAGCTGAGCGCCTACAAAAGAGAATACTTTACCTCTTCTTGGAAAGACGGCGAGGAGGAGAACGAGAAAAAAGGCGTCTACCCAATATATAGTATATTGATATATAATGGTAAAATGCGTGTCGCGGCCTTTGCTTCTGAGTATGTAGCCACATCGTTAAAATTAATAGAAAACTCTAATCGTTTTCTTATTGATGACCCGTGGCAACTTTGGGGTTCGAGTGGAGGGGTGCGCGATGAAATAAAAAATACATTGTTAAAATATTCGGGTAAGAGTGTGCAATATTTTTTAGAAGTTGATAGCAACCCAAATTGCAACACGACTGCTGATTTAATGGTTGCGATTTACAAAAATAATATCAAGGTGGAAAATATTCATTACAAAATAAAAGAAATGAATCCGAAGGAAGTTGAGGACAGAATTAAACACGACATGCAATAATTCAACGATGACATCTTTGAGGCAATGTGTTTGGTTTGGATCATTAGTGATTGCTGCGGCCTTACATATTTTCATTGCGCATGCCCAAGCGACGGAGGAGACGAACTTTTCACTTCGCGCATTACACGAGCTCAACGATAGTGAATTCATTGGTGCGCTGAATGCTGGGGAGCTCGTTCTCGGAAAAACGATCGCAGCTAACGCGAAACAAGCGCTGCCAGGAGAAGACGTAGCTTGTGTACCAGACTCGATACCGTATATCAGGGTTGTGGGTAATGGTCCTAACGAGAAGACAGTTGCGGAGCTTAAAGCACCGTTACCTGAGATTTTAGAAGTCGTGGCGCACGGTTCTCCGGTGCAACGCGCGGTCGCCCTCTACGCGATAGGACTTATCGGCCCAAAGGCGCGCGATTTGTCCAAGAAAATCCAAATTGTCAGTTCACTGCGTAACTCATGGGCAATCCACGCGCTTGACGGAATTACCTGTCAAAGATGGTCGGGGGGTGGGTTCTCTACCGTCGTAGCAGACACCACGTTACCTCCTTCTACATCCCCATACGAATGTGATGCCCCGAGGGCGCGGTGGCTAATCCACCAAGCGAAGGATGCGACTCGCCATTGGCCCAAAGGGTTTTTCGAGGCCGCATGGAATGAAGTGACTAGCGGGTGTGTCAGGCTCCAACATCAGCCCATGGAACTAGACGCCGATGCCTTGAACGATATTGCACTGATCGTGGCCGACGACAAACGAGACTCCGAATTGTGGGCTGAACTCTTAGGTATTGCCATAACACTGGAACACCAAGCCGTACCCATCGCGAAAGCGGCAAAGTGGCTAATCCAGAGCCCAGACTCTGCGCTCTCGCACCGTGCCGAAACACTTGCTTTGGCGGCGGGAATACCGGAAGCGGTCGATGTTCTTCGCCGCTGGCTCCTAGAGGAACATGCGCATCATTGGATATGGGAGAATCGAATTGTGGGTCTTTCGGACTACCGCGATAGCATTGTGCCGATCTTGGTAGCAGAGTTGTCAGATTCCACATTTACCAATCGTGCCGCTGCGGCGCGCGCGTTAGGATCTTTGCACGCGGAACAAGCCATCGATCCGCTCAAGGCAGCCATTTCGTCTTTCGACTGGCTGACATCACAAGCGGCCGTTGCCTCATTGGCACAATTTGCCGCCACACACACAGATGTCGATGCCACGCTGAAATCGGTTGCATCTGACTATTGGTCTGGCCGGGTCCGAGCGGTTGCAGAAGTTGCGCGCCGAAAAGGCGAGGGTATTCGTGGTGACCCATTTGGATGCGACAAAACAACTGGTGAAGCACTAACTGGCGAGCAAGCGTCTTCGAACGGCAAATTGAACTGTATCGAATTCGGTTACGCTACTCCGGTGGACCACAAACTTCCCACGTGTTTGATCGATGACGCGAAATCAACGAAGTATCGAACTATCGATGACCGTATCATCCGTGTGCGCTGGGAGCGCCGAGATAATAAGGTGCTGCCGCGAGGCATCAATCGAAATGAAATTAGTACTTGGTGTTCAAACGAACAAAGCAGGTTTTCAGTCCTGAAGAGGCCTAACGGTTGGCTGATTGGATGTCTAGGATTTGAAGCCGAAGGTATGCTGTCGTTTGTACCGCGCGAAGGGCCCCCAACTCCACAGCCCGTGGTGCACCTGGGATTGGCTTTACTGGCACAAGTAGATGGACATATCTATGCTGCGGGTTCGGCACCCTTTGAGTTCGGTAACGCCGGAGGCCTTTACGATCTCACGTACGATCCGAAGGGAGCATGGAGCACCTCGCTGATCGCGGCCCTCCCATCTGTACCAGAAAACGTGGCGATCGTAGGACACTCGTTGGTGTTTCAGGATGAGAAAAACGTTGTCCTGTTTAATCCGCACGATGGTATCTCCCGATTGTCGTGCAATAAATAAACCTCCAGTTGAGGCTGCTCACTCACGTATTGCGAGCGTCAAAGTGACTTATCCAATTTTTCATCTTGCGTTTCCTGTACGAGACCTGACAAAGGCCAAAAACTTTTATATCACTGCTTTAGGCGCGCGCACTGGACGGATACGTGAAAAATGGATCGATATATATCTGTTCGGCGGTCAGATCACTTTGCATGAACAACCCGATCAAGTATTAACACCTGAGCAACAAGGTGCTCGTCACTTCGGCGCAGTGCTAGCGTGGCAAGAATGGGAAATCCTTGCTAAACGCCTAGAAGAAATAGAAATTAAATTTAAGGTAAACCCCAATATTTCTTATAAAGGGTCTGCCACGGAACAGGCCAAATTGCTCGTAACAGACCCAAGCGGAAATGTGATTGAAATTAAAGCATACAGAAATCCATCGGTCGCTTTGGAAATGGCCGACTTAAAGATATGCTCATCCATTCTAGGGTAGGCTTGTTTCAATTATGAATGCAGAGCTACCACCAGTCATCGCCGCCTTCTTCCATGCGCACAACACCGGGCAAACCGATGACTTCAATCAACTCTTCACGGGTGACGCACTCGTAAGCGATGAGTCACACGAATACCGGGGTGCGGCCATCAAGGTGTAGATTGATGAAGCGATTGCGAAATACAAACCAGTTGCAGATATGATTGATCTCACAGAGGTGGGCGAGCAGACCATCGCGACCACACAAGTCAGCGGCAGCTTTCCCGGAAGCCCAGCTCAAATTCGCTACAAGTTCACCTTAAGAAACGGCAAGATCGCCACACTAACCATCGGAGGATGAACCAGTTATTTTTTTGAATTCTTCATCATCCAGTAGATCACTCACGCCCTTGCAGTATCGTCATATAGTCGGGGCTATTTGAAATTGAATTGTGACCGACGCCAGCGATGAGTTTTATCCTGGCTATACCGGGGGAAAACCCATTGAACAGGGCCATTGTACTTTGAGGTGGAATGACTTCATCGTTGGCTGCAGCGACGATTAACGTGGGCGCTTTGATCAATGGCGCATAGCGCCACGATTCGAATTTATCCTGGAGAAGTAGACCGATTGGGAAATACGGAAATTGGATCTTTGCTACAGTCTCCATGCTGTCGTACGGCGTGATTAGAACAAGCCGGGTGACCGGCTGCGTGGCAGCCAAGCGTATCGCGACTCCGCTGCCCAGACTTCGACCTATCACCACGACATGCTCGTGCTTGGCATGCACCATATCAAATAAAGCTCTCGCATCGGAGTGCAATAACTTTTCTGATGGATCACCGGTGCTGCCGCCATAGCCACGGTAATGCATTAGATAAATCGCGTGATCGGGGAACGCTGCGGCAAAGGCATTCAGACTCTGAGATACCTCTTCTGCATTGCCGCCAAAATAGATCAATGCATCTTGACCTTGATGGGGTCGAACGGATATTCGAAGAGCAGCATCCGCTACATTCAAGGTGGTTATCGCCTCAGAATTCGTCTGCGATGCGGGCATTGGGAAGTAGATGAACGATCGCTGAGACAAGAACAAAATGAGACAGATCAGCGCATAGGTTGCCGTAAGAGTAAGGCCCGTTCGCAACAGGATTTTTAACAAAATCCGCATCATGTGGAACCTCCTTGAGTTTTCTTACACATTTAGCTGCTTAGCGCCCAGGCACATCAGTGCCAGTGCCCCATCGCATTCGCAAAAATCAGCCATACAAGGTAGATCAGACCAGCGATTGACGCGAACGCCGCTACGCCCCAAGCGGCTTTCTTTCGCTTAAGAGCGAGTATCAGTCCTCCGCCGATACCTACGAGCAGCCCAAAAAAAGCCACAAAAAACAGCATATCGTCGAGCGTTCCCGGCACGCGCGATGAAAAAGTTGACCAAATGAGCGCGAAGAAAGCTATCGCTACCGTTGAGCCGATGATGTAGTCCGCGAGGGGTCTGTTATTCATTTTGTAACTTCTCCATCCTGTGGCGGTTTAGTTTCATTGTATCAATACACCGCATCTCGGCCTGAGGATCGCCAGACTAGGCCGATGGGGGCGTAGGCCCAGTGATCGGACCTACGCCGCAGATAATGCTCTAGTCTTCGGTTATCCCCATGATTGTGATAACGGGTTCGCCGTCATCCCCAGGGCCACAATGTGCGGACAAAGTCACTAATCGCGCTTGGACACCTCGACCTTCGCGCGGAACGCGATAAAGCTGAAACAGTATTCGCTCTCCACCTTTGCGTGCGGCAAGTCTAGCCATCCATAACACGTCCCAGAGGCGGCCCATTTCATCTTGTGGAACACCCTTGCGTTCGGTGTCTTCCGCTGACCAACTTACGCAGTCTTCCCACACTGCATGGGTGAGTGCGACGGGAAAGACAAATCCCGCTTCCCTTGCGGTGTTCGTTACGTCTACTAAGACGCCATCCGCTAACGCTTGAGCGCGGGTGTATACCGAGATCACAGAACCGAAAAGATCATTCGTCATGGTTTTTCCTCCGTTGAAGTTGCGGCCGTAGTGGCCGTGATGTATGACATCGCGGCCAATGGACGCCAAGCGCCGCAGAGGGAGGCGCGGTCAAGGGAAGCGTTGAAGACGCAGCGACGGCCCTGGCGCGGCCCGCAAGCTGCTGGAGCGGGAGCGAAGCGACACGGGCAGGTGAGGACCCGGGGGCCTAGCGGCCCTTGACCGGAGAAGCCGAGCACGTAGGCAAGTAGGGCAGGGCGGAGACCTGCGTATGTGGTCGTCGATAGGACGACTCAAAAAATTCTATTTCCTAAGCCTTCTTTATGACAAACGCATCAGAACACTGGAAGTGTCCCGCACCAAAACTTTGGGCGATGGTCAATCGGGACCCAAATGGTCACCGGTTGAAGTCAAGATATTGCGTTAGCTAAGCCAATAACCTTCACAGGAACAGGTCAGCACGGACATGGAAGCGATGAGCAAACCGCTTAGCAATTTCCTTGCTGATTGAGCGCTTCCCACTCAGAATGTCCGAGATACGGCTTTGTGGTGCACAGTCTCCCAAGTCTTCTTGTTTGAGACCGTGTTGCTCCATCAGGAAGCGCAGCACTTCGCTTGGCACCGCTTCGGGGATCTCAAAGTGCTCGTCCTCGTAGGCTTTCACCTGATCGGCGAGGTAGTCCAACACATCCGCCAACGGGTGGTTTTCGTTGTCACCCACCACATCAAGCAACGCATCAATCGTGGCGCGGGCCTGCGCATAGTCCTTTTTGTTGCGCACAACAGTTACACCGACAAGCTGCTTGAAGGGTGTCCATGCCCGAAGAATGGCTTGCGGATTGGGTACCGCCTTAAGTTCGTATCCCATCATTTCCTCCGTTTCCAGTCGCCACGGTCGTATTTGGCGTGCGTCAGTACTGCGCGAATGAATACTTTGTGTCGGTTATAATGGATTGAGCTAATCAACCGGTACTTGTTGCCACCAATGTCGAACACCGTCAGGCCGTCCACATAGTCGGCACTGGCGAACGTTGCTCTCAGGTCGTTGAAGTCGGTAAAGACCTCACTTTCCATCGTGCGATACCATGCCTGCAACGGGCTTTTCGCGTCTGGGTGTTTTAACCAGAACTCCACCAGTGCGGGCTTAGAAATAACGTGCATGATTAAGTCTATACCAAAACGGTATAAAACACAAACTACCACCGCAGCGTGCGTTGCATGGCGAACAGTAGGTCAAAAGAAGGAACTACCTATGGATGCTATGGTTCGTCCCGTTGCGCCGATTTCGCTCGAAGATGCCGATAGAGCCCTAAAAAAGGCGGGGGCAGGTGTACCTTACGAGCCACATTCATGGGAAATTCCACTCATCTCAACCACCATATCATGCGCTGTCGTCGCATTTATGCTCGCGCTTGCCGGTCCGGCTGCACGCTGGCTCGTTGAGATATTGTTGCTTCCGGTGTTATTGGCGCCACAAGTATTGGCCTTGACCTACATTGTTGTGGGCGCTTACAAAATAAAAACTGCGCATATGGATTTCTTCGGACAGACGCTCCGCGAGGCACGTCTGCAAGATCCGATTGTGGAAGGCCTCAAACTAAATGGCATGTTGTGGATCAAGGAGCAGCGCGTACGTTTGTCCCATTCGATGGAGTCGCAAACGCAACGGACCATGCTAGTGTTGGGGCGCCTTGCTTCCCTTGGCATCATTCCGCTTATCGGGGGAACTTATTTGGCCTATCAGATGAAGCAACTACCTGCGGATTTAGGAACACACAATTTCGAGGTCTATGTAGCAGCGCTAGTTCTAGGTGTCTACGCAGGACATCTGATGATGTTTGCCCACCATAAACGCATTCGATCGCTGCTTTTGGTGTTAGAAATAGCTGAGCAGCGGTTGGGTGCGAGTAAGACCACTGAACCTTGAGACGTTCATATCCAATAAGGAGCGGTAGTCTATTATGCGTATCTATTTGACATAAGATACATATGCGTATATTTCTAGTGCGTACTATTTTACCAAATAGTTGGGTACTGTGCACGCCTCTTTCCCGTAAGCTACTGAGGCTCTTGTCTTCCAGCCGAGTTCATCTCATGCCTAACACGGCTGATATGGTCGTAGATCACCTTGCGCATCCGGTTGGTCACTCCCAGCGGCTTATGGTCACGTAACGCATGCCAAGGACTAAACGAAAGGTTTTCACAAAACCTAATTTGATCGGCTGTATCGAAAGTCTGCTGAGGGATGCGAATCGTTGCCACCTTATAAAAAGGGGCTTTCGCTTCCTTCCATTCCGTCATTGAGTCCTCAACGCTCATGCGGTCGGATGTTCTGGGTTGCACCAGAAACTCCATACAGGCGTCACCTTTTTGCAGTGTGGTGCGCAGCGCATCGCGCAAGAAATTGGGACTCGGATTGTTTGGTATCGGGTCCGTTGTCGTCGAACAGGATCTCGCTGAATATTTAACCGCTTGACGGTCAGGTCCAGTGCCTAACTGATAAGGAACCATTGACCAGTAACGCGTTTGCAAGGGGTTTGAAATCTTTTTACTGGTCGTCTTCAGAGCAATCAGTGTGCCCTTGAGGCCGAGCGCGAACGGAATCAAAAGCTTTTTGGAGAAGCTGTCACTGCTTTCATCCGTTATCAAAGACAGATAACGACGGGGATCATTGGCAAAAAATACGGGGTGGTTAATCATGATGAAGTCTTGCGTGGTGGCTTGATCCTCATCTTCCAGGAGCTTTGCTCCGGGAACATCTAGCACTTTGATCGCCATTCCGCGTGCATCACCTTTGATATCTGCCTGACTTGCGTCCTTGGAACCGTTCGAAAACCGAATCCATGCCGGATACGTTTTACCGGGAATAAAGACGCCCTTGGCCAGATTATCGGGAAGCGTATCCATCACTTGAAATTCCGCTTTTACACAACCGTGAGCTTTCGGATGTGCGTCACGACGAGCACCCCCTGGGCGATATTCCTTACGAATGGATTTTTCAATACCCATTCCTATCTCTTGAGCCAGTGCCTGTTCATCGGGATACAACGCTTCCCCTAAATCAGAATCAATACTTGGATAGGAGGTAGCGACCATTTTTGATTGATCCATCTGCTCGTTGGGCGTGGAGTCGGGATTACTCTTCACGGGCTCGTTGGCATTTGCCCACATCGGTGCTCCTGCCATGACTGCGGCGGAAATCGTCACGGCACATACCCACAATGTGGACCGATTAAAGGTGCTGTTTTTGGCTTGCTGTGACACGGGGACTCTCCTAGATAACCTCTGCGGGGATGGTAAATGCATACCATTTCCCCGCGCGACATTAAAAAACTTTCTTGCACGCCTATCCTGTAGGTTCGATTGGTGCTTAGCGTTAAGCCATCTTGCGACAGGCTTCGGCACAACGCCGACACACCTGTGCGCATTGCTTACAATGTTCCATGCCGTTCGCTTCGCATTCCTTGGCGCACCAATCGCAAATGTCCGCACACAACTGACAGATTTGCTTGGCGAAGGGACTGTTTCGTGCGATGGCATCGGCGCTCAATCGACAGATGGCCGCACATTCAATGCAGCAGGCCGGGCAGTCACTGGCGCTTTCCTTACCCACCATATGGGTAAAGCAGTTGCCGCATTCGGTTGCACAGTCATTGCAAGCCGCGATGCAGGCCTTGGCAGTTGAATTTAAATGATGGCTCATGGTTTTTCTCCTCAAAAATACGGGCAGACTAAGGCGTGCCCGTGTCGCCGTATGTATCAGTGCTGATGCCGTGCAGGCTTGTCTTCGGCATCGACTGAAGACCATTCAATGCGCACGATGCGCCACCCTTCCGCTGTTTTCCGAACCGTCGCAATTTCATTGCTAAGAATATCGATCGGCTTGCCACCCGATTTCCCCACGATGCGTGTCTGAGAACGAACCGTGGCGGTATCGCCATGGACATTGGACGTGCGGATTTGTGGGTAAACGCGCGATGCCTTCAAGAAGTCGATGTCGTTTTGAAGATGCTCACCGGCATAAGCCTCTCGCGATGTTTCGGTATGGCCACCCTCTTGAATGTGCACGTCGGCTGCGAGCCACTGCAGTGCCAATGAGCGATTGCCGACTTGCAGTGCGTCTTGAAAGGCTTGAACGGCGGCCTCAGCGGCATTCTTAATTGGCAATGACTTCGGTGCTGCGGTAGCGCCGCTGTTCATTGCGGTCATTTTCGAGTGATCCATGCCTTGCATTTGGCTATGATCCTTAGTCGGTATGGTGCTGTTGGCGTGCGACGGTTCTGCATTACCCTCAGGCTGCTGTGGTTGAGGGTGCGGATTGTCCATCGGCATATTCATGCTATTCGCTGGGTTCCCCATCTCGTTGGAATGAGCGTGTTCGGCCTCCTCTGCCTTATGCTTATGGGAGTCGGTCACGACAGCGTCCGTTGGCATCGTCATCCCGCTAGCCTCGTGCTCGTCGTGACCAGACGTACTTTCTGCGGCATGGTCATGCTCGTTGGGCTTGACCATCGCCCCTGATCCACAATCGGGGCCTGCGTTACCGTCATGAGAATGGTCTGCACCTTCATCATGATGATGTTCGGCGCCGTGCTCGTGCGCAGCGCTTTCCGCTTCGTCGTGATGATGCTCCACGGTGGTGCTGCCCCCATGTGAATGCCCACCGCTGCAAGCGACCTCCGTTTTGTATTGTTCTGCACTCAGTGCCGGCAATTTCTTGAGGAATGCGACCATGCCCCAAATGGTGTCGTCGTCCATGCTTTTGCCCCAGGCGGGCATACCCGATGCTTTGATCCCGTGCTTGATGACCCAGAACGCTTTCGCAGGGTCGAGATTGTCAATCTTGGCCAATGCAGGCGGTGCAGGATATAATCCTCGGCTGAGCTCGCTGTCTTTCGCACCCGGCATCAAATGGCAACCACTGCACATCGCATTGTAGTTGCCCGCCCCCTTGCGGATCAGCGGGGGATCATTGAGCGGAGGTACGGTAATGCCTTGCATACGGCTTGCGATGCCGCGTTCGCGCGTGGTCTGCAGCAGGGTATAAACCAGATCCGAATGTGGTTCATCGGCACCGGGTGGGAATAGCCCGAGATAAACAAAAGCCGTAGCACCTAGTGCCGTGAACAGAGCTAGCCCTAAAACAATGCTAAGGGACAATTTAAAAAGTTTCATAATCATCTCCTGCCACATTAGCCAAGTCGGCGCGGTGGATTGCCGAAGGAAGGGTCGGTACTGACGCAACGAGCCACAGTGCCGGGCGGATGTCGGTACCAGCCGGGGTCGCGAAAGTCATTAGTCGCTAGGTCATCGCGCACTTTAAGCACGGTGAACATGCCACCCATTTCGATGTTGCCGAAAGGGCCCTTCCCCGCCATCATCGGCAATGTGTTGACCGGGCCTTGCATGTGACCGCTGTCGGTATGGTCTTGATGCTCGGCCATGCCGTTTTCGCCCATGGCCATATAGCCCGGCAGCATTTCGCGGATTTTTTTCTCGACACCGCTTTGATCGACGCCGGTAGGATTTGGAATCGCGTGGCCCATGGCATTCATGGTGTGGTGCGCCATATGGCAGTGAAACGCCCAATCGCCCGGTGGGGCGATAAACTCGATATCGCGTGTCTGACCGACACCCACGATCTCAGTGACCTCACGTCGCCATTGGGATTGCGGCCAACGCCCGCCGTCGGAACCGGTCACACGATATTCGACGCCGTGCAGATGGATCGGGTGATTCCACATCGACAAGTTGCCCATGCGGATACGTACACGCTCACCGGTGCGAGCGACGAGGGGATCAATAGCCGGAAACACTTTGCTATTGAATGTCCACAAGTCAAATTCCTGCATAATGGATGGATCGGGCCGCCAAGTGCCAGGATGCAGTGCCCAGTTGTGTAGAAGGAGCGCGTAGTCGCGATCGATCGCCACTTCTTCACCGCTTTTCGGATGGATGATAAAAAGCCCCATCATGCCGTACGCCATTTGCGTCATTTCATCGGCATGCGGGTGGTACATATGAGTACCGTGTTGACGCAAGGTGAACTCGTAGACATAGGTTTCACCGGGCTGGATATGCGGCTGGGACAATCCGCCCACACCATCCATACCGGAAGGCAGAATGAAGCCGTGCCAGTGGATGGTGGTGGGTTCTTTCAATCGGTTGGTGACAAAGATGCGCACATGGTCACCTTCCACCGCTTCAATCGTCGGTCCTGGCGTCGAACCGTTATAACCCCAACAAGTCGCTTTCGAGCCCGGTGCAAATTCATGCACGATTTCTTCGGCCACTAAGTGGAATTCCTTGACGCCATCGTTCATCCGATAGGGCAACGTCCAACCGTTGAGCGTGCGGACTTTGCCGGACCGGTTTGTGCCAACAGGTGAGCGGGCGAGCTGACCTTGCATGTCAGCCATGCCGTGGTCGCCTGCGTCCTGCGGTGCTGCTTTTGCCAAAGCGACAGCAGCGGTCGCGACCAAGCCCGTGCCGGCGCCAATCAAGATAGTGCGACGGGTGAGGTTCATGGCGCGTCTCCATGGTGATGATTCTGTTCAGTGGATGGTGTCTCGGGTTTTTTCTGGATCGGCATCGCGTCGTCCATCTTCATTTTGTGCATGTCCATACCGGGCATCTCACCGGGTGGCATCACGATCTCTTTCACACTTGGGGTTGGTTTTCCGATGGCCGTGTCACTGGGCAATCGTTGCCCGACGGCGCGCATCAAATCGACTCGCGCTAACCAGTAGTCGCGTACCGCTTCCAAATAGCTTTGATAGGCATCGAACTCTTTGACCTTGGCCTGGATCAATTCGAAGACGCCGATCAGCATGAAGTTCTGTTGTTCCTGACTGCGCGCCATCACCGATTCACGTTGTGGAATGAGTGCATCGCGATGAGTGCTCACAACCTGGCTCAATACCCGCACTTGCTGGGCACCCAGGCGCACCGCGTTGTCCGTGCCCAACTCGGCGGCGGCCAGACGTGCCTTCGCTTGAGCAAGCTGGGCTTGGATGCGGGCCAGACGCGCTTGACCTTGATTGAAGATCGGCAGCTCCAACGCTAACGAGGGGCCCTTGATCCGCGAACTGTCGACTTCGGTTTCGCGTAAATAGCCAATTTCTGACCCACCAAGCCAACGCCAATGCCGGGTTGTAGAAAGTACCGAATTGAATACAGCGACTTCCTGTCGCGCCGCCAGCAAGCTCAAGTTACTGACTCGCGCCAATTCGGTGAGCATTGCCGGATCGTCCTCTTCCGGCACTGGCTGCAGTAGCCGATCGCTCGTTTCCCACTCAGCATCGGCGCCGCTGAGTCCGATAAGAGTATTGAGCGCTAAGTGGGTTCGTTGCGCGTTTGCTTGCGCACGCGCAGAGTCGATGCGTGCTTCACTGGCAGCCGCTTGTTCTTGTTTGAGCTGCAGCTCGCTGATATTGCCTGCATCAAAGAAACGTTGCGCGGTCTCAGACGATGTATCAGCACTCTGCGCTACAGTGTCCCGCAGTTCGGCAACCTGCCGCGCACCCACATAGCTGTACCACGCGGCTTGCACATCGGCACTGACGCTAAGAATAGCTGCCGCGATTTCTAGCCGAGCACTCTCGTAAGCCGCCTTCGCCAAACGAGTGCGCGTTGGCAGCACCAGCAAATCGACCAAAGGCATCATCAAACCGGTTGAGAGCTGACTACCGGTTCCGGTTTCTGAACGCAGGCGCGATACTGAGAAACGAGGGTTGGCAATTTGCACTGCCTCCAATATGTCGGCTTGCGCTAACCCTAGCCTGGCATATTCCTGCTGCAATTTTGGACTGCGCACCATCGCAACCCGAACGGCGCTGTCCACTGTCATCGGCTGGGTCAGCCAGTCGCGAATTGCTGCATCGTTGGCCGCCGCTGTAGCGGAATCAGCAGCTGGAATAGCGGGTGCGCCGCGATCCGTCAGTAGTGCGTTGATGTCCGCAGAACCCGGCCGTGGTCCGACACTGACGCAACCGCTTAATGCAGCAGTAACAGTCAACGCTAACGCAGCGCGGCGAAAATTCGTTTGCATTGAAAACCTCCAAAAAGACCCCTGGACGTAGGTCCAGCGTCAACGACCCCGTACGGGTCGCATGGCATTTCGGGTCAAAAACCCGTCATGGGAGGTATCAGACGATCGGAGGACGAAGAAGCGGCGCAGAAGGCTCGTTCGGTATTTTTTCAATGCGGCCGATGATGGGCTTTATCGCATATTGAATGCTGCTAAAAGCCATCGCAGAAAAAGACAAAAAAGAAAGATGTACGGTACAAGCACATTGGCAACCACCGTGTTTGCAGCAATCCGGCGTTCCGGGCTGGGGGGTGTTGCCTGACGACGAATGACCTTTGCTTGCTTGATCCGCTTTCATGTGGTGGCAAGGTGAAGAGGGGCTGGATTGATCGTGGCTAGATGCAGATTGGGCTACCGTCATAGGCATAGTCATGCCGCTGACGGCCCCGTTTACTACGAGTAGCAAAGCCAGGAGCAAACGCAGTGATATTCCGTATAAGCCCATGGCGTTAGATTAAACCCTTAGTGCGTCAACTACAACGACAAGATTCCTTGCTATCAAACCACCTCTGGCGATGCTAAGTTGCAGAGCTGGGTCGAGTCATTAATCTCGATCTGAAGGGTGGAATGGGAGATTTGAAATCGTTCATAAAGCATCGCGCACACCACGCTGCGGAAGGCGTCACCGGGATATCCACCTGGCATCACCAAATGAACTGTTAACGCGGTTTCCGTCGTACTCATGCCCCAGATATGTAGATCATGCACTTCGCTGACGCCATCAAGCGCCAATAAATAACTGTGAACTTTATCGGTCTCAATTCCGTTCGGCACTGCTTGCAAAGCAAGATTGATCGAATCACGCAATAATCCCCAAGTTCCTAGTACCACCAGAATTGAAATAATCAGGCTCACTGCCGGGTCCAGCCACTGCCAACCCGTATATAGGATTACAAATCCTGCGATAACGACGCCAAGCGAGATGGCTGCATCAGCGGCCATATGCATAAATGCCGCTCGTACATTCAAATCACCTTTACGACCCGCCATGAAAAGAAAGGCGGTACTGAGATTAATTACAACCCCAAACGCCGCAACGACAATAACAGTTAGACCCTCTACGTCACTCGGCTCGCGAAACCGTAACACAGCCTCCCAAGCAAGGCCTCCTATCACTACCAACAACAATACCGCATTCACCAGCGCCGCGAGAATCGACGTGCTGCGCAATCCATAAGTGAATTTCTTGGAGGGAAGGCGCTTGACCAGAATACTCGCGCCCCAAGCAAGTAACAGGCTTAACACGTCACTCAAATTGTGTCCTGCGTCAGCCAGCAGTGCCAGCGAATGGCTAAGAATTCCATAGATGGCTTCGACAGCGACAAAACCCGTATTCAGCACAGCACCAATGATAAATGCACGGCCGAAGTCTTTCGGCGCGTGCGAATGCCCCTGTACATGACTGTGGGAATCATGTGGGTCTGAGTAGACGTGTCCGGTATTAGCGACAGCGTGCTTGTGATGGTGGTCACTGCTCATGAGATCGTTGCTCCAAGTTTATGATGGCTCTTCGCGCACCGCGCAAAATTTCCATGGCCTCACGCAGAACATAAAGGCTAATTGCCGCGCCAATGATAAGGTCGGGAATTTTCGACGTTGTCAAAAAAACCAAAAATCCCGCAAGAATCACGCCCAAGTTAGCGACGACATCGGCACGGGTGCATATCCAGGACGCCCAGACGTTTACGTTTGTACCTTTATGCTTGCTAAGAAACGTCAACACCGTAGCATTGACGCAAAGCGAAACCAGTGCGAGCACCATCATGGTTGAGCCCTGCGGTTCTTCGCCGTAAAGGGTGCGGCGGAGAACATCGCACAGAACGCCAATACCCAAGGCGATCAAGATCCAGCCGCTCAACGTCGCCAACCGGGCTTTAACGGAAGGCATGGCCGCTAGCGCATACAGTGCAAGCGCATAAGCCATTGCATCCGCCAACATATCCAAAGCATCGGCGATTAAACCGGATGAATGCGCGATCAGTCCGAAAACGATGCCGATCACGAACATACTCGCATTCAAGGCAAAGGCTATCTGCAACACTCGACGCGTTGCATGGTGCGTTTCGGAATGACAGTCACAATTCGACATCGGCTTTTCCTGCAGTTAACTCTGATTTTAATAACAATGTTTTGCTTCGATGTGACCTTCGAGTTGAATCTTATTGGTAACCGCGCATTTCAGATCCAGACGCACGGAATAAGCGGGGTGATGGTTGACGCGCCAACGGGTGGTTTCGGCGCTTAAGGTGAACGTCGTGCAGTCTGCCGCCCTCACCACATCGACTCTTTTTTCATTGTTCATATCTGAGGTGATTTGTACTTGGTCCGTCGTAGCACGAATGCGCCAGTGCTCTTTGGAAGCAGTGAAATCGAAACCCCGAAAGTACTCAAGGTAGTTGCGACTGCCCGGAACGCAAGTATCAGGAACCAAGCGTAGAGACTCGGACGGTAATTGCAGCAGCATTTCGCCGGAGAATTTGGGATTCATGATGTCCTTGATATCCGCCAGGGTGGCGCAGCCACTGAGCAGTAAAAGCATCGACGAAATGGTGCAAATGATTTTCATAAAACCCCCCATCAAACGAAGTGCGGAAATCTTGATACAGGCCAGAAGCGCAACGTTTAGTGCGGATCCTGTCCTGATCGTGACTCCAAACCATTGATCGGCAGAGCCTGTTCCAATGCGCTGACATACACCCAACCGGCCAGTTTCTGGCCGGTGCGTCCGTGCAGGCGAATCAATCGCACCGCTGCCTCGACATCTTCATCGGCACATACCAATTCGAGCTTTACCTCGGTAATCACTTTCTCGCCAAGCTCAATCGAGTAGTTTTCTTCCTGGCTGCTCAGTGCACGCAACAGTCCTTTCACATCAATGACGGTCAAATGCCGAAAACCGGCCGCATCCAATGCATGGACAACGTCGGCAATGCGACCGCGATGAACAAACGCTTTGATTTCTTTCATGGTGCTATCTCCTGTGTGCGCTCAGCGCGCTGTTCCAGCCATTCATAAATCACGGGTAGTAGTATCAGCGTCAATAAGGTGGAGGTGATCAACCCACCGACAACGACCGCTGCCAGCGGACGTTGGGTTTCCGCACCCACGCCGCCGGACAGCAGCATCGGCACTAAACCTAAGATGGCTACACTGGCGGTCATCAGTACCGGACGAAGACGCAGCGCCGTACCGCGTAGCACGGCTTCGCGTATCGATAAACCTTGTTCACGCAATTCATTGAGAAAGCTGACCAGTACGATGCCGTTCAACATGGCAACGCCAAATACGGCGATGAAGCCAATCGCCGAAGGAACCGATAAGTATTGACGACTGATCGCGAGCGCCAACAATCCACCAATAGTGGCGAACGGTACGTTAGCAATGATCAAGGCCGCATACTTGACCGAATTGAACGCGGTATACAACAGAATAAAGATGAAAAGAATCGTTACCGGTACGATCAAAGCCAGCTTCGCCATGGCACGTTGCTGATTCTCGAAAGCCCCGCCCCACTCCACCCAATAACCGCTCGGTAACGTAACCTGTTTGGTAATGGCGGCATTGGCGTCCTTGACGAAACTGTCGATATCGCGGTCGTGCACGTCCATCTGAATCACGGCATAGCGTTGCAACTGTTCGCGGCGCACAAACGAATAGCCCTCTCCCACGCTGACCTCGGCAATCTGCTTTAAACTGACCAAAGCACCGGAAGGAGCACGCAGCGGGATTTGTTCGATGGATTGCACCGATAATTTGGATGCATCGTCTAAACGCGCGGTGATATCAAAGCGCTTGACGCCATCAAGCAACGTGCTCACGGGTTCACCACCGAGACCATTGCGCACGATGGTGAGTACGTCTTGCGCGTTTAGGCCGTAACGTGCCAATGCCTCGCGATCGACTTGAATACGAATTTGCGGTTTGCCGAGATTGGCTTCCAGTGACAGATCAGCGACACCGGCAACGCCACTCAGTACCGTTTTGAGTTGGGCGCTGAGACGATCGAGCTCACCCAGATCCTCTCCGTAGAGTTTAAGTGCGAGCGTGGCTCTGACTCCGGAGATTAGTTCTTCCACGCGCATTTGGATCGGCTGCGTAAAACTGGTGACCGTAGTCGGCACCACGATGTCGAGTTGCTCCTGCATCGCTTCTTCCAATTGCTTGATGGAGCGATTCGTCTTCCATTCGCCCGGAGGTTTAAGTGCGGTATAAATCTCCATATAGTTCACATCGGCGGTTTCACCTTTTTCAGCGCGGCCGATCATGGCCAATGTTGTGTCCACCTCCGGAAACTGCTGGAAGGCATCGGCGATCTTGCGGGAAATCTCGATCGATTCATCCAACGAGGTCGATGGGATCGAGGTCACGCGCCACATGATCGAGCCTTCTTGCAGTTGCGGCATAAACTCCTTACCGAGAAATGGGAAGAGCGCGAGACTGGCGACCAATGCCGTAATCGAGGCGGCAACCACCCTCTTTTTGCGATCCAACGCCCAGCCGATCATCGGTGCGTAGCGACGCTTTAGCCAACCGACCAAACGCGTGTCTTTTTCTTCCTTGGGTTTCAACAGCAACGCCGCCAGTACGGGAATCAATGTGAGCGTCAACAGCAGGGATCCGGCCATGGCAAAACTGATCGTGAACGCCATCGGCTTGAACAATTTGCCTTCCAGCCCTTCGAGGCTGAACAACGGCAAGAACACCACAATGATGATGCCAATGGCGAAGGCCATCGGGTTAGCAACTTCACGCGCGGCGGCCAAGACAGCAGCGGTTTTGTTAACGGTTTCACCGTGCGCTTTGCGCTCGGCCATAATGCGAAAGGCGTTTTCGACCATCACCACCGCACCATCCACCATCATACCGATACCAATCGCGAGGCCTGCCAGCGACATCAGATTGGCGGAAAGTCCGGTCTGCCCCATACAGATGAAGGCGATCAGCATCGCCATCGGTAGGGCCACGATTACCACCAATGCGGAGCGCAATTCGCCCAGAAAGAGAAACAAAATGATGGCCACCAACAACGAGCCTTCGATCAAGGCGCGTACCGCGGTATCCACCGCCTTGTTGACCAGTTCGGTACGCTCATAGATGGGTTTGAGTACCACGCCTTTGGGTAAGGCCCGCCGCACCGTATCGAGTTTGGCCTTAACCGCCTCGACCACGTTCTTAGCGTTTTCACCAATACGCGCTAGCGCCATGCCGAGCACCACTTCTTTGCCATCGCGCGTAATCGCACCGGAACGTGGCGCCGCGGCTTGCGTGATCTGCGCAACATCGCGCACATACACCGGCGTGCCGTGGTCGGTTTTCAACACAATGCTACCGATGTCGCTGGCGTTGCGTACCAAGCCTAAGCCGCGCACCAGATATTGTTCTTTGCCGAGATCCACATAACTACCGCCGACCTGGCCGTTGTTCGCTTCCAGTGCCGTTATCACTTCCTTAAAGCCAAGCTGGTGCTTGATCAACTTCAGGGGATCGATACGCACCTGGAATTGGCGTTCACCGCCCCCCCAAGAAGTGACATCATCGACCCCGGGTGCCGTGCGTAAAATCAGGCGCACGGTCCAATCCTGCAAGGTGCGCAGGTCCATATCGCTAATCGTGTCTTTCAGTGCATCATCGGCGCGCTCCAGCGTGTACCACAGCACCTGGCCTAAACCTGACGTATTTGGGCCCAGCTCTGGGCGGCCGTAACCGGCCGGAATGCGATCACCCACCTCCTGCAAGCGCTCATTGGTGAGCTGCCGCGCAAAATAGATGTCCATATCATCGGCGAAATACACGGATACGTAGGACAATCCGAACAGGCTGACCGAACGGATTTCCTGAACTTTGGGTAAGCCCGCCATGGCGGATTCCACCGGAAAGGTCAGCAGTTGCTCGACGTCTTCCGCCGCCAGTCCCGGCGATTCTGTATAGATATTGACTTGTACCGGCGTCACGTCGGGAAACGCATCGATCGGCACCGTGCGTACCGCGCGGTAGCCGAGAAACGCAATCACAATGAAAACGATCAGGACCAATACCTTGTAACGCAGTGAGATTTCGACCAGGCGATTCAACATGGCGCACCGGTTCTGTCATGCAATAAGACATGTGCAATTGTCATTATTCTTCTCCCAATTGCGACTTCAGCAAACGGGCTTTCAGCGCATAAGCACCCTTCACCACAATGATGTCACCGATGTTCAAGCCTTGTTTGATGGAGGTGAACGCACCGCGACTTTCACCGGTCACGATCGGGGTCGCCTCGAATGGCGCATTGGCGACGGCCTTGAATACCGTCGGGGTGTTTTGCAATTGCAGGATGGCCTCGGTCGGGATCGCCAGCGCGGGTGAGGCGCTTTTCGTTGCCAGATACGCTTCGACGAACTCGCCAGGATGCAATTGATCATCGGCATTCGCCACTTCAATGCGCACCGGTGTCGTGCGCGTACCTTCTTCGGTACGGTGGGAAAGCTGGACGACGCGTCCGTTAAAGGTTTTGTCATGGACGACGATGCGCGCTGTATTGCCGCCTTCGATCTTTTCTGCGGCATCCGGGGCCAATTGTGCTTCGACCCACACCGTCGTTTCGTTGATCAACGTGAACAAGATCTTGCCCGGTTCGACGCGCTCGCCAACAATGAAGTCATCGCTGGTAATGCGTCCTGCTTGCGGTGCGAGTAACGCAAACTCACCGTTGGCGCGCATCGAGCCGACTTTCAGTAAGGCCGCGACCTCGCTATCGCTCATGCCGAAGGCGCGCACTTTGGCCTGTGCCTGATCGCGGGCCACTTGGGCTTCGGTATATCGTTTACCAGAAACCGCGTCTGCACCCAGTTGTTTTACGCGTTGCCATTCTTGCTCGGCTACAACCAGTACCCCCTGCGCTTCCGCCAACTCAACACTGCTCAAGGTCACCAGCGGTTGACCGACTTTTACTTCCTCTCCGAGCTTAGCCTGGCGGCGCACGACTTGAGCCACGATGCGCGGTGTAATGATGGTCGTGGCATACGCGTTTGCATGCACTTCGCCGGGTGCGTGGACCTCATCGTGCAAGATTTGCATTTGTACTACGGCGGTTTCAATGCCGAGTTGTTTTTGCGCAGTGGCATCGAGCAGTAACGGATTTTCCCGCGCAGCGGCATTGGTGGGTTTCTTCTCTTCAGTGGCATTCACGCTGGCCACAAAGACCAGGCATGCCAGGAACCAGGGTAATCGTTTCATCGGAGGATCCTTTGGAAAAAGGGTGAGACGTGTGGCGTCATTCATTGGCTTGGCCGATCCATGGCGCAAACGCGCCCGACGCCGCGAGCCAATCGAACCACGCCTGCCATAGACGCACCCGCAGGCCGCGTGCCGTCAGTTCGGTATCGATGGTCTGCTTGAGCTGTACCAGATAATCGGCGGTGCTCAGTTCGCCGGCATCCCAGAGGCGCTGGAGTAAGGCAGCGCGTTCCTGTAATGGACTGACACGACTGTGTTGCCACGCGCCCCATGCGTCACGCAAGGCGTTGTAACTGACGGTCGTTTGTTGGACGCGTGCCTCGGCACGTTTGAGACGATCGCGATAAGTGCTATCCGCTTGCTCCGATTCAGAGCGCACGGCCATGGCTTCGGCGCTGTAGGTATTGCGCACGAACAACGGAATGCTGACCGAGAGTCCCACCAGATGGTCGGTCACGGGGCCCGCCTTGACCGTGCCGCCGCTTAGCGTGAATAGGGGATCCGGTTTGCGTTCTTTCTCGGCGACGCCGATCTTGGCTTGCGCTACGTCCGCTTCGGCACGTGCCTGGCGCAAATCAGGCAATCCATCGATTAGGGCTGGCGATACTGCCGCCAATGGCGGCATCCCCTCCGGTAATGCGGGCAACGCATCAATCTGGGCACCAATCGCTATGAGCCTTTGCTGTGCGCTGGCCTGATCAGCCAGCAACTCGGCTTGTTGCGCAAGCGCCTCTTGCAGTGCCAAGCTGGCCAAATCGCGTTCAACGGTATTGATATCGCCCGCGTTAAACCGGCGTTCGGCGAGCAACGCAAACTGCTGCAGCGCCGTGAGCCGTTGTTGTCCGAGCGCGACTTGCTCAACCGCGGCGAGAGTACGAACCCAACCGATCAGCCATTCCAAACCAATCTGCTGACGAACCTGATCGCGTTCAGCGCGTACGGCGGCCATTTGCGCATCAGCGACTAGTACGCGGGCGCGCCGTTTGCCGGACCAATCGATGGTCTGGCTGATACCGACGCTGCGTCGATCCACATCGGCGTTTTCTGCGGTCAGCTCCAACGCGGGGTTGTATAACGGCCTGCTCGCCGCTTGCGCGCGCGCTTCTGTGGCATTGAGCTTGGCTTGTGCCGCGCGCACGGCCGGGTTGGCATCCCAAAGTTTCTGTATGGCAGCGATAAGATCGCGAGGTGCATGTCCGATATCTTCGGACGCTATCGTGTCAGCCGGTATTGGTATTTGTGAGTAAGCAAGAGGTGCAAATAACGTAAAGTAAACAGCGCTAATCAGCGCCATCGCTTTCGAAAACATAAATATTCTCCTGAAACCAACGAACGGACGTGAAGACGCCCGCAATTAACGCTCAACGAGCGCTATCGGGTTTCAGATGATCGGGGGGCGTAAATTGCGCTCGTACAGCGCCGTCAGCAACGGTACGGTTAGGGAGGGGCGAAGCTCAGTAAACGGATAGGCGGTAAAATGAATATGTACAGAAACAGGCAATGCCGCCGAATGCGCACAAAAACAATGACAACCTCCATTTCCGGAATGCCAGCAATCGCTCAATCCATCGGCAGCGGTATCGCTGGTCAATGAATCGGGGACAGTCACCGCGGCTACTGTGGAAGAACCGTTCCCCTCGCCTATTCCGAAAAGCCCGTCGGTTATACAGGCCGTTGCGACGACCGTCTTCATCAACAGCAATAACGTCAGCAGCCACGGCATAACCGTGTGACGACGTAAACGAGTGATGAGCGACCGTGATGACATGAAATCACTAAAATCCCATTAATGTCGCTATTTTAACGAATATTGCACGTGTTATGTAATCGCATTTGAGGGATTTATAGAAGATCAACGCCAAATCGGTGAACTAAAGCGGAGAATTTGCATGCCTATGACGCCGGATGTAAGCTCCAGAGGTAATTTCTGGATATTTGGCTATGTTGTTTCGTCGCCGTCGTCACCGCCGCTGGATTGCGCTGATCGCGCTTTTGGGCCTGTTGTTTCAACAACTGGCGATGGCGGCTTATGTGTGTCCCTTAGAAAGCGGCGATGGAGGCAACATCACGGCGAGTTCCGATATACCGCCGTGTCACACCTCTGACGACCAAGCGCGTTGCCATCAGCACTGCCATCCGCTTCAATTATCGCTCGATCATCCGTCGAACCCCACGGTAGCGGCACTCTTACCGGCTACGACTTGGCTGTATGAGCCGGTCCATCGCAATCGGGGCGGGAATCGCGCGATCTCGTTTGAAGTCATCGCGCGCGCAACGGCGCCGCCTCTCAATATCCAGCACTGCACGTTCCAGATTTAAGCGTCGAGCGCAACGTTTCTGGTGCCGCGAACCACGCGGTCCATTGTCGTTTGCCGTCGGAGCTTGTATGTCATTGTCTCTTTTTACCCATACGCCACGTCTTAGTTTCTGCGCTTATTTAAATTTTCTTCGGCGTGCAGGCACGTTCGTGGCGTTAACCACGACATCCGCCGTATTGGCCGCTGTCGATACGCAACCGTTGTCGCTGAACGAGGCCGTGCGGCTCGCCGAAATCGATTCTCCAGCGATTACTGCAAGACAAGCAGCGGTCGAGTCAGCTGAGGATGCCATCCTGCCTGCAGGCGCGTTGCCCGATCCGCAACTCGTCGCCGGCATCGATAACTTACCGATTAATACCAGCGCAGCCTTTAACCTGACGCAAGACTTCATGACGATGCGCAAGATCGGCCTCATGCAGGACTTCCCCCGTCGCGAGAAACGTCAATTGCGCAGCGAACGAGCTAGGGCCATAGCCGAACGTGAGCGCGCGCAGTTAAGCACGATGCGTCTTTCCGTCAGCGAAGCGGTGGCCCGCGCGTGGATTGCTCGCTCCACTGCTGAACATCGCTTACAAATTTTGCAGACGTTGGCCCCACGCGCTGAAGCGCAAGTCGTTGCTGCGACGGCCGCGCTGAGTGCGGGCCGCGGATCGGCTGCGGATGGGCTTGCGGCCAAAGTGGCGCAGGCCCTGCTCGCTGATCGTCTTATTCAAGTGCAGAGGGAAATCGACGAAGCGCATGCGGAATTCGCACGTTGGCTGCCCGACGCCGGCGCGCGCCCACTCGGCGCTGCCCCCGACTGGACTGACCTTGGCATCAACCCGGATGCCCTTCTGAGCAATGCGGCTCATCATCGTGAGTTGTTGGCTTACGATGCGGCCGAGCAAGCCGCCAACGCCGACGTGGCACTCGCACGCGCCGAGAAACGCCCGGATTGGTCGGTCGAACTCGATTACGCCCAACGCGGACCGCAATTCTCGAATATGGTCTCGCTCGAGTTTCGCATCGCGCTGCCGATCTTCCCGAGACATCGCCAAGATTCAATGATCGCTTCGAAGCAAGCGACCCTGGCACAGCTTGAAGCGGAACGCGAAGACGCACGCCGTATGCATACGGCCGAGCTGCATAAAACACTGGCCGCTTGGCGCAGCGCCCTGGAACGCGTGCAGCGTTACGAGCGCGAACTGCTGCCGTTGACCGACGACCGCGCCGATGCCGCGCTGGCTGCCTACCGCGGCGGACGCGGCGATTTGCAGACGGCGCTCATCGCATTCGATGCCGCCATCGAACAACGTATCACCTACACCGAGCTGCAAAACACCCTTGGCCAAGCCTGGGCGGCGCTCCATTTCGCCTTCCCGAAGGAGCGTTAATGATGCGCCCGATTCCCTTCATTGCTGCCACGGCGTTAGGCCTTCTCGTCGGCATTGTTTCGACCTGGTTCCTAACGCAACGCTTATCCGGTGAAATGAAACCGATGATGGCTCCGGAAAAGAAAGTTCTGTACTGGTATGACCCCATGGTGCCAAACCAGCATTTTGATCAACCGGGAAAATCTCCCTTTATGGATATGCAACTGGTGCCGAAATATGCGGGTACAGCCCACGACAACGCCGGCGTTGTATCCATCGATCCACGTCAAGTGCAGAACTTAGGTGTGCGTACGGTGCGTGCCGAGCATGGCGTGCTCAATGCAACGGTGCGTGCGACTGGCACATTGGCATTCGACGAACGTGCGGTGACCGTCGTGCAAGCGCGTGTGGCCGGCATTGTCGAACATCTGGAAGTGCGCGCGCTATTGACCGCCGTGAGACAGGGTCAGCCGCTACTGACCTTACTTGCACCCGATTGGACGGCAGCGCAAGAGGAGTATTTAGCGCTGCGTCGAATGCAATCCGAAGGGCTAAACGATTTGCGCATTGCCGCGCGCCAGCGCTTGCTATTGCTCGGAATGAGTGACGCACAAATTCGTGCGGTCGAACGCAACGGTCAGGCTCAAACGCGCATTACCGTTACGGCGCCGCGTGGCGGTGTCATTGGCGAACTTAGCGTGCGTGAAGGGGCGAGCGTAATGGCAGGAACGTCACTGCTGCGCATCAACGGTCTTGATACCGTATGGGTTAACGCGGCCATTCCGGAGACTAAGATTGGGCAACTGATACCCGGCGCTGCGGTAGAAGCATCCCTCCCCGCCTTTCCGGGTAAGCGTTTTACTGGTCAAATTGAAACGCTGTTAGCGGAGGTTGACCCGGTCACCCGAACACAAACCGCCCGCATCGTGCTGAACAATGCCGAGCATCGGCTTGCACCAGGCATGTTTGCACAAGTGGACATAGCCGCCATCCATCCAACCGAAAGCGTGCTGATACCGACCGAAGCGGTGATCGCGACCGGGATGCGCACGGTCGTGATCGTGATGGAAGACGAAGGCCGTTTCCGGGCACAAGAAATTCGCCTCGGTAAGGAAGCTGGTGGCAAAAGCGAGGTGCTCGAAGGTATGGAAGGCGACGAAACGGTGGTGTTGTCCGGCCAATTCTTGATTGATTCTGAGGCCAGTTTGATCGGTGCGTTAACACGACTGCAAGGCAACGGCGATTCGTCGATGCCCCCTTCTCCACCGAGAAATACGCCATGATTGCCCGCCTGATCCGCTGGTCGATCGCACAGCGTTTTCTGGTGCTTCTGGCAGCACTGTTCCTGGCCGCTTGGGGCATCGTTGCAGTGCAACGCACCTCGGTCGATGCCCTGCCGGATCTGTCCGATGTGCAGGTGATTATTCGCACGACCTGGGCTGGTCAGTCGCCGCAGATCGTCGAAGACCAGGTGACCTATCCCTTATCGACGACCATGTTATCGGTGCCGGGCGCCAAGACCGTGCGCGGTTATTCGTTCTTCGGCGAATCCTATGTTTATGTGTTGTTCGACGATGGAACGGATTTGTACTGGGCGCGTTCGCGCGTGCTCGAATATTTAAATCAGATCCAATCTCGACTACCGGGTAGTGCGCGTACCGCCTTAGGGCCGGATGCCACCGGTGTCGGTTGGATTTACGAATACGCGCTGGTGGATCGCAGCGGCAAGCAGGACTTGTCTGAGCTGCGTGCGCTACAAGATTGGTTTCTGCGCTATGAACTGAAGACGGTGCCGGGTGTTGCTGAAGTCGCCACGGTCGGGGGCATGGTGCGGCAATATCAGATTGTGCTCGATCCCGATCGCTTGCGCGCTTACGGCATTACGCACAGCCAAGTGATCGAAGCGGTACAACGCGCCAATGGTGAGGCTGGCGGCTCGGTGCTGGAACTGGCCGAAGCCGAGTATATGGTGCGCACCAGCGGGTATTTGAAATCGCTCGATGGCTTGCGTGTAGTACCGCTCAAGACCGGCTCAGGTGGCGTGCCGGTGTTACTCGGCGATGTCGCACGTGTGCAGTTGGGTCCGGAAATGCGCCGCGGCATCGCTGAACTCAACGGTGAAGGCGAAGTGGTCGGCGGCGTGATCGTCATGCGGTCGGGAAAGAATGCTCAAGCGACGATCGAAACGGTCAAGGCCAAGCTGGCCACGTTGAAAGCGAGCCTGCCGCCCGGCGTCGAGATCGTTGAAACCTACGACCGCTCACAGTTGATTGGACGGGCGATCGATCATCTGCGCGGTAAGCTGATCGAGGAGTTTCTGGTTGTGGCACTGGTGTGTGCTGCGTTTTTATTTCACCTACGTTCCGCGCTGGTTGCGATTGTCGCCTTACCACTCGGTGTCTTGGTCGCTTTCATCGTTATGCACGCACAGGGCATCAACGCGAACATTATGTCGCTCGGGGGAATCGCCATTGCCATCGGCGCGATGGTCGATGCCGCAATCGTGATGATCGAGAATGCGCACAAGCACCTCGAAGCGTGGGCACATGGGCATCCGAGGAAGGTGCTCGGCACGGAGGAACGCTGGCAACTGATGGGCGATGCCGCCGCCGAAGTCGGGCCGGCGTTGTTTTTCAGTTTACTGATTATCACTTTATCTTTTATACCGGTATTCACATTGGAAGCCCAGGAAGGACGCCTGTTCACCCCGCTCGCGTTCACCAAGACCTATGCCATGGCAGCAGCGGCAGGTTTGTCGGTCACGCTGATTCCGGTGCTGATGGGGTATTGGATCCGCGGACGTATCCCCGACGAACACGCCAATCCCCTGTCGCGCGCACTGATTGCGATCTACCGCCCGATGCTTGACGGCGCGCTAAACTGGCCCAAAACCACATTGCTGATGGCAGGTCTATTGCTGCTGGCCACGCTCTGGCCACTGAGCCGCCTCGGTGGCGAGTTCCTGCCACCGCTCGATGAAGGTGATGTGTTGTACATGCCGAGCGCCTTGCCAGGGTTATCCGCCGGCAAAGCCGCGCAAGTTTTGCAACAAGCCGATAAGATGATTCGTTCGGTACCGGAAGTGGCGAGCGTATTCGGCAAAATGGGGCGCGCGGAAACCGCCACGGATCCGGCACCGCTCGAAATGATGGAAACGACGGTGCGCTTTAAACCGCGTGATCAGTGGCGCGCGGGAATGACACCGGAGAAATTGATTGAAGAACTTGATCGTAACGTACAGATCCCCGGCCTAACCAATCTGTGGGTACCGCCGATTCGCAATCGGCTTGACATGCTAGCGACCGGAATCAAGAGCGCGATCGGTATCAAAGTCAACGGCAGTGACTTGGCTATGATTGATCGGGTTGCGACGGACATTGAACGTGTGGTCAAAACCGTACCCGGCATCACCTCCGCCTTAGCCGAACGGCTCACCGGCGGGCGTTATATCGACATCGATATTGATCGCGCCGCCGCCGCACGCTACGGTCTCAACATTGCTGATGTACAGAGTGTGGTTACTGCGGCGATTGGGGGTGAGACCATCGGCGAAACCGTGGACGGCCGTCGCCGTTTTCCGATCAACGTGCGCTATCCGCGCGAACTGCGCGACAGCGTGCAGAAGCTGCGCGATCTATCGGTACTGACACCGTCGGGAGCGCAATTAACCCTCGGCGATGTGGCGCATATCGCGCTCGTCGATGGTCCCCCGATGATCAAAAGCGAGAACGGGCGCTTGTCCGGTTGGATCTATGTCGATGCACGGGACCGCGATATCGCCTCGGTGGTGCACGACATGCGCGAGCGTGTTGCGCGCGAGGTAACTTTGCCAGCTGGCGTCTCGGTGACCTGGTCGGGCCAGTTCGAATTCTTCGAGCGTGCCGTCGCCAAGCTGTACCTTGTCATCCCGGCAACGTTGGTCATTATCTTCGTCCTGCTGTATCTAACCTTCGGTCGCGTTGACGAGGCACTGTTGATTCTTGCCAGCGTACCGTTTGCGCTGATTGGTGGGTTTTGGTTCATGTATTTTTTAGGGCATGCCATGTCGATTGCCACCGCGGTCGGATTTATTGCGCTTACTGGCGTATCGGCGGAATTTGGCGTGATCATGTTGCTGTATCTGAAACATGCTTGGGAACGGCGTCTTAAGGGCGGTGAAAACGCGGACGAAACCACATTACTTGCCGCCATCCGCGAGGGTGCGGTACAACGGGTGCGCCCCAAAGCCATGACGGTAGCGGTTATCCTCACAGGCTTGCTGCCCATCATGCTTGGATCCGGTACCGGCTCGGAAATCATGCAGCGCATCGCCGCACCGATGGTTGGCGGCATGGTAACGGCACCGTTGCTGTCGATGCTTGTCATTCCAGTGGTGTATCGGCTGTTACGGGGCCGTTCGTTCGATAAGACGTTAGACGACAGTGTTCGCAGCGCCTCTCATTCGGAAATCGAATCGGTCTAATCGGGTTTCATTGCTTCCGACGAAGCGCCCTCGGTGCGTCCGATCTCTCGTAACGTGGCAGCCACTAGTGAATTCTGAAGCTTGGCGGTTGGTAACGCCGTAAATAGTGAAATGCGATTTTTAAGGTAGCGAAACGCCGTCGCGAAGGCGGCCAGTTTTTCCATTGCCGTTCCCTCCACCTCGGACGGATCTTCGATGCCCCAATGGGCTCTGATCGGTTGACCCGGCCAGATGGGACAGACTTCGCCACCGGCGCGATCGCATACCGTAAAGACAAAATCCATCTTAGGCGCTCCTGGGAGTTCAAATTCACTCCAGCTCTTGGAGCGCAGGCCCGCCGTAGGGCAGCCCAGGCGCTCCAAGGTTTGGATGGCCAAAGGATTGACCTCTCCCTTAGGCTGGCTACCGGCCGAAAACGCGCGAAACCGATCTGCGCCAATTTTCGTCAGAATGCTCTCGGCCAGAATTGAACGAGCCGAGTTGCCCGTACAGAGAAACAAGACGTTAAAAATGGGGGTGGTCACAACGGATCTCCACAAGAATAAAAGTATGAAAACGATTAACGATCTATCTAAATCGGTGGCCGCAGCAGGCGCAGCACAGCGATTACCGCAACGGTACCGATCAATTGCGCTGCGACAAAACCCAAGACATCCAGGGGCCGTATACCGGCGAACGTGGTCGTGAACGCACGAGCCAATGTCACCGCCGGATTCGCAAACGAGGTCGAGGCTGTGAACCAATACGCCGCCATGATGTAACTGCCGACCAAGGCGGGAATCGCACTGATATTGGCGCGCAAACCCAACAAAATCGTCGCTAAAAGTCCCGCTGTCGCGACCGCTTCGCTGACCCATTGACCCATCCCGGCGCGGACTTTTAAACCGACTTGCAACATCGGCAGGTCAAACATCCGATGCGCAAGCCATACACCCACTATGGCACCAAGAACTTGAACGGCGACGTAGGCAACAAGCTGACCGGTTGAGCGATCACCTTTCCACCACATTACTGCGGTGACCAGCGGATTGAAGTGCGCCCCGGAAATCGGCCCGAGCAGCGTGATCAGGACATACAGTCCCGCGCCGGTCGCTAATGAGTTCGCCAGTAGCGCAATCGCCGCATTACCTTGCGCCAACTGTTCACCCATGATGCCGGACCCTACTACGATCGCGAGCAATACAGCCGTACCGACGAATTCGGCGATTAACTCATTAGAAACCGGTTTCGCAATCATGCAGGGCCACAGCAGGTCGCCATGCTGGCGGATGAGCGACTGGACGCGGTTGTGCCACAGGAAGTATTGATCGCGTTCGGTTGTGCAGGCACACAGCAAGATGAAGCGGCTGTCAATTCCACGGAATCATGACCGTATACCGGAGCGCTTCCCAGCGTGCGAAAGGTTTCCCAAGGGATGCCTTGCGGATCGGTGACCCAGTATTTATCGGATTGTGCATAACAACAGGTAGTACCTATTTCTGTAACCAACGCACCGTCCGCCTTTAGCAATTGCTCTTGCATGGCTTCGAATTCACCCTGCTCATCCACCTGAAACCCTAAATGGTTAACGCCCGGCTGGGTACCGCGCTCGGAGATCGCAAAGTTGATACGCGGATCGTCCAGCATCCATTTCGCGTAATCGGGCTTACTCACTGAGGGATCGGCTCCGAACAAGCGCGAATAGAACGCAATACTTTGTTTAAGATCGGTGACCGATACGTGAACGTGAAAGCGTTTCATTTTGTACTCCTTATCCGAGTGGATTTTGACATCGGCGCACACAAACCGGGTTGTCCACCGCAACAGTTCTCTGTGAGATAGCCGATCAACGCATTCATCGTTTCGAAATTGACGGCGTACCAAATGAAACGCCCCTCCTGTCGGCTCGACAGTAATTCGGCATGGGTCAGCTCCTTGAGATGAAATGAGAGCGTCGGCGCGGGCAGCCTCAACGCTTCTGCAATCTTTCCTACCGGCGTGCCTCCTGGGCCGACTTCCACCAAATGGCGAAAAATGGCTAAGCGACTTTCTTGCGCGAGTGCGGCTAACGATAAAAGTGCTTCTTTCGTTTTCATATTTCCAAGTATATCGAAACATAAATTACAGTCAACCATTCGGTAACAACACATCGACAGGAAAAACTTTGATAAATACGGCTAAAATCGACTCTATATAATGGGTTTGGAGACCGCTTGTGACCGCCTTGTTCATTTCTGATCTTCACCTTGAAGATGCAAAGCCCCACCTCACCGCCATTCTGTTGAAGTTCCTGGCTGGATCTGCGCGTAAGGCGAATGAGTTGTATTTGCTGGGCGACATCTTCGAGGTTTGGATTGGCGATGACGCGGGCGATGCACTTATGACGACCGTCGCCAGTGCGCTGAAAGCCGTATCAGAAAATGGTACGAAAGTGTTCTTTATGCATGGCAACCGGGATTTTCTTCTGCGTAATGGCTTCGCTAAACGCGCTGGCATGACGCTAATTGAGGATCCAACGGTAGTTGAACTAGGGGGCATTCCAACGCTTTTGACCCACGGTGACCGCTATTGTACGGATGACGCTGCATACCAAGCATTCCGCACTAAATCGAGAACAGCACGCTGGCAATCACGAATTTTGATGCTTCCACTGTTCATCCGTAGGGCCCTCGCCCGTCACGCGCGCAACAAGAGCAAGAAGTATCACAAAACGCGAGGACAAATGATTTCGGACGTCGTCGAATCTGAAGTAATCGGCGAAATGGAAAGACTAAACGTGAAGCGTTTGATCCATGGGCACACACATCGTCCGGCGGAGCACTCAGTTGCGCTTCGATCTGGCGCTGGAGAGCGCATTGTATTGGCCGATTGGCGCGAACAGGGTGAAGCGCTTGAGGTTCGCAACGACGGCTCGTTTGTTCGCCATACACTCACGACGTGATTCTACTTAATAAGTATGCAAATGGACTTCGCGATAGTCATCGCTCATTTTGCCGCTATTGTGCGGGACTACTGCAATTGGCTTGAAGGTGGGCCGCTGACTGCCGAGCGTGAGCATTTCGAGGCCATGCGGTTGGTGAGCGCTTTATACGCGGGTGCGATTGCGCTTCCCGAACTCAGACAATGTGCCTCGGCCGACCACGATTCACCAGCGCTATTAGAGCCGCAACGCAAGGCCATAATGGTTCGGCTGAAGGAGTTTCCGTTTCAATACTATTGGGAAATCTATGATCCGATTTTGCCAAAACCCGAGGAGCCGGTTTGTGGTGATATTACGGATGATCTAGCAGACATCTACTATGATCTGAAACCCGGTCTGATTCTTTTTGAGGCGGGTCACGAAATGGCGGCTGCGTGGCAGTGGCGCTGCATGTTTAGTCATTGGGGCGATCACGCAACGTCCGCGATTCGAGCGCTACATCGATTTGAACCATGAGCATGTGAGCTTTAATCCGGACTCCGGACGGTGTTGTTCACTTTCTCGCAATCAGCTCAGCAATCGACTCGGCGGCTGACTGCGACGCGTTACGTCGAAGATCACGATGAATTTCCCCGAATCTAGCAATAATATTTGCTGTGTTCTTCGTGTCGGAAATCCAAGTTTCTAATGCCGTCGCGATCTTTGACGGCGTGCACTCCTCTTGCATCAATTCGGGTACTAAATCCTCCCCTGCTAAAATGTTGGGTAAGCTGTATCGTTTTATTTTCAGCAACCCCAAACTTCTCACTATAAATGCGGTCATTGCGGATAAACGATACGAAACCACCATAGGGCGCTTCGCCAGCATTGCTTCTAATGCAGCTGTACCGGATGCCAGTAGTAACAAATCGGCCGCAATCATAGCGCGATGCGCGTTACCGTCGAGGACCGTCAGTACGCTGCGCAAAGCCTGCCATTCCTCTTGCGTCGGTGGGTTGTCGTCAGAATCGACCTCAGGCCCAGGAGGTGCTGACAATAGAGCCTCAAACGCTGCACGGCACCGTGTGTTTGCCATCGGCGAAATAATTTGAAGTCCCGGATGTAGGCGGCGTAGTCGCACAGCCGCAGCAAGAAAGATCGACCCTAAGCGAGAGATCTCACCGAGTCGGCTTCCGGGAAGTAAAGCGAGAATGTGAGCACTCTGTGGAATACTCAGAGCTGCCCGAGCATTATCTCGTTCCGGCTCAAGAGGGAAATCGTCGGCCAAGGGGTGTCCGACGAAACGCGCATCGACACCGTGCCGTGCATAAATCGGCGGTTCCATTGGGAACAGGCAAAGCACGCGGTCTGCACTTCGACCAATTTTCTTGGCCCGCCCTTCACGCCATGCCCAGACTGATGGGCTCACATAATGGACTGTGCGGATTCCAGTAGCTTTCAGCTTGCGCTCGAGGGGAAGATTGAAATCGGGTGCATCAATTCCAATGAAGCAATTAGGAGATGCTGCCCGAACGCGTTTGTACACGTCGCGACGGATCCGCAGTAGTTCTGGTAAATGGCGAATCACTTCAACCAAGCCCATGACGCTGAGTTTTTCGGCCGGATACCATGCATCGAGTCCAGCGGCGATCATCTGCGGTCCACCAATGCCAATAAATCGAGCCTGGGGGAATCGCTGACGTAAGCTCCCGATTAATCCGGCACCGAGAAGATCCCCCGATGCTTCACCCGCGACAAGGGCGAACGTTATTGGAGGCGTTGACGAAGTATCGGGTATTATCATAGTGAGGGAGCCTATTTCAGCGGTACCAAAGGGCGAATGATACGCAAAATATGAGGATACTGCTGCCAAAACTGGGGTATGTTGGCAACGCTTGAGAAAAGTTAGCCTTTCTCCTATCGAAAATCCATTTTTCGCTATTGTAGGGTTGTACGAATAATTAATGGCAAACGATGAGCTCTGAGCAAAGATCAGATATACCCGGCTGGGCTTCCCCATCGATGTCGCTTGTCGATGTTGCCGCACGCCTCCGGAGCGAGCGCATCAATCGTGTGGTTGCGGCGTATAGTGAACCCGTTGTTTCGGTCAAACGAACCGCACTGCTTGCCCTAACCGTAATGTGGGCTTGGTTTTGGAGCCAATCCACAAATCCTAATTCAATATTGCCAGCCGAAGGAATCGCGGTTCTACCTTGGGTCATCGCAATGTTTATTATGAGTGCGATCTGGATGGCATTGCTGCGAAGTGAACGGCTTAAGGATAGCGTTTGGACGGATGCGGTAGGCTCAATCGCAAATTTCCTTGGAATTGGCATATTGCTTAGCGTCGCGTTCAATTTAATGTTGCCATTTGTCGCTTTTCTTCCTCTGGGCTGCATCACAATTGGAGCTCGATATAACCGTAAAGCTTTTCTGGCTAGCGTGGCCTTTGCGGTAGTAGTGGTCATTGCCTCTGCTCCCGATGGATATTGGGTGAGCAGACCAGTGGTCGGACTTTTGGCGCTTGCGTTGATGATCGGCTTCCCTTTTACGGTTTACCGTTTGCTTAACGCGCTGCGCGAGATGTCGGTGCATGCAATTCTTTCACGAGATGCGCAAAGCCGATTTATCGCAACGATGAGCCATGAGTTACGGACCCCTCTGAATACCGTGATCAATGCCGCGGCATTGATTGATACGAATCAGCTTAGTGGTGATCAGAGCAGTTTAGTGGAATCGCTTACATCGAACGCAAACGCCCTGCTTCATCGCGTCAACGAAGTTTTGGATGTGGGCGCCATTGATGGGGGACGTTTGCAACTGGTTACCGAACCCTTCCGTTTTTTAACGGTAATACGAACCGTCCAGGACGTTGTCGGACCCCAAGCAAAAGAAAAGGGCGTAACTCTGGATTTTGCTATCGGCGTCGATCTAGGCGACGTCCTGATCGGTGATCCAGGTCGTATCGAGCAAGTGCTGACGAATCTTACCTCCAACGCCGTAAAGTTCACTCATGCCGGCGGCGCGGTAGAGCTGTCCGTTGGCAAAATGCAGGATGATCGCTCTAACTGGGCCTCATTTCTCTGTACGGTTAAAGATACGGGAATAGGTATTCCAAGCGAAGAAAAATCGAAGATATTTGAACCATTTCACCAAGTCAGTGGCGGTGTAACGCGGCGTCACGGTGGTGTGGGTTTGGGTTTGCATATCGTCCGAAGCGTATCTGAGCAAATGGGAGGGCAGCTATCGGTCAGCGACAATATTGGAGGCGGTAGCATATTTACTTGGCGCATCTCCCTTCCTCGCGGAGCTCCGGAGCAGCTGGCAGCTGAGCACATCAGTGTTTTGGATGCTTTGGAGCGTCATCGTGCGCATGTATTGCCGTTGCGGTGTCTCGTAATCGAGGATAACGCAGCCAATCGCGATACCATCGGGCGCATCCTGGTTCGCGCCGGCCATCGCATGTTATTCGCAGAGGATGGGGTTAGCGGTTTAGCTGCAGCGCGTGGATCTGTTTTCGATGTGATCTTTCTCGATTTGCATATGCCGGGCATGTCTGGGTGGGATGTGATCGATGAGCTTCATAAAGATCCCGGTATCGACAACGCTCCTCCTGTTATCGTATTAAGCGCTGAAACAAGCCCTGCTTCGGTAACCTCTGCACGTCAGAAGAGCGTCATAGCTTATTTGACCAAGCCGATCTCTGCGCACCGATTACTCGATGCGCTGGAGGCAATTTCACCATCACGACAATTGGCTGCACCTCCATTCGAAACCGCTTCACCGATTTCGATGGCTTCTGAAATCTCAACGTTGGAAACGATGCGTCAAATTGCTACCGGTAGCGCCGTCAGCCAATATCTTCATTCATGTCTTGAGGGAATCGAAGAAAGTATTACGGCGCTCGAGATGGCTCTCTCGAAGGGTGACATCAATGCAGCCGACGGGCATCTACATTCGTTAAAAAATGAATTCCATAACATCGCTTTTGCCCCAGGGCCATTGGCCTGTACTCAACTGAGTGAAAGACTCCATTCTGGAGTAGACGTTACAGTTAGCATGAGCGCATTGAAGCGCCATGCTGATCAAGCGAAAACCTTAATTAGAAACGAACCCGAATTTGGACACGCGATATAAACTGTTTTTTGCGCTGCAACGTGATTCATCTCCACTTCGACCCATCAAGCGGTTGGTAGTGGTTTCTTAAAATGAACCGCGAGTCCTTTTCTGGCTTCATCTAGGGTTTTTTCCAATTCATTCATAATGACGGGCCAATTGTCATCAAGCCCCGTATCAGAAAGATCGATAATGCGTTTGCAGATAATGATGAGATTCGTTGCACCCATGGAATGGGCGGTGCCTCGAATTGCTCGAGCACGTAAGCGAACAGATGACCAATCCTTTGAAGCTGCTGCGGTCTCAATTTCTGAGACGTACCGAAGTGCATCCCGCAAGTGATCGGCGAGCGCTGCCGGTGCTAAGCCAATACGCTCGACTGAAACGGCGACTCTTCCTGCAGTACTATCAATATCAGTTGTTGCCGGTCCCAATTGCTCTAGAAATGTTCGGTTACAAACAGTGACGAGTGTATCGAGTAAACGTTGGGCGGAAGCTGGTTTAGCAAGAAATGCTGCGGCACCCGCTGCAAAGCACGCTTGCATTGTCTTTTCGGAGGGCTCTCCCGTTAGCACGATGAAAGGCGTTTTCTGACTCCGCTCCTCGTCCGTCGTATGCCAAAGCTTGATTACGTCAATTCCACTTATTTCGGGTAGGCGAAGATCAATTAACACTACGTCGAAATTTTCTTGTTCCAATCGATTTAATGCTTCGTCACCGGTCTTGGCAATAACAACAGAATGGCCTGCATTCCCGAGAATACTTGCAAGCGCTTGCTGATTACTGCGTTGGTCTTCAGCGACTAAAATATGTTTTTTAGCAAGCTGTGCCCGATGACGTACATAGGGATCATTGATTGGGACAACCGTCCCGCCGCGCATATTTTCGGATACTGCAACGACTCTACTCAAAACCTTTAGAGGTATCACGATCTCATACAAGCCTCCTATGGTTGCGTGTGGACGATAGGACACGCTTCCCCCGAGGGCTTTCGCAAATAGTTGTGCGTTATACATATTCAATCCTGTCCCCAATGGATTCCCGCCGGGAAACCGATCTGTCAGGCCATATGGTTCGAACAAGGCAGCCACTGCGGATGGCGAAAATGCTGGACCTGTATCAGCTACCGTAATACGCGCTCCTTCCCAGGTTTTATCATCTGCCTCATCGGTTGCATGCACGGTTACCTCTACTTGTCCCTTTTCCGTCAACGCAACCGCATGTGCTATTACGTTACTTACAATGTGCCGCACATAATTGCCATCGGTCAGCACCATATTTGGGCTTTCTGGTTCGATTTGTACATTTAACTGCAGTCGTTTTTCGAATGCTACGTGCGCTAGCGCATCCCTAACACTCATCATTAACTCTGACAAATTAAAGGGCGTGGAGTTTTTTGGTGTGTCCGCTCCCCCAAAAAATCCCAATAGGTTTGTCGCTACCATGAGAAGAGTGTCGGCAGCGCTGCGAATGACCAATGTTTGTTCGCGCTTTTCCTGCGGCAACGTACCCTGCACTAGCAATTCACTCATTCCCAAAATTGCATTTAGCGGGTTACGAATCTCATGCCCAACATGAGAAATAAACCGAGTCTTATCGGCATCTGCCCTCGCCGCTGCCTGTTCAGCTTTGCGTGTTCTAGCGAACAGGCGCCGGATATATACCCATAAAAGCAAAGCAAAAACCAAGGCTGTTATTAGCGCGAAGAATAGATCAAGGCCAAACATCGTTGCACCCGGGAAATGCGTTAGGATATCCTTAGCGTATAGTACGCGAGTCCTATAATAATAACGTTCCCAGACGTTAGATGCGATGGAGCGGGGCCATGGGTACCCACGAAATGCGAAAATCTGTTATCGATACAATTACGGCATATCAATTGGCCATCGAAAATCTGCCGCGCCCTGCAATGTGGTTTCACGCGGTTCAAGCACGGGAAGATGGCACAACCCCTGGAGGTATTTTTTCAGTCTTGGCTGAGCTTAGGATGGAGCTGCAGATTCAAATTGGGGAGCTGAGTGAGAGTTCAGACAATTGGAATGAACGGAATATTCAGTTGACCTGTGAAAATCTCAGCGCTTCAATTAGGGATCGAGCCGTAGCCTATCAATTAGCTATTGACAGTTTGCCGCGTCCTTCGATGTGGTTCCTGGCAATTGGGCGGCGCAATGATGGGACCACGCCAGAAGGCATTTTCACTGCTTTAGATGAAATCCGAATGGGTTTGCAGGTTCGTATTGGGGACCTACGCGATGATTCAATTCGCAACGTCGGTTGATATTGCCAAATATATTAAATGAAATTGAAGAGAGCATTATGCAAAAAGCTAAACCCCAACTCCGACCCAATGAAACGCCAAGCACTGACACTGCTATCATCCCAATAGATGAGCAAACAACATTACGTGTGTCAAAAGAACTCCACGAAAAACTTTCCCTCATATCGGCATTTGAAAATCGCACGATCATTTCGATCACTCAAGCAGTCCTGGGAGATTATTGCCGTCGGTACGAATCTGCGACAGGGCGTACGTTGATCCGATCCAAAGGCAAAGCACCTCTGGCCTAGCGGGGTACCTTGGCCATGCCAAGGAACAAGGTTCAAAATGATAGTCAACTCCGTAAAGGGGTCGGGCAGCCATCCTGGCACGCTCAAATATTTCCGTAACGCGTTTTCAAGCCGACTCCAAAAAGAAATCTCCACTCAGGTATTGACATCTGTTAAATAGCATACTAGATTAATCTAACACTCTACATCATATTCATCAGCGCCTCTATTTCAGGCGCTTTTTTTAAAGCCTCATACTCTAGTATTAGCTATATCTAATGATCTACACAAAATTAGCGACTAAATAAGGAGAACCAACCATGCTCAACCCCGCAATCGGCTCTGTCACTCAAAAACGGTCCATTACGACTACCTCGTTTATTAGCAAAGTTACGTTACTGGTCTTACTGCTCTCCCCACTAATCGCAATGGCTGACGTTGGCGAAGGAGTTGTAAATCGCATCATCAGTTTTTTAACAGGCCCAATCGCGATCGGTGCCGCAACGATCGTTGCCATTTTTCTTGGTTACCGTGCCTGGGCTGGTGAACTGACCTGGCGCCCTGCCCTGCTATTCGTAGTCGGCGCCGTCTTTATATTTGGTGCGGCCGAAATCGCGCACATGGTCATAGATTCCGCGCACTAATGGCAACGCAGCCAGACATCGAGCCACTGTATCTGGCGATGACACGCCCTCCAATGATTTGGGGGGTTCCCATGTTGTATGTGGGTGTGAGCGGGCTTGCGGTCTGTCTGATCTTTATTTGGACGAAATTTCTACCTTTATTACTGCTCTACCCGCTCGTGCATGCCGCTGGCTATTGGATGTTCGAACAAGACTGCCGCTTCATGGATATCTGGATGGCATGGAGTCGTCACTGCGCTAAATGCCAAACCCGACGGTTATACGGCGTCAACCTGTATTTAGGTGATTAGTTAATGAACATCGCCATCAAACATAGTCTCGTTCGTGGTGAATTGGCTTTTCTTAAAGCGGATCCCCGCCCCCATATCCCCTACGCCTGCCACGTTGATGAGCAGACCGTGCGAACGGAGAACGGGGACTTGGTTGCCATCCTTCGTTTAGATGGAGTTCCAGTCGAAACGTTGGCGCAAGATGAAATCGACATCCTCAAAGATTCGCGAAACCAGTCACTTAAAGCGCTGGCAAATCCATCGGTAGCGCTTTGGTTTCACACCATCCGCCGAAAAGAAACTCGGTATCCAAGTGGAGAATTTGCCCCAGGCTATGCCAGCGACCTTAATGAGCGCTGGCGTGCTCGCCGGGAAAAGCAGCAGCTCTACACCAACGAATTGTATATCTCCGTCGTGCGACGTGGACCTAGCGAGCGCCTATCAGGTGGGTCAGTATTGAAGCGTCAAAGCAGCGCAGCACAAGATCGCGCCCGCAAATTATTCCAAGCGCGTGCTCTGCATGAACTTACCGATGTGGTCGAAAAACTGCGTCAAAATTTTTCTCGGTATGGATCTCGAGTTTTGCACCTTTATGATGAAAACGGAGTGCTTTATTCCGAGCCATTGGCTTTTTTTAATGGTCTTATCAAAGGTGAATGGCAAAAAATCGCTGCCCCTCGCATGCACCTACGTGACTTCTTGTCACCGAGCTTTATTAGTTTCGGGGTTAACCGCGAGAACCTCGATGTCCTCGAGTTACGCAATGCCGCAAATAAATCGCGCTTTGGCGGAATGATTGGAGTTAAAGAGTACCCACCGGGAACCGCTAGCACGATGATGGATGTGTTTCTCACTGCTCCGTGTGAGTTAGTAGTTACGCAGTCATTTGAGTATGTGGCAAAAGCCAAGGCGCTGGAAGAAATGCGGCGTCAAAAAAATCGTTTCACCTCGTCCGAAGATGCGGCCGAATCATTAGCTCAAGACCTAAAAACCGCCCGCGACGACTTGTCTTCTTCTCGTTTTGCGTGGGGAGTACACCAGTTTTCTGTGCTGGTGCTTGCCGATACAAAACCTGAATTGAAGGAAAGCCTCTCATACATCAATAGCGAGCTTGCCGACAATGGGCTTCTCACCCTACGTGAGACAAAGAATTTAGAGCTCGCCTATTGGGCACAGCTGCCAGCAAATGGTGCCTATCGCACTCGGCATGTGGGTATCAGTACCGCAAATTTGGCTTGCTTCTCTAGCGGCCACACCTTTGCTGAAGGCAAACCGGAGGGCAACCATTGGGGGCCGGCGGTGGCTGCGTTAGAGACGCGTAGTGGTACACCGTATTACTTCTCCTATCATCGGGGTGATCTGGGTCATACAGTATTTATCGGTCCTTCGGGAACGGGAAAAACAACGGTCGCTTTGTTCATGCTTGCAATGGCTCAACGCTTCCAGCCGCGCACGATCGTATTCGATAAAGATCGAGGTGCCGAAATCGGCGTACGCGCCATGGGAGGAAACTACAGCGTTATTCGTCCCGGTGAGCCCACTGGCTGGAATCCATTCGCTTTCGATGGTACGCACCGGCACCGGGCGTTCCTGCGTGATTTCTTAGCTCTGCTGGTCACTCGGGAGGGTGAACAACTTAATAGCGATGATCGGGAAGCCTTAGCCAAAGCAGTGGACCGAATGTATGAACTGGATCCCGCAGATCGCCGGATGATTCGTCTACAGGCACTAATTCCGCGAGGCTCGGGTAGCGATGGGATCGATCGCCGTTTGTCGCCATGGTATGGCACCGGCGAATGGGCGTGGCTGTTCGACAACTCGACCGACGAATTAGCGCTTAAGGCCGATATGCTTGGTTTCGATCTAACGTCCATATTAAAAGATCGCAATGCCAGCGGCGCAACATTGGCTTATCTGTTCTATCAAGTTGATCGCCAACGCGACGGCCGTCGCACCATCATTTTTGTCGATGAAGGCTGGTACACGCTGTCGATAGGTGCCTTCGAGGCGACCCTGCGTGATTGGTACAAAACCGGCCGCAAAGACGAAATTGTTTTGAATTTCGCAACTCAGGAAGCCGGCGACGCACTTCGCTCTGAAATCGGCCAAACGATCGTTCAACAGAGTCCGACACAAATCTTCTTTCCCAATCCAAAGGCGACCGAGGAGGAGTTAATTAAGGGTTTCAAACTCACTGAACGTGAGTTTTATCTCATCACCAAAGTATTGCCGGACACGCGCTGTTTTTTGATCAAACAAGGTAGCGAATCTGCGGTGGTTCGGCTTGACCTCACAGCTATGGAAACGGATATCGCCGTGCTATCGGGCCGGCGTGAACGTGTGGAATGGCTCGAAGCGTTGCGCGCCCAAGTGGGTGATCAACCTGCCAATTGGCTATCTACCTTCATAGAGCATGTCACAACCGTTAACTCTAAAGGAGCATCAGCATGAAAACGAACACCGCACCGTCCTTAGATACTCAAATGGACATTTACGACACCTTTGCAGTTCGCCGGTACGAAGTGAAGGGCGAAAAAAAATCTGACTGGCTAAGGGTAGGCGTCGCATTTCCACATAAAGACGACAGAGGTTTCAATGTGTTTCTTCAAGCGACGCCGATTTCCGGTGAATTGGTAATCCTCCGACGTGAACCTAGGGGGCCGGGTGAAGCGGGAGACCGGGCATGAACAAACCTTGGCTCGGCTATGCCTTTTTGGCCTGTACTTCTTTTGCTCAAGCGCAACTGGTTGTTATCGATCCTGACAATCTCGTTGAAAACACGATTCAGGAAGTGCAAGGCGGTGCGCAACTATTACAGGAAATTAAGCAAAGCGCCCAATTGGTACAAAACTACACACAGATGCTGAAGGATTATCAGCAGATGTTAAAAGACTACAAAGCGATCGTTGGCGGTCGCGGTATGGCATTCGTGCGTAATGGCACGTTTGACCGTGATTTTATTCGTCGTTATATGCCGGCCGACTTCAACTTGGCCATGAACATGCGTTATTCGAGCAGTACTAGCGGCGGTACAAATCGTTATCAGCAGTCTCTGCAAAATTTAGCCAATCGATACTTGCAACCAGAGGTGTGGCCGGCTTTTCAATACACAACACACACAAACAGCACAATGCGAAATATTTATGACGACAGGTTACGGGCGTCACAGGCGAGCATGGCAGCGGGGCAAACGGCCCAATACAACATTGATCAGCGAATGAGTTCCATCGAAGACATTCTACGAACGTCGGAAACGAGTAGCGATGACGAAAGCAACGATCTAAAGCGTTCAGTTGATCTCAATACTCGTATGGTTGCCGAGACGGCGTTTATCCAAGCCGAATTGATTCGCTTGATGAGTCAGCAAATCAACTTGGTGGGTCTCCAGGATCAAGAAGACTTATCACGCCAAGCGCGCCGTCAACAACTGCTGCAATATCGGGGGTACTAATGTTACGTACAATTCTTATACTATTCGCAATTATGCAGCTCGCTGGTTGCGGCCACGCGCCCCCGAAAGCACCGTGCGCCTGTCTGCGGCACCCGGTAAACACACACGTCTAACTTTGGTGATGCGCGATGATTGATCTCGTCGATCAGGTCACCAACGCAGCCATAATGTGGCTTATGACCGCGTATAGCTCGATGCAGAGCATGGTGATTACCGGTTTGTCAGCAGCATGTGTGACATTATTCATTGTGTTTTATGGCTACGCTGTTCTCAGTGGACGCTTACAAGCCACGATGCCGGATTTAACTGGACGTATCGCAATTCTGGTCATTGTGTTTATGGGCGTGACGAATGTCGGGTATTTCAACTCGATTTTACGACTGTTTTTTCTTTCGGTACCGGACTCCATTGCAAATGGCCTCATCGGCGGAGGCGGTAGCAACGATGTCCGCATTGCCTTAGAAAGCTGCTTTGATGAAGCATTTCGTGCCGCCACAGCCATTTGGGACAACGCCAGTTGGCGCGATATCTTGCAAAATTTTCTTGGGCTATTGATCGTCGTTGCCGCAACCGGGTTTGTCGGATTCGCTTGTTTTCTATTGATCCTTTCCAAAGTGGCTATCTGTGTGTTGCTGGCGATGACGCCATTGATGTTCATCGGCCTCTTGTTTCCGCTTACTCGCACCATTTTCGAGCGTTGGTTGGGGCTGCTGATGAACTATTGGTTCATTCCGATTCTTACTTTCTTGATTCTTTCCTTTATCGCCCATGTGGCACGAGATGTCGCCCAGCAAATACAAAGCAGCATGGCGGCAGGAAATGCCGTTTCACTAGATCCGATCGCTAAATTTCTTGGTTGTTGCGTAATCGGCATGCTGCTGTTGATGCAAGTTATGACGATGGCGTCGTCACTAGGCGGAGGTGTGGCACTTAGCACGATGGGCGCTGCTGGCGCTGCCGGAGCATGGTTACGAAACCGCTTCTCACCCCCCAAAAAAACTTACATCGACGGCGGGCCAGGCTTTGAAGGTCGTACACGTACAGCGCCTGGTGATCTTCGACGTGCGGCGCGCCGCGTTGGCTACCGCCGTGATCGCGATGGCCAGTCGCTTAAAAGCAGATAGGAATGGCTATGGCAGACGGAACAAAAAGTAATTCCACTTCAAGTACTCAATCCACGACGGAGGCGTATCTCAAAGAAGCGAACGAATGGGCGCGTGACCGCCTTGATCTTGCGCATCGACGCGCAAAACTTGCCTACACTATTGCAGGTATCTCCGCACTGTTAGCGATTGGTGCCGTCGGTGCGGTGTTTGCGTTGACGCCTCTTAAAAAAGTTGATGGCTACTTGGTTGTCGTCGATAAGATCACCGGTCAAACTGAAGTCATTACCAGTCTCGAAAAAAACGACGGCAAAGTACAATCGCTGACGGAAGATTCAGCAGTCACAAAATCCAACCTCGCCCAATACGTTATCGCGCGAGAAACATTCGATCTAACCGACATCGAGACTCGACACAATCAAGTACGACGTACGTCGGAAAAGAAAATTTTTGACGAATACGATCGGAATTTCACCGGCGGCGCAAATGTGAACCCTTTTAAGCTTTACGAGGGCTCTGTGCGTGCAATCCAAGTGAAATCAGTCGAATTTTTCAACGAGCGTACTGCTCAGGTGCGTTTCACGGCGCACGTTAAGAAAGATGGTGCCATTCAGGACCGTCCCTGGGTAGCAATCCTGCAATTCCGCTATGTGCAGACACCCTTGGAGTTAAAAGACCGCCTTGCAAATCCGCTTGGATTTCAGGTCACCAGTTTCCGCGTTGATCAGGAGTCAATGTAATGAGAAAAATGCTTTTTGCAGCCCTTATGGCTGCGTCTGTCACCCTCCCCGCCTTAGCGGTCGAAATGCCAAAGGCTAGCCCGGCGGATGCTCGCATCAAAACCGTGCGTTATAACGCCCGCGATGTGATTCGATTAAAAACTCACGCGCTGATCTCGACTTTTGTTCGATTCGCCGAATACGAACAGGTCGAGAACGTCGCGGTAGGTGATAGCGACGCCTGGTTAGTAGTGGAAAACGCCGGTAAAAACGGCATTTTCATCAAGCCGAAGGAGGATAATATCTTTACCAACTTGGTAGTTACGACTACCCAACGTGTGTACACATTCGAGCTAACCGCTGATAAAGCGGCATCCGCATCGTCGGACGATCTTAACTTTCTGGTGACGTTCGAGTACCCCGATGACGAAGTTGCGAGACTCAAGGAGCAACAGCGTAAAGTAGCGGTCCAAGTGTCACCTGAGCCAGTCGGCCCGGAAGCCTGGAATTTTCATTACGAATTCTCAGGCTCGAAGATCATCAAGCCCGCGCAGGTACTAGACGATGGGAAGTTTACCTATTTCGATTTTGGTGAACGTAGCAAACTACCTGCAATTTTCGCAGTGGATGCCACCGGTAATGAAGCCGTAGTGAACTTCCACAAACAAGGACGCTACATTGTCGTCGAACGTACTGAGCGTCAGTTCACGTTACGTGATGGCAAGGAAGCGACGTGCATATTTAACGTCGCACTTGGACCTTTACCAAAAGCATTAAGCAAAAACCGGCGTGAATCCTTATGAGCACGCGCGAGCCCACTGATATCGAGCAGCCCGAGGAGATGCCGACGATCGTAGAAGATAAACCACGATCAAAGCATACGCCGATAATCATCGCCGGCGTGCTCGGTCTTGCTGTCATCCTCGTAGTCGCGTCAGTGATGATGAAAACGGACAATTCCGGCACGATTAAACGCCAAGCCGAGGAATTCGCACTGCGCAATGCCCATGCGCCCTCGCCGCCTCCGGTCCAGGAATCTCGTAGCTTCGACAGCCAGGCACAAAATGCTAAAGCGGCTCAGGCTGAACCGCCTGTAGACAAAGAAACGGAAAAACGCATGCAAGACATGGCTCAGCGGATGGCGCAAGCGGAGTTAACACGGCGCGCCGAGGAGGAAAAGCGTGAGAAGGACGAAGCGAAGAAACGTGCCGATGATGCTCGCAAGAAACTCGAGGCCCGGCGCTCCTCGACGATCCTGATCGCAAGCAACAAAGCGACTGGGAGTGATCCACGAGCTGGAGCACCGACAAATGCGAATGGCACCCCCTCTTCTGATCCCTTCGCGCAACTCATCGCGCAACAGAATGCTGCCCTACAAGCACGCGGCCTGAATTCCGGTCCGCAATCTGGCCAAGGGCAACAAACACCTCAAAATCAGCCCTATGCTTTTCTGCCCGATGCCAAAGCCGCACGCATTGACACAGTGGCGGCGGGTTTTTCGGGAAATCAGAGCTACCGAATCAATCAGGGCAAATTCATAGCGGCCGTCTTAGAAACGGCTATTCAGAGCGATTTACCCGGCATGCTTCGGGCGGTTGTACAGGAAAACGTCTATTCCGAAGACGGTTCGCAAGTGCTTATCCCCTCTGGTTCCCGATTGGTCGGCGAGTACCGCTCCGGTCTAGTGCGTGGTCAGACGCGAGTTGCCGTAATTTGGCACCGCGTGGCACGCCCAGATGGCGTCGATATCGGCATTAGCTCCCCCGGTACCGATCCATTAGGCGTAGCAGGATTAACCGGGGAAGTGGACTCACATTTCTTTGAACGGTTTGGGGGTTCTGTGCTTTTGTCGCTAATTGATGTGTTTGGCAAGAGCCAAAGCCAACAAAGCTTGCAGGTGATCAGCACCGACGGCAAAGACGCTTCGACTGTTGCCTTGCAGAACTCGATCAATGTGCCGCCGACCATTTTTGTCGATCAAGGCACCCGAATTCAAGTATTTGTGGCTCGCGACCTCAACTTCCAAACGGTTGCGGCCCAGGGGTTCCGAATCGGTGCTCTATTGTTGATGTCGTTTCCTTGGTGTTAGGGGATTCACCCAATGCTTGACGACATAACGTTAAAAACATTTTTAAGACCACTGCAACCGTGGTTAGACGATCCCGACGCGAAGGACATTCATATACGCAAACCAGGTGTTGTATTCGTCAAAACGGTGCGTGGCAAAGAACGCCATGAAGTACCAGAGCTAACCTTCGAACATTTGCTGTCAATCGCTCAAATCGCAGCAAATCTGGAAGATAAACAGATCAACGAGCAATCGCCATGGCTTGATTGCTCATTTCCGGGTGGCGCTCGCGTGCACGTAAAAATCCCGCCGTTTTGTCCACAACGCACGGTTAGCGTGGCCATTCGGCTGCCACGTGCTCAAAACTGGGCGCTGGATGAGATCGAGCGACGTGGAACGTTCACGAATACCGCCCTCATCCGACGAGAAGATGATGCCTTGCCAGCGGACCCTTCGATCGATGCAGCGAGTGAACGCGGCGATGTAGCCGGCCTGCTAAAAGCGCTGGTACTTAGCGGCCGCACAATCGGTGTAACGGGCCAGGTCGGGTCCGGTAAGACGACGCTGATGAACGGTTTATTGAAGGTGGTCCCACTGGATGAATGCGTCATCACCATCCAAGACGTACCAGAGGTTGATCTTCCGCACGAAGATTGGTCGCAGTCCTTAGTGTCGTTCACTAGTGCAGCTGTCACTTCAATTGATCCCAGCAAAGCGCTCCGGTCCGCACTACGCGACGATGGAGATCGCCTTTTCGTGGGAGAACTGCGTGGCGCCGAGGCGTATATGTGGCTACAGGCGATCAATACAGGTTACTCCGGTTCCATCGCATCCTGGCATGCGAATGAGGGGCTTGAAGCCGGGTGCCAGAGATTGGCCGATATGGTCTCGGACGCTATTCCACAAAGCGACAATGCGCGTGTTTACGAACAAGCACGTCGTTATGTCGATTGCATTGTTCATATGAAACGCTCACGCAACGGGATGACGTATGGTTGTAGCCAAGTCGTCTACCGTTAAAACACGCAGCACCCGCTCACCGCTCTCCCCTGCGGCACAGAAGGCAGTCAAAGCCGCCGTGCTGCTGTCATGCCTGGTCGTCTACGTGGCGATTTTCTGGGGTTTAATCTTCTCAACGTTTCGCGGCGGACTCGCAAAAGGCGGCGAATTCATTGCGCCGTCAGAGTTAGTACGCGTAAGCCAAGAAGGTACAGCATCGGAACGCAAACGCCTGTGGATTTCATTGGGTTTAACGTTATTGGTACCGGCAGGCTTCGGCCTTGCGATGTTGATCAAACCGCGAAAGCTTTATGGGGACGCTCGATTTGGCCACGAAGCAGAAGTCCGCAAGGCCGGACTTAGAGCGTCCTGGGGAACGATTCTGGGCGCTTATCGTAGTAAACCGATGATTGCCCCGCCTCCTGGCAACGTGTTGGGTTGCGCCCCTCCTGGCGGCGGCAAAGGTGTGGGCTGGGTCATCCCTACACTGCACCAGTTTCAAGGTTCGATCGTGACGTTGGATCCGAAAAAAGAAAACTGGGAGAAAACTGCCGGCTTCCGAGCAAAATACTCACAATCGGGCGATTGCGTACTGTTTGATCCACTGAATTACGACGGCCGTGGTTGGCGGTATAACCCGTTAGGCCAAATTGGCGAAGGGATTCGCCGCATCGATGAGATCGATCGTATTGCCAATATGTTAAGCCCTAATCCGCTAACCGGGGATACCATTTGGGCATCCGGTGCACGAGATTTATTTAAAGGCGCCGTTCTCGCATTTGCTGAGTTAAACGACAACTATCGCACCGTGTGCGCCAAGGTCTCGGCCGAAGGCAGCGATATTGACCATATCCCACGCCCGGAGTCAGTTTCGATCGGCTCAGTTTATCGCCTAGTCGTCGATGGTGGTATTTGTGGAGAGCGATGCGCAGCGCTTGCCGCAAAAGTACAGGGCGATATGGCACGTCGATTATTGCTTTCGTTTGCCGCGCTACCAATGAAGCAAGCCGAGGGCGTTCTCGGTGCGCTGAAAGACAAGATCGGTATTTGGGGTAATCCCGCTATCGATTCCGCGACCGCTGAAAGTGATTTCACGTTCGATCCACTTCGCCGGCGACGTATGTCGATATACCTCGGCGTAACGCCGGACAATATCGAAAGACTCAGCCCCCTACTCGGCCTAATGTTCCAACAAGCGATCGACACGCTGGTCCGCCGGATGCCGGGACCAGATGAGCCATATCACGTCCAGCTCATGATCGACGAAGCCGCTCTACTTAAGCGCTTACCGGTGCTTGCTTCGTCGATTGCCTTTTTGCGTGGTTATCACGGTTGTATATTTTTGATCTACCAGTCACCGGCCCAAGGCATCGAACATTACGGTATGGCCGGCTGGCGCGCCATTGTGGAGACGTGCAAATACCGCGTGTTTTATGCCCCAAACTCGCTTGAAACCGCAACCGAAATCTCCAAGGAACTCGGCACCTACACGATGAAGAGTTTCGGAAAGACTCGATCTGAAAAAGGCGGCTCTACCTCAATCAACCCCGCAAAACGCGACCTTCTCATGCCTCAGGAGGTCCTGCAGATGGGCCGCGATAAATTGATCCTTTTTATTGAAGGCATGCGCCCGGTGATGGGAAAGAAAATTCGCTATTACGAAGATGCGGGAATGCTGCAACGCTCGGCTCTGGTTCCACCAGAACTACCAAGTTACACCATCGCACACGATTCACGAGAACCAAAGGAAACTTTGTCGCAGCTTGCCGAGAAAGTGCACCAGGTTGAGGGTGCACTGGTCGAACAAACGGCCGAGGAAGGTGTACTGGAATTTGCGATTAGCGAGATGCAATCCGCCAAGCAACAAGGTAATGCCGACCGCGTTGAAGAGTTGCAGGCCGTGGCAAAAAACGTAGCTGCAAAGCTACCAAAGAACCGTCCTGATGATCCCGCAATGATTGCCGCCTTGATGGCGATAGGAGCCCGTTAGTTATGAATCAGCGCCAATCCGAAAATCGAAATCAGACGCCGGCTCGCGGGCCTAGCGAAAGTCAGTCAGTGCAGGCGAGTCCGCGCTCTGCAATCTCTACGGTTGCGACGAATGCCACTGAACGCTATGAAAGCGCGGTCAACATCGGCAACCGCCCCGAGCGCCAGCAAGAACGCACCGTTCGATTGGGAACTAATGCCGGTGCTACCGAATTTGGTGCGGCCGTTTCCGACCGCGTGAAGGAAAAAATTTCCGAATACCCCGCGCTCGCGGCTACCGCAGCCGAAGCGACCGCCCGGACCATAGCGAACTACGCTGATCGCAATGACACCCGCGAACCCAAGGTTGATACCAGTATACGCGACCCGATTCTTGAAAAAGAACCAACAGCCACGCTCGCGGCCGCCAGAACAATTGGCATTAGTCGCGAACGGGGCAATCCGTCCATCGAAAACAAAGCACGCGTGGAAGTGATCGATAATGAGCTGAATATTCGCCGTGGTGAAGGTCAGTCGGTGCAATCCGTTCAAGCCCACCTGTCTGGGAAAGACTACGACGCCGGCGCCAAATTGCTCGATCGCGTCAACGTCGAGAAATCAGCGGATAAAGCTCGTGTGAACGTCTCAGAACGTGAGACTGAACGTGAGCGGGATGAACTGGAACGGTAAAAAACTCCCCATTAAGGCATCGGAATCACTACAGAATGTTTCCTTGCGTGTGTTTCAATCACTGCTACCACATTCGACAAGATTTCATGGAATCCGCTGAAGTTAATGATGTTTGCATTAGGTTTCACGACCTTGTGAGCAAACACCGTTTTTCCATAGGTTGATTTGGAATCAGAATCGTTCTTTACATTGAAAGTCTTACCATTAATTTTCGTTGCCTTGGTAGCTGTATCGAAAAAGTCCTCAATTGCAGAGGGCTGGTTTCCGGGTTTCAACGGGGTAGCAACCAAATAAAGATTACCTTTGACGTGCACGAACGCCTCCTTACCATCAGGTTTTAACTTCGTGATCTGTTTGACTTGATTGTAGATACCATCCGCACCGCTATCGTTATCAATCAACAGCACCACTGGGTGTTGCTGACCAGGCGCGTTGAATCGTGTGATCGCTGCCGAGTAGTGCCGCACGAAGTTACCGAGATCCCCTGATCCTCCTGTAATTCCAAGTATTTGACCAGTGCTCGTCCCAGAATACTTATATATCCGAACATTTAGTTTGATGGTGCCAACGGCGTCTGTAGTCGCCAGTTGCGGATACGCTGAAGCCAAGCTGCGAATCGCGTGTAATATGTACACATTATCCGTTTTACCTTCGCAGACAATGACAGGAGACGACGCAGCATAGAACTCATTGAATAAGAGAAAGCGACGGTACATCGATTGTTTACTAGTTTGGTTCGATTGGTCTCTTGAACTTCTGATTTTTGAATTGTTGCCCCTGTTATGCAAGTCAACGCCGTCTATGAAACCGAGCATGCCATGGAGTTGATTCGCAGTACCCGCCGTCTTGCTCATCTGAATCGCCCCGGTTTTCCTAGACAGTCCCGAGCCTCAAAGAATATTGCCGT
>CAYXMH010000014.1:0-72592 GCA_964466115.1 uncultured Rhodanobacteraceae bacterium | reverse complement strand
GTGGGAACGATAGGTCACGTGGACCACGGAAAGACGACGCTGACGGCGGCGTTGACGAAAGTGGGCGCGGAGCGTTTTGGTGGTGAATTCAAGGCGTACGATCAAATTGACGCGGCGCCGGAAGAGCGCGCGCGCGGAATAACGATTGCGACGGCGCACGTGGAATACGAATCGCCGAACCGGCATTACGCACACGTGGATTGCCCGGGCCATGCGGATTATGTGAAGAACATGATCACGGGCGCGGCGCAGATGGACGGCGCGATATTGGTGTGTTCGGCAGCGGACGGCCCGATGCCGCAGACGCGCGAGCACATTTTGTTGGCGCGCCAGGTCGGTGTGCCATACGTGGTGGTGTATTTGAACAAGTGCGACATGGTGGACGACGCCGAGTTGCTGGAATTGGTGGAAATGGAAGTGCGGGATTTGCTGTCGAAGTACGATTTTCCAGGCGACGACACCCCGATCATCAAAGGATCGGCGTTGAAGGCGCTGGAAGGAGACCAAAGCGAGCTTGGTGTACCGTCGATCGTGAAGTTGGTGGAGGCGCTGGACAGTTACATACCGGAACCGGTCCGTACGTTGGACAAGCCGTTTTTGCTGCCGGTGGAAGACGTATTCTCGATTTCGGGCCGTGGTACGGTGGTAACGGGCCGAGTGGAGCGCGGGATTGTGAAGGTGGGCGATGAGTTGGAGATTGTCGGGATCAAGCCGACGTTGAAGACGACGTGCACGGGCGTTGAGATGTTCCGCAAGCTGTTGGATGAAGGAAGAGCGGGAGACAACGTGGGTGTGCTGTTGCGCGGCACGAAGCGCGACGAGGTAGAGCGCGGCCAAGTGCTGTGCAAGCCGGGCTCGATCACGCCGCACACGGATTTTGAAGCGGAAGTGTACGTGCTGAGCAAAGAGGAAGGCGGGCGTCATACGCCGTTTTTCAAAGGGTATCGGCCGCAGTTTTATTTCCGCACGACGGACGTGACGGGGGCATGCGAGTTGCCGGAAGGCGTTGAGATGGTGATGCCGGGCGACAACATCAAGATGGTGGTGACGCTGATTCACCCGATCGCGATGGAAGACGGCTTGCGCTTTGCGATTCGCGAAGGCGGACGCACGGTCGGCGCCGGCGTGGTGGCGAAAATCATTAAGTAAGTTTTCAAGGAACACGGCAATGGCTGACCAGAAAATTCGGATTCGACTCAAAGCGTACGATCATCGCTTGATTGATCGTTCGGCGAGCGAAATTGTGGAAACGGCTAAACGTACCGGTGCTCAGGTGCGCGGCCCGATTCCGTTGCCGACCAAGATGGAGCGCTACACGATATTGGTTTCGCCGCATGCCGATAAAGATGCGCGTGACCAATACGAAACCCGCACGCATAAGCGCGTTCTCGACATCATCGATCCAAACGATAAAACCGTGGATGCGTTGATGAAGCTGGACCTCGCCGCCGGCGTCGATGTGCAGATCAAACTTTATTGAGAAGTAAAGCGTGCGATATTTTTAACCCCCTTAAGTTAAGGGGGTTATTCGAACGAAGTTCGAATTGGGGGATGTGGAAGCATTCCCGGACTAACTAACGAAGTGTGGCATTGAAAAATATTTTAGGAACAGCGGAAAATGACTATCGGATTAGTGGGCCGTAAATGCGGTATGACACGAATCTTCACCCCCGAAGGTGAATCGATTCCGGTGACCTTGATTGAGGCGACACCGAATCGCATCACTCAGGTGAAAACCGTCGAAACCGATGGGTATAGCGCAATTCAAGTAACGGCCGGTGCGAAACGCGCGGCGTTGCTGACCAAACCGATCAGCGGTCACTTCGCGAAAGCGAAGGTTGAGGCTGGACGCGGTCTTTGGGAATTTCGCGTCGATTCGAAAGACATTGCCAACTACAGCGTGGGCGGTGAGCTTAAGGCCGACGAAGTATTCAAAGCCGGTCAGATTGTTGACGTTGCAGGCGTAACCAAGGGCAAAGGGTTTGCCGGTACGATTAAACGGCACAATTTCACCATGGGCGACGCAACTCACGGTAACTCGCTATCGCATCGTGCGCCAGGTTCGATCGGTCAGCGTCAAACGCCGGGTCGTGTATTCCCGGGTAAGAAAATGGCCGGTCATATGGGCAGTGTGCGGCAATCGACGCAGGAGCTCGAAGTGGTAAAAATCGATGCCGAGCGTCATTTGATTGCGGTGCGTGGCGCGGTACCGGGTGCCAGTGGCGGTGACGTCATTATCCGTCCGACCGCCAAAGGCTGAGGGTTAGACCATGGAATTACAGGTAGTTGGTACAAAAAAACCGTTGTCGGTATCCGACGCGATCTTCAATCGCGAGTTTTCCGGTGACTTGGTCCATCAGGTCGTCGTTGCGTTTCGCAACGCCGGCCGCGCGGGCACCAAGGCGCAGAAGACGCGTTCCGAAGTAACCGGTACGACGAAGAAATTCAAGAAACAAAAAGGCGGCGGCGCTCGTCACGGCGATTACCGCGCCCCGATTTTTATCGGCGGTGGTGTGACGTTTGCAGCCAAGCCGCGTTCTTTTGCGCAAAAGATCAACCGCAAAATGTATCGCGGTGCGTTGCAGGTGATTTTGTCGGAGTTGAATCGGCAGGGGCGGTTAAAAATTGTCGACTCGTTCCAGGTCGATGCGCCGAAGACCAAAAGCTTGGTCGCAAAGTTAAACGATATGGAAGCCGGCCGCACGCTCATCGTGATCGAGAATGCGGATACCAACTTGTTCCTGGCGGCGCGAAACTTACCGCATGTGGCGGTGGTGGATGTCGCGGCGTTGGATCCGGTGTCATTGGTGGATGCCGATCACGTTGTCATGACGGTCGATACGGTTAAGAAGATTGAGGAGTGGCTGGCATGACCACCGAACACATATTAAGCATACTGCGCGCGCCGCATATCTCTGAAAAGAGTGCGCGCTTGCAGGAAACCAGTCAGTACGTTTTTGAGGTTGCGTTTGGCGCAACCAAAGCCGACGTGAAAGCGGCCGTTGAACAGCTGTTCAATGTGCAAGTCGAGTCGGTCAATATGCTTAACGTGAAGGGTAAAACCAAAGCCTTCCGTTCGCGCGCCGGCAGCCGTGGCAGCTGGCGCAAGGCCTATGTGCGATTGCACGCAGGTCAAACCATTGACGTGACGGCGAAGGCCTAAGCGGAGTACCCATGGCACTTATTACACTAAAGCCAACTTCACCTGGACGGCGCAACACCGTGCGCGTAGTAACGCCTGGATTGCATAAAGGCGCGCCGCATGCGGCATTGATCGAGCCTAAGAGCAAAACCGGTGGCCGCAACCATTACGGTCGCATTACGGTTCGCCATCAAGGCGGTGGACACAAGCAACACTATCGCATCATTGATTTCAAGCGCGACAAGGAAGGTATCGCCTGCCGCGTCGAACGTCTTGAATACGATCCGAATCGTACTGCGCATGTCGCATTGGTTTGCTATTCCGATGGTGAGCGGCGTTACATCATCGCTCCGAAAGGAATCCAAGTTGGCGATCAGCTGATGGCGGGCCGCGATGCGCCGATTAAACCCGGCAACTCCTTACCTTTGCGCAATATTCCAATCGGTGCCACCGTGCATTGCATTGAGATGAAGCCAGGCAAAGGCGCGCAGATTGCGCGCAGCGCCGGCGCCTCGGTGCAGTTGGTCGCCCGCGAAGGCACCTACGCCACCTTACGGTTGCGTTCGGGCGAGATGCGCAGGGTGCCGGCTGACTGTTGCGCCACGATTGGCGAAGTCGGTAACTCGGAACACAACCTGCGCAAGATCGGCAAGGCCGGTGCAAAACGCTGGCTCGGCATTCGCCCAACCGTTCGCGGCGTGGCGATGAATCCGGTGGATCATCCGCACGGTGGTGGTGAAGGTAAAACCTCTGGCGGCCGTCATCCGGTTAGCCCATGGGGTGTCCCGACCAAAGGATACAAGACCCGTAACAACAAGCGCACACAGCAATTTATTGTGCGCCGGCGTAAGTAATAGGCAATGAAGTAACTAGGAAGCGATCATGGCGCGTTCACTAAAAAAAGGTCCGTTCGTCGACTTGCATCTTCTGAAGAAGGTCGAAGCGGCGGTATCCACCAACAACAAGCGTCCGATCAAGACTTGGTCGCGCCGTTCGATGGTGCTACCGGAAATGGTGGGTTTGACGATTGCGGTTCATAACGGTCGGCAACACGTACCGGTGCTGGTAAACGAAAATATGGTTGGCCATAAGTTTGGTGAGTTCGCGGTAACGCGCACCTTTAAAGGCCATTCGGGCGACAAGAAAGCGGTAGCAGCGAAGTAATGGATAGCAGCATGGAAACGAAAGCGATATTACGCAGCGCGCGCATCTCTCCGCAGAAAGCCCGCTTGGTTTGCGATCAAGTTCGCGGCATGCCAGTTGGCCCCGCCACGCATTTGCTCGCCTTTAGCAATAAAAAAGCGGCACAAATTGTTAAAAAGGTACTGCTCTCGGCGATTGCGAATGCCGAGAACAATTCGGGTGCCGATGTTGACGAGTTGAAAGTTTCACAAATTTTCGTCAATGACGGCCCGACCATGAAACGTATGCACGCTCGCGCCAAAGGGCGCGGGGCCCGCATCATCAAGCGCACCAGCCACATCACTGTGGTTGTTGGCAGTTAATCAGGATAACGAACGATGGGTCACAAAGTTCATCCAACCGGTATTCGCCTCGGCATCTCCAAAGATTGGAATTCGAAGTGGTATGCCAAGAAGGGCGAGTATGCTGAGTTTTTGGCTGCCGATCTTAAGGTGCGTGAGATGTTGCGCAAAAAACTGGCGCAGGCCGGGATTTCGCGCATTCAGATCGAGCGCCCGGCCAAGACCGCGCGCGTAACGATTCACACCGCGCGTCCGGGCGTTGTGATCGGTAAGAAAGGCGAGGACATCGAGCGTTTGCGCAAGGACGTTTCCACAATCATGGGTGTGCCCACGCACATCAACGTGACCGAGGTGCGTAAACCGGAGCTTGATGCTCAGCTGGTGGCGGAATCGATTGCGCAGCAATTGGAACGCCGCATCATGTTCCGCCGCGCCATGAAGCGCTCGGTTAGCAACGCCATGCGGTTAGGCGCATTGGGGATTAAGGTCAATGTTGGTGGGCGTTTGAACGGCGCTGAAATCGCGCGTTCAGAGTGGTATCGCGAAGGCCGCGTGCCGTTGCACACGTTACGTGCCGATATTGATTACGGATTTGCCGAGGCAAAAACCACCTACGGCATTATCGGCGTCAAAACGTGGATTTATAAAGGCGAAATTTTCGATTTACACGCCGCTTCGCTTGAGACCAAGCCGGAGCAGCGTGACGAACGCGGACCGCGCGAAGCGCGCGAACCACGTCCGGGTGCGAACTAGGAGTTGAATGATGTTGCAGCCCAAACGAACTAAATACCGCAAGCAGCATAAGAGCCGTAACCACGGATTAAGCTACTGCAGCAATCAGGTGAGCTTCGGCGAATTTGGCTTGAAAGCCACGACGCACGGCCACATCAGCGCGCGCCAAATCGAGGCCGCCCGGCGTTGCGTCACACGGTTTGTGAAGCGCGGCGGTAAGCTGTGGATTCGCGTGTTTCCGGATAAACCGATTTCGCGCAAGCCAATCGAAGTGCGTATGGGTAACGGCAAAGGCAACGTGGAGTTTTGGGTGGCGGTGATCCAACCGGGCCGCATGTTGTACGAAATCGAAGGCGTGGATGAAACCACCGCACGTGAAGCGTTTCGGTTGGCGGCAGCCAAATTGTCGGTTCAGACCACCTTTGTAAACAGAACGGTGCTGTGATGGAACTTAAGGAATTACGCAATAAGTCTAACCAAGACCTTAACGCACATCTTATTGATCTGCGGACAGAGCAGTTCAATTTGCGCATGCAAAAGGGTTCTGGACAGTTAACCAAGACGCATCAAATGCGCCATGTGCGTCGCGAGATTGCACGGGTCAAGATGCTATTGACCGCCAAGCATTAAAGACGAGTACTACTATGAGCGATAACAAAAAAACTCTGCGCACGGTCGAAGGTCGTGTGATCAGCAATAAGATGATGAACACGGTCACCGTGTTGCTGGAGCGCCAAGTGGCGCATCCGCTGTACGGGAAGATCGTGCGTCGCTCGACCAAGGTCCACGCGCACGACGAAAAAAAGGAATGTCAGGAAGGCGATATGGTGCGGATTGTTGAGTGCGCGCCGTTGTCGAAGACCAAGAACTGGCGCGTGATTGAAGTTGTCACGCGCGCAGCGCAGTAATTTAGGACCAGGGTAGGAGTTCGCCATGATTCAAATGCAGACTAAGCTTGACGCTGCGGACAATAGCGGCGCGCGTGAGCTGATGTGCATCAAAGTGCTTGGTGGCTCCAAGCGGCGGTATGCGCATATTGGCGATGTGATTAAAGTCACGGTCAAAGAAGCCATTCCGCGCGGTAAAGTGAAAAAAGGCGAGGTATACGATGCCGTTGTCGTACGCACCAAAAAAGGCGTGCGTCGTCCCGATGGATCGTTGATTCGTTTTGATGGTAATGCAGCCGTGCTGTTGAACAATAAACTCGAGCCGATCGGCACCCGCATTTTCGGACCGGTGACGCGCGAGTTGCGCAACGAGAAGTTCATGAAGATCGTCTCGCTCGCACCGGAAGTGCTCTGAGATTTGGATCTTTAACCCCCTTAAGTTAAGGGGGTGCCCGAGCGAAGCGAGGGCGGGGTTGTGGGAGCAATAACAACATTGATAAGAGCGATCAACTAAGCGCTCTTTTGGAAATAGTGAGTAAATTAGAGTGTGCCCGAGCGAAGCGAGGGCTTAGGTTGTGGAAGCAATACAGACATTGTAAGAGCGAGGAATTCGCGCTCTATTGAGAATAGTGAGTAAACTTATGAATCGTATTCGCAAAGGTGATCAAGTGGTTGTGATCACCGGCAAAAACAAAGGGCAGAAGGGCGAAGTGCTGCGCGTGGACGGTGACAAAGTCGTGGTGCAGAACATCAACTTAATGAAGCGTCACACCAAACCGAATCCCCAGGCCAACCAGCCGGGCGGAATCATTGAGCGTGAAGCCCCGATCCATATCTCCAATGTCATGTTGTTTAACACAGCCAGCAATAAGGGTGAGCGCGTCGGCTTTAAAACGCTCGACGATGGTCGTAAGGTGCGCTTGTATCGCGCGTCCGGCGAAGTAGTGGATGCTTAAGGATTATCGTCATGGTGCGTTTGCAAAAATTCTATAAAGATACCGTGGTGCCGAAACTGATGGAACGTTTTGGCTATGCCAATGTGATGCAGGTTCCGCGCTTCACCAAAGTCACCCTTAATATGGGTGTCGGCGAGGCGGTCGGTAACAAAAAAGTGCTGGAAAATGCGCTTGCCGATATGGCTAAAATCGCCGGCCAAAAACCGGTGGCGACGCTGGCGCGTAAATCGATCGCAACGTTTAAGATTCGTGACGGTTGGCCGATTGGCTGCAAAGTCACCCTGCGCCGCGCCCACATGTATGAATTTATCGATCGCTTGGTCAATATCTCGCTTCCACGCGTTCGCGATTTTCGCGGCGTGTCCGGCCGCGCTTTCGATGGCCGCGGCAACTACAATATGGGCGTTAAAGAGCAGATCATTTTTCCGGAAATCGATTACGACCAGGTGGATGCAATGCGCGGTATGGACATTGCCATCACCACCACAGCGGGGACGGATGAGGAGGCCAAAGCACTGCTTGAGGCCTTCGGTTTCCCATTCCGCAATTAATTTTATTTAACCGTTCAAGCAGACGCTTTAGGAATTATCGGCATGGCAAAAACAAGCATGGTTGAGCGCGAAATCAAGCGCGCAAAACTGGTCAAGAAATTTGCTGCAAAACGCGCAGCGCTGAAGGCTGCCATCAGCAGCCCTAAGTCTTCTTACGAAGATAAAGCGGCGGCGCAGACCAAGTTGCAGAAATTGCCGCGCGATGCGAGCCCGGTTAGGCAGCGCAACCGTTGTGCTTTGACCGGCCGTTCACGCGGGGTCTATGCGAAATTCGGTTTAGGGCGTCATAAACTGCGCGAAGCAACCATGCGCGGCGATGTGCCTGGGTTGCGCAAGGCCAGCTGGTAAATACATTGAAGTTTAAGAATTTAGATTAGGAACTCGTTTTATGAGCATGACCGATCCGATTGCAGACATGTTTGTGCGTATTCGTAATGCCCAGGCCGTGGGTAAAACGACGATCCGCATGCCTGGCTCAAAAATCAAAGCGGCTATCGCCGAGGTGTTAAAAGACGAAGGCTATATCCGTGACTCTCAAGTGTCGGCGGGTACGGCTGGCAAATCCGTATTGGAAATTGCTTTGAAGTATTTTGAAGGCAAGCCTGCCATTGAATACATCAAACGCATCAGCCGTTCGGGTTTGCGTCAGTATCGCGGCAAAGACGAGCTGCCGAAGGTCATGGGCGGGTTGGGTATTTCGATCGTCTCAACCTCATCCGGCATCATGACCGATGCCAAAGCGCGCTCAAAAGGGTTGGGTGGCGAAGTTATTTGTATCGTCGCCTAATTTAAGTATTGGAGGTTCATGTCATGTCACGTGTAGCGAAACAACCGATTGCGCTCCCCAAGGGGGTCGAGTGCTCGGTATCGACCGATGGAGTCACCATTAAAGGGCCCAAAGGTACCTTGAAATTGCACGCCCTTGCGGGCGTCAATGTCAGTGTCCAAGGAACCGATATTGTGTTTACCTCGGCCGATGAGACCAATACCAAGATGACCGGTACGGCACGTGCGCTGGTCAATAATATGGTCAACGGTGTCAGCAAAGGGTACGAGCGTAAGCTTGAGTTGGTTGGAGTCGGTTACCGCGCGGCTATGGCGGGTAAAGACCTGAATCTGACTTTGGGCTTTTCACACCCGCTTTCATTTAAAGCACCAGCCGGCATCACGATCGAGACGCCCACGCAAACTGAAATCCTCATCAAGGGTGCGGATAAACAGAGCGTTGGCGAAGTCGCTGCAAAAATCCGCGCGTTTCGCCCACCAGAGCCTTACAAAGGCAAGGGTGTGCGTTATGCCGGCGAGAAGATCACCATGAAGGAAGCTAAGAAGGCCTAAGGTCGTTCCGCTTTCTGGAGAAACGTTATGGATAAAAACATTGCAAGATTGCGTCGCGCCAAAACCACGCGTGCCCATATTCGCCGATTGGCGGTGCCGCGTCTTACCGTACACCGCAGTGGCCAGCATATTTATGCTCAGGTTATTTCCGCGGCCGGTGACAAAGTATTGGCGGCTGCATCAACCTTGCAGAAAACTGTAAACGAAGGGTTGAAAGGCACCAAGAACAAGGCCGCAGCCGCTGCCGTTGGTAAGGCGATCGCTGAAAAAGCGAGAGCAGCAGGGGTTGAGGCGGTGGCGTTTGATCGTTCCGGATTTCGTTATCACGGCCGCATCCAAATGCTGGCCGATGCGGCACGGGAAGCGGGATTGAAGTTTTAGTTTGTTGCACATTTAGGTTTTTACAATTCTAAGCGGCATAGCCGTAATTATTCGTGACCAAGGCGCAGCGCATGATGCGTTTGCGTTCCAAGGTCCAAAAAGGATTCAACGATGTCAAGTAATGAACGTGAGAACAGCGATGGCATGCTGGAAAAGCTCATCGCCGTAAACCGGGTAGCCAAAACCGTGAAAGGTGGTCGGCAAATGAGCTTCACCGCGCTGACCGTGGTAGGCGATGGCGATGGCAAAGTCGGTTTCGGATACGGCAAGGCACGTGAAGTGCCGGTCGCGATCCAGAAGGCGATGGAGCGAGCGCGCCGCAATATGACCAGCGTCAAGCTCAACGCCGGAACGCTGTGGTATCCGATCAAAGCCAATCATGGAGCGGCGCGTGTTTACATGCAGCCGGCGTCCGATGGTACTGGTGTCATTGCCGGTGGTGCTATGCGCGCGGTGCTTGAAGTGGTTGGCGTTAAGAACGTGTTGGCGAAAGCGGTCGGTTCGCGCAATCCGATTAACTTGGTGCGTGCCACGATCAAGGGCTTAAAGTCCATGGCGTCGCCAGCGCACATTGCCGCCAAACGCGGTAAGACGATTGCAGAGGTAACCGGTCATGGCTAAGGCAACAACAGCAACGGTGCGCGTGCGCCTGGTAAAAAGTCCGAACAGCTGCCAGCAACGGCATCGCTTAAGTGTCCGTGCATTGGGCTTACGTAAGATCAATGATGTGGTTGATCTTAAGGACAGCCCGTCCGTGCGTGGGTTGATCAATAAAGTGAACTATTTGGTTCGCGTCGAAGAAAGCGCGTAACGTTTAATATCCGGGAGTTAATCATGCGTTTGAACACATTAAAACCGGCTGTTGGCGCGCGCAAAGATCGAGTGCGCGTTGGCCGGGGTATTGGGTCTGGGTTAGGTAAGACGGCGGGTCGCGGCCACAAAGGTCAATATGCGCGTACCGGTAAAGGTAAGGTAAAGGCCGGATTCGAAGGTGGCCAGATGCCACTGCAACGCCGGTTGCCAAAAATTGGATTCCGCTCCAAGAAGTTACATGAATGCGCCGAGGTGCTGCTGTATCAATTGGATAAAATGGGCATCTCCGTGGTGGACTTTGCGGCGTTGCAAACAGCGGGGCTTGTTAGCACCCGTGCTATCCGCGCCAAAATCGTTAAGAAAGGCGAGATTACTCGCGCCGTAAAATTGCAGGGCTTGGGATTTACGGCCGGCGCCAAGGCCGCGATCGAAGCGGCCGGCGGAAGCGTGGAGTAACGAGTGGCCGCAACTTCCGCCAATGCCCTCGCCGGTCTCGGTAAGTTAACCGAGCTTAAGCAACGCCTGTTGTTTGTGGTATTGGCGTTGATCGTGTTTCGGTTGGGCTCATTTATTCCGGTGCCGGGCGTGAACTCGGAAGCGATGTCGCGGTTGATGGAAGGCCAAGGCGGCATCGTTGACATGTTCAATATGTTTTCCGGCGGCGCGTTAGCGCGCTTCTCGATTTTTGCGCTGTCCATCGTGCCGTATATTTCCGCATCCATCATTGTGCAGATGTTTGGCTCGGTGTTGCCGTATTTCCAGGCATTGCGCAAAGAAGGTGAATCGGGCAGGCGCAAACTTACGCAATACACGCGTTGGGGTACGGTGTTGTTAGCCACCTTCCAAGCGTTTGGCATAGCAACGGCGCTGCAACATCAAGGCGCTGGCGGTGGGATCCCGGTGGTGTATAACCCCGGTATGGGCTTTGTACTTACCGCGGTGATTGGTTTGACCGGCGGTACGATGTTCTTGATGTGGCTTGGCGAGCAAATCACCGAACGCGGCGTGGGCAACGGCATTTCATTGCTGATTTTCGCTGGAATTGTCGCAGGTCTCCCCAGCGCTGTCGTGCACACTTTGACGATGTCGCAACAAGGCGAGCTTAGCCCGATAAAAGTACTGATCGTGTTGGCCATTGTACTGGCTGTCACCGCATTCGTTGTATTTGTTGAGCGCGGTCAGCGGCGCATTACGGTGAATTATGCGCGGCGCCAAGGCGGCGCACGCGCTTATATGAATCAAAGCTCGCATTTGCCATTAAAACTCAATATGTCGGGCGTAATCCCGGCGATTTTTGCCTCTTCATTAATTATGTTTCCGGCAACCGCGGCTTCCTGGTTTTCCAGCAGCAACAGCGATATTGGTTGGTTGCGCAATATCACGTCGGCGCTGAGCCCGGGTGAGCCGTTGCATATGTTGTTGTACGGCGCCTTGATTATCGTGTTTGCTTTTTTCTACACCGCGTTGGTATTCAATTCAAACGAAACCGCTGAGAATTTAAAAAAGTCGGGCGCATTGATTCCCGGTATTCGTCCAGGTAAAACCACCGCCGAATACATCGATGGCGTGTTAACCCGATTGACCGGTGCGGGTGCTCTTTACTTGGTGCTGGTGTGTTTGGTGCCCGAGGTGATGCGCAATACTTGGAACGTCCCGTTTTATTTTGGCGGCACGTCCTTATTGATCGTCGTCGTGGTGGTGATGGATTTTACCGCCCAAGTGCAAGCGCATTTGGTGTCGCATCAATACGAAGGTTTGTTAAAGAAAGCCAACCTGAAAGGGCAGGGCCGCGCCGGTTTCGGCCGCTAAAGCCTGTATTGGCATAAATAAGCAGTAAGTGGCGGCAGAAACCCGAAAATTTTCTTGTGTTCGGGCTTTTTGTTGTCGTTGATCCAGGGTATAATTCGCAGTTCACTGGCGTTAAAGTTTTTAGGAGAAAATGAAACATGGCGCGCATTGCAGGGGTTAACTTACCAGTTCAGAAACACATCTGTATTGGTCTGCAAAGCATTTACGGCATCGGTCGCACGCGATCGAAAAAGGTCTGTGTGTTGGCTGGGGTGAACCCCGCGACCAAGATCAAGTCTTTGACCGAGTCTGAAGTTGAGAAACTACGCCAAGAAGTGGCGAAGTTTACGGTCGAAGGCGATTTGCGCCGTGAAGTGGGTATGAGCATCAAACGCTTGATTGATCTTGGTTGTTATCGCGGTATGCGGCATCGGCGCGGGTTACCCGTGCGTGGTCAGCGTACTCGCACCAATGCGCGGACTCGTAAGGGTCCACGTCGCGCCATCAAAAAATAAAATATTGCCCCGGATCAAACTATGAACAAACCGGTTGTAAAAACCAAGAAAAAGGTAAAACGTGTCGTGATCGATGCCGTGGCCCACGTGCAGGCGTCGTTCAATAACACGGTCGTGACGATCACCGATCGTCAAGGCAATGCGCTGAGCTGGGCAACTTCTGGCGGAGCCGGCTTTCGCGGCTCACGCAAATCGACACCGTTTGCCGCTCAGGTAGCGGCGGAAAAGGCCGGCCGGGTTGCTTTGGAATACGGCGTAAAAACTGTGGAAGTGCGTATCAAAGGCCCAGGCCCTGGTCGTGAGTCCGCGGTGCGTTCGCTGAATGCACTTGGCTACAAAGTTACTAATATCCTCGACGTGACACCGATTCCGCATAACGGTTGCCGTCCACCTAAGCGTCGTCGCGTTTAAGGAGAGTTGCATGGCACGTTATATCGGACCTACTTGTAAGTTAGCACGGCGCGAGGGTACGGACCTTAGCCTTAAGAGTCCCGCTCGCGCGGCCGATTCGAAGTGCAAATTGGATCAAAAGCCCGGCCAGCACGGCGCTAGTAAGCGCGCGCGTTTGTCGGATTACGCGGTGCAGCTGCGCGAGAAGCAAAAAGTGAAACGTATTTACGGATTGCTCGAAAGACAATTCCGCAATTATTACGCAAAAGCGTCCACCTTGAAGGGTGCAACGGGTGAGAACTTATTGCGCTTGCTCGAATCGCGGCTTGACAACGTGGTTTATCGCATGGGATTTGCGGTAACACGGGCGCAAGCGCGCCAGTTGGTATCGCATAAGTCGATTGAGGTTAATGGCAAGAAAGTGAATTTGGCGTCGTTTCAAGTAAAACCCGGTGACCAAATCACCGTTTCCGAGCGCTCCCGCGCACAATTGCGTATTCAAGAGGCTTTGAATTTATCGCAGGAAATGGATCTTGCTCCGGGTTGGATTGAAGTGGATCCAAAGAAATTCAGCGGTACTTTCAAGGCGGTGCCTGAGCGTTCCGACCTACCGACCGACATCAATGAAAATCTGATTGTCGAGCTTTATTCGAAGTAATCTTTAAGAGGGTGGTTCATGGCAGTGTCGCCAACAAGCGTATTGCGTCCGCGTGGCATTCATGTCGAGCGTATCGGCCTGAGTCGCGCCAGTGTTGTGGTGGAGCCGCTAGAGCGCGGTTTTGGTCATACTCTTGGCAATGCCCTGCGTCGAGTGTTGCTATCGTCGATTCCAGGGGCCGCCATTGTCGAGGTGGAAATTGACGGTGTATTGCACGAATACACAACGTTAGAGGGATTGCAGGAGGATGTTATCGAGGTCCTGCTCAATCTTAAGGACGTTGCGATTCGCATGCACGGCCAGGACGAGGCGAACCTCACCTTGAGCCGTAAAGGCAAGGGCATGGTTACCGCCGGGGATATTAAGGTCGATCACAATGTCGAGATATTGAATCCCGAGCATGTGATTTGCCATTTAACCAAAGACATTTCGCTAAACATGCGCCTGCGTATTTTGCGGGGCGTGGGCTACCAACCGGCAAGCAGCCGCCGGCGTCCGGATGAAGAGACTCGTCCGATCGGCCGTTTGCAACTGGATGCCTCGTTCTGCCCAGTGCGTCGTGTTGCCTACGAAGTGGACAGCGCGCGCGTTGAGCAACGCACCGACCTTGATAAGCTGATTTTGGATGTGGAAACCAACGGCACGATGGATGCGGAAGAAGCTGTGCGCAAAGCCGCCGACATCCTCGCTGACCAGTTGTCGATATTCGGTGATTTCACCCGCCGCGAAGCCGAGGGTGCGGTTGCCGATAAGGGTGGCGTTGATCCAATCTTAATGCGCCCCATCGATGATTTGGAGCTGACGGTGCGTTCCGCCAATTGCCTTAAAGCCGAGAGCATTTATTACATTGGTGATTTGGTACAGCGTACCGAAGTGGAATTATTAAAAACGCCTAACCTTGGCAAGAAATCGCTCACCGAAATCAAAGATGTGCTCGGTGCCCGTGGTTTGTCGCTGGGAATGAAGTTGGAAAATTGGCCGCCGGCCGGTTTGCAGCAAGGCATGCAGTTGGGCTAAAGCCTAAGAAGAAAGAAGGAATACGATCATGCGTCACATGAAATCGGGCCGTAAACTGAATCGCACCAGCAGTCACCGCACTGCGATGTTCCGTAATATGGCGGCCTCGTTGATTAAGCACGAGCTGATTCGGACAACGGTTCCAAAGGCAAAGGAACTGCGGCGCGTGGCCGAACCGCTAATCACCTTGGCCAAGGCCGACGGAGTTGCCAATCGTCGGTTGGCGTTCTCGCGGCTGCGCGATAAAGTCGCAGTGGGCAAACTGTTCGTGGAAATTGGTCCCCGTTACCGTGAGCGCAAAGGTGGTTACCTGCGCATTCTCAAATGCGGTGTTCGCCCAGGGGATTGCGCGCCTATGGCGTATGTAGAGCTGGTTGACCGCCCAGCAACAACCGTTGAAGCGGCCGCAGACTAAGTTTTCGTTCGCACCAATTCCTATGTTATTACTTGCGGCCTCGGTTGGGCATCCAACCGGGGCCGTATTGTTTTAAACTGGCCATAATGGCTGAAACCCAAAATTTGCTCCCGGAATAAGATCAGATGAATCCTCTCTATTGGTCGTTTCGCATGCAGTTTTTTTGTGGCGCCGCGGTTTGCGCTTCGTTATTGGGGTATGCGTTATTTGCGCAGTATCAGCTTCAAGTGGACCCTTGTCCCTTGTGCATTTTCCAGCGCGTTGCATTCATTGCGATGGGCGTTATCTTTCTTATAGGCGCGCTGCACAATCCAGATGGCATGGGAAGGCGAGTCTACTCGCTGTTCGTACTACTGGCCGGTCTCATTGGCAGTGCAATTGCCACACGCCATGTCTGGATACAGCATCTACCCAAAGATCAAATCCCCGATTGCGGACCGGGGTTGAGTTACATGGTCGATAATTTTCCCATTGGAAAAATATTGAAAATGGTATTTACCGGCTCGGGAGAGTGTGCAGAGGTGAATTGGGTCTTTCTTGGATTATCCATGCCCAGCTGGACTTTGCTCTGTTACGCGTTATTAAGCATCGGCGCATTATGGGCCGGGTTTTATCGCCGCCGATAAAACCCGCGAATATTAGTCTCTTCGAACCGACGTAGCCATATGGAACGACCGAAAAGCGATACGGCAGCTTGTGGCTCGGATAGTTGGACGCCGCAAACTTGGCAAAATCGGGTCGTAGTGCAACAACCCACCTACTCGGATACGGATGAACTTGCGCGCGTGTTGAGGCAGTTGCAGGAACTGCCGCCGCTGGTCACCTCATGGGAAACGTTGGCGCTTAAACAACGCTTGGCCGATGCCGCGCAGGGCAAATGCTTTTTGCTCCAGGGCGGTGATTGTGCGGAAAGTTTTTCCGATTGCAATTCGAGCCTGATATCGAATCGTCTCAAAGTGCTTTTGCAAATGAGCCTGGTTTTGATCCATGGGTTGAAGTTACCGGTCGTGCGGGTCGGGCGTTTTGCAGGTCAATATGCAAAACCGCGCTCCACCGACAGTGAAACACGGGGTGACCTTACGTTGCCGAGTTACCGCGGCGATCTTATCAACGCCCCCCAATTCACTATGGACGCGCGCCGGGCGGATCCACAACGATTGATCTCCGGGCATGCGCATTCCGCGATGACGATGAATTTCGTGCGCGCCCTCATCGATGGCGGATTTGCCGATTTGCACCATCCCGAGTATTGGGATCTTGATTGGGTTCAGCACTCTCCGTTGCACGATGAATACCGCCACATGGTCGAATCGATCGGCAACTCCGTGCGTTTTATGGAGACCTTAGCGGGTACATCGATTGGTAACTTTGGTCGAGTGGATTTTTACACATCACACGAAGCCTTGCTCTTGCATTACGAGCAGGCGCTGACGCGCCAAGTACCGCGGCAGCACGGCTGGTTTAACTTGGCGACGCATTTTCCTTGGATTGGCATGCGCACGACGGCGGTTGATGGCGCCCATGTCGAGTATTTTCGCGGCATTCGTAACCCGATTGCGGTGAAGGTCGGTCCCACTATGACGCCGCGACATTTGCTGGACTTGGCGGATGCGCTGAATCCGGATAACGAGCCCGGGCGCTTAACCTTGATCCATCGGATGGGGGTTGCCGATATAGAAAAGGAATTACCCCCTTTGCTTAAGGCGATCCAAAATGACGCTCGCCAGGTATTGTGGTGTTGCGATCCCATGCATGGGAATACAGAAACCTTGCGCAACGGGGTTAAAACACGCCGTTTTGAGAACATTCGCAACGAGCTTGATCGCGCTTTCGACATTCATGCCAATTGCGGTACTCGGTTAAGCGGCGTGCATTTGGAGCTCACCGGTGAAAATGTCACAGAGTGCTTGGGCGGTGCGCGCGACCTTACCGAGCCGGATCTCGATCGTGCCTACCGGTCGGCCGTTGATCCGCGCTTGAATTACGAGCAATCATTGGAGCTTGCAATGTTGATCGTGCGTAAACGAGGAAGTGGAATTTAGGCAGGGTTATCGAAAGAACGTGTAGTTGATCCCCGCGCTGGTGGCGGCATCTTTCGGATGGTACAAACAATACGCGCTGCCCCAACTGAACTGAACTCCACCGCCCTCGCTTAATGGCACGCGCAATTGCTTTTCCAGTGCGGCGCGCAGGATTTTTTCCTCCGCCATCGATTCCTCATAAGTTGGCCAATTGATTTCTCCGTTCTCAAGGGGCTCGCGGAGCAAAGAAAAAGACACCATTTCCAAGCGGCGATTGTTGTAGCCAAGCGATAGTCCAATTGGATGGTTTTCAAAGCACAAATCCGAAAAAATCGGCCAGGCCCAGCCGGTGCTCATGCCGCGCATTGCTCCTAACAGTGGCTTCAGGGGTTCCGGTAATTTTTTCCATTGACTCATGCGTTCAACGACGGCGTTAAGCGAAGGAAAAACGAGATTTCCAGTAGCGGGGTCGATACAAAAAGGATGCATGGTATTTGCCCTAAATCTCAGTAGTGACTTCAGTCTTTGTAAGGGTGGCTGGTCAGTACTTTCTCTTGCTCCTGGGCGCAGCGTATTTGCCACGTAGGGTCCAGCAATCCGAGGAGACTGCACTGGTGCGCAAATAAAATTCGACGGAAATCTTGGGCAGGGTTGCGATGTGCCGACTCATAGGTGCAAGCCATGGAAAACGTCACATCGCGAAAAACCCAGTAAAGCAATTCATGGATATCTTCCGTCACCGCATGCGACAGCTCCTCGCCGCGCTCAACAGCAATATAATGAAAGCCGTGCGGATCAATTTCAATGTGGGAGTAGCCAAAGTCACTGGATATGCCCAAATTGGGTAGCGTTTGCGCAGGCGCATGGATGCTCTGTGCAAGCTGGTTGATTCGTTCTCGCAAAAGCTCGTATGACATTCAACCAAACTCAGCTGCGCAAAGTGGTATGCGAATGCCAGCGTCTTAGCTTGGGGATGCCGCGTGTAAAAAAGCCGGTCAGGAATCGCGGGATACCGAACTCGATCAATTTTTGTCGCACGCGCAGTTGCATCTGTTCAACGGTTATATCGGGGAGTACAAATTTGCCGCTCAAATAGCAGTGACTGCAATACACGGTGCTTTTGGAGCCGTCGGTATTGGTGCCACCGCCCTTTTCATCGCGTTTAAGCGGCATTCCACAACTCTGGCAATTTTTGTAAAGCGGTTCCATAACGACCTTAAGTTAATGCAAGCATCGGTAATTAATTCTTGGGCTCATCACAGACATCGTTGCCTCGGTCGAAAATAATATGCCACGTATTGGCGGCATCCCGGCGCCAAATGGATGTATATTTGGCGATCAATTTGCCTTTTGGGTCGTATACAGGCCCCGTGCTTAGTGCCAAGTTGCCGGAACTTAACACCTGTACCTCCGCAGGTTCCCAGGAAAACGGCGCCTCGGGTTTTTCATAAAGCCGTTTCCAGCGCTCGATCACCTGCTTTTTACCAATGGAGGATGTCGGTTCGGAAATGAAAACCGCTTCCTCGGAGATGAACGATGCAAATGCGGTAAAGTCGCGATCCGCCATGGTTTTGGCGAAGGCGCGTTCGGTATCGGCCACTTGCTTGCGAAGTTCCTCAGTGGAAGTATGAGAGGGGAGCGTGGCACAACCAGAAAGAATCGAAGCGCAAGCAGCGGCTACGGTGATGAGGACTCTATAGTGCGGCATAGGAACTCCCGGCGAATGCGGAAAAGCATATCAGAGCAACAAGTTTCTGGCACCGATCTTTGAAGACTACCCAAGAATAGGTGCAGCGGCATATATACTGATGTTGGCATTTTGAATGATAGGAACCGAATGCGGGATATAAAAAACACTTACTCCATCGCGGCCTTGCTAATATTGCATTTGACCTCAGGTTGGAGCGCGGATCATACGGTGATTGTTGGCGCCGGAGGAATGCTGGTGTTTTCCCCAGCAACATTGAATATCACGGTGGGTGATAGGGTCCTGTTTTCGAATGTGGGCGGGTTCCACAATGTGGTTGCGGACGACCATTCATTTCGGTGCGCCAATGGGTGCGATGGCATGGGTGGTAACGGCGCACCAAACGGATCGTTCTGGAGTTTTCAGTTGACGTTCAACAGTCCCGGCACTATCGGTTATTTCTGCCAAGCGCACGGCAGTGCAGGCAGCGGCATGTTCGGTACGATTATCGTGCAGCCTACCCCGGTTGAGCTGCAATCGTTCGATATCGAATAAGCGCCCCGCGGTTTGCTGCGGGGCGCATTGTTACCTCAATTACGGATGTGGCGGTTTGCGAATCGCAATCGGCATGCGCAAATCCTGGTAGCCGGTTGCCGGCACCGTGAAGAATAAGTAGCCGAAATAGTTGATGTTCGTTGCAAAAGATTCCGCTCGGGTGTCGAAGGTAACGGTGATCGATTGCTGCGGATTGCTAGGGCCTAATACGAATCGATTGGGGGTAATGGTGTAGCTGGTCCTTGGAATCGTTCTTGATTCCATGGAAACCTCCCACATAACATCCTCTGCCGATACGCTGGTTAAACGCCGGGTAAAACTGCAGGTCTCCGCGCACGCCAAATTTTGATAGCTCGGAATATTCAGCTGACTAACCGAACCTCCCGCAGCGGGATTGGCCCTCATGTAATTTTGACCGTTTTCGCGCAAAACAAAACCGAGATGTGTTGTATTGTCAAGGATCGCCGCTCCAGCGCCTTGTTCGAAAATATTGGCTGGTGTTACTCCATCGGGTTTTGCATTCGATATCCATGCGCTCAACATCAGCGCGCTTTTGATTTCGGACGGGGTCCAGGTTGGGCGGACTTGGTGTATCAGCGCGGCACTTCCGGCAACGATGGGCGATGCCATCGATGTGCCCGATAACATACCAACGCGGCCATCCAGAGACGAATCTGTATGGCCGCCGGTCATATCCGTTACCCACCTCGATTGCGCGGCGAGCACGTTGACCCCGGGTGCCACCAAATCCGGTTTCACCATGTCAATGGACGCAGGGCCGATAAGGCTGAAGCTTGCCACTGAGAAAGGGGTTTCGCGCTGCACCAGTCCGGGGGAGGCGATCTGTGCGGTTTCCATATTGCTGGCGTTGTCCAGAACGAGTTGACGAATTGCATCCCCTACCTTGTTGCAAACGGCTAAAATCGGAATGGTCATTCGTGCACCGAAAAAAAGCATTTCGGTGGTACCCGTTCCGGTGTCGTAGGGGTGTAGCGTGTCGTTATTTGCGATCACCACCACACTCGCGCCTGCGGTTCTTGCATTGCGTGCCTTCAAACTTAATGTGCAACCACCGTTACGTACCACTGCAATAGCGGAAACCCCGTCTCGCCTAAAGGTATCGGCGGGAAATGCCAGACAGCCGTCACTACGGATGTATTGGTTGGTCATGTAACCGGGGCTAACGATAATCGGCGTGCTGCCCGGAATGTCCGTGGGAAGCGGGGTTCCGAACTCGGTAATGTCGTAAGGAATGCCCCGTAATGCGCTCGGAACGGAGTCTGGCCCCGTAATGCTGAAATTGGGGGCAATGTTTCTACGGTTATGGGTAATGGCGCCAACGGTAGTCACCCAAGGTTCGGTATGTGAGGTGCTTCCGGGTGCTGGCGCATCAAGCGTCGTTGCGTTTCCCGCGGTGGTCGCAATAAATATCCCGGAGTTTTGAGCGGCCAGGAATGCTAAGGATTCCGCATTTACCCATGGCGTCGTGTTCCCGGAAATGGAGTTATTAATGACATCAACGACGCCATCACGTATGGATTGATTGATCGCGGCAATGCCTGCCGCTTCGGAACAACCGCCGGTGCCCGCCACGTTCGGGGTGTAGCAAACGTTGTAAGCGATGATGTTTGCGTGCGGAGCGATACCGGAAAGATTGACGGTTAAACCATAGATGCTAGCGCTTCTGAAGTTTCCCGCGGCTGTTGATGCGGTATGGGTGCCGTGTCCATGCGGTTCCTCGTCTTCAATCCCCGGAGCGTCGTAACCGCGTCCCCCGACGCTAACGGCATCGACAAAGTCGTAACCACCGATCAGTTTTGCATTGCATACGGCGTCAGTTTTCGGGTCGTAACCGGCGGCGCCGGAATCGCATATGCCAAGATAAGTTCCTTCACCCAGTGGATTTTGGTGGGTATAACCGCGGGCGTCCGTTGCGCTGAACGAGGGGCTTGCGGGATTGATGCCGGAATCGAGTATCCCTACCACAACGCCTTCACCGTAACCTTGGTGACCCACCAACTCCAGCGGGAAGCCGATGCCCTGCCAGATCCAATTGGCGCCGATAAATTCAGCGCTTACATCGGTGTCGAGCGTGCGCAGCCGGTCTTCTTGAACCAGCGCTACCGTATCGAACGTGGCCAATAGTGCGGCCTCCTCTTTCGTTAAGGACAACACCATGCCGTTGAAGGCATGTTGAAAACGAAAATACTGGGACGAGGGCGATTGCAAAGTCCGCCCAAGCATGGCCTGCGCTTGGGTTAAAAACGAATCTTGTTGTTGCTCTAAGTGCTGCAGGTACAACAGCGCACCCTTGGAGTTAAGGTCGATTTTGCCGTTGGCCAAACGTTTCGGCGCGGGGAATTTTCCGTCCTCGCCCTCATATAGCCCCAACGGCAAATCCTTTAAGCCGACGATGTAGGCAGCCTCCAAAGCAGTGGGTTGTTCAGTGATTGGCTTTTGTGCATCGCCCGTTAATGGGGCAGTGGGCTTGCCTGCATCGCCCGCCATGGTATTGCTTAATAAACAGGCTGAAACAACGCCGCAGATAAGGGGCAAGCTCAGCCAATGTTGTGTTTTAGTGTATTTTTTCATAAATTAATTAACGCAACTTTCAAGACGGTTAAGGTTTATTGTCGGACGATTCTATAGGGCGTATGTAAGAAAAGTGGGCAATTTTCAGCCAAACGAATGTAAATAATTGTCAACTGAAAATTCGACTTAAGGCGTGCAAGCGCTGCCTGTCCGCTGCGCAACTGCGGATTAAAAGTCGTCAGTTCTCAAGGGGGTATTTGACGCGACACACAAACGCTTGGAAATCCCGCAAGCGATATGTGTGTAGAGGAAAAAAAATGGAGCGAGTAAAGACCCGCTCCATCGTTTGTAACGGAGGCTTTAGGCTGCTTGCCGCGATGCTTTCTTGCGATCGTTTTCGGTCAACTGTTTCTTGCGCAAACGAATGGCGTGCGGGGTAACTTCGACCAGCTCATCGTCTTCGATAAACTCCAATGCCTGCTCCAGCGACATTTTGATCGGTGGCGTGAGCAGCACGTTTTCGTCTTTGCCGGCGGCGCGGAAGTTGGTTAGCTGTTTAGCGCGCAGTGCATTAACGGTCAGGTCGTTGTCCTTGGCGTGGATGCCGACCAATTGGCCTTCATAGATTTCATCGCCGGGGGCGATCAGCAGGCGGCCGCGCTCTTGCAGCGCATATAAAGCGTAAGGCGGTGCAGTGCCGGTGCCGTTGGAGATCATCACGCCGTTTGGGCGTTTCGCGATGGTGCCTTCTGCGCGTGGACCGTACTGCTCGAACACATGAAACATCAAGCCGGTGCCGGCGGTAATGGTGCGGAATTCGGTTTGAAAGCCGATCAACCCGCGCGCTGGGATCATGTATTCCAAACGCACGCGGCCGCGGCCATCGGGCTCCATGTTTTTAAGCTGCGCTTTGCGCTCGCCCAGGCGTTGCATGACGCCGCCTTGATAGGCCTCTTCCAGATCGACAACCAGTTGCTCAATCGGCTCCATGATTTGGCCGTCGATTTCGCGCAGGATGACCTCCGGGCGCGATACCGCCAATTCATAGCCTTCACGGCGCATTGTTTCGATCAAAATGGATAAATGCAATTCGCCGCGGCCGGATACTTTAAATTTATCCGGATCGGCGGTGTCTTCTACGCGCAGGGCAACGTTGTGCATCAATTCGCGTTGTAAGCGGTCGCGCACTTGGCGTGACGTAAGAAACTTTCCATCTTTGCCGGCAAAGGGTGAGTTGTTGACCTGGAACGTCATCGAAATCGTTGGTTCGTCGACGGTCAGTGCTGGCAATGCCTCTGGGGTATCGGGCGCGCAGATCGTATCGGATAGGCTTAAACCTTCGATGCCGGAGATCGCAATAATATCGCCGGCTTGCGCGCTGTCGACTTCACGCCGCTCCAATCCCATAAACCCGAGCACCTGCAAAATCTTGCCGTTGCGTTTTTTGCCTTCGCGGTTGATGACGGCCACCGTCGAGCCTGGTTTGGCGGTGCCGCGTTGGATGCGCCCGACGCCGATGATGCCGACGTAGTTGTTGTAATCGAGATTCGACACGCGCATCTGGAACGGGCCATCCATATCCACGGCCGGTGGAGAGACACGGTCGAGTATGGTTTGGAACAGCGGATCCATATTGCCTTCGCGAATATCGGGGTTTAGGCCCGCATATCCGTGCAGCGCGGATGCGTAGATCACTGGGAAGTCGAGCTGTTCTTCGGTTGCGCCTAAACGGTCGAACAGATCGAAGGTTGCATTCAATACGTAGTCGGGCCGTGCACCGGGCCGGTCAATCTTGTTAACGACAACAATCGGTTTGAAACCCATTTGAAACGCTTTTTGCGTGACAAAGCGGGTTTGCGGCATCGGGCCATCGAGTGCATCGACCAATAACAATACGGAATCGACCATCGACAGCACGCGCTCGACCTCGCCACCAAAGTCGGCATGGCCTGGCGTATCGACGATATTGATGCGGTAGTCGTGCCATTGAATGGCGGTGTTTTTTGATAAAATCGTGATACCGCGCTCTTTTTCCAGATCGTTGGAATCCATGACCCGATCGGGCATCACGGCACGCTCGGACAAAGTGCCCGACTGCTTAAGCATTTGGTCAACCAAGGTCGTTTTGCCATGATCAACATGGGCAACAATGGCGATATTACGAAGTTTCAATAGAGCTGACATGCACGGTTACCTACGGCACCACCAAACGGAGCCAATGAATTAATGATTCGGAAATACGCCAAATTGGCGGGCGCGAAGGCTTGATTATAGCGGGTTTTTCAGCAATTTGCCGCTTTGCAGCAAACAGGGGGGTGACACGGGTCAATTCGTGACGACGGGTGTCCTTGAAGTGGCCCGCTCCGCTATGATGGATGTCCTTAAATCCCTAGCTAACCCTTCCAATCCCCCTATCTAACACTCGGAGAACTGGCATGAGCCTAAAAAACGAGCTCACAGCGCATATTGCAACCGCGCGCGGTACGATCAATCTGCGTTTGCACCCCGACGCGGCGCCGTTGACGGTGGCCAATTTCATCAATTTGGCGCAGCGCAAGTTTTACGATGGCTTGACCTTCCATCGCGTTATTCCGGATTTCATGATTCAGGCCGGATGTCCGCACGGCTCCGGTACGGGTGGCCCAGGGTATCGCTTTGAGGATGAAATTGATCCCACCCTCAAGCACGATAAACCTGGCATTTTGTCGATGGCCAATGCAGGGCCCGGCACCAACGGCAGCCAATTCTTTATTACCCACGTTGCAACGCCGTGGTTGGACGGAAAGCACACGGTGTTTGGGGAGTGTTTGGAGCGCGAGGATCGCGAGATCGTCCATCATGTGCGCGCTGGCGAGAAGATCGGGTCCATCACGATCACCGGCGATCACGCTGCGCTGTTTGAGAAAGTGCATGCGCGATTGGAGCGTTGGAACGCCATGCTGGACGCGGCCGGCTAGTGTGCGGGTGATGTGGGGCCCGATGACGGGCCGCGTCATATCAGAGGGCAATGGGGATGCCGCAATCGTCTATGCTATCCTTATATTTCCCGCTTTTTTCGATTCAAGGTCATCCCCATGCTCGAGTTAGCCAAGCGCATGAGCCGCGCCAAACCCAGCGCGATTATGCTCGTGGCCGAAAAGGCCAAAAAGCTCAAGGCCGAAGGTCGCGATATCATCAGTTTTTCGATCGGCGTGCCGAATTTTTTACCGGGGGATCACGTTTATGCGGCCGCACGCGACGCGTTGGCGCACGACAGTGGTACCTACGGTTCCAATCGCGGGCGTGATGATTTACTCGATGCGTTTTTAAAACATCTGGAAGAAGCTGGGTTTGAGGGTTACGAGCGTAAGCACTTGGCTACGGCCGTTGGCGCTAAGCACGCCCTGTTTAATTTGATGTACGCGCTGCTTAACGAAGGCGATGAGGTACTGATTCCAACACCGTATTGGACCAGCTATCTTGATATCGCCGAAATTCTCGGTGCCAAGATCACGTTGCTGCCTTGTCCGGCCGAACAAAACTACAAACTGACGCCGGCACAATTAGAAGCCGCGATCAAACCGAGCACCAAACTGCTGTTGTTCAATAATCCGTCCAATCCAACCGGCATGGTGTACACCCGCGATGAAGTGCGGGCTATAGCCGATGTATTGGCCAAGCATTCGATGTGGGTGCTGTCGGATGATATTTACAACCGCATGATTTTCGATGGGATACCGTACGCGCATTTGGTCAAAGAACGCCCTGAGTTGCGCGATCGTGTGATCTTGATCGATTCCATTTCCAAAACCTATGGCATGCCCGGTTGGCGTTGCGGTTTGATTGCGGGGCCGGAAGCGGTTGCTCAGTCGCAGGTCACCTTAAATTCCAACCACATCACCAATTTGCCGGAAGTCGTCACGGCTGCGGCGGTGGCGGCATTAAGCGGCCCGCAAGATATCACGCGCCAAAAATGCGCTGAATTTAGCGCCCGGCGCGATGAAGTCATTGCGGCACTTACCGCGATTCCCGGCGTGCGTTGCCCAAAACCCGCCGGCGCATTTTACGCGTTCCCGGACATTTCTTGTTCCTTCGGCAAAAGTTACAAAGGCAACAAAATCGCTACGGATGTGGATTTTTGCAATCAATTATTGGAGGCGAAGGGTGTGGCTTGCGTGCCGGGCAGCGCCTTCGGTGAATCGCGCGCGGTGCGCATTTCCTATACTTGCAAACAATCCGAGCTGACCGAAGGCTTGCGTCGTCTGCAGGAATTTTTCGCAGAACTGACTTAAAAATGTAGGGTGGGCCTTGGCCCACCGCAATCCAATGGTGGGCCAAGGCCCACCCTACAAAGCGTTAAGGAGTCGAAACATGAAATCCCCCGTTCGCGTTGCAGTCACCGGCGCCGCCGGTCAAATCGGTTATGCCTTGCTGTTTCGCATTGCCGCCGGCGATATGCTGGGTAAGGATCAACCCGTGATTTTGCATCTATTGGAAATTACCCCAGCACTGCCGGCCTTGGCGGGCGTTGTGATGGAGTTGAACGATTGCGCATTCCCTACCTTGGCCGGCGTTGTCGCCACCGATGACGTAAATGTGGCGTTCAAAGATGTGGACTATGCGTTGCTGGTCGGTGCGCGCCCGCGCGGGCCGGGTATGGAGCGCAAAGATCTGCTCGAAGCCAACGGTGCGATTTTTGCGCCGCAGGGCAAAGCGCTGAGCGACCACGCCAAACGCAATGTCAAAGTGCTGGTCGTCGGCAATCCCGCCAACACCAATGCGCTGATTGCACAACAAAACGCGCCAAGCCTTGATCCCAGTTGCTTTACCGCGATGGTGCGGTTGGACCACAACCGTGCACTGTCGCAGTTGGCGGAGAAAACCGGCGCCCACACCACCGATATCAAGCGCATGATCATTTGGGGCAATCACAGCTCCACGCAATATCCGGATATTCATCACGCCTCGGTGAAGAGTCACGCGGCCAATTCGCTGGTTGATGCGGCGTGGCTGAAGGATTCGTTTATCCCGGTGGTCCAGCAGCGCGGTGCCGCCATTATCAAGGCCCGTGGCGCTTCCAGTGCCGCTTCCGCCGCTTCCGCCGCGATTGACCATATGCGCGATTGGGCGCTTGGTACGGCCAGCGGCGATTGGGTATCGATGGGGGTTCCTTCCGATGGCAGCTACGGCATTGCCCCGGGTGTCATCTACGGTTACCCCGTCACGTGCAAGAATGGAAAATACGAAATTGTGCAGAATCTAGCAATTAACGATTTTTCGCGCGAACGCATGAGTGCAACGGATAAGGAGTTGCGCGAAGAGCGCGCAGCGGTCGAGCATTTGTTTGCGAAGCGCTGAAAACTATCTACTCCCCCTTGATGGGGGAGTCGGTGCGTAGCACCGGTGGGGGTGATTGCGACGAGCTTAACGCCAATACAGCGTGAAGACATCGCTGCAAACCCACCTCTCCCCATCAAGGGGTAGGGTGCGCCAACCCACCGATATCGTGTTTGATAAGTTATTAAAACCAGATCCACTTTCGGAGACTACATGACGCAAAACACTTCCGCGGGCAGCCGTTTTAGGGCCGCCGTGCAAACCGAGCAACCGCTGCAGGTCATCGGCGCCATAAACGCTTATGCCGCGCGATTGGCCGCTTCGGTGGGATATAAAGCTTTGTACGTGTCCGGCGGTGGGGTTGCGGCCAGCTCCTGCGGTGTTCCCGATCTTGGCATCACCAGCATGGAAGATGTGGCGATCGATGTGCGCCGCATTACCGATGTGTGCGAGCTTCCCGTACTGGTGGATATCGATACCGGTTGGGGCGGCGCTTTCAATATCGCGCGCACCATAAAAACGATGATTAAGGTCGGTGCGGGCGCCGTGCATATTGAGGATCAAGTGCAGCAGAAACGCTGCGGACACCGTCCCGGTAAGGCGATTGTATCGGCTGGCGAAATGGTCGATCGTGTTAAAGCGGCGGTGGATGCGAAAACCGATGAGCAGTTCGTCATCATGGCGCGCACCGATGCGCTTGCTGTGGAAGGGCTGCAGGCGGCGATTGACCGCGCCTGCCTGTGCGTTGAAGCCGGCGCCGATATGATTTTTCCTGAGGCGATGACTGAGCTTGCGATGTATAAGCAGTTTGCCGCGGCGGTCAAAGTACCGATATTGGCGAATATCACCGAGTTTGGCTCCACTCCTTTGTTTACCGTGCAAGAACTTGCGGGTGCCGATGTTGCTTTGGTGTTGTATCCGTTGTCGGCTTTCCGCGCGATGAGCAAGGCGGCTTTGAATGTGTACAGTGCAATTCGCCACGAAGGTACGCAGAAGAGCGTATTGGACGCGATGCAGACGCGCACCGAGCTTTACCAACATCTGGGTTATTACGATTACGAGCGTAAGCTCGATGAGTTATTTACGCTGGATAAAACGGATCGTTGACGTAAAAGTTAAAGAACACTTTAAGGGATTTCATCATGAATGAAGTGGCTCAAAATCTGCCAAAACCAAAAAAATCGGTCGCTCTTTCGGGTGTGGCGGCGGGCAACACGGCGCTGTGCTCGGTTGGCCGCAGCGGCAACGATTTGCATTATCGTGGGTACGACATTCTTGATTTAGCATCAAAATCCACGTTTGAAGAAGTGGCGTATTTGCTGGTGCATGGGCAGTTGCCGACGGTTATTGAGCTTAAATCGTATCGCATGAAACTGGCGCGCTTGCGCGGGTTGCCAAGTCCCGTTAAGGCCGCGCTCGAGTTGTTGCCGGCGTCTACTCATCCCATGGATGTGATGCGCACGGGGTGTTCGGTCTTGGGCACGGTAGTGCCGGAAAAGGACGACCACAACATTCCCGGCGCGCGCGATATCGCCGATCGTTTGCTCGCGAGTTTCGGTTCGATGCTTTTGTATTGGTATCATTGGACGCACAACGGCCGGCGCATTGAATGCGAAACCGATGACGAGAGCATCGCGGCGCACTTCTTACACTTGCTGCATGGCAGAAAAGCCAGCGCTTTGCACAGCCATGCGCTGGATCAATCGTTAACCTTGTACGCCGAACACGAATTCAATGCCAGCACGTTTACCGCGCGCGTGATTGCAGGCACCGGTTCGGACATGTATTCCGCAATCACCGGGGCCATCGGCGCTTTGCGCGGACCTAAACACGGCGGTGCGAACGAAGCGGCGATGGACATTATTTCGCGCTATCGCTCGGCCGACGAAGCGGAAACCGATATCCGCGCGCGCGTCGCCGCGAAGGAAATCGTGATCGGGTTCGGACATCCGGTTTACACGATCAGCGATCCGCGTAATCAAATCATCAAAGAGATATCGCGCAAGCTGTGCAAGGACGGCGGCAATATGCGTTTGTTCGATGTATCGGAACGCATTGAAACGGTGATGTGGGACTTAAAAAAGATGTTCCCGAATCTCGATTGGTATTCGGCTTCGAGCTATCACATGATGGGCGTGCCGACCTCGATGTTCACGCCGTTATTCGTGATCGCGCGCACCAGCGGTTGGAGCGCGCATGTGATCGAGCAGCGCCAGGACGGGAAAATCATTCGTCCGAGCGCCAATTACATTGGTCCCGATGAGCGTGCCTATGTAGCGATCGAGAAACGCTGAGTCGGGTGGGCCTTGGCCACCGCACTCGCTGGGTAATTCGAATCGGTTTGATTTTAAGCGCATCGAAGACGGTGGGCCAAGGCCCACCCTACAATGAAGCAGCTAGGCGTGATCCTTGATCGATCGCGCGTTTTGCATCGAGCTCCAATGCCAGCTCCGCACCCCCAATCAAATGCGCGGATCGATTCGCTGCGCGTAAGTCGTCGTACAGCGTGCGCTGCGATTCTTGGCCGGCACAGGTCACAATCGTGTCTACTGCCAGTATTTTTTTTACGCCGTCGATCGTGACGTGCAAACCGGTGCCGTCGATCCGTTCGTAGCTTACGCCGCTGATCATTTGCACTTGTTTATGTTTCAGCGTTAAGCGATGTACCCAGCCGCTGGTTTTGCCCAGGCGCTTACCCAAATTTTCGGCCTTACGCTGTAACAAATAGATGTCACGCAAGGCCGGTTCCGGTTTTGCCTGGATGCCCGCAACACCGCCGCGCGCATTCAAGGCGGGGTCTATGCCCCATTCCGACAACCAGCGCCCGGTATCGGTGCTTGGTGAAGGGGAGGTTTGCGCCAAGAATTCCGCGACATCGAAACCAATGCCGCCGGCGCCAATGATGGCCACGCGCTTTCCAACCGGTTTTCCGTGCAGCAGTACGTCGAGATAGCTCAATGTGTTGGGCAGATTCTCTCCGGGAATGTTTGGGTTGCGCGGGCGAACACCGGTGGCGAGAACGATGTCGTCGAATCCGCTGCGCAATAAATCGTCGGTGGTAACGCAGGTGTTCAGTTTTAACGCGACTTTCGTAAGTTCGATCTTGCGCTGGAAATAACGCAAGGTTTCATGGAACTCTTCTTTTCCTGGTATCCGTTTAGCCATGTTGAATTGGCCGCCAATTTCGGTGGCTGCTTCGAATAGCGTGACGCGATGCCCGCGTTCGGCCAACACCGTGGCGCAGGCAAGGCCCGCGGGTCCGGCACCAACTACAGCAATATTCTTGAGGGTTTTTGTTTTTGTGTAATTAAGTTCGGTTTCGCTGCAGGCGCGCGGATTGACCAAGCACGACGCTTTTTTGCGCACGAACACATGATCAAGACAAGCCTGGTTGCAGGCGATGCAGGTATTGATCTCATCGCTGCGTTGTTCGCGCGCCTTGCGCACCCATTCAGGGTCGGCCAGAAACGGTCGTGCCATGGAAACCATATCGGCATCGCCAGCGCTGAGGATTCGTTCGGCAACATCGGGCATATTGATGCGATTGGTCGTGATCAACGGAATCGACACTTCGCTTTTCAACTTGCGCGTTACCCAGGTAAATGCGCCGCGCGGCACGCTGGTGACGATGGTTGGAATGCGCGCCTCATGCCAGCCGATGCCGGTATTAATCAACGTTGCGCCAGCGCGCTCGATCGCTTTCGCCAGCAGCACAGTTTCGTCCCAACTCGATCCATCGGAAACCAAATCGAGCATCGATAACCGGTAGATAATGATGAAATCGTGCCCGAGCGCTTGGCGGGTTTGTTGCACGATCTCAACCGCAAAGCGCATGCGCTTTTCGTAAGCGCCGCCCCAGGCATCGTTGCGCTGATTGGTTCGCGTGACCAAAAACTGGTTGATCAGATAGCCTTCCGAGCCCATGATCTCAACGCCATCGTAGCCCGCGTCTTTAGCCAGTTGTGCGCAGCGAACAAACGATTTGATCTGGCGCTCCACACCGCGCGCACTTAAAGCGCGTGGAGTGAATGGCGTAATCGGTGATTTTATGGCCGAAGGCGCGACCGACAGCGGGTGATAACCATAACGCCCCGAGTGCAAAATCTGCATGCAGATTCGCCCGCCCTCATTGTGCACGGCTTCGGTAACCAAGCGATGCCGACGCGTGTGCCACGGAAAACTCATGCGCGATGCGAACGGCGTTAGCCAACCCGTGATGTTCGGAGCGATGCCGCCAGTGACGATCAACCCAACGCCGCCGCGTGCACGCTCGGCAAAATAAGCGGCCAATTTGCCATAATCCTTGGCGCGATCCTCCAAACCGGTGTGCATCGAGCCCATCAGCACTCGATTGGGCAAAGTGACGAACCCAAGATCGAGAGGAGCGAGTAAATGCGGGTATAGCACGATTGCGCTCGCAGCCGTCAGCGATTGCTACGACAGTCCTTCCACTTGCATCACGTTTTGAACGGCAGGATCGTCTTTCATGCGTTGCGCGAAACGCTTGAGGTTGGGGAACGCATCCAGCCCGCCGGCTTTTTTATCCACCCAGCGCAAGAACACGAACAGATAAGCGTCCAGCACGCTGCGGCGATTGGCAATCAGATGGTCTTTGTTGGCCATTCGCGCGTCGATCCGCCCCATCAATACGCGAACTTTCTCGACCGCCGCTTGGCGCAATTTGTCGTATTGATCTTCGGCGACACCAAACCGTTGCGGCCCAAAAATCGGAACAAAGCTTTTGTGCACATCACTGGCGAAGTGCGACAACCAATAATTGAATTCGGCGCGCGCTCGCGGCGCATCGTCTGGACCCAGCTTTGCTTTGGGATGGGTTTCAGCCAAAAAACTTAAGATGGCGGGGTTTTCCGTTAGTACCCAGCCATCGGATTCTTGCAGCAACGGCACGGCACCGGCCGGGGTCAACTTAAGGTATTCCGATTTCTTTGTGTCTTCGTGGGTAAGCTTGATCGCTTCATACGGTGCACCGATCCATTCCAGAACGATGTGCGGTGCAAGTGAACAAGCGCCAGGCATATAAAACAATTTCATAGCGAATCCTTCAGTGGATTGGGATTGAGCATTGCCGCTGCTACGGCGCTGCATGAGAACAAGGGCCGATTGTAAGGCGTAATGATGTGAATTTCTGTAAGGTCAGGCTCCTTTAGGACAGGAGTTCTGGCAAAATGCGCGCCCAGCTTCGCGATGCTGCAGCAGACACCTACAGGAGAACCCATGAGCCACCATGATATCCGTTCCGCCAAGCGCCCCGCGCCCGACCAGGCTTTGGTGGATATCGCGCGCTATGTTACCGAATACTCAATCGACTCGACCGAAGCCTATGCAACGGCGCGGTATATGTTGATGGATTCATTGGGTTGCGCAATGCTGGCGATGAAATTTCCGGAGTGCGTGAAACATTTGGGGCCGCTGGTTCCCGGTGCCAATTTACCGGGTGGCGCGCGTGTTCCGGGGACGAGTTTTGAGCTCGATCCGGTGCAGGCGGCATTCAATATCGGTGCACAGATTCGCTGGTTGGATTTCAACGATACTTGGCTTGCCGCCGAATGGGGACACCCATCCGACAATCTTGGCGCCATTCTTGCCGTGGCCGATTATCTTTCGAGAAAAAATACTCGGGAAAACAAAGCGCCGATCTTAGTAAAGGACGTATTGACCGCGGCGATCAAGGCGCACGAGATTCAAGGCTGCTATGCCTTGAAAAACAGTTTCAACCGAGTCGGGCTTGACCATGTGATTTTGGTGCGATTGGCTTCCACCGCGGTGACCACCGCCATGTTGGGCGGATCGTTCGATGATGTGGTTAATGCCGTATCGAATTCATGGATTGATGGCGGCGCATTGCGCACCTATCGGCATGCACCGAATGCCGGTCCGCGCAAGAGCTGGGCCGCCGGTGATGCCTGCCGCCGAGCGGTGATCCACGCATTAAATGCCGTTAAAGGCGTTATTGGCTACCCCTCCGCATTAACCGCCAAAACCTGGGGTTTTTACGATGTGCTGTTTAAGGGCAAAGCGTTTGAATTTGAACGCCCGTTCGGTTCGTATGTGATGGAGAATGTGTTATTCAAAATTTCGTTCCCAGCCGAATTCCATGCCCAAACCGCCGTTGAATGCGCCATGCGCTTGCACCCGCAGGTATCCGCGAAGCTTGACCAAATTTCTAAAATCGTTATTGAAACGCAGGAAGCCGGCGTGCGCATTATCGATAAAACCGGCGAGCTGGCGAACCCGGCCGATCGCGATCATTGCATTCAGTATATGGTGGCCATCCCCTTGATCCACGGGCGGCTAACGGCGGATGACTACGAGGATGCGGTTGCTCACGATCCTCGCGTGGATGCGCTGCGCGCCAAGATGGAAGTCCGTGAAAACCCGCAGTTCACCAAAGACTATTTTGATCCGCAAAAACGCTATATCGGCAACGCGTTGCAAGTGTTCTTTAACGATGGTAGCCAGACCGACAAGGTTTCCATCGATTTCCCGATTGGCCATCGCTTGCGTCGCGCGGAGGGAATACCGGTCTTGCTCAGCAAGTTTGAGGCTGCGTTGGCCCAACATTTATCCCGTCGTCGTACCGAACAAATCTTGGAATTGTCGCGCGATGAGGGACGCTTTTTAGCCACGCCAATTCATCAATTGATGGATATGTTTGTCCTTTAAAGCCGTTGTCGCAAGCCATAATTTAAATTAAATAATTGATTTTATTAAATATTTTATAGTTTCGTGCAAAAACACTAACATTTTGTTAACGTGTGCGCTGCGCAACAGCGCTTAGAACAGAGTCTGTTCGCGTGCTTCGGTACGTGCGATGGGTGCGATTAATAATTAGCAATTTGAGGAGATCCCGATGAAATTTAAGAAATCGTTAGCGCTATCCGCTTTAAGTCTGGCCAGCATGGCCGTGGCGCACGCAGAAGACTTTGATAACCGCTGGTACTTCACCACCGGTCTTGCCGCCGTTCATAACGACGACGGGCGTGAAACCACCAGCGGTGGCGTACTGGGAATGATTGGCATCGGCACTTACATCAACTCGCGCGCCAGCGTTGACGTGTTTGTCGATCGCACCACGCGCAAATTTGCTAATGAGCTGCATGGAGCCGGCAATTTTGCCAATACCGTGCTTGGCTTAAGTGCGCGCTGGTATTTTATGGAGCCCGATTCCTGGCAGCCGTATATTACGGCGGGCGTGGGTGCGGATTATCACGACACCACCGCTGGGAAAGCCGACGTGGGTGCGATGTTCCAAGCTGGCATCGGTCTGCAAAAAGCGCTGACCGACAATGTTCGGTTCCGTACCGAGCTCACCTATCGCTACGATTTCGACAGCGATACCTATAAGACCTACTCACCATTCATTCATGAAGACCATTTTGGTGACTGGATGTTAGGAGTTGGACTGACCGTGGCGCTTGGCGATGCCGGCTCAGCCCCGAGAAAACCCGACAGCAAGCCAGCGACTCCGGTAACCCCAGCCCCGTCCGATTGCCATAGCAAAGACAGCGATCACGACGGCGTTAACGATTGCGACGACAAATGCCCCGGCACTTCCGCTGGAACCATCGTAGGGCCGGACGGCTGTCCGCAAAAGGTGGTCATTGATCTGCGCGGGGTGAACTTCAAATTCGATCGTCCGAAAGCGGGCGAGAAAGACATCGGCCCGTCGCTGAAAGAGCCGACTTCCGAATCGTTGTCGATTCTTGACCAAGCTGTGGATACGTTAAAGCGTTATCCGAATATCCATGTCGAGGTGGATGGCCATACCGACTCGGTGGGAACGGATGCGTACAACCAAAAGCTCAGCGAACGCCGCGCCAAAATTGTGTACGATTACCTAACCTCGCACGGTGTTTCGGCCAGCCGTTTGGATGGGCCGAAAGGTTTTGGCGAGTCTAAACCGATCGACACAAACGATACGAAAGAAGGCCGTCAACGCAATCGCCGTACGGAATTGCAAGTCGAAAACCAATAACCGTTACGCTTGTTGAAGTAGAATAAAAAGCCCGGCTGATGCCGGGCTTTTTTTGATTGATAGTAAGATAGGATGTGAATAAACGACCCGCTCGTTTGCCACCTGCAAACAAAGGCCAAGCGCCACGCCACGGCATTGCACGCGTATTGTCGAAACTAGGGATTTGTTCGAGAACCCGCGCCGCCGATTTTGTCGTTGCAGGCCACGTTCGCGTCAACGGCAAAACGATACGCGATCCGGAGCACCCCGTAGATAGCGTGCGCGATCGCATTGAGCTCAATGGCGAAATGCTCGGGGCTGCAAAACCGATTTACCTCATGCTGAACAAACCGCGTGGTGTGGTCACTACCGCTGCCGATGAGCGTGATCGCGATACGGTATATAGCTTGTTGCAAACAGCACGGCTACCCTGGATCGCCCCGGTAGGACGTTTGGATAAAGCGAGCGAAGGTTTGCTCTTGTTTACCAACGACACCGCTTGGGCCGCCGCGCTGTTGGAGCCGAAAACGGCCATCGATAAAACCTATCATGTGCAAGTAACCGGATTGATTGATACGGTCTTGCTTGATCGTTTGCGGACTGGCGTTGACGATGCGGGTGAGATGCTGCGCGTCAAGGACGTTCGCCTGTTACGGCAAGGTGAAAAAAACGGTTGGTTGGAAATCGTGTTGAACGAGGGCAAGAATCGTCATATCCGCCGTTTATTGGCGGCGTTTGATATTGCCGTTTTGCGTTTGATACGGGTTGCGGTTGGGCCGCTGCAACTCGGTGAGTTGGCGAAAGGGCAATGGCGGTTTCTTAAGGTAGATGAGATCAACGCACTTAACGTGGCAAGCCGATCCTAACTCGACATCGCGCGCCATCTTCGTGGAAAAGATGACGCGAATGCCAACTAACGCGCTTTTAGAAGCTCAAAAGGTAGGGAAAGTCGCAACCTCTCCCGCGTTCAAATTGCTTGATGTACAGCACGAGTGGATCGTGATCGGAAACGCGAGTGGCAGCTGGATAAGTGGTGCTAATGTGATAGGCCTGGCTGTCCAAATCGGTGCAATAGTTCAATACGTGGTCGGTCAGCACATGATCGAGCAACTGGCGGCTGCCCGCGTGAATATAGCTGTATTGATTCGTTTTTGATGCTATATCGGTCAAGTATCCCGCCCAAGCGGCCATACCGGAGTCAGCTGGGCTGCCTGGTGGAGCAGTCGGTGAGATTTCCGGTGAAACCGGTTGCCAACTTGGACCTGCTTGCAGGCGAATCGCGCCAACTACGTCGTAGAGACCATCGGTGACATCCAGTGCATTAAAGTCGCCCGCTACTACCATCGGTCGGTAAAAGCGTTCCGCACCGATAATCATATGATCGTTCCACAATGCCTTGGCCAAATACTCCGCTCCCGCTTTGCGTTTGATGCGTACTGCCTCACCCGTAGCGTTATTTCGATCGGAATTGATAAACGCTTTCATATGTACGCCAACTACTGTAATCGGCAGTGGGTCGAACCACGGGCTTGCAGTGCCGTCCATATAGCCCGGTTGAAGTTTTGCGCGTAGACGCAGCGGCGGGCGATCGAAGATCAGCGGCGTGGTGCCATCGGGTAAAGAGTAGGTAGCGTCAGCCCCAATGAGGTCGACATCGGTGGCGTCATTAAATTGGACCGTGCCATCTTTGACCAACATAGCGATATGTTGGCGATAGCGATCGAGGATAGGAGCACCGCTCGAATCCAGACCATGACCACGAAACACCACGCTGTAGTGCAATGACTTTCCACTTAGCATAAATACCCGATCCGAGATCGTTCGTGCCACGGCAGCATTTTCGATTTCCTGCATCACGATAATGTCTGGGCCATGCAAGCCGTTTAAAATAGTGTTGGCGGTTTTATCGAGACGGTCTTGATAAAGCGCACTGCCGCGCACGATCTCCTCACCGGTTGGATCATCAACATCATCGGAGAAATTCTCCAGATTCATCGTTGCAATGGTTAGCTCGCGTGAATAGATTTTGCTGTTTTTATCTTCTCGTGGCAGGCGTATTGGCGCAGCTTCACCCGGCATCGCACCTACATCGGCATGGTCGAGCAATAGCGAATATTCGCCGGCATCCATATGGACAATACCGGTGACATTACTCAAGGTTTGACCGACGCGGAAATCCAGACGCATGGGGCTTGAACTCAATCCATAGGAAGGACCGGTTACCACACGAAACGCTTCTGGGTTGCCATCGTAACGTGGGAGATCGGTTACTGATGGTCGCGTCGCTCTTACGGTAGCTTCTATTTCAGTGCCCGCGAGCAAACCCGCCTCACGATGCGGATCGGCAACACCGGCAAAAACGGCATAGAACGAGCCAGACAGGTTGTTTGGCATTCCGGTCAGCGGATTGATCGATGCGCTGGTGGATTGAACCACGCGCACTTCAGGAATTGAAACGCGCATGCCTTCGTAGCGCTCCAATTGAGTGATTGATCCGGCGGGATCCGGTGTGGCCAAGGGAACGACTGCAACCGGGGCGGTTCCAACCATGTAGGGGGTTGCGGTGGTGGTTACTTCGGTTTCGGGCGGGCCATAGTAGATCACGAGATGGGTGGCGGAATCGGTTGGGCCGGCATATTCTGAGACCGTTCCCACCACGTGCATGACATTGCCCGGAATGGCGGCGGGTGGCGGTGTGCGCGAGTAAATGTACATTCCATCCGAAGTGGCTAGGTCTCGATCATCATCGACACCAATGGATTGAATGAAAAACCCTTGGCCGGTCACTCCGGTGACAACACCACACAGTCGCACAGTGGCCCCAGCGAGCGAGCTGCGATCCGCGCGGCCTTGAACGGCGTTGATGGTGCGATAGTTGGGCATTGCCCGACTGGAATCGCACGCGTCGGCAAGACACGCAACCGATTGCGTCAACCCAAATAATGCCGACAGCAGATAAAGCGGTTTACTGCACTTCATTACCCAACTCCTAAGCCAGACCGAAAAGCGTGGAAGACTACCCACCATGTATTTCAAACAGATTGCGAGCTTTTCTAGCAAGGCTTAAGAACCATCGTGGCAAACCGTAAACGGATGGTGTTTGGTCTTGTCAAAGTCACGCGCCCAGTTTTTCCTTGTGACAGTCTCTTTCCATGTGAATTATAGGCAGTCGCTTGTCTTGAATCTGCGCCATACCGTGAATTTGTGTGACGCAATTCGTGTGCGAAACAAAAGTTTTCATTTAAAGGCGCACGTTGTTCTTCGGTTTTGTACAGCACTTAAAGTTGCGTCATTCCCGCGAAAGCGGGAATCCATCAGCCCGCTGGACGTCAAGAGCTGGATTCCCGCTTTCGCGGGAATGACGATAATAAGGTTTTAAAATGGAATGGAGCTCAGATCTTAAGCTTCTGCGCCACCTTCACGAATGCCGTGACGGCCTGGTCCAGATGCTCTTGCGTATGCACTGCGCTCACCTGGGTGCGGATACGCGCTTGACCTTGAGGCACCACGGGATAGAAGAACCCGATGGCATAGATGCCTTCGTTCATCAGCTCGGACGCGAATGCTTGTGCGATTTTGGCGTCGTGGAGCATCACTGGCACGATCGGGTGGGAGCCTGGGCGGATATCGAAACCGGCTTCACTCATTTGGCGCCTGAAGTACCGTGCATTCTCATTAACACGGTCGCGTAAAACCGTGTTGGTGGAGAGCATTTCAAACACTTTAATGCTGGCGGCGACCAACGGCGGCGGCAGCGTGTTGGAAAACAGATACGGGCGCGAGCGTTGGCGCAGCAAATCGATGATATCGCGCCGCCCGGTGGTGAATCCGCCGGAACCGCCACCGAGGGCTTTACCAAGGGTGGAGGTAAATACGTCCACTTTGTCCATCACCCCGTGTAATTCCGCGGAGCCGCGACCGGTGGACCCAATAAAACCGGTGGCGTGAGAATCATCCACCATCAATAGCGCGCCGTACTTTTCTTTTAATCGGACAATTTCATCGAGTTTGGCGATGTAACCGTCCATTGAGAACACGCCATCGGTGGCGATCATGCGGGTGCGCTTGCTTTGGGTTTCAGCCAAGTGCTTTTCAAGCTCCGCCATATCACCGTTGGCGTATCGGCGGCGCTCAGCCTTACACAAACGAATGCCGTCGATGATCGATGCGTGATTGAGCGCATCGGAAATCACGGCATCCGATTCATCGAGTAGGGTTTCAAATAACCCCCCGTTGGCGTCGAAGCAGGAAGTATAGAGAATGGTGTCTTCGGTGCCGAAAAAAGCCGAGATGGTTTGCTCCAATTGTTTGTGCAAATCTTGCGTGCCGCAGATAAAGCGGACCGACGCAAGCCCAAAGCCATGGCTGTCCAAAGCGTCTTTCGCGGCCTTGATAATCTCGGGGTGATTGGCAAGCCCAAGGTAATTGTTGGCGCAGAAGTTCAATACGCAGCGGCCGTCCTGCGTGCGGATCATTGCCGCTTGCGGTGTTGTGATGACTCGTTCGGTTTTGTATAAGCCTTGTTGCCGGATGGCATCCAAATCCTGAGCAAAACGATTTTCAGCGTTGTGAGTCATCGCGCAATAGTCCAAAGAGGATTAAGGATCGAAAGGCGGGTTTTGTCTGACGTTTTCTTGGTTTTTATAAGCGCGTACCCCTTCCCCCTTGAAGGGGGAAGGTTGGGATGGGGGTGGATTCGAAGCGTTGCCATCATGAGTTCCGTGACAGATGATATCGCAGCCACCCCCACTAGCACGCTTAGCCGTGCTGACTCCTCCATCAAGGGGGAGTTGTTGGTGCGGGCGCTTAATTCCAACTGCAAACCACTTTGCCGCAGTTGCCCGCTTCCATCAGATCGAAGCCTTTTTGAAAATCATCGATCGGAATTTGATGGGTTAGTACCTTGCTTAGAGGAAACCCGGTTAGTACCATTTGTGTCATTTTGTACCAAGTCTCGTACATGCGCCGCCCGTAGATGCCTTGCAAAGTCAGACCTTTAAAGATGACTTTGTCCCAATCAATTCCGGTTCCTTTCGGCAAAATGCCCAACAGCGCGACTTTTCCTCCGTGATACATGCAATCCAGCATGCCGTTGAACGCTTGCGCATTGCCGGACATTTCCATGCCGACATCGAACCCTTCCATGTTGAGATCGCGCATAACCTCGCTTAAGGATTGTTTGGTGACATTGACGATTCGCGTAGCCCCCATATCGGCCGCCAGTTTCAGGCGGTAATCGTTGACGTCGGTCACCACAACATTGCGTGCGCCGACATGCTTGGCAATCCCCGCTGCGATAATGCCGATTGGACCGGCGCCGGTAATCAACACATCCTCGCCGATCAAATCGAATTCCAATGCGCAGTGCGCCGCATTGCCGTAAGGATCGAAGAACGCGGCCAACTCGGACGGGATTTGATCCGGGATCGGCCATAAATTGCTCGCCGGCATTGCAATATACTCGGCGAAAGCGCCATGGCGATTCACGCCGATGCCAACGGTGTGTGGACACAAATGCGGGCGCCCAGCGCGGCAATTGCGGCAGATGCCACAAACAATATGCCCTTCGGCCGATACGCGTTGGCCCAGGGTATAACCACGCACACCGGGTCCCAGATCAACAATGCGGCCAACGAATTCATGACCGATGACCAGGCCAGGTTTGATGACGCGTTGTGACCACTCATCCCACTTGTAAATGTGCAAGTCGGTGCCGCAAATGGCGGTTTTTTCGAGTTTAACCAACACCTCGTTCGGGCCAATCTCTGGGATTGGCACGTGTTCCATCCAAATGCCTTTGGCCGCTTCGCGTTTGACTAGGGCTTTCATTGTCGAGTGCATGGGGATTCTCTGTACGAAGCTGGTAGCCGATGGATTGATCGCCAAGAAACGGCACATTATATGATCGGATCGCCGTAAGGTGCGTACAATTCAATATCCCGCCGCAAGCCGTGGGGTAAACATTCTAAAATCGCAACCATGCCAAGCCCCGATCAACGCCCGCTCGCGATTTTTCTAATGGGCCCGACCGCATCGGGCAAAACCGATTTGGCGCTGCAATTGGCGCAGCGGTTTGCGCTGGGGTTGATTAGCGTTGATTCGGCCCTGGTATATCGAGGCTTGGATATTGGCACCGCTAAGCCCGATGCGGCTACGCTGGCGCGATTTCCGCATCGCTTGATTGATATCCGCAATCCGCATGAGGTGTATTCAGCAGCGGAATTCCGGGACGATGCCCTGCGCGAAATGGCGCAAATGACGCAAGCGGGGCAAATTCCGTTGTTGGTCGGGGGTACGGGCCTGTATTTTCGAGCCCTGCGCTATGGATTGTCGGATTTACCGCAAGCCGATGCGGGCGTACGCGCCGATTTGGCGCGCGAGGCACAAACCATTGGCTGGCCGGCGCTGCATCGGCGCTTATCCGAGCTTGATCCGGTTGCCGCTAACCGCATCCGGGCAAGCGATCAGCAGCGCATTCAGCGCGCTTTGGAAGTGATTGCCTTGACCAACCGCCCGTTATCGGCGCAGCAAGGTCGACCCATGCAACGATTTGGTTATCGGGTGCTAAAGCTGGCCTTACTGCCGGCGCAAAGGCATAACTTGCATGCTCGCATCGCGGCGCGTTTCGATGCGATGCTGGAACAGGGGTTTGTTGCCGAAGTGACGCGGCTTAGTCAACGCCCGAATCTGCATAAGGCGCTGCCAGCATTGCGTGCGGTGGGATACCGCCAAGCGTTGGAATATTTGGCGGGGACCATTGATTTTTCGACATTTCGCGATTCCGCGATATTTGCCACGCGGCAACTGGCCAAGCGCCAAATCACCTGGTTGCGGTCGGAGTTGGATGCGTTGGTGGTGGAGCCCGATGCCGATCCGATCCATAAAACCCTGCGAATCGTGGCTGCATTTGTCGGGCTTAATCCCCCTACGCACGAAACGATGTCCGTAGCCTCTAAAAAAGGTTAGAATTTCATTGCCTTGAACCGGGGCGCGCAAGGCCGCATGTCAAAGATGCGACAGCGCGCACTTTTTTCGGTTTGTGAAGCGTATTGCCGCAGGAGAATAATAAAATGCCAAAAGGTCAATCCTTACAAGACCCGTTTTTAAATGCGTTGCGCCGTGAGCGCGTACCGGTATCGATTTATTTGGTGAACGGAATCAAATTACAAGGCACCGTCGAGTCGTTCGACCAATTTGTCGTGCTGCTGCGCAATACGGTGAGCCAAATGGTATACAAGCACGCGATCTCAACCGTAGTGCCCAGCCGCAATGTGCGCATAACCGAGAGCGGTACGCCGGGGGCTTTATCGGACGACGCGCCTAATGAGGACGAATAACCCTGTTTGAGCGATCTAAAAAGGGCGAACGCGCGCTGCTGTTGCAGCCGCGTTGGGTAGGTGAAACGGACGATACTGCGGTTGCCGAATTTACTGACTTGGCCCGTTCCGCCGGAGCGACCGTGGTTGGCACGCTAACCGCGCGCATCGAACACGTAAGCCCCAAGTATTTTTTTGGCAGCGGCAAGATTGAGGAGCTGGCGCAGCAACGGCGCGCGTTGGACGCCGATGTTATCCTCGTTAACCAAGCGCTGTCTCCCGTGCAAGAGCGCAATATTGAAAAATTTACCGAATGCCGAGTGGTTGATCGAACCGGCCTCATTTTGGACATTTTTGCGCAGCGCGCGCGCTCGCACGAAGGCAAACTGCAAGTGGAGCTCGCGCAGTTAAAGCACATGGCCACGCGCTTGGTGCGCGGGTGGACGCACTTGGAACGTCAACGTGGCGGCAGCATTGGATTGCGCGGCCCCGGTGAAACTCAGTTGGAAATGGATCGCCGCTTGCTGGCCGATCGGGTCAAGCAGCTTTCGCGGCGTTTGCAGAAAGTGGAGACGCAACGCCAGCAGGCACGCCGCGCGCGGCAACGCAACGCCATGCCGGTGGTTGCCATCGTCGGTTACACCAACGCCGGAAAATCCACTCTATTCAATACCATAACGGGCGCGCAGGTGTATGCCGCCGACCAGTTATTTGCGACGTTAGATCCGACCTTGCGGCGCATCGAGGGTTTGCCGTGCGGCCCGGTGGTATTGGCCGATACCGTGGGTTTTATCCGCGATTTGCCGCACGATTTGATTGCCGCGTTTCGCGCCACCTTGGCCGAAACCCGAGACGCCGATTTGTTGTTGCATGTGATCGATGCCTCCGATCCCGACTGGGAGCTTCGCATGGCCGATGTGCAAGGCGTGTTGGAAGCCATTGGCGCAGGGGCCGTGCCGCAAATACAAGTCATGAATAAGCTGGATCGCCTGGAACAGTCCTCTCGTGCAGGTTGGGCGGATGCCGGTACCACGCCACGGGTATGGGTGTCTGCCGTTACCGGTGAAGGCATGGATTTGATCAGAACCGCGATTGGCGAGCGTTTGGTCAACGAACGCATCCATTGCTGGGTGCATGTGCCTTCTGCCTCGGGGCGATTGCGCTCGCGCCTATTCGAGCTTGGGCTCGTTGTCGGTGAACGGCTGGAGGATGACGGATGGAGCGTTGAAATCGACGCCTCGCGAGGCATGCTGGAGCCCTTATTGGGCTTAAGCCACGGCGACGGCGATTGGCTGAAGCAGCATTTGCTTGCCGTGCCTAGCCTGGGTTCCTACAATCCCGTATTGGCAGATCCATGAAGAGAAGAAAATCCGTTCGTCTCATAAACTGCCAGCTATCAAACACATGAATTTTTATCAGCCCACATGCAACCTGTATGCGGGTGACGACTGCGCAACGGAGTAAACGATGGCGTGGAACGAACCGGGTGGCGGCAAAGGGAACCCTTGGAAAGGTAATAACAACAAACAAGCGCCGGATCTCGAAGAGATGCTGCGGCGCTTGAAAGACGGCATGGGGAGGCTTTTTGGAGGCGGTGGCGCCAGCGGCGGCTCCGGTGGCGGAGTGCTGACCTTGCTGATTGGCGTGTTGTTTGCGTGGATTGCCTTGGATTCCTGGACCGTGATCGACGCCCGCCAAGTGGGTGTGGTGCTGCGCTTTGGTGAATTCTCGCGCCTGCTGAATGCCGGGTTTAATTTGAAATGGCCCGGTCCAATCGAGCAGGTGATCAAGGTCGAGGCCACCCAAGTGCGCTCGGTGTCCGATCAAGTGCGGATGCTGACGCAAGACGAGAACATCGTGCAGATTGATTTCAACGTGCAGTATCAGGTGATCGATGCGCGGCTTTATAAGTTCAGCGTGCGTGATCCTGAAGAAACCTTGAAGCAGGTGGGTGAGAGTGCGGTGCGCCAAGTGATCGGTAAAAACGAGATGGACACCATTCTTTCCGGCCAGAGCGCCGAGCTTGTTATCGAAACGCGCAAGATCATGCAGGAAACATTGGAAAATTATCATTCCGGCTTGCAAGTTACCGAGGTGAATTTTCAGAGCATAGCGCCGCCGCTGGAAGTGAAAGAGGCGTTCGATGACGTCAACAGCGCGCGCGAGGATAAACAACGCATTGAAAACGAAGCGCAAGCCTACGCCAACAACGTAGTGCCGGTGGCGCGCGGTGACGCCTCGCGCATCAAGGCCGAAGCAACCGGCTACAAAGCCGAGCGGGTGGCGCGTGCCGAAGGCGATGCGCAGCGTTTCACTTTGCTGCAATCGCAGTACAAGGCGTCTCCTGAAGCGATGCGCAAGCGGCTTTATTTGGAGACCATGCAACAGGTGCTTGGCGCGAATGTGAAGGTCATCGATCAAGGTAGCGGCAAAAATTTGATCTATGTGCCATTAGACAAGCTCAAATACGGCGCCGATGTCCTCAATGCCGCATCGGCCGCCGAAGTGTCACCGGTTGACGATCGCGCCGATAAGAACAATCGTGGAGGCCAACAATGAAACTGATTAGCGCATTGGTGGTTTTTGCTTTGGTGTTAATCACCGCAAACTGTGTGTTTGTGGTTCGCGAGGGTGAGACGGCGCTGTTGTTGCAGTTTGGACGCATTGAAGGCGTTGACGAGCAGGGCGGCGCCGGTTACAAGCCGGGGTTGTATTTCAAGTTTCCCTTGATGCAGCAAGTATTGAAATTCGACAACCGCATTCTCAATTTGGAAACCCAGCCGGAACGCTATTTCACTTCCGAGAAGAAAAGTACCGACGTGGATTTTTACGTAAAATGGAAGATTGATAATGCGGCGGAGTATTATCAATCGTTCGGTGTTGATGACCAGCAAGTGAATGCCAAGCAGAGGTTAACGCCGATCGTTAAGGATTTGCTCAACTCCGAATTTCGTTCCAATACCTTGCGTGATTTAATCTCAAGCGCCCGTACCGACATCACCGATCGGGTGCGCGAACAGGCTACCAATAAGGCGATTCAATCGCATTTCGGTATCCGCGTCGTTGATGTGCGCATAAAACGCATTGAATTGCCGGCAGAAGTCAGCCATTCCGTATTCAAGCGCATGCAGGCCGAACGCCAAAAGGCGGCGAACGAATTGCGTGCCCGCGGCCAGGAGGCCGCCATTCGCATTAAGGCCGATGCCGATCGTGAAGCTTTGGTATTAAAGGCCGAGGCGACCAAAGAGGGTCAGATCACCCGTGGTGAAGGCGATGCGCACGCGGCGGAGATTTATGCCGCAGCTTACGGGAAAGATGTGGATTTTTATGCTTTTTATCGAAGTTTGGAAGCTTATCGTGAAACGTTTAAAACCGGCAACGGCGTTTTAGTGCTGGATCCGAAATCCGAATTTCTGCGTTATTTTGGTGAGAGTAAGTAAGTGTTATGGAGTGAGCCCTGATGTCCAGGGAACTGGTCGCGGCATTGTGTTTGGTGCTGGTAATCGAAGGCTTATTCCTTTTCTCGGCCCCGCGCGCGTGGAAGCGTTTTGCCGAGCAGATGCGGGCGCTGGATGAGCATGCACTGCGGATAATGGGGGGTGTGATGATCGCCGTGGGTTTGATTTTATTGAAATTGCTGTATTGATCGATCGTAAAGCAGCGAAGTGTTTTCTGGTAGGTTGGGCTGAACGAAGTGAAGCCCAACAAATGCGTTCGGCGGTTACTCCAATTTGCGATGGGAACTCAGGCATTCCGTTCGCCCTGAGCCTGTCGAAGGGTGAACGAAAAGGTTCGGTGCTTCGACAGGCTCAGCATGAACGGGTTTCGTAAACTGCCAGCCTACCAGCAAATACCATGCTGCTTGCGACAGGGGTTGTTTATTAAACGAGACGAATTTTAACCCGCTGCATTGTGCCGCGGTAATTTTTGGAAACTATGATGGGACAGTCAGTAGTCATTCTCGGAGCCCAGTGGGGCGACGAAGGCAAGGGCAAAATCGTCGATCTGCTGACTGAGCGAGTCGCAGCGGTGGCGCGTTTTCAAGGCGGGCACAATGCCGGCCATACGTTGGTCATCGGTGGTAAGAAAACCGTGCTGCATTTGATTCCCTCGGGAATCTTGCGCGAAGGCGTATTGTGCTTGATTGGCAACGGTGTGGTGTTATCGCCCGCGGCGCTGAAGAAAGAAGTCGGTGAGCTCGAAGCGCGCGGTGTTGATGTGCGCTCGCGCTTGAAGATCAGCCCGGCCACACCTTTGATCATGCCTTATCACATTGCATTGGATCAGGCACGCGAAAAAGCCAGTGGCGATAAAGCGATTGGCACCACTGGGCGCGGCATCGGTCCGGCGTATGAAGACAAAGTCGCGCGGCGTGGTGTGCGCGTGGCCGATTTGAACTACCCCGATCAGCTGGCAGAAAAATTACGCATTGTTCTGGATTATCACAATTTTGTCTTAGAGCATTACTTGAAAGCGGAAACGATCGATTTTCAGAAAACGCTGGATGAGGCACTCGAGTTCGGCGGTTACGTGAAGCCGATGATGTCCGATGTCAGCGGACTGCTGAATACCTTGCGTCGCGAGGGCAAGCGTATTCTTTTTGAAGGAGCGCAGGGTTCATTGCTTGATATCGACCACGGCACCTATCCTTATGTGACATCGAGCAACACCACGGTTGGCGGCGCCTGTGCTGGTACCGGCGTTGGCGCCTGTGACATTGACTATGTGCTTGGCATTACCAAAGCCTACGCGACTCGCGTCGGCGGCGGACCGTTCCCGACCGAGCTTGATGATGATCTCGGCAACGACATCCGTAAGCGCGGCGACGAATTCGGCGCAACCACCGGTCGGCCGCGTCGCTGTGGTTGGATCGATTTAGTCGCCTTAAAGCGCGCGGTGCAGATCAACGGCATGTCCGGCTTATGCGTGACCAAGCTCGATGTACTGGATGGCCTGCCGTCGATCAAAATGTGCATTGCCTATCGCTATCGCGGCAAGGAAACCGAGTATTCGCCACTCGACGCCGCCGGTTGGGAAGAGTGCCAACCCGTGTATCTGGATTTTCCCGGTTGGTCGGAACCGACGCGCGGCATTCGTGACTTCGCCAAGTTACCCGCTGCCGCGCGCGCTTATTTGCGTTCGCTCGAGGAGTTGGTCGGCTGCCCGCTGGCGATGGTATCGACCGGTCCGGACCGCGAAGAAAACATCGTCTTGCGCGATGCGTTTGCGTAGGGCGAGCCTTGGTCTACCGTGTGCGGTTGGTTTCCGGCGGGTTGTTAATTGTGGGTAGCATCGGGCTGAACCCACCGGGAAACTCTCGTCGTGGGAGCAGCTTCTAGCCGCGATAAGCGTTACAGTTTGCGGAAAGGCCTATCGTGGCGGGACGCCACTCCCACAGGGATAAATCGTTTGAAGCAAACCAGGTAAGCCTGGTCCACCTAGTATCAACGCAGCGAAAGAAAATCCGCACTGCAAACAAAACGAATGGCGTCGAGCCTCGTGTGCGCTAAGGGTAGTGCCTTGCGCAAGGCGTTCAGTTCATCATCCAATGCGCGAATTTCTTCATCGCGAATGCTTAAATTAACGCGTTGCAAAGCGCGCAGTCGCACTAGCTCCTTGCCGAGACTTGTTTCCATTGCGGCAAGCGCATTCGTGATTTCTGCCATAGCGCGATCACGGACGAGCTCCTCGGCGCGTTTAAGCATGGGCGGAACCAGCGTTGCCAAGTATTTGCGATACCGCGTGGCTTCAACCTCGTGATCACGGGCCCGCGCAAGACTGGCTGGGTGTGGACGATATTCGTCGCGCGGCTGCAAGCGCGTGTCGATAACCACCCGAATCGGAGTCGCCGGTAGAAAACGGTCCACGTGCAGTTTTTGGGCACTGACGCATTCCAGTACGAACAGGCATTCGAGCAGCACGGTTTTTTTGGGCAAAGCGTCATCCGCTAGAAACGCGCAATTGCCTTGTTCACCGAGCAACAGTAGATCGAGTGCGCCGCTTACCAACGGATGATCGGCGCGCAACAAAGGGAAGTCTTCACGCCGCAGGGCGGTGGCGCGATCGAACGTAATGGTTTGCGGGCCATCTTTTAAACCTGGAAATCCATCGGTGCTGAGGTATTCGGGGTCCAATAGATACGTGCGTGGACCGTGCTCGTCGTTTTCGATGCCAAATTGTTCGAACAAACGCAGGACGAAAGCATCAAAGCGGACATCGGCATCCTCTTGCGCCAACGCCGTTTGCAATAAGCCATCCGGTGCTTGGCGTTGCGCGGCTATCTCAAGCAAATGATCGCGACCGGCGTGAATTAGGGCGGATAACTCCTCATGAGTAGAGCGAGTTTCTGTAATCAATGCCTGCATTTCAGCATCGGTTTCCTCGGCACAATGTGCATGTTGTTGTGCCAACTCGATAAGGCGTGCCGCGTAGCGTTTGGTCAACTCACGGCCATCGGCTGGGCTTAAGCGGAAGGCATCTAAACCCTGCTCGTACCAGCGCAACAGCACCTGTTGTGCGGTTCCGGCAAACGCCATGGCGTGTAAGGTAATGTCGTTTTTTTGGCCAATACGGTCGAGACGGCCAATGCGCTGTTCCAGCAGATCGGGATCGAGCGGTAAATCCCACAAAATTAAATGATGGGCAAATTGGAAGTTGCGACCCTCCGAACCGATCTCGGCGCACAGCATCAAACGCGCGCCATCGGGCTCGGCGAAATACGCGGCATTGCGGTCGCGCTGTACGATCGTCATTCCCTCGTGGAAGCGCGCGACTTTAACGCCGCTGCGCACGCGCAACACCTCCTCCAAGGCCAATACCTTTGCTTGGCTGCGGCAAATCAGTAGCAGCTTTTTCGGGCTGAGGTTTTCAATCAGGGCGAGTAACCAGGGCAGTCGCGGATCGTCGTTGTAGTTAAGCTCAAGCGCTGCCGGTGGTTGCTGTACGTCGCTTATAAACTCCGCCAGAAGGCGTTGTCGTTCCTCCTCTCCGAGATCGGCCGCGTCCAAGACGCTAAGCTCTGCAATTCGGCAGGGGAAACCACCGACTTGGACGCGGCGGTTGCGGAACATCACGCGTCCGGTGCCGTGGCGATCAATCAACGCGTCGAGCAGCGCGCCCGCAGCTTCTTTTTTGCCTTCACTGTATTGCGTCAGTTGCTTTTGCAATTGCGGGTCATCGGTCAGGCGAGCGGCGATCTCGGCGAGTTCCGTTTTCGTCAACTCAGTTGCATCTTGTAATTTTTGCGAAATCTGCGACAGCCGCACATAACCTTCAGCCTCTTGAAGATAGCGCGACAAATCGTGATAACGCGCGGGGTCAAGCAGCCGCAGCCGCGCAAAATGCCCGCTGTGACCGAGCTGTTCGGGCGTGGCGGTTAGCAGAACGACATGGCGCGTGGTTTCGGCCAAGCGCTCGACCAATTGATATTCGGCGCTGGCTGCGGTGGGGGTCCAAGTCAAATGATGCGCTTCATCCACCACCAGCATGTCCCAATTGCCCGCGAGCAGTTGTTGCGACCGTTGCGCAGATCCGATGACAAAACCAAGATCGGTAATCACGAGCTGCTCGTGGTCAAACGGATTGCCGCTGGACCCGAGTGGCTCGATTGCCTCGCAGCGTTCCTCATCGAATATAGAAAAAGATAGATTAAAGCGCCGCAGCAATTCGACAAACCACTGATGCACCAAACTTGCTGGCAACAGCACTAAGATTCGGTTGACGCGGCCACTGGCCAGCAATCGCGCAAGTATGAGGCCTGCTTCAATGGTTTTTCCCAAACCCACTTCATCGGCGAGTAGCACGCGTAGCGGACGGCGCGCATAGGCAATTTCTGCCACGCGCAGTTGATGTGGGATTAAGTCGACTCGACTCGAGCCTATGCCATAGGTCAAAGCACGGCGTGCCGCAGCGCGGCGTTGCAAAGCCTCCATCCTGAAATCGAATTGATCAACGCGATCAACGCGACCCGAAATCAAGCGTTCGTCGGCTTTCGAGACATTTTGGGCATCGTCGAGCTCACCCTCCGGTACGATTTTCCCTTCACCGTGATAATGAATTAGCCCAGCGTGTGTTTCCACGCGTTCAACAACGAGACTGCCACCACCGCACTGAATGCGATCGCCGGGTTTGAATTCAACGCGAAGCAAAGGTGCCGATTGCTGCGCGTAATGCCGAATCACCCCTGACGTGGCGTACAGAAGCTGCACGCTGCGGCCTTCGCAACGCAAAACAGTGCCAAGACCAAGCTCGGGTTCAGCGGTGCTGATCCAACGTTGTCCGGGGATAAAGCTCATAGGTTTACGGGCATGCGGTTGAGGCGCGGATTATCCGCGTCGTCAACTTTTATGCAAGCGATAGATCTTTTGATGCAAAAAAAAGAGGCGTCGTGCTTATCGCAGGACGCCTCTTAAGATAACGCAGGTGTGGTTTCAGTTGTAAGGGGTTACCAGATCTTCACTTGAGCATCACCGGCGCGAACCATTGCGTCACCGGCTTTGCAGCTAAACGCTTGCGCGAAAGCCGGCATATTGCTGGCCGCCGCGATGGCGCGGAACTTCGGCGGTGCGTGGACGTCGGTGTTCAAGCGCAATTTGGCTTCCTCTGGGCGAAATTGGGTCGACCAAACTTGCGCAAAATTGATGAAGAAGCGCTGGTCTTGGCTTAAGCCATCGATTGGACCTTGCGGTTTTTTCGCCAATGCTGTGTGCAGCGCGTCGTAGGCGGTATTTAACCCCCCCAGATCGGCGATGTTTTCTCCCAACGTAAGTTTGCCATTGACGTGCAAATTATCGATGGCGACATAGTCATCGAATTGCTGCACCAGGCGGCCGGTACGTTCCTCGAATTTTTTCTTGTCCGCTTCACTCCACCAGTTCTGCATATTTCCTTTCGCATCGAACTGGCTGCCTTCGTCATCATAGCCGTGGGTCATTTCGTGGCCGATAACGGCGCCAATGCCGCCGTAATTGAGTGCATCATCGGCTTTTGCGTCGAAGAACGGGGGTTGCAGAATGGCGGCAGGGAAAACGATTTCATTGAGGGTGGGGTTGTAGTAAGCATTCACTGTTTGCGGTGTCATGCCCCATTCCTTGCGATCGACCGGTTTACCGATCTTAGCCATGTTCCAAGCGTGCGTGAATTTTGTAGCCGCGCGCAGATTGCCAACGTAATTGTCGTGCGTAATGCTAAGGCCCGACCAATCGCGCCATTCGTCCGGATAACCAATCTTGGGCATGAACGTGTTCCATTTCTCCAGCGCCAATTTCTTAGTCTCATCGCTCATCCAATCCAGATGCTCAATACGATTTTTGAGCGATGCGCGCAAGTTATTGACCAAATCCAGCGCCCGCGCTTTTGCTTCCGGCGGGAAGGTTTGATTGACGTAGATCTGGCCTAATGCCATGCCCATTTGGCCGTTCACTGTTTCCATCACCCGCTTCCAGCGCGGCTTTAGTTCTTTTTGACCGCGCAAGGTCTTTCCGTAAAACGCAAATTGTTCATCAACAAACGGTTTGCTTAAAGAAGGGGATGCAGCATTAACGATTTGGAACCGGAAATAGGCTTGCCACTGTGCGATCGGCACTTCGGCTAACATTTTGTCCATTTCGGCGAAAAATTTCGGGTGGGACAACGAGAAGTTGTTTACCCCCTCGATGCTCTGGGCAGCAAAGAACTTCTCCCAAGAAAAGTGTGGGGTTGCTTTATCAGCGTCGGCAAAGCTCACCATGTTGTACGATTTTGCTGGATCGCGCAGTTCCAACCGCGTGAGAGAAACATTCGCCAAACGGGTTTCAAATTCCATCACCAACTGCGCTTGCTTAACCGCGTCCTCGTGTGCGGTGCCGATTAACTCCAGCACACGCACGATATGCGCGACATACGCTTCGCGCAATTTCTTTGAATCGGCGTCGTCTTTCAGGTAGTAATCGCGGTCGGGTAAGCCAAGGCCGCCCTGAGTTGCGTAGGCAATGACATGGGTGGAGTCTTTAAGATCCGCTTGATTCTGAAATCCAAACAGCAGGCCGAGGCCTTGGTTTTCGTAGTCGCGCAGCAGCACACCGATATCGTTTGCGTTCTTTAGATTATCAATGCGCTTTAAGTCGTCCTTGATCGGGTTGTAGCCGTCTTTCTCGATCTTCGCCTCATCCATTCCCGACGCGTAGAAATCGCCGACTTTTTGTTCGGTCGTGCCCGCCTTAGGATGGTTTTTCGCAAGCCCTTCGAGGATGCCGTGCTGCGTGTTTAATGAACGCTCATCGAGTTGGGCGAACGTACCCCAGCTGGAGCGGTCGGCCGGAATCGGCTGCGATTTTTGGCTGATGTTATTGACGTAACCGGCAAAATCCTGGCAAGGGTTGAGCTTGCTGTCCAGGTTCGCTTTGATGATTTCGCTGTGTACGTTCTCGACCGAAGCGACCGCCGAAAGTGCGAAGCTTATCGATAAGACGAGGAGAGGTTGGAGTAAACGAGTATTCATAGTGGAGTCTCACTGGTTGGGTTTTATGAGTGGATTTTTACTGGATGTATAAATAAATACTTAAAAACAATCACCAAATAGAAACACGCTTCGATTCATCACGAAGCATGGCACTGCCCGGTGTGCAGCCAAATGCTGCGGCAAAAGCCGGGGTATCGCTGATTGGCCCGATTACGCGAAACTTTGCTGGCGCATGCTCGTTCGATTGAACCTGCAGTTTGAGCCGTTCGTCGCGTTCGCTGGTGCGCCAGGTTTGGGCATAAGATAAGAAAAACCGCTGGTCGCCGGTCAAAGCATCAATTTTAAGTTCGGAAGCCTCCTTTACCGCTAATTTATAGGCATCGTAAGCGACCAAGAGGCCGCCAAAATCGGCGATGTTCTCGCCCAACGTCAGCTTGCCATTGATATGCAGTTTGCCGATCGGCACATAGGCATCAAATTGCTGTACCAATTTGGTGGTGCGCGTTTCAAATTGTTCGCGGTCGCTCTTGCTCCACCAGTCGCGCAAATTGCCTTGAGCGTCGAACTGGCTGCCCTCGTCGTCAAAGCCATGCAGCATTTCATGCCCGATTACCGTTCCTATCCCGCCGTAATTCACAGCGTCATCGGCATTCGCATCGAAATACGGTGGCATTAATTGTGCGGCGGGGAACACAATCTCGTTTTGCATCGGGTTGTAATAGGCATTGACCGTTTGCGGGGTCATATCCCACTCGGATTTATCAACCGGATGATCCATCTTTGCAAATTGGCGTTGCGCTTCAAATTCCATTGCCGCGCGCATATTGGCGAGATGACTCTCCCGGTTGATGGTAAGTTTCGTATAGTCGCGCCAGTGGTCGGGATAGCCGATTTTTACTGTTAGCGTATCGAGTTTGGCAAATGCGGCAGTTTTGGTTTCTTGGCTCATCCAATCGAGTTTCTCTAAACGCGCGCGCAGTGCGGCCTTGAGGTTGTTAACGAGTGTCATGGCGTGCGTTTTGGCTTCGGGTGGAAATAGCCGTTGCACGTACATTTCGCCCACCGCCTCACCGAGCGCTGCGTTGGTGGAGTCAATGGCGCGCTTCCATAGCGGTTTGAGTTGCTGGTCGCCGCGTAATGTTTTGTCGTTGAATGCGAAATCCTCATCGACAAATACCTGGCTTAAGTAAGGGGCAGCGAAGTTGATTAGGTTCCAGCGCAGATACGCTTGCCAATGTGCCAACGGCGCATGGGTGAATGCCTGATCCACTGCGCTGAAGAAGTCCGGTTGCGAAAGTGAGAAACGGGACACATCCGCGCGACCGATTTTTTGGAAAAAAGCACTCCAAGAGAAATGCGGAGTTTTTGCATCTGCTTCGCCAATTGTGTAGATATGGTAGGAACTGGCCGGATCGCGCAACGCGACGCGATCGAGGGACGCTTTGGCTAAGCGAGTTTCTAAGTCCAGTACCCAGTGTGCCTGTTCATGGGCGTTTTTTTCGCCGATCAAGGTTAACAGGCGCTCGACATGGGTAAGGTATTTTGCACGCAGTTTTTTTGAGTCGGCATCGTTACGCAGATAGTAGTCGCGGTCTGGTAAACTCAAGCCCCCTTGGCCGGCATAGGCGATCGCGGTATTGGAATTCTTGAGGTCAGCTTCTGTGCTGAAATGGAATAGCACGTCGAAACCCCGCGTTTGCCAATCTTGAATCAATGCCACCGCGCCATCCATTGAGCCAAGCGCAGCAATACTGGCAAGATCCCCTTGGATGGGTGCATACCCCAAACGATTGGCGGCGGCTTGATCGATCGCCGCGGCATAAAAATCGCCAATTTTCTGTAAATTGCTGCCTTTAGGGCTTGCTGTGTTGGCTGCCGTTTCAAGCATTTCACGCAGTACGGCGAGATTGCGTTCGCGCAGTTCGTCATCCAGGCTCCATTGGCTGTATTGCGCCGGAATCGGATTTGCTTTTAACCAACCCCCATTCGCGTATTGCCAAAAATCCTGGCAGGGGTTGGCGTTGGTATCAAAATTGCGCGCATCCAATCCGCGCTCGTTGGTATGAGCGTCAAGTGTTCCAGTTACAGCAAGCGCAAGCCCAATGGCAATCAAGTGAATACGAACAACCGACATGGAGAATCCTTAAGAAAAGCGGATGGAGCGTAGGCGTGCAGCCGGCCATTTTACAGTGTCAAAGGTCATTGCGACATGATTTAGGTTATTAGTTGCGGGTCGGCTGACCATTGGATGCCGATGCCTGGAGGCGGAACTTTTTTGCGGTTCGTGTTTCTGTACGGGGGCAATAAGACGCCATTTTCGCCTTTTCCGCCATTTGGAGATTCTAGTGAGAACAGCAGAACTGTTGGTTGCAAGCGCTTTTAGCTTAGCCTTGGGCCTGGCTTACGTGGTTCCGGCTAAGGCCGATGACAACTTCGAGACGATGAAGCTCGATAGTTATATTGAAATGATTCGGCAAGCGCATCTTGCCTACGACAAGAAGGATTTCCCGCGCGCATTCGAGTTGTACGAGCGCAATGCCTGTGGCGGCGACAAGGGTAGTCAATTCGCGTTGGGTAGTATGTATCTATTAGGTCAGGGTACCCAAGCCGATGGTCTGCGTGCGTACGCTTGGCTTAAAGCCGCAGCGGAAACCAAATATCCTGAATATGTCAAAGTGTTGGAAGGCGTTGAGTCGGCTATCCCATCGCAACATCGCGCCGTATCCAACACGGCGGCCGAACAGACGCTCGAACGGTATGGAGTGAATGCCACTAAAGTGGAATGCAAGCCGCGCACCGATGTGGGCAGTCATATTAAGAAGCAGATGTTGCAGTGCCTGCCCGCTGCGACGAAAGGCATGGTCGAGGTTAAACGATGTGAGTAGGGAGGAACGTGGCGTTTATTGTTCCGCGGCCCGGTGTTTCATTTGTGCGGACAATTCTTTGCCGAGATAGTGGTCCAATAGTCGGCGCGCTAGATAAATCAATGGCGTGAAGGCGATAGCGGCGACAAATTTATAGCTGTAGTTTACCGTACCCACCGCCAACCAACGCGATATCGGCCAGTGTTGCTGGCCGATGACAAAGGCGATGTATAGCACAACGTAACTATCGACGAATTGCGAAACCACGGTCGAGCCCGTGGCACGCAGCCAGACGTATCTATCGCCGGTGCGTTTTCGGAAATAGTGGAAAATATTGATATCGACCAATTGTCCGATAGCGAATGCGACGACGGAGCCTGCGATTGTCCATAAGCCTTGTCCGAACGTCATGCTAAAGGAAGCCTGCATGTCCGGTACGCCATACGGTTGGCCCACCGTCAGCCACCATTGCGCCGGCGTTAATTGAATGGCGATGAAGGCAAAAGCAAACGCGTAGCAGATTAGCCCGACTGCTAGCCAGGAAAGCATTCTCACACCGCTCTTGCCGAAATACTCGTTGATGATGTCGGTCATCACAAACACGATGGGCCACAAGATAACGCCCGCCGTGAAACTTAAACTGCCGGACTCGCCAAATAGATTCCAATTAAACGGAGCAAGTCCAAGCGTTGCCTCCAAGGCGAAAATTTTCACCCCGATAAACTCGGCCATGATCGTATTGGTGATGAAAAAACCGGCCAGCATAATATACAAAGTTTCTTTTTTTGAGAAACCGGCGGTCATTAGGTACTTGCGTCCGTTTGGTTTTTTGGAGTGGCGCCGAAAGGCAATTGATCGGGTGCGACTGCGCCGCCGGAGAGAATGAACGCCATGGCTTGGTCGACGCTCCAGTCGGTAGCCACCAGTCTGTCCAACGGTACGATTTCAAGGTATCCCCCGGTGGGGTTCGGCGTCGTCGGTACGTAGACGGCGGCCAATTCACGCCCATTGCCGTCGATGAAAACGCGTGTCACGAAGCCAATCGCTTTCATACCGGGCGATGGAAAATCGATCAGCACCACGCGCTGGGTGCCAACCGGTTTGTTTGAGAGCACCGCCATCAGTTTCTTGGTGCCACCGTAAATGGTTTGTACCAGAGGAATTCGGGAGATCAGTGCGTCGAACGCGCTGAGCATGCGCTTGCCCAATACGCGGTTTGCGGCAAATCCCATCAAGTAAAGTGCAACCAGAGTGCTGACGAAAGCCAAAATCGATTGTAGCCAGCGTTGGTTAAACCAATCCGCGGCTGGATAGGCGGCGCTGATGCCGGCAACTAATGCGCTTACCCAAGGGGCCCCGACTTCAGATAAAAATGAAAAAACAAACTTGAATACCAGCCAGGTAAGCCATATGGGAAGAAAGGTCAATAAGCCTGTAATTAAATATCGCTTAACGTAGAAATTGCGCATTGGCTACAATAAACCGAGGCATCTTTGTTTGAGGAAATTCTGATTTAGTCTATTCTTAGAGCGTAGTATAAGAGTTGGCGATTTTAGTGCGTATCCATACTTATTCGTTTTAGATCAAACACTTGTAATTTTGATCTCGATCGAAGCCTTTCTGAAAGCTTGCGATAATTGCGACTTATTCAAATCGTTTTCTTAAACAGGATACCAGTCCAGTGCGCAGTTGTTGGAATTTCGTAAAACCGAGCGTTTTTTTTAAGACACGAACCGCATCTGGTCAGAGCCTGTCGATCGTGGCACGCTAGTGCTAACGAAGCGGAGATAGCAATGAGTTCAAATGCCAGCGATGTTGCCCATAAGCCCTTGATTGAGGCGGCGCCAGCGGTGGTCACCCCCGAAAAAACCCGGCCTAAACCAGTGGTGGTTGCGTTGATCGGGTTGCCGGGCGCGGGTAAATCCGTTGTGGCCCGGGCTTTGGAGGATCAATTGGGGTTGCGCCGTGTCTGCCGCGATGCGATTCGTCGCGCGATGTTTCCCAAGTGCTCCTACAGTTTTGCCGAGAAGCGTGCCGCGTTTCGTGCGTTGTTGCTGGCTTTGGAAATTAATTGCATCCTAGGCGAATCGAGCGTAATTGACGGTATGACCTTTGCCAGACGGCGTGATCTGATCCGTGTGGATGGTGTGATTCGGCGTTATCAATTTACCCCGATTCCGGTGTATTTAGATGTCCCGCCCGATCTGGCGCGCGAACGCATTGCGCGCGATGTTGAAGCCAATCAGCATTTAGCCCGTGATCGGGGGCCGGAAGTGGTCGGTAACGTGATGGCGCGTTTCGATAAGCCACCACCGAGCGCGCTTTCCATTGATGCAAGTCTCCCCGCCGCCGATGTCTGTCGGCAAGTGGTTGAAGTGGTCATGATGTTGATGGGTGTGAAAATGCGTGCGCGTGGTGGTGGTTTGGCAAGTTAGTCGGTCCTTCTGCAACCTGCGGACAGCCTCCTTAAATGAATGAATGCAGCAGGATCTTCGAGAATACCCTCGCTTTAACTACGAAATAGCTTAAAACAGCACAGCTGCCATCTTGCGCCGATATTGGCTGACCAAATCGTCGTCTTCGATGAAGTTAAATGCCGTCAGTAACCGTTGTTTTGCTTGGCCATCGCGCCAGTTGCGCTGAGTGCGCAAGATATGCAAAAAAGCCTCCAGTCCGGTGTTGAGCTCACCTTCAAGCACGCGCCGCACACCCAGCAAGTCCTGTGCTTCAAAATCGTGCGCATTTTGCGCCAAACGGCGTAACAAAGTGGCGGTGTCCGCCGCACCTTCCAAAGCGCGTAGGAACTCAAGTCGACTGCACAGTCGCTTAGTTCGAATATCGTCGGAGAGGTTGGCTGGTAGGGCGGCAAGCTCTGTCGCCGCTCCCTCGATATCCCCGGTCTGCATTAAGATTTTGGCAAGTTCAAGACTAAGCTCGGGTTTGTCCGGTGCTGCCGCAATGGCCGGACGCAAGTCGGTGATGGCTTGGTCGGGGGATTGCGCGGTGGTCGTAATGCTCGCGGATTCGTGTTCCGGCGGCAGCGCCGGAAGATGCCGCGACAGAAACTCCCGAATTGCCGATTCGGGCAAAGCCCCCATAAACCCATCCACGATCTGGCCATTCTTAATCAATACGACGGTCGGCAGGCTCTTAATGCCAAAGACGGCTGCCAACTGCATTTGTTTATCAGTATCGACTTTAGCCAATTTAACGGCGCCTTTATAACCGTCGATGACTTTTTCCAGCACTGGACCTAACGCTTGACAGGGGGCGCACCAGGGTGCCCAAAAATCGACCATCACTGGTGTTTGTGCGGATGCGCGCAACACGTCGGATTCGAAATTCTCATGCGTTGCATCGAAATGGTGGCTGTTTTCGGGCATTGCGTTTCCTGCAGGATGGAGAGGGGGTAAAGTGACTGGCGAGCCTAAAGCAATTCTTGCCCAATCGGCCAGAGTTTGTGACGCATTGCGAGGTAATATTTGGCAGGCAAAGGCAGTCTCACTCTATTCCTCCAGTTAGGTTAAAGGATTATCGTGCAAGAACATAATAGACGGATTTTAGACGCCTCGATTCCGTTACAATGTGGCTTGGAGCCTTGTCAGGTATGGATTTAGAGCAGAGCCGGCCGTGATCGATATTCCTGGCTACAGCATTAAGCGCGAGATCGGTGTTGGCGGCATGGCCAGTGTTTACTTGGCCGTGCAGACCTCGCTCGACCGAGAAGTCGCTCTCAAGGTTATGGTGTCCGTGCTGGCGGCCGATCCCAATTTCTCCAAACGCTTCTTACAAGAAGCACGCACCTTGGCGTCGTTGGCACACCCCAATATCGTCGCGGTTTACGACGTTGGCGTCACTTCTAACCAGCTGCACTATTTTTCCATGCAGTATCTGCCGAATGGGGATTTTGTCTCACGCGTAAACCGTGGCGTCGAGGAACGCGAGTTGGTCCAGGTTGTTGCGGGGGTGGCGCGTGCGTTGGGGTATGCGCATCAGCGCGGATTTGTTCATCGCGATGTCGCTCCGGGCAATATTTTGTTTGACGCCAATTCCAATCCGGTGCTGACCGATTTTGGTATTGCTTTGGCGGCAAGCCAGGGTTCGCATATCACCAGCGCGGGTTTCTCCGTCGGCACCAGTCATTACATGAGCCCGGAACAAGCTCGTGGCGGGGATGTTGATGCGCGTGCGGACATCTACAGTCTTGGCGTGCTGACTTATTATGGGCTAACCGGCAAACCGCCCTACGATGGCGCGGACGGGTTTGCGGTGGCTTATGCACATGTGTTTGAACCGATCCCGCGGCTTTCTGCACAACACGCGCATTGGCAACCGCTGATTGATCGGGCGTTGGCGAAAGATCCAAAAGATCGATATTTGGATGTAGAAGAATTTCTGGACGGCTTGGCTGCCGTGGTGCCGCAGTACGCTGCGTTATTTCGCGAAGGCGCCGCGGATGCAGCGAGCGCACCGTCAAACAATACTCAAGCAGGCTTAGATGCGCCCGAAAAAGCCAATGCCGGTGCGGCAGTAAGAACAGTCCGCGCCATTGATAATCGCAATGCGGCGGAAAAGCGTTCCCAGCCTTCACCAAAACCCAATCCCAGCGATAATGATAAACAAAGAAATGCACGGCGCTGGGTAAGCGCACTGCCGGTGCTGATGTTGCTTTTGGGTTCGGGTTTGGTGGGCGAGGCTCTATATCGACAGTTGGGCAAGCACAATTCCAGCCAAGCCGCGCAAACCCTTCCCGTGGTGAGTACAACGACGCCAGCTGCGTCGGAGCCACCACCGGTAGCGACCGTCCAACGTCAGGAGGCAGCGCCTACAGCAGTTGAGGATCCGCCATCGATACCGGCCGCGGCAGCTACCGCAAACGATGCTTTAGCAACCACCGCATCGATCACCGACGCAGTCGATGCCAATGACCCGGACGCGTTATCCCTCGAAACACTGGATTTGGCCAATTTGCCGACCGTGGTGGACCCGCTGGTTGAAGCGTTGCGTTTGGGGCGGATCGATCTTATTGCGCAGCGGTTAACCACACCACCCGGCAGCAATGCCCTAGAGCGATTCTCGTTGGCTTTGAAGCTCGATCCCAAAAACAAGGCAGCGAAACAAGGAGTAGTGGATATCGCAAAGCGCTATCTCGAGTTGGCTGAACGCGCGAAAACCAATGGTGATCTCACCCAATTTGCGCAGTATCTTGAGCGCACAGAGGAGATTGCGAAAACGTTGCCGGAAGGCCAAGCGTTGCTTAAGGAGACAGCCGAGCGTCGGGCCAAGCAAGCGCTGCCGTTTCTTAGCGAGGCGAAAATTGCGACCGCTGCTTGGAATCGCTCGGGCGCCAAGGCGGCTTATCAAAAAGCGCTGTTGGTCGATCCAAAAAATGCGCAAGCACGCGAGGGGCTTAAGCTTGCAGATAACATCGGCGAACCAGGTTACGTATTCCACGACGCAATGGCCGATGGCACGCTCGGGCCTGAGTTGGTGATTCTTGCCGGAAGTAAGCTGGCGATGCAGCGTTTTGAAGTTACCCGAGCGGAGTTCAAACGTTTTTGGCAAACACAGGGCGGTCGTCTGTTTGCCGGAAAAGAACCAAGCTGTCGGGATCGGGAATCGATTTTCCGCTCATCCCACAAGCGCACTTGGGAAAATCCCGATATCGATCAAACCGACAATCACCCCGTGGTTTGCATCAGTTGGCAGGAAGCGGCAATTTTTGCGAAATGGCTAAGTAAAGAAACAGGCAAGCATTATCGGTTGCCGGCACCGGCAGAATGGGAGCAGGTGGCGCGCAAGTCAGCGCCAGCGGATTGCAAAACGGCGAATCTCGCCGATGCGGCATTCAAGCGCAAATACGATTCGCATACGGGCAGTGATTGCGACGACGGTTACGCTGCTACCGCCCCGGTTGGGCGTTTTGAAACGACTGCCGGTGGTGTTTATGATATGGATGGAAACGTACGCGAATGGGTCGGGGCTTGCGGCAATGGGGCGGCGGCTGAAGCGGGGAGCAATTGCCGTGATTTTATGGTCAAGGGGCGTGGCTGGCTGTCGCAGGCGGGTAAGGAATCGGTTAGCGTAAGCGATTCTTTTGCCGATGATGTGGCGTTAAATAGCCTCGGTTTTAGGCTCGTGCGCGATCTCGATAAATAAAATATCCCGCAGTTGCCGCGGGGGAGTGGTTTTAAAATATTGTCCTGTCGATTAAGCAATTTTAAGGAGTTGCGATGAAGTTGATTTTCCCGAATGGTGAGCATGAACCGATTGCATTGAAAGAAGGGCTCACTTTGGTCGGTAATGGAGAGGACTGCCAAGTCATGTTGGCCGCCCCTGGGATTGCATCGCATCATTGTGAGATTCAATTGCAAGATGGACAGGCTCAGGTTCGCGCCATCGACGCGAAAGCGGTTACCGTTTTGAACGGCCGCCAAATCACCCAAACAATGCCATTCAAATCGGGTGACCTATTGCTGTTTGCTAAAGTTGGATGCCGGGTCGTTGCACCGGATCGAACTTCGGTACCGGCCAAGGAACCTCCCGCGCAAAAGAAGATCGCTGACGAGGACGACGGCCGCACCCGAGTGCGCATGGCAATGCCGAAATTTATGTTGCGCGGGGTCTCAGGTCCCACCTTCGGGAAAAATTTTGCGTTAATCGGCACGATGACCGTCGGTCGCCAGCCCGATTGTGATATTTGCATTCCTAACGATGAAATTTCACGGCATCACCTTAAATTGCAGGTTTTGCCTGAAGGCGCGATGGTCGAGGATTTGGGTTCGGCCAACGGCAGCTTCATCAACGATAAGCGCGTTCACGGCAGCGGAGTACTAAAGCCCGGGGATGAGCTGCGTTTGGACACGGTACGGTTTTTATTGCTTGCGCCCGGTGCTGAACGGCAACCGCAAAACGCCACCCAACCGCGTGGCGAAATGGCCGCAGCGTCCACAAACGCCCAATCATCACATCTTTTATTGTGGATTATTGCGTTTTTGGTGGTCATAGGCGTTATTGGGGTTGTTGGGTTGCGTTATCTTGGCAAGATATAAGGCATCAATGGGACCGGGGGTGCGGCTCTTAAATTGCGTGCTCAATTCGCATGGATAGGTCGATAGCCCGGATATGCTTGGTGATTGCGCCGATCGATATGTAATCCACTCCGGTTTGCGCAATGGCACGCAGTTCCGCCATGCTCACCCCACCGGATACCTCCAAAGCGGCTCGTCCAGCGGTCTCTTGCACCGCTGTGCGGGTATCTTCGAGAGAAAACTCATCCAACAAAATGCGTTGCACTCCAGCCGCTAACGCCTCACGCAATTCAGCCAGCGATTCCACCTCTACTTCCAATAGCAAGGTTGGGTGAAGGTCGTGGGCGGCTTTTACTGCCGCTGCAATTGAACCGGTTGCTGCAATGTGGTTTTCTTTAATTAAGATCGCATCATACAAACCGATGCGATGATTGGTGCCGCCGCCGGCGCGCACGGCGTATTTCTGCGCCAAGCGCAAGCCCGGCAAAGTTTTCCGCGTATCTAAAATTTGCGCCTTGGTGTCCTGCACCGCCTGAACGAATGCGGCGGTGGCGGTGGCCGTGCCAGACAAGGTTTGTAGAAAATTCAAAGCGCAACGCTCGCCACTAACCAACGCGCGGGCCTTTCCGCTTAATGTGCACAAGCGGCGACCAGGCGCAACGTGAGCCCCGTCGTGGGTCTCCCATTTGATTTGAATGTCGGGATCGAGTGTACGGAAACAAAGATCGAACCAGGCGCTGCCGGCAATTACCGCCGCTTCGCGCGTTATAACGTGCGCGGTTGCTACGGATTGTGCCGGCAAGAGATCGGCGGTGGCGTCGCCCGCGCCGATGTCCTCCGCCAATGCGCGCATGACGTCGCGGCGAATATACTCGGTCGGCGGCAAATTTAAAGTGGTTTCAGCGCTCATCCTGCGTAGTTTATAACGACAGGCAAGCCAGAAGTGGGAATCACGCAATTAATGCCGCACGAGTTAAAGGCGCTAAGCGTGGATTCGGTGGTTGAACGGGCTTGGTGAAAAGCGGCAGCGCGAAAATAAAAATTGGGCGTTAAGCCTGGATGGTAGTATTGCTGCTGTGTGCGGATTTAAGGCGTTCGACGATTGCATCCAGAGCGCGGTCGAACAGGGGTACTTCTTCGAGGATGACGGCCGAGCCTTGGCGTAATTCCGTAGCCAATGCAAATACCGTCTTATCCGAAACCTTCAGTCCTTTGCGGTTGACGAAAAGATATTTTGCGCTGATCGGGCTGATCCAAGACAGCTTTGCCCGCTCTTTGCTGCCGGCACTGGTGTCGGTGAATTCTACCCATGTGCCTACAGTCATTTCCTTCGCCAATTTTAGGAAGGCATCGTCGGGCGAATAATCCGCATCCGACAACGTGTCGATCTCCTCCTCGTGGGCCATGACCATGTCTTCGACTGGACTGGTCGCAGCTCGATAGACGTTGGTATCGGGTTCCGACCCTACGGCGCTGTTTATGGCGGGATCGGGTTTTGGGAGATCGCCTTTCAGCACATGCTGGTAGAAAGAACGCAACTCTTGCATGACTTGCTTAACATCGTTTTCGTGATAGGCGACGGTAATGAGCCCGTGGCGCAAGCTTTTTTCCAAGGATGGCAAAACGCTGGTTAAGCGTATTTTGTCTTCATCCGATAATTCGGTATCGGCGCTCCATACAAACTCATCGGCAAACTGCAAAGCCGACTTCCATTCGGTGGAGTCTTCGCCTTGGCGTAGCAATGTCAGTACCAAATAATTTGCCCATGGCCGAGATAGAACATTTTGTACGATTTGCGGCAATTGCCGGCCTTCAATGCGTTTCAAGATCTCGCGGGCCGCTATGCGGCGAGCGGCGTGCAGTTTTTCGCGTCCACGGGTGGCTTCCGCCGCGCGTTGCTCAGCCAGTTCGGCGCGTTTCTTATGCGCATCGACAAACGCGTTAAAATCCTTGTGAGTGCGTTCAAACACGCCGAGATCGTCATCGAATTCTTTTAGCAGCGTTTCCACCACTTGTTTGATTTTGTCGCGCAGGCGGTGGTCGCGATCGGACTCCTCCGACCAGCCGACGCTGGCCAAAGCCAATGAATCGAGCAGCTGCCGTGCGGGATGCGCTTTTTGTGCAAACAAATGTTTGTCGAGAATAGCGACTTTTAGAAATGGAATTTGCAGGCGCGCTAACAGGGCCTGCATTTCGGCGGGCAAATTGCGATCCTGCAAAATGAACTCAAACAGCATGCCGACAAGATCGATGGTGTCTTCGTCGGCGCCGGACACATGGGTTTTTGTTTCACCACTGAATTTAGAAACCTGATCGAGCAACTCGGTCTTGATTTGTTGTACTTGATGCACGGCATCTGCGGCGGTATTGGCGTGCGTCTGCGCCATCATGGTTTGATCTTGCAAAATCGTCAGCGCGTTTAACAGCTCGGTAGGACTGAAACTGGGTACCATCGCCCCGCTGTTGGAATAATCCGAGGGATCGATGTTGGCATTGACGTTGGCGCTGGCTCGACGGGTAGCGAGCAGACCACGTAGCGTATGGTAAATCTCGTTTTGCAATTGTGCGCTTGCTGGATCGTAGGACGCGTAGCCCGCGTATTGTCCGATCGGCGCGTCGTTGTTCGACAACGGCGGTTGACCCGCGTTGGGGGCGTACGCAGAAGCGCCACCAGTCGGTGCCGGAGCTCGCGAGGGCGACGGGGCGCTAGCGCGCATTTGTGGCAGTACCCCGGCATGGATCAATTGCGCGTTCACCTCGTCGTAGAGAGGATCCAATCCTCCCATGACATAGCGGTCGAACAGTTTGTAAATAATCAGTTTTACTTGAACGATCACGCCAAACTCATGCACTGCGTGGCGAAAGGCATGGCAAAGCGGCGCCGGACCAATGGGGTTACTTGCGTCTTCAACCTTACTGCCGCCGCTAATCATCGATAAACGTTGATTCACCGCGTAAAGAGAGCGCGCAAGGCGGTTTTCCGCTTTGGCTACCATGCTGGCAACCGCGAGCGATTCTTCCAGCTCATGGTCTTCAAGCAAAGCCATCCCCGCGGTCTGTGAGGGGGTGCCGGCGTCTGGTGTCAGCGGCTGTAATTTCCCGGTGGCAAAATCATTGAAAATTTTGCTGAGCTGCTCTTGGAATAACCGTTCAACCAATTGGCGTTTTTTGCGCACCTCGCGCATGCCATCGAAATATTGGGTTTGGACACTGTTATTCTCGGCTTTTTCCGCCAGATCGAACAAAGCGTCGTCGATATTTTCAAACAGCGAGCTGACCAAGCCATTAATGCGTTTAAGTGCGGTGGCGCGCACCGATTTTAATAAATCTCCAAGCCGATCGGTGCCTGCAGCTTGATTGGCTTGGCGCTGCTGCAGATCAATCACCTTGCTGTTGTCGTTGAGATTGCTCATATGCGGTCTTCAACGCTTAAGGTCAGTGCCGTCGGTTAACCATTCCAAATGTGCCAACTGTTGTACAAGCTTATGCCGATAATAGGATGAAAGCGTGAATTACGTCACATTAGTGGGTTTTATTGATGGAAGCGCTAATTACGCGACGAATGGCTTAGTATGGCTGGATTAGAGCGGAAAATGGTTCAGTTGAACAGTGCCAATGGCTTCATCGGCCAACATGACCGGAATATCGTCCTCGATGGGGTAAATCAACTTGCCATCGGTACGGATCAAGCCTGCCGTTAGTGGCTTGGTGATGGCGTGACCCGCAGCCGTTTCAATGCCACCGGCCTGTATCGACCGATTAAGTGCCTCAAGCTCCGGTTTTTTGAGCAACCGCACCGGTAGTTTCGAGACCGGGCAGCACAGAATATCGAGGAGGCGTGAGTCCATGGGTGGGTATGGGCGTGCAAAGTAATTACTATAGCGTCGTTTAAGAAACGTGTGCTCGTGTCATGCAAGGATGGACCATCCTAACCAGGCATGCAAGAGTTTGTATTTAGCTACATTATTTGGGCGCAATCAGCATGCAAACAACCAGCATAACCCCTGATCCTGTCGTGGGCTTGGTGATGGGATCGCAATCGGATTGGGATACGCTATGTTTCGCCGGCGAGATGCTTGAGCGTCTTGGAATAGCGTTTGAGGTGCGTGTCGTGTCCGCTCATCGAACACCGGATTTGTTGTTTCATTACGCCGATGAAGCCAAGGCGCGGGGGTTGCGCGTCATCATCGCCGGTGCCGGCGGCGCCGCGCATTTACCGGGCATGTTGGCCGCAAAAACGATATTGCCGGTGCTTGGGGTGCCGGTGCAATCGCAGGCGCTGAATGGTTTGGACTCGTTGCTTTCGATTGTGCAGATGCCGGCCGGCATCCCGGTCGCTACGCTGGCCATAGGCAAGGCCGGAGCGATGAATGCCGCACTGCTGGCCGCGGCGATCCTCGCACTCAATGACGCGGCGGTGGCGCAAGCGCTGGCGGATTATCGGGCCAAGCAAACCGCGCAGGTATTGGCAATGCCGGACCCAAGGACAGTATGAGCACGATCGGTATTCTTGGGGGTGGCCAATTGGCGCGCATGTTGGCGTTGGCCGGCGCTCCGCTTGGGCAGCGTTTTCTCATAGTGGATAATGCTGATAATGCGTGCGCCGGGCAGGTGGCGCCGCTGCTGCGCGCCGATTACCGCGATTTTAAAGCCCTGGAGGAGTTTGCCAAGCGCATCGATGTGGCGACGTTTGATTTTGAGAATATCCCTGCGGATACGGCGCATTGGTTGACCGAGCATACCAACGTGTTTCCGAACCCGCGCGCGTTGGCGGTGGCTCAGGATCGGTTGCTGGAAAAACAATTGTTTCAAGACCTAAAGTTGGAAACTCCCGCGTTTGCCGCCGTCGACAGCAAAGAGGATCTTCATCAAGCCATCACCAAAATTGGATTTCCGTCCGTGCTAAAAACCCGCCGCTTAGGCTACGACGGCAAAGGTCAGCAACGTTTGAGTAAAGTGGAAGATATTGCATCTGCCTTCGAAAATCTAGGCGGAGTGCCTTTGATTCTCGAGGCATGGGTTCCGTTCGAGCGTGAAATCTCGGTGATCGCGGTGCGCTCGCGCGAGGGCGAGTTTCGTATTTATCCATTAACGCAAAATTGGCATGCGCAAGGAATTTTGTCCGCTAGCCTCGCTCCCGCACCCAATGCAGAGCGACTGCACGATACGGCATTCAATTACGCGCAAGCGATTGGGCAGCGCTTGGATTACGTCGGCGTGTTCGCCCTGGAACTGTTTTTGTATCAAGGCCGCTTATTAGGAAACGAGATTGCCCCGCGCGTGCACAACTCAGGCCATTGGACGATTGAAGGAACGTCGTGCAGCCAGTTCGAAAATCATTTGCGCGCGGTGTTGGGGCTACCTCTGGGCAATACCGATGCATTGGGTATCAGCGTGATGTTGAACTGGATCGGCGCATTGCCCGACGCGCGCGCGATATTGATGGAACCGGGCGCGCATTGGCACGATTACGGAAAATCCCCTAGGGTTGGCCGTAAAGTTGGTCACGCAACCGTGTGCGGTACACAAGCCTCAGAGATTGCCGCAAGGTTGCGTCGGATTGGCGTGGCGTTGAAGCGAGAGGATCAGGTGGCGCCGGTTATCGCAGCATTGACCTCAAGGAATTAGCTACGAGTGGGGGGCGCAAGCTCATCCCAACCAGGCTATTGCCGGTGCGCAGCGGTGCGATGATCGATGCGAAGGTTACGAACCGAGAGTAGATGAAACATCACAATCAGTGCATCGCTGGCGTCAACGCAGTGAAGCTGTCTAATGTGTCGGTGCATACATCGTAGTTGGTCCATCGGCCGTAACATTTGTTTACAGCAATAAATGTCGCCGCAACGCGGCTTTTTCCGCTTATAGCAACACAGCCCCAGGGTGGGTGTTTTGTTGAGAGAGCGCGTTATGCAGCGGCGAATCTTGGTCAAGCGTGGCCTGCGGCCACTGGTGTGGTGTTTGAGTTTGGGCTTAAGCAGCCTGGCGCTGGCCGGCGGCGTGGATCACGCGTCCGGTGGCACCAGCGGCGGATGTTATTGCGGTCCGTCGGGTTCGATGCAGTACGGCGCGGTGGAGCACAGCGGGGAGCTGCGGTTGTGGGATAAACCCTTGGGGTATAGCCCTTTGTACGGCCCGGACTTTACCTTTGCGCTGGCGCTGAACCCAACCGAACCGGTGCCGTTGCGCCAAGCGACGAGTTTGGGCGGCTGGGGGTTTAACGGATCGAGTTACGTGACCACGGTCCCGCCGGATGCCGCACACCCGGACGGTGCCGTTCAAGTGTACGGCCGCGACGGCGGGTATGAGGTGTACCGCTCCGCGAGCGCGTGTTCGGCCAGTGACCCAGCGCGCTGCGAGTACCCATTGGAAGGTTTAAGCAAGAACGGCCTGATCCGATTTGGCGGAGATCGATCTGCATTTGCGGCCAGCGCCACGCATACGGCGGTACCGGATGTTGTGCAAAGCCTGGTCAGTGACTCTCATGGATTTGTGCGGGTGAGCCCGAATGGCGGTTATGAGGTCTTCGGTGGCCGCGCCGATGCGATCCGCGAGATACGCCAAGGCAGCACCGTGGTCGGTTACGAAGCGTGGCTGTCGGCGGTAGTCGATCGCAGTGGCTTGGTGTTGCAGTATCGCTACCAGAGTATAAACGGGATCCTGCGCTTAACCGACGTCGGCGATGCAACGATCGAATCGCCCAACCCACCCACGCGTAGCGCGGATGGCACGGTAACGGGCTCGCGCTTGGGCTGGACGCACCTGTACTACCCGGACAGCGATCCGCGCTACCAAAGCCGCGAGCTGACCGATTGGGTTCAACAACTCCGCCTGGTCAACCCCACGGTACTGGGCCTGGTCACGGCGGTGGAAGACCCGTACGGCCATCAAGCGCAATTGGAGTACCGGGATCTCTTAACCGGGGTGCGCATCGACGAGGTACCGGAGGAGTCGCTGCGCTCGGCGCTGCGCGATCGCAGCCAACAATTCCGATTGATCACCAGCCGCGATGTGCTGGGGGTGGAATCGCGGATTCACTACGTGTGCGGGGAAGAGAGCGTGGCGATCAGCCCCGCGGACATTGAGCTGCGCCGCGCGAACGCGACCCTGGCTGGCTGCTTGGACGCGAACGGCGGTTTGGGCGAGAAGGGCTTGTGGGTGAGCGCGACCGAGACACCGTATGGCATGACGAAGTACGAACGCATCGAGCGCGACACACAAAATGGCGCAGAGACGCAAAAGGAACGCGGTTACCTGGTGACCACCCCCGGTGGGGTGGAACGCTGGGAAGCGGTGTTTGGGACCTTAGGCCAAGTATTACAAGCGCAACTGAACCCCTTGCTCGGTTCAGGACCGGGCACCCGGCCCAGTCATATCCCGGAAAGCGCCTGGAATGGACTGCTGACCCACCCGAGCAACCAATACCGGTTGAGCTTTCATTGGTCGCAGAAGGCGATGGAGGATCTTTCCAACCCCAGTGATCCAAACCAAGTACCCGCATTAGACCATGCGCACATAAGACAGTATTTGCACGATCACCCGATGCGGGAAGGGGGAGCGGCGACGCAATCGCCGATTCTGGCGTGGGAGAAAGCACCCCTAGAGGGAGGCATCTATTACGCCTATCCGGGAGCGGTCAGTGCCGATACGTATCGCAACTCGAGCCTAACCGGAGAAACCACCGCTCTGAGCAGCCCGATGCTGATCGCCCGGGTGTTGGACGACGGCACGACACAGGCCAGTTACCTCACGTACAACGAACAAGGCAACCCGCTGATCGCCGTGGATCCACTCGGCCGAGCGATGGAGACGGTGTACGCGGCCAACGGCATCGATGCGACGGACACGTATCAGGCGCGTTGGGACGCCAGTCGCAGTGCGATGCCGGGGTACGGTAGAGAAGGCGCCACCCGATTGGAGCGGTTGGGCCACTACGAGATCAACCCCCAAGGCCAAGTCACACGCGCGGAAGGCACCCTCGCCATCGATGGGGTGAGTTATGGCTATGAAGCCACGGCCCCGTATCGGTTGAACCGGATCACCCAACCCTTGGGCGAGAGCCGAATCACGTACAGCACGATGGGCAGCGGCATCGACCGGGTGGAGCGGATCACGCAGGTGTCGGCCGATGGGTTGTTATCGACGGCGGAGTATCAGCACGGGTACCTCCTGCAAAGCAGCAGCGCGGGACGCACGAGGAGCTTTGGCGACCGCGATGCGTTTGGCCGACCGAGTTCCGTATCGGTGGACGGCGAGGTGAAGGTTCGCTACCGCTATGAGGGTTTGGATCTGAAAGAGATCACCAACGCGGTCGATGGCAGTCGGGTGAAGATGCAGGTGGATTATTTGGGACGGGTGACTTTGACCCAGGTGATCGATCACAACGGAAGCTTGGTGAAGCAAAGCTACCAAGCGTACGACGCCAGTGGAGGCATCGCCTCACTACTCCAATTATGGGACGGGTACGTGGGCTGGGAGTACGACATTGCGGGACGCGTCAAAACCCGCTTCGATATGGACGGCAGCAGCCAATCGATCGCGTACGAACGCAACACCAGTCGCATCCACGCCACCACCGATGCGTTGGGGACGACGACGTACCTCAGCTACGACCTGGCCAATGCACTGACGGCCAAACGGATTGGGTCGGAGACGGCGATACCGGTATTGAGTTTGAGCTATGACCCAGGTTATCGGCGGTTAAGAGACCGAACCGATGCGTTGGGCACCACGCGCTACACCTACGACCCGATCCAGCCGTATCAACTGCGGACGATCGAAGAGCCGTTACCCCGAGGAACCTCGGGAGCGACGCGCACGATCACGAACTTTACCTTTGATGAGAGGAACCGCAACAGCGGCTGGAACGTCACAGACGATGCATCCAGCACCGCGCAATCGCGGGTGGCGTTGGGGTTTGACGACAGTCATCAAGGAAGAATTAATCGCTACACGACGGAGCAGTTCAGTGCGTACCCGAGCTACGATGCAATGGACAACCTCACCCAGTTTGGGGAGTTGAACTCGATTGGCTATGACCTGGAACCGGGCCGCTATCCGAGCTTACCCATCGTTCAGGCGATTGGACGATCGGAAAGCACAGACGATCGCCGAATCAACCGCCGAACCTATCAGATGCCCTATGCGGGCGAACAGATCAGCTCCCGAATCCGCTTCGATCGGCAAGGACGGATCAACCGGGTGGAAGGTTTAATCCAAGACGGCGCACGGGAGTATGCGTACAACGACCAAGGGGAAGTCACCAGAGCGAGTCTGTGGCGCGGGATGACGCATCGCAAGAGCGAGGGTTACGTCTACGACGATTTAGGCAATCGCAAACAGGTGAACAACCAAGACGTCCCCGGTTTGGACGGATCGGCCGGCGCGATCTTAAGCGTGTTACAGAGCGCCGAGCACGGCGCGTCGAACAGACTAAGCACGATTGAACAGATTGGAATGGCACGCCAAGCCGTGCCGCACGATGCGGCGGGGAACATCACGGTCAATCCAATACGAAACCAAAGCTATGTCAGAGACGCCGAAGGGCACTTAACGGAGATCCATTACGGCTACAACAACGGCAAACCCAATACCAAGGAAGGCGGGATGACCCGGTTTACGTACGATGGACTGGGCAATATCCGCCGGATCGAAGAGCTCGATGGATGGAACAACACGATCAGCGATCACAGCTATGTGTGGCTTAACGGACAGCTGATTCAAAAGAGAGACACGCAGACCCACACCATCAAGGAGCTGTATAACGCCGATGGCCAGACGGTAGTCAACCCGG
>CAYXMH010000013.1:0-79154 GCA_964466115.1 uncultured Rhodanobacteraceae bacterium | reverse complement strand
GCGATTTAGACAATACGACGCAACCCTCGGGCGCTGGCTGTCGAAGGATCCGATCGGGGAGTTGGGGGGGATTAATCTGTATGGCTATGTTGGCAACAATACGGTCAATGCGGTGGATCCGCTGGGGTTGGCGCCGAGGGATCCAGTGGCCTGCGCAGAGGCTATGCGTCGTACAGCGGAACTCGAAGGAATAGTGGCAAGAATGCGAGCAGGCCTTGACCGACTTTCTGCCAGCGTCGGCGAGAGTAACGTGCCCCCAAGTTATTGGTCCGGTTTAGTAGACCAAGAGGCAGCGTTGAATACAGCATTTCGTAGGCAACAGGAAGCTTGCAAAGATGAACCACCGTCAGATCAAGGAGGCGGTAGTAGTCAAGGAGGCGGTAATCGCCTCATGCGTGCAATAAGGAGTATGTTTCCCGACCCCTCCAACGATCGTGGTCGTCAACGTACGATGGTTTCGATCGATTCTGATCAAGGTATAAACCCGGTTACTGGTGAAGGCTATGCCGATGCTTCTTATTGGGAGAGAGTTGCCTATGGAATGGGCGATCCGTATATGGGTGATCCGGAAGGAAGCGGCATACCCCCTGAAATATCGGTGAGCTTAGTTGTTGCGGCTCCGCTGGCTTTGGAAGTGGCGGCCGGTGGTCTGTTGGCCGGGTTATGGGAAGGGTCTGCAGCGGCTGGGTTATGGGACGAGTTTGTAGCGGGATTTTGGTCGCTGGCGAGATAATTAATAGAGGTCGTCATCGGCGCAAAAAAACGCAAAGGGCTCACTATGCCGATTAACAATGGGCTTTTTCGCTGAGGCAAATAAGCGGCGAGTGGGAAGGCCTAACCGTTTGGGGATCGCGCAGGGAAGCCGCGGTTGAAAGTTGGTTTGGTAGTGGTTTCGCATTCTAGAAGCGTTAATCGAGTCTCACATTCGCGCGCTCCTTCCCCCTTGATGGGGGGTGAGCGAGGCTTTCGCGAGACATTGTCTCGCGCCCGCGAACGGTTGCATAAGGGATGTGCAACCCGGGCTTGCGAGCGCAGGATGCGCGAGAGGCTGGGATGGGAGTGGATTCGAAGCGTTGCCATCATACGTTCCGTAGAGGGTGATATCGCAGCCACCCCCACCCGTGCGCTTAATGCGCATGCCCGAAGGAAATCCCCTTGGGGGAATCTGGGGGTGGATTAAGAAACCGTGCAAGGCGGAGCTGATAAGCCCGGCAATTTACAGCATCAGTAGATACATACCATTCGGGGGAGTTGGTTCGGTTTTGCATTCTAGAAACGTTAATCGAGCTTCATGTTTGTGAACGGCTGCATCGAGGTTGTCGGGTTACACCCGGCAATCTCGGCTTGCAAGCCCCAGGATGCGCGAGAGGCTGAGAGGGGTGGATTCGGAGCAAAGCGGTCATGCGCTCCGCAACAGGTAATATCGCAATCACCCCCACCAGCGCGCTTAAAGCGCGCTGACTCCCCCATCAAGGGGGGGGTGGATTAAGAAACTGCAGAGGTATTGATTATGCGTTACCTATACGGTCGCGAATCATTCAAAGGAGGCAAGAGCTGGATGCCCGCATACGCCGGCATGGTGCAATTATGCGGTTTTAATTACAAATGTAATTATTATCTTTGTAAAAAAAATAATATTGTATTGCGTGGGCTGAGCTGATAAGCCCAGCAATTTACAGCATCAGTAAGCACGTACGATACGAGAGAATTGGCTTGGCATAAGCTGGGCTTATCAGCCCAGCCTACAAAACTTATTATCAGTGAATCGCCGCGCGGTTGTATTGGTAGCCGGTATTCAGGTTCATGCAGCGCGAAAATCCATTGCCCGATAATACGGATACTGCATCGGGTCCCAACACGCTGAGGTCGTGGGTGCGTGGATTTAGGTCCCGAAGGTCACAGGCGTGGGTGGCGTGCGTGCTCAAGCACAGCGCGTTATTTTGGTCATCGATGCAAAAGTGGTCCCAGAAGAATACGCTTTCCATTCGACCGGTTACCAGGTTGCGCATGTTTAATAATGGCTGGCGGTCCATTTTTCTTGGTACGGGGCAATAATACCCGTGATCCACGTTTTGAATGGCAACCGTTTCACCACGAACGTTCGATACGGGGAATAGCTCCGGATTTGTATAGCGCGGCAATGCCAAGGTGTTGTCGCAGCCGGAAGCGGCTTCCATCAACGCGGCCCAGCCTTCTCCGTTACGGCGAGCCAGGTCTTGTTGGTTGGGATCGCTGGTGCGCGTGGCGTAACTGGTCACGCGCACTTCGCCGACATTGTGGGCGACGGGGTACGAGAAATAGGTTGCGGTGGCGTCTGGAATCAGTTGAAAGCCTTCTATCGGCAGCATCGTTCGGCCAACCGTAACTGGGTCCGGCAATTGAAATGCGTTACGGCAATTGGGAAATAGTGAACAGAAAGACCAAAATTGCGGCGATTTAAACAAAATCGTGGTGCCGGCGTATTCAACCATGCTCTGTACACAAGGAATTGGGCCTGGACAGTTGGCGGGTGAACGGCCCATTGTGACAACCCCTGGGCTTACGGACAGCGTCATATCCGCGAATCGGCCCATTACAATTCCTTTCACCCCACTGCCCCAGATCTCCAGGCGAGTATTATCGGCGGTTGGCGTATACACATGGTCTTCAACGCCGCCATGAGACGTTACGACGGCCGAATCCGGGCTTGAGAAGAAGCCGGTATCAAGGTGATACGTCAGCGAATTCCAGTTTCTATCGCGCGAAGTGACACCAGGACAACGGATACCGACGATCGATGCGGTTCCGCATCCGGGAACGTAAGGGTAGTCAACCACCCAAACGCTTTCGTTGGTTTCCCAGCCAGCGGCACGGCGATATTTTGCTGTATTGATTGGTGGCTGAGCGGTATGTGGACTGGAATGCGATGACGCTATGGGCCGGGCATCTATCTTCACTGCGGTGCGCAATAGCGATGCATTTTCACTAAAGCCATCCCGATCGCTGAGATCGTCAGCATCGGCCAAAGTATCATTTACGGTTACATCATCGCGTTGCGATTTCGATTGTCCGTTCTGTTTGGCGTATTCGTCTTCAACCATCGTCTGCACAGCGAGCATGTCTGCGCTGGTCATATAATCCAGTACGGATTGCATCGAGGTAAAAACGTAGCGGCGTCCGCTCATCGGAATGCCAAGTTCGATTAGGGGTTGCTTGTACAGGGATTCCCATGTCGAGCGATCTGTGTCGAGATTGAGATCAAGCTCATACGCGCCATCGACCAGTATCCGTGACGTGAACGGCGTTGCATCGGAGTTGGTCGACGTGTTCACCGGTTTCAGGTCCGTCATCCACCCTGGGTTCCATAGCAGCTCAACCTCCGGTTGCAGGTAATAGGGAGCCGCATTTGCGTCGCCGGCAATGGCGTGGATCGATCCTAAGGCCAGTGACAGGGATAGCAGGCCAGGCATAATACGCGCGAATTTTCGACGACGACAATTAAGGTTCATGGCGATTCACTCAAAATATTTGTGAAAATAAAAATTGACCGCTTTACGACCGTGCACCCTATCCTCTGCTCCGGTTGGTCTCAAGTTAACAAATGTTACGTTCTGCGGTTTGCCGCCGATTTAATTTGGGCATCGAACGCGTTCGGCGTAGGTAAAAAAACCTAGCGAGTGAAGGAGGGTAAGCCGCAGAGCAATTGGGAAAATCGGCACAGGTTGTTCTGTGCTGTACGATTCGGTTCACAAAATTTTACGATTGAGGATTGAATCGCCGTTGTTCAAAGTGGAATCCGTCTTGCGCAGGGGAAATTCATTGATCTGTTGGATGATCGAGTCTTCGCTGTTTTATAGGCCGCTCCTGGGACTACAATAGCGACGATAAGCGGGTGGTCGGTCACGGTTGGCACGGAACGCAGGTTCGAATAATGAATGTAAAGGCAGCGCCACTGATGCAAAACACGCGTTTTCTGAATGCTCTGAAGCGTGAACCGGTCGATAAAACCCCGATATGGATCATGCGTCAGGCTGGGCGCTATTTACCCGAATATCGAGCCACGCGCGCGCGCGCCGGCAGTTTTATGGATTTATGTACCAATCCTGAGCTGGCTTGTGAGGTTACTTTGCAGCCTTTGGCGCGGTTTCCGCTGGATGCCGCCATTTTGTTCTCGGATATTTTGACCATCCCCAACGCGATGGGGCTTGGGCTTTATTTTGCCGAAGGCGAAGGTCCGCGTTTTGAACGCCCCTTGCGCACGGCGGCGGATATCGAACGTTTATTTGTGCCCGATGCGGAAACCGAGCTTCGCTACGTTATGGACGCCGTGCGGCTGATTCGGCGCGAGTTGGCGGGTCGCGTGCCGTTGATCGGTTTTTCCGGAAGCCCTTGGACTTTGGCCTGCTATATGGTTGAAGGCCAAGGCTCCTCCAATTTTGCGCGAATGAAAGCGTTGACGTTGAACGAACCGGCTTTGGCGCATCGGTTGCTTGATACGGTTGCGCAATCGGTCATCGGCTATTTGCAGGCTCAAGCGGCAGCCGGCGCGCAAGTATTGATGGTGTTTGATACATGGGGCGGTTTGTTGGGACCCGATCTGTTTCAAGAATTTTCTCTGCGCTACCTAAAGCAAATCACCGATGCTCTAAAACACCAGACGGCCACTCGAGAGATACCGGTAATTTTGTTTAGCAAAGGATCGAATGGCCAGTTGGAAGCGTTGGCCGAAACCGGTTGTGACGCATTGGGGCTTGATTGGACCATTAGCCTTGATCAAGCCCGCCGGCGGGTTGGAAACCGAGTGGCCTTGCAAGGCAATCTCGATCCGTGTGTGTTGTATGCGAAACCGGACGTTATCCGGGCAGAGGTTGGCAAGGTACTGCGAAGTTTTGGATCGGGTAACGGGCATGTGTTCAATCTCGGGCACGGCATAACGCCCGATATCGATCCTGAGCACGTGCGGGTATTGGTTGATGCCGTGCACGAGTTGAGCGCCAAATAATAAATTAAGGATAGGGCTGCGATGTCACCGTTCTTGATGATCAGCAACCGCAATCGCGAAGACAATCGGCTGGATATCAAACTGGCGAAGTTGCGTTTTTACCGCGCGCCGGCCAATTGCACGGCGGAGCAATTAAAGCGGCTTGATACCTGGAGCGAGTTATCACGTCCGGCGTTTATTACCGAGCTGAAACGGATCGGGGATACCTTCCCAATATTACCGGATGCCCAAAACGAGCAACAACAGCACCTGTCTCTTTATATACATGGATACGACAATGCCTGGGAAGACACGGTTGATCGCTACGTCCTCATCAAGCAGCGGATCATCGAGGCCGGCGGGCTGGGTCAGCTGATTCTTTACTCATGGCCTTCCAACGGCAGTGTCGCTGGCTATTTATCAGACCGGGAGGACGCCCGTTCCAGTGCCCCGGATCTTGGCCAATTGTTGGTCGATTTGCACGGTTACTTGCTTGATAAACAGCGCGTCGCAGTGGAAACGGGGGATCCAAGCAAATTTTGCCGCGCGAAAATTTCCATTATTGCCCACAGCATGGGGAATTTCGTTTTGCAGAAAGCCTTGGCGATGGCGGCGAAGCGCTTGAACAGTCCGCAATTGGTAGCGCTGATCAATCAGTTAATTATGGTGGCCGCCGATGTCGACAACGACATTTTTCAAACCAATAAGGCCCAGGATTCCGACGGTTGCCTAATGGCGAATCTGTGCTATCGCATCGGTGCGCTTTATACCGGTTTGGATGCGGTATTGGGTATGTCGGCTGGGCTAAAACATTTCGGCACGCGCCGATTGGGGCGTAGTGGCTTGTCCGATGGATTTAACGTTTGGGACAATGTGTTTGATTTGGATATATCCGACTTTATCCGGCGCGATATCGAAGTGCATTCCGCCGCGTTTGAGTCGCCGCAGGTGCAGACCATCTTGCAAAGGATGTTGCGCGGTGTGGATCGCGCGTTTGTGACGCAGGGATTGTAAAGACTCCCCCCTACAGTTCGGCGCGAACATCAGTTAGCACTTGGTGTATGGTTTCAGATAAATCGGAACCGGTAACGGGTTTGCGCAAGAACGCATCCATGCCGGCATCCAAGGCACGGGCTTGTTCATCACCGATGCAGCCAGCTGTAATGGCAATTAACGGAAGTCGAGGACTTTGCTGGGCCTGCTCGTTCTTCCGCAGCATCCGTGCCAGCGTATAGCCGTCCATGCCTGGTAAATCCAAATCCAACAACGCCAAACGGATGTCACCCGGCTGCAATTCGGTAAGCGCGGCTAAGGCATTCGCTGCGTGGCGGACGCGAAAACCCTGTGCCTCCAATAAACCGATCATCACCTGCGCGACAATCGGGTCGTCCTCGACGAGCAAGGCGATTGGTCTCGCTGCCACGGAGGTGGCCGCGTGCGCGTCATCCGCGTTAGGAAACCCAGCGTCCGGGCTTTGAAACGGCGGTAAGGATTTCTCCTCGCTAATTTCCACCAATGGCAATGAAATGCGAAAGACGCTGCCTTGCTCCGGCAAATTTTCGACCGTTATCGAACCGTTCATCCGTTCCGCCAGCTCACGGCAGATTGCAAGTCCGAGTCCGCTACCGCCATGCCGTTTTAGTACCGTGCGATCGGCTTGGACAAACCGGCTGAACAAACGTCCACGTGCCGTATCGGTGATTCCCGGTCCGCTATCGCTCACGCAGAATTGAACGTTGTGCGCCGCACCGCGGTCAAGTTCGATAACAATGGTGCCGGCCGCGGTAAATTTGATGGCGTTGTTGCCAAGGTTCAATAGAATTTGTTGGATACGCAAAGCATCACCCAACACCCTTCGCGGCGCGTTGGGTTTAATCTCGATCTTGAACGTTAGTCCTTTCCGTAGCGCTTGCGGTTCGAGTAAAGCAGCGGTTTCCTGCAGCAGATCGTTAAGATCAATCGGCGCTGCCTCCAGTTCAAACAGGTTTGCCTCAATGCGCGCCAAGTCCAACGCATCGTTCACCAGTTTTAGCATGACATTGCCCGATTGCCGGATCGCATCCACGTAACCTTGTTGACGCCCATCCAGCGGGGTGCGCGCAAGCAATTCCGCCATACCAAGCACGCCGGTCATTGGGGTGCGAATTTCGTGGCTCATCGTTGTTAAAAAAGTGCTCTTTGCAATATTGGCTTGCTCCGCCCATTGGCGCTGCTCATGCGCCAGGGCAAGTTCGTAACGGCGTTGCGTTCGTAACCGATAAATATAAAAAATAACGGCAAGCAATATTGATACTGCTAATCCGTAGAAGGCATAAGCCCATGTTGTGCGCCAGGGCGGTGGAGCAACATTTAGCGTCAGCGTGTTGTGCATTTCGCTCCAAACGCCGCTGGCGTTAGCGGCACGTATGCGCAATGGGTATTGGCCGGGCGGTAATTGGTTGAATTCGCGCTCGCCGCGGGCGGCGGTATCGACCCAAGCGGAATCGAAACCCACCAATTGAAATTGGTAATGGTTGCCGCTGCTATTGGCGTACGACAAAGCTTGAGCTTGGATGCGTAGGTTTCGATCGTTCCAACCGATGTCTAAATTCGGCGACGCTGTATTGAGTTTTACCGTTTGGTCGTCGCGGTGCAGATCAATATCGGTGATTTTTATGGGAGGTGCGACGGTGTTGTCCGAAAGATGGGCAGGATCAAATCCCAACACGCCCGTCGCCAGGGTCGCGGCAAAAATGCGACCGTCGGTAAGCGCTAGCAATGCCCCAAGCTCGGTGCTGGCTAATCCATCGTGCGCGTCGTAATGTCGAAGCGTGCGGGTGAGGGGATCGATACGCAACAAACCGCGAGAACTGGAGACCCACAACCCACCTTGTTGATCAAGGGCGAGCCCCGCCGCGCGCAGCGCAGGTAAATCGTTGGACGCATCGATGCGTTCCAATAAGTGAGCCTGTTGCTGATCGAGCGCGTAGTGTTCGAGCGCCCCTAAACGGTGTAACCATAAACTGCCATTTGGCGCGACCACAAACGCGTGCACGCGTTCGGTCGGTATTCCTTCCAGTGGAGCGAAGCGGTTGTTAATCGCGTCGTAATAATCCAATCCCGATTCCGACGCAACCAATAACCTTCCTTGAGAATCAAACCCGAGTTGTTCGATATCCGAGCTGCGCAATCCTGTCGTGACGCCGGTGAGATAAGGGTGCACGGATAAGGATTGCTCATCGATGCGCGCCAAACCGCCACCGTGAGCGCTCACCCAAATCGTGCCGTCGGGCGCGGCGACGATCCGGTCAATAAAACCCTCAGGTAAGCCATCGTTGGAGGTCTGTATTCGTGGAATATTAGTAAAATGATAATTTTCCAGATCATAAATGCGCAATCCGTGCTGATGTCCAACCCAAAGGCGATTGTGCTGGTCCGCAAACACCGACCATAAACGCTTCTCCGGAGCAATTAAATGCTCCGCGTAGCGATCGACATGACCCGAAGCGGGGTTAAGGCGATCGATACCACCGCTCGGGTTAACCGCCCAAATATGCCCCGTCGCATCGGCGGTAAGTCCCGCGATGCGATTTGCGCTAAGGCTTTCTTGATTACCCGGTTGGTTGCGAAAGCTGGAAAAATTTCGCCATTGCGGGCTTAACGCCGCGGCACCACCGTCCAATAGCGCGAACCACATGCCACCTTCGTGGTCGCGCAGCACATCAAACACAGCATTGCCCGGTAAGCTATTGGCAATGGTCGGGTTGGCCGTATAGACATCCACAGATCCGTTGGGCGGCAGGCGCGCCAGACCTTGTTGCGTGGCGGCCCAAAAATCACCCGCTGTATCTTGCGCCAATCCATACACACTGGTCGCGAGCGCTGATACGGGGATAAACCAGCTCGCCTGCAACGAGGCAGTGATGCGAAGAAGGCCCGTATTTGTCGTAGCGATAACGCCACCATCGCCGTCTTCGGCCACACTATGGACGCTAATGCTGCGGCCATCCGGCGCTACGTTGCTGAGATTGACGTGTTGAAAACCGCCATCGCTTTCACGCACGTCCAATCCCGCATCGGTCACAATCCAAAGCCTGCCTTGCGCGGTGGATAACAAATTGAGGATGGTGTCAGAACCAATACTGCTCGGTAGATCGGGATTGTGGCGAAAATGCGTGAATCCACGGCCATCGTCGTTCATACGATCAAGACCGCCGGCATAAGTGCCTATCCAGAGCGCTCCGGCATGATCTTGGGCAATGGCCCAAACGCTGTCGGCCGCTAAGCTGGCCGTGTCATTGGCATCGTGCCGGAAATGTTGAAATTTGCCGCGGGTGGCATCCAAAAGATTTAAGCCGGCATCTTCTCCGCCGCACCAAAGTCGGTTTTCACCATCCACAAACAACGCCGCAACGTCGTCGCCGGCCAAACTGTCGGGGTCATTTGCGTTGTGGTGCCAGACGCGGAAGTGGGTGCCGTCAAAACGCGCCAATCCGTCTGCTGTGCCAAACCACAGAAATCCGTCCGTATCTTGCGCTAATTTATATATTTTGCTTGAAGGAAGTCCGTCCTCTACTCCGAATTTTCGAAACTGCGGAGTGGGTTTTAGTCCTGATACTGAAGGCGCGTTCGAGATATCGGCGGCGAGTGCCGCACCGAGCGCAGATATAAGAATCAGTGATGCGGACATTTGCGCATTGTGACATACATAAGACGGGTTTTATTCACAATAGGCGGCTCGATTGACATCCGTTGCAAGCGCTGCGCATTATCCTATGGATCGCATTCTAACCGTACCAATAGAGGTTATCGTATGCTCGGACTGCCGATGCGCACAGTGGCTTTTGCCTTATTGCTGTTGGCTGCCAATGCAGTTGCAAAACCGCAAAATTTCCGTCTTGACCCAATCCATACCCAAATAACATTTTTTGTTAGCCATCTTGGTTTTTCGCAATCATCTGGGCGGTTGCATGTTCTCAGCGGCGATTTTCGGTTTGATCCGCAGGATTGGACAGCGGCGAAAGTCAATGCGATGGTTGATATCGCATCGCTTAATATGGGAGACGCGGATTGGGAAAAAAAATTAAAATCGGATGAGTTTTTTAATGTAAAGAAATACCCTTACGCTTATTTTGTCAGTGATTCCGTCGAGAAAATTAACGACACCCGCGGAGTCGTTCATGGCGCGCTCAGTTTGCATGGGGTAACGCGCAAGTTGGATGTTGCTTTTACCGTAAATAAGGCGGGGGTGCACGCTTATACGTTCAAGTACACAATGGGTTTGTCTGCTGTGATGGCGATTAAGCGCTCCGATTTCGGTATGCGTGCGTTGTTGCCTGGGGTAGGTGATGAAGTAGAGGTGCGACTCGAAGTGGAAGGGCAACGCGAACGCAATGCCCCTGAGACACCAATACCTAAAAACGATCAGGAAGAGCCCGATGGCGCTGAAGAGTAATGATGCGAGGTGGGGGGCTGGCGCCCAATTTCTGCATTGGTTGATGGCGTTGCTGATCATTGGATTGAGTGCGGTTGGCTGGAGAATGACAGCGCTACCCAACTCACCGGATAAAATAAAAATTTACGCGTTTCATAAATCGGTTGGATTAACCCTGTTGGTGTTGGTCGTGTTACGGCTGATTTGGCGTGTAATTGACCGGCGCCCGTCGGATCCTGCGGCCATGCCGCCCTGGCAGGTTAATGCGGCGCGCTTCGTGCACGCGTTGCTGTATGTTGTGATGTTGGCAATGCCGTTATCGGGCTGGTTGTTTAATTCGGCGGCGAATTTCCCGCTGCAATGGTTTGGGCTGTTTTCCGTGCCGAGCCTGACCCATGGGGCGGATCTAGCGTTGAAGGGGTTCGCGCGCGCCGCGCATTACTGGTTTTTTTGGGTGTTGGCCGCGGCGTTCACGGCACACGTTGCGGCGGCGTTGAAACATCATTTCGTCGACCGTGATGAGGTGCTTGTGCGCATGTTGCCGTGGCGTAACCCACGCTTATCATCAGTAGTAACGGATCAACGCAAGGATGGCAAAGCAAAAGCGGTACTCAATGAATCTTCGGAGTCTTAATAATGAGACGGTTTTTTTTGGCAGCGATAATATTGGGGTTTGTGGTGCAGGGCTATGCCCAGGACTGGCGGGTCGATGCCAATGCCAGCAAGCTCGGCTTTTCCGGTGTTTACCAGAATGAAGCGTTCCAAGGCAGCTTTCAAAAATTCGACGCCGTCATCCGCTATGCACCGGACGATCTATCCGGTGCTCGGTTCGACGTTACAATCGATATCACCAGCGTCAATACCAGTAATGAGGAGCGCGACTCCGCTTTGGCGGGCGAAGATTTTTTCTTTTTCTCAAAATACCCAAAAGCGCATTTTATTACGGATACATTCAGTAAAAATTCCGATGGCGTGGTGCTAGCAACCGGGACGTTAACGTTGCGTGGAAAATCCAAACCGGTAAGTCTTGAAGTGAAGTTTGCTCAAACGGGCGAAAACGCCGTTCTTGATGTGGCTACCAAACTGAGCCGCCTCGATTTCGATATTGGTATTGGCGAGTGGAAGGACACGGATTTGATTGGTGCCGAAGTAAAAGTACATGGGCATCTGTCGTTGACCCGCAAAATGGACAATTGATCCGGTTCGATGGCGCACGCGGTTTTAAGCGGTGCTGGTTTGCGGTGGGCAACCCCGCGGCGTAGTATGGACCGCGCGGTTTGTCATTCATCAAAGTCATTCAACATCTTGCAAAGGTAAAGATTTATGCGGTTTCGTTTTGACGCACTAGCGGGTTTGGTTATCGCATCGACAGCAATCATTGCCCACGCCGATGGAACTGTAGATACCAGCTTCGGTACTTCAGGCCTTGCTGTTACGGGAATTACAAATGGCATTCCTGGCGCACCACGGCCGGGGCCCGTCGTGCAAGCGGACGGCAAAATTTTGATTGCCGGTACAGTGGATGATAGCCCGTCCAATGGTTTTGATATGTCGGTTATGCGCTTTGATGCCAACGGTACCCTTGATCTGAGTTTTAGTTTGGATGGCCGGGCGGTTGTAAGCTTTGCCGACAACATGGGAAGCGATGTGTGCAGCGCATTGGCGCTGCAAGCGGACGGCAAAATACTGCTGGCGGGGTTTACGCAATCGTTTGGGACTAGCCAGGATTTTGCAATCGCCCGTTTCAATGCCGACGGTACCCTCGATACCACGGGCTTTGGCGCCGGCACCGGAAAAGTCACAGTGGCGTTTAATCTCGGTGGAACTGGCTCAACCAATGATGATTACGCTACCAGTATCGCGGTGCAGCGGGATGGCAAAATTGTGGTTGCTGGCGTTGCCAACAAAGGCAACGACGATTTTGCGATTGCGCGCTTGAACGCCGACGGCACGCTTGATACCAGCTTTAATGGCACCGGCAAGAAGACGATTGGTTTTGATATTTTCCTTATGGGCTCTACGTTTAATGATGTAGCGAATGCGGTGGCGGTTGATTCACAAAACCGCATTATCGTTGCTGGAACGGCAGAAAATGAGAGCAACAACACCGATTTTGCCGTAGCGCGATTGTTATCCAACGGAACCCTTGACACCGCATTCAATTCGACCGGCAAGCAGATTGTGCCGTTTGACCGCGGCGGTGGTAATGCCGATACCCCTTTTGCCGTAACGGTGCAGCACGGCGATAAAATCGTGTTAGCTGGTGCGGTTCAGGCCAGCGCCGTAGTCAACAGCTTCGACATCGGTTTGGCGCGCCTACAAACCGACGGCGCGCTTGACACCACTTTTGGTACCGGCGGCAAGGTCATCCTTCCGATCGATCTGGTATCGGATGGCGGGGATTTCGCTAGCGGCGTGGTTGAGCAAGGCAATGGAAAGTTACTGCTTACTGGCTATGTAAGCGGTACCAGTGGTTCGGTTTATCTCATGGCCGCACGATTACAGAGTGGCGGCTCACTCGATAGCACATTCGGAAGCTCAGGTATTACGCTGAGCTTATTTGGTTCATCAACCTACAACCCCAGTTTTGGAGTTGCGCTGCAGGGTACGCAAATCATTTTGGGTGGCATCATGTTCACTGGTAGCAATTATGATTTCTTCGTTGCCCGTTTAACCAACGATTTGATTTTTGCGGATCGATTCGAATAATCGAGGGTTTCTGCGCGATCGACCGTTGCGATTTTGTAAAATATTACCTAATGCTCCAGTTATATTGATGGCGTAGATCGGTGGTGACTGTATGAGTAGTGCCATTTGTAGGACATTAAAAAAAGGTTATTTCGCAGAGAACCATCAACAGCATTGTTCCGCAGCATAAGCGAATTAACTTTAAGACTGGCATTTTTAGGCGCCTCTCCCTTTGGTATTTGTTATATAGCAAGATATTGTCTCGCCCTCTCGCTATTCTTGGTTATACTGTTACTACGAGGTTGTGAATTCTATAGTTGAGGTTTCCCTATGCGATTTCTTCGCTGGTACCGAATAACCGCGGTTTTCTTTTCCTTGGCTGCTATCAACGCTGCCGCAGTGGATGGGGATCAAGATACGAGTTTTGGCAGTGGTTCCTCTTATATGGCCTTGGCCGGCGCCGCGGGCGCAGTGGCGTCTAGTACGGGCCCAGGGCCGGTGATTCAGTCGGATGGAAAAATTTTACTTTGCGGCACCGTCAATAATGGTGTCGTCACCGGCTATGACATGGTTGCGGTGCGTTTTACCGCCGATGGGCTGCTGGACACCAGTTTCGGCTCGGGCGGTAGGGCTTATGTCAACATTGCCGGCAACAGCAATGACGGCTGCACTGCTATTGCCTTGCAGTCGGATGGCAAGATCGTATTGGGGGGCGCGACGGCATCAGGAGCGGATCAGGATTTTGCAATTGCCCGACTGAATACCGATGGCTCATTGGACACCACCAGCTTCGGGATTGGCACCGGAAAGGTCGTAGTAACCTTTAATATTGGTGGTAATAACAACGATTATGGCACTGCCATAGCGGTGCAGTCGGACGGCAAAATCGTGGTGGCCGGTCCGGTGGATGTTGCTACCGGCAACATCGATTTTGGCGTAGCGCGACTAAATACCGATGGCACCCTTGATTCGATCGGCTTTAACGCGATGGGCGGTGGAAAACAAACCATTGGTTTCGATCTTCCCGTTATGGGCGGCGCTTTGACCGATTTTCCGAACGCCATAGCCATCGATTCGCAAGGGCGGATTGTTTTAGTCGGATACGCCACTGGCGTTGGTACGAATACCGATTTTGCCGTCGCGCGTTTGGCGCCGGATGGTTTATTGGATGGCACTTTCAATGGCGATGGCCGCAAAGTCGTGGCGTTCGATCTTGCCGGGGATAATAACGACACAGCACTGGGTGTCACGATTCAGCGTGATGGGAAAATTGTCGTGGCAGGTGCCGCAAGTGCGGCAGTCGCTTCAGATAGCCACGACATGGCATTGGTGCGCCTGGATGCAACGGATGGTTCGCTGGATGCCGGTTTTGGAACTGGCGGCAAGGTTCAAATTCCCATTGATCTGGTAACAGATGGAGACGATTTTGCCGCTGGAGTGGTTCAGCAAAGCGATGGAAAATTGCTGATTGGCGGCTCGGCCTCCGGCAGTGGCAGCCCGATTCCGGTTGCGATCGCCGCCGCTCGTCTGGGGTCCAATGGCACTCCGGATAGCTCGTTCGGGTTTGGTACGGGTCACACCGCTTATTATCTCTCTGGCTTTACGCTGCAGAGTGTTGGTTATGGCGTGGCGTTGCAAAATGGGAAAATTATCATTAGTGGTGAAATTGAAACCTCACCTACACAAATCGATTTTTTTGCCACCCGACTAGTGAATGATTTGTTGTTTACCGACGGGTTTGAATAAACGTTTTTTTATTCCGCGAGAGCCAAGGTCCTTACTAATTGAGCAGTATGGGATTCAGTAGGTCGGATCGAGAAACCTTCGTAGCGTCCACGCATCGAATGGCCAATCCAATTCGCGCCCGCTATCCGTTTCAGTGAGAACGGGGATGCGTGTCCCGTAATTTGTCTCAAGCCAGGCATTGCCATCAAGGCTCTCGGTTTTCGCTACCACCTCGCATTGATGCAGCACTTCCTTCGCCAAGGTGCATAGGTGGCAATCGGCGCGTACGTACAACACAAATGGCATCGGGCTTAACTCCTCCCATCATCAAGCGCGTAGAATAAACGCTTGTGGCGTGCAGTGGAATTCATAGTCATGGCGGTTAGCGTATTCGACTTATTTAAGATCGGTATTGGGCCTTCATCTTCCCACACAGTGGGGCCGATGCGAGCGGCGGCGCGCTTTGTTACGCACCGATTATCTGAAGCGGGGATGCTTCAGCGCGTCGTGCGCATTCGGGGCGAGTTATTTGGCTCGTTGGCGCTTACCGGTCGTGGGCACGGCACCGACAAAGCGGTGTTGATGGGTTTTGAAGGCGAATGGCCGGATCGGATTGATCCCGCGACCATCCCGGCACGGCTCGAACGTATCCGCGCCGATCGGCGTATCCGCTTATTGGGTCAACACGAAATTGTCTTTGACGAGAAGGGCGATCTTGTGTTCAACAAGCGCCAAAAATTGCCGCACCATCCCAATGGGATGCGTTTCACCGCCTATGGCGCCAACAATGAAATGCTGGATACCCGTGACTATTATTCGGTCGGCGGCGGTTTCGTGGTCAACCACGACGAAGCGGCGGAAGACAAAATCGTTTCCGATACCACGGCGTTGGCACACCCATTTACCAGTGGCGATGAGTTACTGAAGTTATGCACGGAGTCGAAAAAGTCCATTGCGCAAATCATGCTCGAAAATGAAATGGCTTGGCGTCCGCTAGGCGAAATTCGCGCTGGGTTGCTGCAAATATGGCGGGCCATGCAAGATTGCGTGGCACGCGGCATCCGTGAGCATGGTGTGCTGCCGGGCGGCTTAAAGGTGCAACGGCGCGCACCGGCGATGTACGAAGAATTGTGCCGCCTTCCGCAAGGCGCCTTGACAGATCCCCTGACGATTCTTGACTGGGTGAACCTGTACGCGTTGGCGGTGAATGAAGAGAACGCCGCAGGCGGGCGCGTGGTGACGGCGCCGACCAATGGCGCCGCCGGGATCATTCCGGCAGTGCTGCACTACTACATCCGCTTCGTGGCGGGTGCAACCGAGGAAGGCGTGCTCGATTTTTTGCTTACGGCGGGAGCAATCGGCATTTTATACAAAGAAAACGCCTCGATTTCCGGAGCGGAGGTCGGTTGCCAGGGCGAAGTGGGCGTCGCTTGTTCGATGGCGGCCGGCGGTCTTACCGCGGCACTCGGCGGCAGCGTTTATCAAGTGGAGAATGCGGCCGAAATCGGTATGGAGCACAATCTTGGACTCACTTGCGATCCAATCGGCGGGTTGGTGCAAATACCGTGCATTGAACGCAACGCCATGGGTGCGGTTAAGGCCATCAATGCCCAGCGCATGGCGATGCGGGGCGACGGTAAGCATCGCGTTAGCCTCGATAAGGTCATCAAGACGATGCGCGATACCGGGCGCGATATGCAGGAAAAATATAAAGAAACCAGCCGCGGCGGCTTGGCCGTGAATGTGATCGAGTGTTGAGGTATCGCGTGTATTATTGCTGCGGCGGGTGCATCTCAACTGCGCCAGGCGCGGGCTCCGGCCTCACGGATTCGATTTGCAATGAAACCAAACGCATCGTGACGGTATCGCCGTTGGTTTCCTGCTGCTCCAGTTGCACCGGTAGGTAGTCGCGTTCCGGTGCATACCAACTGGTGGTGCGTTTGTCGGTATCCGTGCGCTGGCGCTCCATCCGTACGGTGGAAAACTCTCCGGCCGGTACGCGCACGGTTTCACGGCTGGTTTGGACGTAACGCTTATCATCGAGTTTTCCCCGCTCTACTACCGGATAATTGAACTGGGTGGCTTTGCGGTTGAGGTCCGCACTGAGCGCCAGGACAATGAGATTGCGATCCATTGCCCCCGGTTTCAGTGCGAGTTCCCAATCGTGTTTGTCGTCGTGGGATTGCGCTTGGTTCTTCGTCCAATCGAACTGAATGCTGCGTTGGCGTGAGGTGAAAGCGGCTTTTTGCGCGTAGCGATATTGCAAGCCTTGCGGCAACCCCGCTTGCCATTGAAACTCCGAGGTTTCGCGCACATCCAAACCCAGCGCGTGGGCTAAACCCTCGGTGCCGCGCGTTTGCGTAATAAATTCCCAATGGTCGCCCGCTCGGTGCAAGTCCAAGCTGGCATGGGCGAGGTCCTTGCCGTTTCGCGACACTTGGTATTCGGCATGAAACGCCGGTATGGGGGCCTCGGTATGGGCTGACGCGATTATGCAAAATGCAAATGGAAGCAATCCAATGATAAACCGGTAATTCATTATGCGCTCCGCGATCTAAATCCAATGGCCGTCAGCGGCCAATTGCAAAGGCGTATCCCGCACAAGCCCATCGAGGGTGACACCGGATGCGGTCAGTTGGATGCGCCGTTGCGCCAGAAGTTTCACACATGCAATCAGCAATCGATGCTCTTGAGGCAGCAGGCGTTGCGCTAACGATTCCGCGGTATCGGTTTGGTTGACAGCAATTGTTGCCTGCGCAATTGCTGGGCCGCCATCCAACACCGCTGTGACGAAATGCACGCTAACACCGTGTTGCGAATCACCTGCCGCAAGAGCGCGTTGATGCGTGTGCAACCCGGGGTATTTTGGTAAAAGCGAAGGGTGGATATTGATAATTTTCCCGTTCCACGCGCTAATCACCGGCGCGCTAACCACGCGCATAAAACCGGCCATGACGATAAGCTCAGGTTTGAACTCGGCGATGCGTTCGAAGAGGGCGTGATCGTAACTGATGCGATCGGGATAACTGCGAGGCGTTAACCCAATGGCGGGGATGCCGGACGCACGGGCGTGCTCCAACGCGTGTGCGGCAGGCTTATCGGATAATACCGCGACAATTTCCACCGCGAGGTCCCCGTTTGCATGCGCCGCAATCAAGGCTTGCAGATTGCTGCCGCGGCCCGAAGCAAGAACCACCAAACGAAGAGGTGAAGGCATGAGCTTCAGGAGTGATTAACCGATGCGTACGCGTTCATCGTTTTTAACCGACTCGACATACCCAATTTTCTGCGCCGATAGTCCGGATTGGGCCAGGGCGGCAATCGCGGCGGCCACTTCGTTTTCCGCCAGAATGATCGTATATCCGATGCCGCAGTTAAATGTTCTCCACATTTCGTCATTGGCTACGTTGCCTTCCGCTTGTAGCCATTGGAAAACGGCGGGCAATCGCCAGGATTGCGTATCAATGGCGATGCCAAGATCTTGCGGTACCACCCGGATAATGTTTTCTTTAAGACCGCCGCCGGTGATATGCGCCATGCCGTGCACCGACACGCGCGGCAGCAGATCTAAGACGGCCTTTACGTAGATCGTGGTCGGCGCGAGCAACGCGTCGCTTAACTTTGCATTGCCGATGGCAAGATCAAGCGGATTGCCGGCACGCGCTAATATTTTTCGTACCAGTGAATAGCCGTTGGAGTGCGGTCCGCTGGACGCGATGCCAATAATGGCGTCGCCGGCGCGAATCTCGGATCCATTAATCAAATTCGATTTTTCCACCGCTCCGACACAGAAACCCGCCAGGTCGTATTCGCCGGGTGGATACATATCCGGCATTTCCGCGGTTTCCCCGCCGACGAGGGCGCACCCGGCCAATTCGCAGCCCCGGGCAATCCCAGAAACGACGGCGACGGTTTGGTCGACGTCGAGCTTTCCAGTGGCGAAGTAATCCAGAAAAAACAACGGTTCGGCCGCTTGCACCAAAACATCGTTGACACACATGCCGACCAAGTCGATGCCGATCGTATCGTGGCGATTGAGCATTTGCGCCAGTTTCAATTTGGTTCCCACGCCGTCGGTTCCGGACACCAACACCGGTTCGCGATAACGCCCGGCAAGCTCAAACAACGAGCCAAAACCACCAAGACCAGTCATCACTTCTTTGCGGAAGGTGCGCGCCACCAGGGGCTTGATGCGCTCGACCACGGCATTGCCGGCATCGATGTCGACGCCGGCGGCGCGATAAGTCAGAGTTTCGGGTTCAACGGACATACGTTTCAGGTGAATTTAAGGAGCTAGGAGGCGCATAATAATCAAGATACGGACCGAGCGCTCGTCCCTTTTGTTGTAAGACCCGCCGGTGGACGTATTGCCCTCGTTTCGGCAGACTGAAACGGCCTTATATCAACGTGGCCTTGGAGCGCTATGTCACCTGTCCGATACATCCAGCAAATTCTCTTGATTGGCCTCGGTTTAGTTGTGACCGTCGGTTATGCGGCTGCGCCCCCTAGCCTTTATACCGCCGAAGTGCCGGTCAATGGTCAATCGGATGTGGAGCGGTCCGAGGCGTTGAAAACCGGTCTTGGTCAAGTCGTCATTCGGTTAACGGGGGATAACGGCGTCTTCGCGCGCCCCGATGTCGCGCACCAAGTGGCCGAGGCGGAACGGTATGTGCAGCAGTATCAATATCGCCAAGATGTGGTCACCGACAACGGCCAACCGCAGACGCATCTTACGTTAGTCGCTCAATTTGACCGCGATGCGGTCAATCAATTGTTGCGCACACTCGGATTAGCGCAAGCCGGTAGCGCGAATACCGGCGATGCTGTGGCGGCTCACCCGGGCAGCTATCATGTGTGGGTCAGCGGCGTGCGCTCGGCCGAGGATTATGCGCGGCTGGTCGGGGCTTTGAGCAGCAATGAGTTGGTGCGTGACATGCAGTCCGAACAGGCGCGGGGCGATGGCGTATTACTAAAATTGACGCTGAGCTCAGGCTTGCAAGCGTTGTTGGATAATCCAGCGCTTGCATCGACATGGCGTTTGGTAAAGGCAAACCCGCCAATCGATGGGGTGGATGCGATGCTCAGTTTGCAGTCTTCCGATCGATAGCATCCATCCATGCTGCGCCATCTACCCAATTTAATCACCCTTTTGCGCATCGCATTGGTGGTGCCGGTGGCGTGGTTAATTCGTGAACAACGCTATGAGCCGGCCTTAATTTTAAGTGCTATTGCGGGGGCTAGCGATGCGCTGGATGGGTACCTGGCCAAACGTTTCGGCTGGCAGAGCTGGCTTGGCGGTATCCTGGACCCGGTCGCCGATAAGCTACTGTTGATCGCGTGCTTCATCTCGCTGGGCTTGGTGGATCAACATCCTCTCTGGGTAACCGGGTTGGTGGTGGGGCGGGATGCGGTTATCGTGATCGGCGCCGTGGCGTATCACTATTTGATCGGGCCGATCAGCGGGCAACCGACTTATTTGAGTAAATTTACCACTTTCATGCAAATTACTTATGTTTTGGCTCAATTGCTGCGATTGACGCAATGGATTGGGGTCTCGGAAACGTGGATTACCGCATTGCTTTGGTTGGTGGTCGCAAGCACGCTTATCAGCGGAGTTGATTACGTCGTGCGTTGGTCAATCAAAGCACAGCAACAGTTGCGTACCATTAGAAATAACGAGAAAAAGGGGAGTGCATGAACGCTACGGCTATGCTGCGTTGGCAACTGTTGGCGTTGATCGCGGGGCTTGGCGTGGTGTTGTATTTGCTCGCCCCCGTATTGACCCCGTTTGTCACTGCGGCCATGTTCGCCTATTTATTCGATCCCCTGGTGGATCGGTTGGAGCGGCGCGGGCTTGGCCGTAGCGGATCGGTTTGCATCGTGTTTGCCGCGATGCTGTTGATCGTGATGCTGCTGCTGTTGTGGGTGATACCGTTTTTAGAAGGCCAGATCAACGCGTTGTTGCGGGAGTTGCCAATTTGGTCGAACTGGTTGCGGACCGATGGGGCCGCATGGCTGCAGGCGCATTTTGGGTTGGCCCCCGATTTTCTAGAAACCGACAAACTGGTCAGCATGTTGGAGGAAAATGGCCGTGCCGCTGGCGGCATTGCTGCAACATTGGTGGGGCAGGTGTCTAAATCGGGGCTTGCGATTATCGGTTGGATAACGCATTTGCTTCTTATTCCTGTAGTGACATTTTATCTTTTGCGCGACTGGGATATCTTAATCGAACGCATTCGTGAGCTTTTGCCGCGCTCGGTAGAGCCAACCGTATCAACACTTGCCCGCGAATCCGACGACGTGCTCGGCGCATTTGTGCGCGGCCAAGTTTCGGTGATGCTGGTTATGGGCGTGATCTATGGTCTTGGCCTGTGGCTGGTAGGTATCGGAGTGGGGCCGTTGATTGGCGTGTTCGCTGGATTAATCAGTTTTGTGCCGTATCTTGGTGCGATTCTCGGCGTGCTGGCTGGCGTGGTAGCGGCGTTGCTGCAATATCACGATTGGTTGCACGTTCTGCTCGTGTTCGGAGTGTTTGCGCTTGGTCATGTGCTGGAAAGTTATGTCTTGGTGCCACGTTTGGTTGGAGACAAAATCGGGTTGCACCCGGTGGCGGTGATCTTCGCCATTCTTGCCGGAGGTGAATTGTTTGGATTTCTCGGTGTTTTATTGGCGTTGCCGATGGCGTCTGTGGTTGCCGTGTTGATGCGGTTTGCGCATGCGCATTATCGAGCAAGCGAGCTTTATCAAACGGCGCATACCTCGCCAGTGGTGGTGGCTACGCACACAACAACGGTCGATGCGGCGATTGACCTGTCGGTGGCACCCAACGCTGCGGTTACGGAAGTGCCCAACGCGCCGGATCGCAAGAGTTGACCGTGCGGCAATTGCCATTGCGGTTGCGCTGGCCCGCACAGCAGCGCTTTGAAACCTATACCGTCGGTGAAAATGAAGCCAGTGTCGCATCGATAAGGCACGCCGCGACGACGGCTGCAGCCCCTTGGGTATTCGTTTCTGGTTCGGCGGGATCGGGTAAAACCCATCTTTTGATCGCTGCTTGCGCGGCGGCCAGCGAAGCTAAGGTTTCGGCACAATACCTCACGCTGACGAATTTGCATGATCAACCAGCCAGCGCGATTCGTGCCTTCGGCGGCAGCGCACTGCTGTGCATCGACGACGTGGATGCGCTGGTGCGCCAACCGGAAGCCGAGCACGCGCTGTTCGATTTATACAATCGCTGTCGGGCGGAGCAATCGACGTTGATCTTTTCGGCTAAAGGTGCGCCGACGCAGATCGGTTTAGCATTGCCGGATTTGATATCCCGTTTAGCAAGCTGCACTCAAGTGCAGCTGAAGCCGCTGACGGACAGTGAGCGCCGCGCCGCGCTCAGCCAGCGGGCCAATGCTCGCGGCCTGGCGCTGGACGATGCTGTGTTGGATTATTTATTGACCCGCTATGCTCGCGACCTGGGAACCTTGACGGGGTTACTGGAGCGCCTTGATCGCGAAAGTTTGGCCGCTAAGCGGCGCATTACCGTGCCATTTTTGCGGCAGATGCTGGAGCAGTGAGTTGAGGCGTTTGTTCAATGGCTTTGCATGCCTTTCTTTCGCAAATACGCATCCAATTGCGCCAATCGCTGCGGCGTACCGACATCCCACCAAGCACCCTGGAACAGCGCACCGCTGACTTGGCCCGCGCGCATCGCTTTGCGTAAGGTCGGCACGATGCTGTATTTGCCAGGTTCAAGTGCGGCCAAAAGTTCGGGGCGATAAACGCCGATGCCGGCAAACGTTGAGCGTGGCGCCGGCTCATCGAATAGACGGCCATCGCGCAGTACGAAATCTCCGTCTGGATTATGCGACGGATTGTTGGTCACGATTAAATGCGCCAGTGCGTCCGGCTCCTGGGGCAAGGTAGAAAAATCCAGATCACACCAGATATCGCCGTTCACAACGAGAAACGGCGCGTGGCCCAAGAGGGGCAACGCGTTTAGCATTCCGCCACCGGTTTCCAACGGTTCCGTGCCTTCATAGCGGTAATGAATCACCAATTCCCAGCGTGAGCCATCGCCTAATGTGGCCGGAAACTGCTCACTCAAATGCGAGGTGTTGATGACCACATTGCGTACACCGATTGCGCGGAGCTTTTCCAGATGCCAAACAATCAGTGGCTTATCTGCAACCTTAAGCAGGGGTTTGGGCGTATGGTCAGTCAAGGGACGCATGCGATCGCCCTTGCCGGCGGCGAAGATCAGTGCATGGGTTAGCGTCATTGCCTGGCAACCTGGGTGACATCACGCCCGTTAATTGCATGTTCGACCAAATGAGCGAACTCGATAAGCTCTGGATATTGCTTTGCTATCGACAAAGTATAATGTAATACCAATGGTAAATCGGATAGGTATCCCGATTTACCATCGCGATACCAAAGGCGGCAGAAAATTCCCAGTACCTTGATGTGCCGTTGCAGTCCCATAAGATCAAACCAGCACCGAAATTGCTGCGGTTGCGCGTGAATAAGGCCGGCATGGTGCAGACGTTGCCGGTATTCCTCAACCCACGTTTCCACGCGCGGTTGCGGCCAAGCGACGTAGCAATCGCGCAGCAGCGATACAAGATCATAGGTAATAGGTCCTACTACTGCGTCTTGGAAATCGATAATTCCGGGATTGTTATCCTCGGTGACCAACAAATTGCGACTGTGATAGTCGCGATGGACGAAACTTAAAGGCTGCGCGAGTGCCGAATTCAACACCAGGCGAAACGCCGCTTCAACGACGTCCCATTCGCCGCAACTTAAGGTGTGGCCGAGGTGCCGTTGCAGGAACCAGGTTGGGAACAATTCCAATTCCGCTACTAAACGCGGCTCATCATACAGCGGTAAACCAGCGGTTTGTACCCTGCTTTGCATAATGAACAGAGCGTTTAATGCATCGTTGTATAAAATATCCACGCTCTTAAGATTGAGCTGTGGTAAATAAGTGCGTGTACCAAGATCACCGATCAATAGAAATCCTTGTTCCAAGTCTTGAGCCAATACTTCCGGTGCGTTGAGGTTTGCGGCGCGCAATCGCTGCGCCACATCGAGCCAAGGACGCACGTCTTCTTTGTCTGGCGGCGCATCCATGACGATGTAGCTGTCGCGATGTTTGCACACCCGCCAATAACTGCGAAAACTGGCGTCGGACGATGCACGCTCAAGCGTGGCGGATGCCTCACCCAATTGCGATGCAACCCACGCGGTGAGGTTTTGCTGGCGTTCGGATTTCGTCATAACACTGGCTCAGGGGTGTAGCGCGAGGATAGCTGAACCGCCCCATAGTCTGAACAGCCCAGCGTTTAAGTTTGACGCAAAAGCCTTTAAATCGTACTATTTCAGTACGATTTAAGGTGGATGTATGTTGCGAATCAGTAAACTCACCGATTACGCCACGCGCTTGATGACTTGCCTGGCGGAGCAGCCGCAGATGATACACAGCGCGGTGGCATTGGCCGAGCGCACTCATCTTGAGTTGCCCACAGTCAGCAAGCTGCTGAAACAGCTCGGGCGCGCGCATCTGGTGGAGTCATTTCGGGGTGTTACGGGAGGCTATCGTTTGGCGCGCACGCCGCACGCGATCAGCGTGGCGGACATTGTCGCTGCCATTGAAGGCCCGTTTGGCATGACCCAATGCAGCGCGCATGCGGGAAGTTGTGGCCATGAGTCGCATTGCGGTGTGCGCGGCAATTGGCGTCGCATCAGCGATGTGATCGAGACCGTGCTGAAAGGCATCACCTTGGCCGAGATGTTGAAACCCGCCGCAGCTCCAACGCCGGCGCACGGGAAATTCATCCCGTTGCGTGTGGCGATTACTTGAGTCACCAACACCGATGAACAGCGATCGCTCCGAAGTCGAAAATCTCCTCAACCGCCGCTACCAGCACGGTTTCGTCACCGACATCGAAACCGAGATCGTACCCCCGGGCTTGAATGAAAACGTCGTGCGTTTGATTTCGGCCAAGAAAGGCGAGCCGGAATGGATGACGCAGTGGCGTTTGGCCGCGTATCGGCATTGGTTGACGATGACGCCGCCGCAATGGGCGAAGCTTGAGATCGCGCCGATCGATTTTCAGGCCATCAGTTATTTCGCAGCACCCAAACAGGGGCCGAAATCGTTGGCGGATGTCGATCCGAAATTGTTGGAAACGTATGAGAAACTCGGCGTGCCATTGCATGAGCGCGCGCGCTTGGCCGGTGTGGCGGTGGACGCTGTGTTCGATTCGGTATCGGTGGGGACGACGTTTAAAAAAGAGCTTGCCGCAGCCGGCGTGATTTTTTGCTCGTTTTCGGAAGCGGTGCGCGAGCATCCGGAACTGGTGCGGCGTTATTTGGGCACCGTGGTGCCTGCGCGCGATAATTATTTTGCCGCGCTGAATTCGGCGGTGTTTTCCGATGGCAGTTTCGTGTTTATTCCGAAAGGCACGCGCTGTCCGATGGAGTTGAGCACGTATTTTCGCATCAACGCGCGCGATACCGGCCAATTCGAGCGCACTTTAATCATCGCCGAAGACGGTGCCAGCGTGAGTTATCTCGAAGGCTGTACCGCCCCGATGCGCGATGAAAATCAATTGCATGCGGCGGTGGTTGAATTGGTAGCACTCGAGAATGCGAATATCAAATATTCGACCGTGCAAAATTGGTATCCCGGCGATGAAAACGGCGTCGGCGGCATTTATAATTTCGTCACCAAACGCGGCGAATGCCGCGGCGCGCATTCGCGCATCTCTTGGACGCAAGTGGAAACCGGTTCGGCCATCACTTGGAAATACCCAAGCTGCGTATTGCTCGGCGATCATTCTTCGGGCGAGTTTTATTCGGTGGCGTTAACCCATCATCGCCAGCAGGCGGATACCGGCACCAAGATGATCCATGTTGGGAAAAACACCAAAAGCAAAATCATATCGAAAGGCATTTCCGCGGGACGCGGCCAGAACTCTTATCGCGGTTTGGTTAAGGTTGGAAAAAATGCGCAAGGTGCGCGCAACTATACTCAATGCGATTCGTTGCTGATCGGAAAAACCTGCGGTGCGCATACGTTTCCGCATATCGACGTGCAACACCCAAGCGCCATCGTCGAGCATGAAGCAACCACATCGAAAATTTCCGATGCGCAATTGTTTTATTGTCGAGCGCGCGGCATCAGCCAAGAAAACGCGATCAGTTTGATTGTCGATGGTTTTTGTAAAGTCGTATTTAAAGAGCTGCCGATGGAATTTGCGGTAGAGGCGAAGAAGCTGCTGGAAGTCAGTTTAGAAGGTGCGGTGGGATGAGTGTGAAAAGGGAATGGCTATGTTGAAAATTGAAAACCTGCATGTTCGGGTTGCCGGAAAGGAGATCCTGAAAGGTCTCTCGCTCAGCGTGAAACCCGGCGAAGTGCACGCAATCATGGGCCCAAACGGAGCGGGTAAATCCACCCTGGGCTATGTTCTGGCGGGGCGGGAAGGCTACGAGGTCAGTGAAGGCTCCATTGAATACAATGGACGCAATCTGCTGGAGCTTGCCCCCGAAGTGCGCGCGGCGGAAGGGGTGTTTTTGGCGTTCCAATACCCGGTTGAAATTCCGGGGGTTAATAACACCTATTTTTTGCGCGCTGCCTTAAATGCGCAACGCAACCACCGCGGCGAACCCGAGTTGGATTCGATGCAATTCCTGAAGCTGGTGCGGGAAACGCTCTCGGTGCTGCACGTTTCCGACGATCTTTTGCATCGTGCCGTGAACGAAGGGTTCTCGGGCGGCGAAAAAAAGCGCAACGAGATTTTTCAGATGGCGCTGCTGGAGCCGAAATTGGCGATACTCGATGAAACCGATTCCGGCCTTGATATCGACGCGTTGAAATTGGTTGCCGATGGGGTCAATCGATTGCGCGATCCGGCGCGCGCTTTCATCGTTATTACGCACTATCAGCGCTTGCTCGATTACATCGTTCCGGATTTTGTGCACGTGTTGTCGGACGGGAAAATTGTGCAAAGCGGTGACCAGACGTTGGCGCGGCGATTGGAAGAGCAAGGCTACGCGTGGTTGCGGGAGCGTCGGCTTGAAGAGGCGGCGCTGTTGTCATGAGCGTTGTTGAACAACAACTTAAAACCATGGAACCGTTTTTCACTGCTGCGGAAAAGCGTCTTGGCTTAAGCGTCGCGCAAAAACACCGGATAGTATTTATTAACGGCCGTTTCTCGCAACAGCATTCACAGTGGGAGCCATTGCCGCAGTTTCAGCTTGAGCCTTTATCGGATGGTGGCGTGCACTTGCGTTTAAGCTCGGGGCGTATGGATTTGTTGCATCTGTTGTTCGTGCATGCTCCGAATCCATCGTCCGTGGAGTGGCGGGTAAACAATACCATCGAGTTGGATGGAGGCTATCAGCATCTGGTTGAGCAGCACATCAGTGAGTCGGATACGCAAAGTAGCGGCACAATTGCCAATACAATTTCCGTGGGTCGTGGGCATTTGCGTTATACCCGAATGCAAGCCGCTTCGTTTAACGCGACGCTTAATCAACGCAATGATTTCAGCTTGGCGCAAGATGCGCAGTTGAATTTTCACGATCTTGATATTGGCGCGGGTTCTGCGCTGCATGAACTCAATATCAAGCTGGCTGGGGCGCGAGCAGGATGTGTGGCGCATGGCGTATTTGCGCTGCAAGGTCGGCAGCGCAACGAAACCCGAATTGCGATTGAACATCAAGCTCGAGATACCGCCAGTGAAGTGCTGTGGCGTGGCGTCGCCAATGGCCGTTCGCATGGTTTATTTCACGGTGCAATTGCGATCGCTGCTGGTGCGGATGGTTCTCAAGCACAGCTATCGAATAAGAATTTATTGTTGTCGGCGCATGCCGAAATTGATACAAAGCCGATGTTGGAAATCCATACCGACGATGTGAAGGCCAGTCATGGAGCCACCGTCGGGCAGTTGGATGAGCATTCGTTGTTCTATCTTCGCGCACGCGGGATGCCGTTGGAGCAAGCGCGCCGTTTATTAACGGAGGCGTTCTGCCGCGCCGCGCTGGAAGGCGTTCCAGAGAGGGAAGTGCGTGAGCCTCTCATGCAGCAATTATTGGTGCATTTATCCCCGCGCTGATTGGAGAAATGAGCGTATAGCGCCTCTTCTAGTGTTTTTGACCCGGATGATTTATGAGTATCGCGGTAAACAATCAAGTGGACGGGGATATTTTCAATCCACACCGCTATCGTGCCGATTTCCCCGATTTGGCGCGCCATATCCACGGGAAACCGCTGGTCTATTTTGACAATGCCAATACGGCACAAAAGCCTCAATCGGTAATTAACGCGGTATCCGATTATTACCGGATGCACAACGCCAATGTCTCGCGTGCGGTGCATACCCTTGGTGCCGAAGCCACGGCCTTGTATGAAAGCACGCGCGATAAGTTGCGTGCTTTCATTAATGCGCCAATGCGCGAGGAAATTATTTTTACCAAAGGCACCACCGAGGCGATTAATCTCGTCGCGTACGCCTATGCGTTGCCTAGATTAAAACCCGGTGATGAAATTCTATTAACCACCATGGAGCATCACGCCAACATTGTGCCTTGGCAGATCGTATCTCAACGTACCGGCGCAAAAATTCGCGTAGCACCTATTGATGCTTGTGGTGAATTGATATTGGAGCGGTTTATCGAGTTGATGACCTCTAATGTCAAATTAATCGCAGTCACGCACATCTCTAATGTGCTTGGCACGGTTAATCCGATACAAACCATTGTGCAACATGCTCATAAGCGAGGAATTCCAGTATTGGTGGATGGATCACAAGCATGTCCGCACGGTCCCGTGGATGTGCAGGCATTGGGCTGCGATTTCTATGCACTGACCGGGCACAAGATGTTCGGCCCAACCGGTACCGGCGCGTTGTGGGCGCGGCGTGAAATTCTCGAGTCGATGCCGCCGTTTCTCGGCGGTGGTGAAATGATCAAGCACGTCAGTTTTGAGAAAACGGTATATAACGATTTGCCGTATAAGTTCGAGGCGGGGACACCCAATATTGCCGGCATTATTGGGCTTGGTGCCGCGATTGATTACCTCAATAGTATCGAATTTGAGCGCATCCAAACGTATGAGCAAGGGTTGCTGGCATACGCAACCGATGCACTGCAAGACATTCCCGGATTGCGTATTTTTGGTGAGGCATCGCATAAGGCTCCGGTGATTTCGTTTGCCGTTGCCGGCGCGCACGCGCACGACCTGGCAACGATTCTCGACACCGACGGCGTGGCGGTGCGCTCGGGACACCATTGCGCCCATCCATTGATGCAGTTTTATGGCGTGGCCGCGACCGTGCGCGCATCGCTTGCGTTTTACAACACGCGCGAAGAGGTGGATTTCTTCGTTGCTGCGTTGGCGCGGGCGCGGGGCATGTTGCTGTAAGCCACAATCCGATACGATGTCGTAATGTCCGTTCCCGATCTCTACAAACAAACGGTATTGGATCACAACCGCGCGCCGCGTCATTTCGGCACGCTTGAGGCTCCAACGCACATAGCGAACGGCGACAACCCCCTGTGCGGCGATCATCTGCACTTGGAATTGCGCGTGAACGGTACGCGGCTTGACGCCATCGCCTTTCATGGTGAGGCGTGTGCGATCGCAACGGCAACCGCCTCGCTGATGAGCGAGGCGGTAACAGGACGCGACCTGAGCGAGGTAATCGATTTGCAGCGTCGTTTCCAAGCAGTACTGCTGATGAATCCAGACAGTGGCGAAGACCCGGCATTGGGGCGCCTTAACGCTTTGCTTGAGGTGCGCCGCTATCCGGCGCGAATAAAATGCGCGTTATTACCCTGGGCAACATTGCTGGCGGCATTGGATGATCGCAGTGCTGCCAGTACCGACACGGAAGGTTAACGTGAGGTGCGATGGCTACCCTTAATCTACAATTTCGCTACGCCACCCGCGAAGATGCGAGCTTGGTTGTCGCATTGGTTGAATCGGCTTATCGCGGCGACAGCAGCCGCGCAGGCTGGACCACGGAGGCGGATTTTTTGGATGGACAGCGGGTTGACCTGATTGGCGTAATGCATTTAATCGGCGCTGAGGACAGTCGTATTTTATTAGCCGAACGAAATCAAGCGCTGGTGGCTTGCGCGCATATTGAAAAGCAAAACGATATGGGTTATTTCGGCATGTTCGCCGTTAAACCGGCATTGCAAGGGTCCGGGGTGGGCCGTGCTTTGTTGACGCAGGCGCAACGCATTGCGCATGACGATTGGCAGTGTTGCCAAATGCAGATGACGGTAATCACGATTCGCACTGAGTTGATCGCTTGGTACGAGCGTTGCGGTTATCGTCGCACCGGCATTTACAAGCCATTTCCGTATGGCGATGCGCGCTTTGGCCTACCCAAGCGCGATGACTTGCGTTTTGAGGTATTGTCGAAGGTCTTGCCATGAGTGATTGGGTCCGGGTTTGTGCACGGAGCGAGCTCTTGCCGGGTGAATGTCGATTGATCGACATCGAGGGCGTTCCGGTTGCGTTGTTCAACGTGAATGGCGAGCTATATGCGATCGAGGATGTGTGCACTCACGATGGCGGGGAATTGGCCGGCGGGGAGCTTCATGGCTACGAAATTGAATGTCCGCGTCACGGCGCTCGTTTCGACGTGCGCACCGGCAAAGCATTGTGCCCTCCAGCGTACGAGCCGACTGCGAAATTCCCCGTTAAAGTGGAAAATGGATTTGTGTATACAAAGGACGACCGTTGGGATTAATGGCCGATCGATCGTTTAAACCGGATGCCGGGCGAGCCTAACCAATAGCAATTCGCCAGCGCCGGTTAGTGCATTCCGGGAATCGGTTGTGTCGCCCGTTAAGTGCAGCGTGTCGCCGGTTTGCGCTTGGGTTGAATGCGAGGTGAATTTGGCATGGCCATTGGCGACATAAATCAACCAATCCACGCCTGGCCCATTAAAAAAAACCATGGTATCCACCAATGGCCTGTGCATTACTTGCGCATCCACAACACCCCGGCGGGTTATCACGTTGAAATCGCGCGTTGGACCCGCGATAAGACGGCAGTTGGTCTGCCATTCACCGGCGAAACGCGCGATTTGATACGGTTCGCGCAATGTCACCGATGGCGCCTGATCGAAGTTAAGCTCCATACCGGCGCCGTGCAGCATTAACAAAGCCCGGTCGTACCCATTAAATGTGGAAAATGGGCAATCGTTATCAATTTCCGCAATGCTTATGCGCCAATCGAAATTGGAATTCGGCGTATCCAGCGGTGTTGGAAATACGGCGATCTCGCAGGTGAGGCCGCCACCGTTTTTCCACGGCATGCGTCGGTATTCGTGCTGGCTGATCAATTGAACAGTCACAGCGTTGGATTTAATTCAGTAACTGAATCAATTGCAACGCCGAGGCGCGCAGACTTTCGGCCCATTCGTAGCCCACGATGGCTTCATTGGTCAGCGCATCGCGAAAATCCTCTTCTTGGCCGGGAGCAAGCAGGTGGCGGTAGTCGACGGTGATTTCGCTGCCGATGGGCAGATCGGACAGCGCGAAAACAAATCCCAAGTGCCATAAACAGCAAGGCGTAAACGAGTGATTGATGTAGCACTCGTCAGTCCATTCGGGAGTAATGGTGTAGTAGTCTTGGAACCAGCGCACCGTCGCCGGCAGTAACTCGGTGACGTTTGGCAGCGCCATGACTTCCTGCCAACGATACACCCGAGAGATATTGTCCGGCGCAGTGATTAAGTGTCCGCGAGTCACCGTCTCATCTAAAAAAAGGCCCTTGCCGGCGTTGGGAATTGTGGATTTTGCAATGTGATAGCGGGGTAAGATCATGTGCAATCCAGGCAGCACTTTAAAGCGCGCAGTTTAGCGTATTAACACGCCGATCCTGAATCGCTTTAAGGCCAGTGCCGCAGGTGCATTACGTTCCGAGCCCGCTCCAATCCCTCCCCTTAGCCCCGCCTATTGGAACAAGGGGAGGGCGGGCTGATCTTATTGGTCGGTGTCAGCCCCTCCCGAATGCGCAGCGGATTTTGCTGTCGCGGCTTTGGCAGCCGCCTTGGATTCGATTTTGGTATCGCCATTCAGTGCGATCACGTCACGGTTTTTTGCCACGGTTTTGGCGTTAATGCCTTTTATGTGAGTAAGCTCATCGACGCTCTTAAATGCGCCGTGTTGCTTGCGGTATTCGACAATCGCTTCGGCCTTACGTGGACCGATGCCGCTTAACCCTTTGGCAATGGCACCGGCATCGGCGGTGTTGATATTGACGCTGGTGGTGGCGAAAGCCGGTAATGACAGTGCCAAGGAGAGAATCAATGCTTTTAATAAGGTCATAAAGGTTCCTTCAATAGAGACGGTTTGGTTTAGATCCCACAAGGGTGGGAGCCATGGAGAGATTACGTGCGAGGGTGATCTGCGAATATCGCCACTAGACGTGGCATTTTGTCGTTGATTAACGTATCGATGGGTAAGAAATTTCCTACAGAGCAGCTGTCATAAATGCTAGAAATTGCAATAAAACGTGATGTGGCATGACGCACAACCCCGATTTGCACGGTAAACTCCAACGTTTACGTTTGAGAACCGAAAGATTATGAACGCCACGCAAATCCAGGATTCCGTTTCCGGCCTTTGGAACCAGCAAATCGTTCCGCAGCTGATGGAATACATCAAAATTCCGAATAAATCACCGATGTTTGATGTCGATTGGTCCAAGAATGGCTATATGGACGAGGCGGTGGAATTGATGGCGGCGTGGGCTCGGGCGCAGCCCATCGCCGGCATGCAGCTTGAGGTGGTGCGTTTAGCCGGCCGTACCCCACTGATTTTTATTGACATCCCGGGGCAAGGGGACGATTGCGTGCTGTTGTATGGTCATTTGGACAAGCAACCGGAGATGACCGGCTGGTCGGCGCATCTAGGGCCATGGAAGCCGGTGCTCGAAGGCGACAAGCTGTTCGGACGTGGCGGCGCCGATGATGGCTATGCCATTTTTGGGGCGTTATCCGCCATCGTTGCGTTGCAGCAGCAAGGGCTTAAACACGCGCGTTGCGTGGTGATGATTGAGGCATGCGAGGAATCCGGCAGTTACGATTTACCCTACTACGTCGATCATCTGGTGTCGCGAATTGGCAAACCGTCGTTGATTGTGTGTTTGGATTCCGGCTGCGGTAATTACGAGCAGCTGTGGCTGACGACCAGCTTGCGCGGGATGGCCGGCGGTAACCTGGTGGTAAAGGTGCTGGAAGAGGGCGTTCATTCCGGCGATGCCTCGGGCATTGTGGCCTCAAGCTTCCGCATTTTGCGGCAACTGTTGTCGCGCCTGGAGGACGAAGTCACCGGCAAGATCGTACCGCAGGAATTGTACGTTGAAATTCCGGCGCAGCGTCTGCAACAAGCGCAGCAGTGTGCCAGCGTGTTGGGAGATGCGGTTTATTGCAAATTCCCGTTTGTCAGCGGCATGCGTCCGATGCAGTCGGATTTGACCGAGCTGGTGCTGAATCGCACGTGGCGTCCGGCTTTATCGGTCACTGGAATGGATGGATTCCCGCCCTTATCGAACGCCGGCAATGTGCTGCGTCCTTATTCAGCGGCGAAGCTTTCATTGCGGCTGCCCCCGACATTGGACGTGGTGCGTGCCGGTGAGCTCGTTAAGCAATTGCTCGAAAAAGATCCTCCGTACGGGTGCCATACCAGTTTTGAATTGGAAAAGGCGTCAACCGGCTGGAATGCGCCGCGCCTGTCGCATTGGTTAGAACACTCGGTTGCCGCGGCTTCGGAGCAATATTTCGGGCAACCTGCGGCTTATATGGGCGAGGGTGGAACCATTCCTTTTATGGGGATGTTGGGGGAAAAATTTCCGAACGCGCAATTCCTTATCACCGGCGTGTTAGGTCCTCAGTCCAACGCCCATGGGCCGAATGAGTTTTTGCATATTCCGACCGGAAAACGTTTGAGCATGTGTGTGGCGAAAGTAGTGGCGGATCATTATGCGGCGAGCCAACAGGGTTTGACTCAAGGGGCGACGGGGGCCAATCCAAACCCGCCCAGCGCATTCGGCGATCACGGATGTTGTTAACCCGCGCAAGCTTCTAAATGAATAGTGGCAATGGCCTAAAGTTGCCGCTATAGTCCGCCGGCTGTGTCAAGTTCGACCGACGCAACTATCGGTTGCAGTTAAGCATGCCTCAAGTGGTGTTAAGTCGCACTTTTCGCATTCGCGGAACTTTAAAGTTTATGACGGGAGGAATTTGAAGTGCGTAATATCTTTTTATTGCTAGCTACCGCCGCGATCGTTGCGATCGGACTCATTACAGAAGCAGTGGGCACCAGCTCAGATCGAGCAGTGGCTGCACCAACGTACATGATTGAAAACTCAAGCACCGATATCCCACGCGATGCCTCCGGACGCACGCTGTATATCATCGGTTTGAGCGAGGCGCCGGTGGTGCGTTATCGCGGTGAACTGCGAGGGTTTGCGGCCATTCCGCATAAACAGGATTTCAGGGCCGGCGTTGATGTGAAATCGACCGAGGCGCGCGTGTATGCCGATCATTTGTCGGCGGTTCACGATCAGGTATTGAACGATGCGTCGACTTTGCTAGGGCGCCCCGTCACGGCCTTGTATGAATACCGCTATGCCTATAACGGATTTAGCGCGTGGTTTAGCGCGAGCGAAGCGAAGGAACTTAAAAGAATTAGCGGCGTAACGCATGTCGAGCGTTACCGTACCTATGATCTTAATACCGATGTTGGACCGAATTTGATCGGCGCTTCTCAGCTGTGGTGGGGTTCGACCAGCGGAAGAATCGACACCGTGTTTGTCGGCGGCTTTGAAACCGTACCGGCGGGCAACCGCGGCGAAGGTGTGGTGGTTGGTGATATCGATTCCGGCACCAACTTTGATAGTCCCGCTAATTCGGCAACGGATGAGGCTGGCTTCACGATCAATAACCCGCTTGGCACCGGACATTATCTTGGCTGGTGCAATCCAGGCTATGCAGCGCAAGATCCGTGTAACGACAAAGTGATCGGTTCGTGGGATTTTTCTTATCCGCAGGTCCATTCCGACACCAATGCAAATGAGCCCCCGGGAAGCGAAGATGAAGGTGGCCACGGCAGTCATACCTCCAGTACCGCGATGGGCAATACGCGGTTGGCGAATTACAACGGATTGCCGATTGAAATCAGCGGCGTAGCGCCGCACGCCAATTTGATCATTTACGATGCGTGTTACACGCGCATATCCGATGGCCGCGGTTTGTGCGGCAATGTGGCCACCACCAATGGCGCCGAACAAGCGGTGATCGATGGCGTGGTGGATGTCATTAATTACTCGATCAGCGGCGGTGTACAGCCTTGGACCGACGCCACCTCACAAGCCTTTTTGTCTGCGATGGATGCCGGGATTTTGGTATCCGCTTCAGCCGGTAACGGCACGGCGCCCGTGGCTTCTGGCACCACCAATCATTATGAACCGTGGGTCGCAACGGTGGCCGCCAGCACGCATGCGCGTGCCGGGTTTGCCAACACATTGGTGACGCCAACGGGAAATTATCTTTTGAATTATGGCAGCGGCAGCCCAACGCTCAGCGCATCGATCGTCGATACGACGCCGATCGTGGTCAGCCCACAATTTAACGCTACCACCACCACGGGTACCGATGGCTGCGCCGCATATCCGGGAGGAACCTTCACAGCTTCGATTGCATTGGTTAGCCGCGGCACCTGCACATTTGTCACCAAGGTAACCAATGCGACGGCGGCGGGTGCAATTGCCGTCGTGATTGCGAACAACCGCGCGGGTTCCGCACCCTTGACAAATATCGCCGTCAGCCCGCCAACACCAACGGTTCCGGTATGGGGGCTTGATCAAACGGCCGCGCTTGCGTTGCAAACCTATTATGCGGGTGGTAGCAGTACCCACACCGCGGGTATCACGCATCCCCAAACGCCTTATGCAGGAACACCCGATGTTCTGGCGGATTTCAGTTTGTTAGGTCCCGCTTCAATTAATGTTCTAAAACCCGATATCGATGCACCTGGGGTTAACATTTTGGCGTCACTCAATGGCGTGGCGAGTTCAGTTGGTTTGTTGTCCGGCACCTCCATGGCGGCTCCGCACGTAGCTGGTTCAGCGGCGTTGGTGAAATCGGCACATCCGCACTGGACACCATCGGAAATCAAGTCGGCCTTGATGATGACGGCGACCACGGCCGGTGTATTGAAAGCCAACGGAACGACCCCTGCCGATCCGTTTGATGTCGGCGCTGGTCGCGTGCAAGTGAATTTGGGCGCCAATGCGGGCTTGATCTTGAATGAGACCACGGCCAATTATCAAAATGCCAACCCGGCCACCGGTGGTGATCCGCGTACGCTGAATTTGCCCTCGATTTACGACAGCGCTTGTGCATCAAGTTGTTCGTTTGATCGCCAGCTAAAGAATGCGCTGGGTACGGCACAACTGTGGAATGTGAGTGTAACGATGGGTGGCACTGGGGTTAGTGTTGGTACCACGCCACTGTCCTTCACCACCTCGACGTCGCCTGGCGTATTGCAGAATTTGCATATCGTGGCTGATACATCGACAGCAACCAGTTCCGGTTGGCGCTTCGGTCAACTGACGTTGACGCCCGCGGGCAGCCCGAGTGTGCCCACTTTGCACATGCCGATTGCAATCAATGTACCGCCAGCGCAGATTCGCGTTACCCCGAACCCGATCAATATTACGGTTGGCGCGGGGTTGGCGGGAACAACCGACGCCGTGGTGCACAACGACGGTGGCTTGGTATTGAATTGGACCATTCCGACGACCGGTTCTACGGTGACCGTGGATGCGTTTAATCAGCCGAGCCAAGCTAGCGACGGCTTGCCATCAACACAGTGGAATAACCCGCGCGGACTCTATAACGCGGACGATTTCACTTTTTCGACCGCGGCTACCCTATCGAAAATAACGGCCAACGGTTTTGTCTATGGAAGCAGCAGCACATTGGCTACGCTAGCCCAAAGCATCACGATTAAAGTGTATTCGGACGTGGGCAGCGTTCCCGCGGGTAATCCGGAGGGTGGCATTGGCGGCGAAGTCTATAGCTGTACAAGAACGACGGGTGGTGCCAGCAGTACTGGACTGACGATAGGTGCTCCGTCTTCGACCATCGCTCTGGATATCGTTGCCGCGGCGGCTGCCGGGGTAAGTCCATGCCCGGCGGCTCCGGTACTGACGGCCGGTGCCCGTTACTGGGTTGCGGTGTATCCAACGTTTGCTACGACCGCCTTTAGCGGCGGTGGTCCTGGTTGGGCTTGGTTTATCACCACGCAACCAACTGGTGTGGTTGCACAAGCGATTGGCCCGACGTTCACAGGTTTAGAGACATGGCAACCTTCCAGCGATGTCTTCGCCGATCCTGGCGCGGACGGCTTGGCATTGAAGATTCGCGCCAGTTTTACCTGCGGAGCGAGTTGGTTATCAGAAACGGTAACCGGTGCGGCGGTATACCCTGGTTCAAGTCAAACCACCACGTTGCATATCAATACCACCGGGCTCACCGCCGGAACCTATGCTGCGAATTTGTGTGTGAACTCGGATGACCCAGTACAACCTTCCGTGGTCGTACCGGTGAATTTGACCGTAGTACCGTAATCGCATTGCGGTAGTTTCAGATGCACAAAAGCCGCCTGAGTATTGCTCAGGCGGCTTTTTTCGTATCTGTAGGGTGGGCTTTAGCCCACCGTCTTTGATCGGTATTTGAAGAGTGTTTTAATCGTGAGGAAGTGGTGGGCTAAAAGCCCACCCTACGATTTTCCGATAGTCTGCAACAAGCGCGCTGTATCAATGCACGCCGCTGCGGCTTCACGCCCTTTGTTGTGCGGATCATCGGATGAACGCGCAATCGCTTGTTCGTCGGTGTAGGTGGTTAAGATACCGAAGCTGATCGGGGTATCGGTTTGCAACATCGCCTGCATAACACCAACCGTCGCGCCCAAGCTGATGAACTCGAAATGCGCTGTATCGCCTTCGATAATCGCTCCGAGACAAATCACGCCGGCATAGCGGGCGCTGCGCGCCAGGCGTTGCGCAATCAGCGGAATCTCAAACGCACCTGCGGCGTGAAAAACATCGATGTCGCTTTCAGCAATTCCGGTTTCGATTAATTGTGCCTTTGCACCGCGCAATAAACCGGCGGTTACGTCTTCGTTAAAGCGGCTGACGGCGATAGCGAAGCGCATGCGGCTGGTTCAAGGCTTGGTGGCGGGAACGACTTTAAGCAAGTGGCCTAATTTATCGCGTTTGGTGGTCAAGTACGGCAGGTTGGCCGAGTTTGCGTCAACCTCGTTGGGGAGACGCTCGATGATTTCCAATCCATAACCGTCAAGCCCCACCACTTTGCGCGGGTTATTGGTCAGCAATCGCAGTTGTCGCATACCGAGCGCCTTCAAAATCTGCGCGCCGATGCCGTAATGGCGCAAATCGGCTTCGAACCCCAGGTGATGGTTGGCCTCAACCGTATCCATGCCGCTGTCCTGCAAGGCGTAAGCGCGCACTTTGTTTAAAAGGCCAATGCCGCGGCCTTCCTGTGCGCGCATGTAGACCAATACTCCGCAACCTTCGCGATGGATTTGGCGCAGCGCGGCGCGCAATTGTTGACCGCAGTCGCACCGCGCCGATCCCAGTGCGTCACCGGTTAGGCATTCGGAATGGACGCGTACCAACGGCGCTTGCTTTGTTGTGGCCAGATCGCCTTTGACCAAAGCCAAGTGCTCGGAGTCGTCAATCAGGCTGCGAAAGCCGATCATCTTGAATTCACCAACGTCATCGATCGGTAATTTGGCTTCACCCACGCATTCGATTAGGGATTCACTCTGCATACGGTGGGCGATGAGGTCCTTTACGCTGACCAACGGCAGCTGATGCTTCGCGGCGAAAAGCTTAAGGTCGGGCAGGCGCGCCATGCTGCCGTCGTCGTTCATGATTTCGCAAATCACGCCGGCCGCCTCGCGTCCCGCCATCCGCGCCAAATCGACGCTACCCTCGGTTTGCCCCGCGCGCACCAAAACGCCACCCTTTTGCGCGCGCAGCGGAAAAATATGTCCGGGCATGACGATGTCTTCAGGTCGCGCATTCGGCGCACAAGCCACCTGAACCGTGCGGGCGCGATCGGCGGCCGAAATACCGGTAGTGATGCCTGTCCGCGCCTCGATCGAGATTGTAAACGCTGTGCCATAGCGCGAGCGATTGTGCTGAACCATTTGCGGCAATTCGAGCCGGTCGATTTTCTCCGGTGCCATGGCCAGGCAAATCAGGCCGCGTCCCTCTTTCGCCATGAAATTGATGCTGTCTGGTGTCACCGCATCCGCCGCGATCACCAGATCGCCTTCGTTCTCGCGGTCTTCATCATCGACCAGGACAACCATTCCACCGCGACGAATGGCATTGATGGCTTCAGGTATGGTGTTCATTGTTGCACCCATTGTTGAACGTACTTAGCGATCATATCGAATTCGACGTTGAGTGGATCACCGGGTTTGCGGTGATTGAGATTGGTATTCTGCCAAGTATGCGGGATTACCATTAAAAAAATACGGTTGTTGTGCAATTGGTTTATGGTAAGACTGATGCCGTCAAGCGCAATCGAACCCTTTTCGATCACTAACCCAAAAAAAGGCTCTGGAAGCTCAACGTCCAGTTGGTGGGCGTCGCCCACCGGATGCTGGGATACCAATTTCGCCAGTCCATCCACATGCCCTTGCACCAGATGGCCAGAAAGCCGATCGGATAAGCGTAACGCCCGCTCCAAATTAATGACATCACCTTGATTGCATGCACCGAGGTTCGTGCGTTCACACGTTTCACTGCTGACAAAAAACTCGATACGCATACCCGACGTCATCGCGGTGCGTTCGGTTGCGGTCAAGCATACGCCGTTGACGGCGATACTTTCACCGGGTAAGACATCCTCATACGGTGTATCCACTCGAATGATTTTGCCGCTAGCACACGCCTTAATCGCGGCAATGCGCGCCACCGCACTTATGATCCCGCTGAACATGCCAATTCCCGCGTCACGATGTCGGGCTTCCCCGATTGATGGATAAATTGTAACCGTTCATCCCAGAGGTGTTCGGATTCAATCGCTTGGGAAAGCGCAGGTCCTGCTTCGACTAAAACGCGCAGGCATCCAAGTTCGCCCAACGTCTGCACGGCGCTGTCAAAACTAAAGCAATGCAGCACCTCATGGCCGGCTTCGATTTGTTGCTGAATCCACGCTGGGGGTGCTTGTTGCCCCGATCGTGAAACGACGGCAATGCGGCGGCGTTTGTGCGGATGATCGGGTACGGCACGCACGGTAAAGCGCGGCGCATCGGCCAATACCGTGCCGATGCCGGTCACGATCGCATCGCACTGGCGCCGCTCGGTGTGCGCGATGGCGAGGCTTTCGGCGCTGGTGAATGTGGTGCTGCCGGGTTGCGGCCGCATGGTTAATGTATCGTCTGCGCCTATGCGCCAGGCCAGTTTGTGTACGATCCAAGGCTGTTTCTTTTGTTGCAATTTTAAAAATGGCCGCAGTTGTTTCAGGCAATCCTCAAGCGCAACACCCGAGGTTACGGAAATGCCGGCCCCGCGCAACGCCAAGGCGCCTCCCGCCGCCTTTGCATGGATATCGTCAACACCATAAACGACGCGCTCGACCCGCGCCGCAATCAACGTGCGCGCGCAAGGCGGCGTGCGGCCGCTGTGATTGCAAGGCTCCAGCGTGCTGTACATCGTTGCACCCTGCGCGCATTCAGCGCCGTAACGCGCCCATGCGCGCTTCAGTGCAACGACCTCCGCATGGTCGTCTCCGGCGCGATGGTGTTCGCCGACGGCTAACAGTCGATTGTCTTTTACCAGGCAAGCGCCCACCGGTGGATTCGGCGCAGTCATCCCGATGAATGGCTCCGCTGCCGCAATAGCCAGCATCATCCAAATCGAATCATTCAGCGAGGAGTACATGGCTCGTGTGAATAAAAAACACGTTAATCAAGAATGATATGTGGAATGAATCGCGATGTGTCTTGGGTAATTGGCGAGCTGTCTTCGCGGATGCTAAGACCGGCGGCGCGATTGCCGACCGTCCAACTTCCGATTACCGGATAATTGCCCTCAATGCAAGGTAGGGGATGGCAGGCTTGGCGGATGGTGGGGCCGTGCAGGTAAGGCCCAGCCGTTTTCATCTCGGTGCCGTCGGTCAAATGCATTTGGATGTTGGCGCCTTCCCGCGAAAATACCGGTTTGCGTATCCAGCCCGACGGTAACGGATCGTGAGCGCTGTTTTCGGCGTACGCTGGCAACAGATTCGGATGCCCGGTATGGCGTTCCCACAGCAACGGCAGGATGCCTTTGTTGCTCAGAATGGATTTCCATGGGGGTTCAAGCAGCTGCATTCCCGAGGTAGGGAGCGCGGCTGCGAACTGCTCGCGAAACAGATCCTCCAGTGGGTAAAGCTTGAACAACGCGGGAATGACAAAATCATCAAGATCGGTAAAACGCCCGTCCTCGCTCAAACCAATGTCCTCGATCGCAATCAGACGCGTATCGAGGCCTGCTTGGTGCGCGCAATCGCGCAAATACTCAACCGTACCCTGATCCTCAGTGGAATCCCGGACGGCGGAAAAATACAAAGGCGCTGGTAATCGTTTTCGTGCGGCCAAATCACTGAAGGATTCGATCAGCAACTCTTGCAGACTGTTGTATTGATCCGCACGACTAGGCAGGTTGCCGGCATTGATCTGATCCTCCAACCACAACCACTGAAAAAAAGCGGCCTCATAGATGGAAGTGGGCGTGTCGTAATTCAATTCGTAAAGTTTGGCTGATCCAATACCGTCATACGCCAGATCCATGCGCCCATAGAGATAGGGATGTCGGTCCCGCCACGATTGGCGTATCCAATCCCAGAATTTTTCCGGAATGCAAAGGCGGGTTAATAACGCTTCGCTGTCGATGACGTCATCCACCAATGCCATTGCCATCTCATGCAAATCCTCGGTGGGACCTTCGATGTCCTGTTCTATCTGCCGCAGCGTGAATCGATAATAAGCGGATTCGTCCCAATAACGGGCACCGGCAATCGTGTGGAAACGAAAACCGTACTGCTCGGCCTTCGCGCGCCAATCGGGGCGCTCAGCGATCTGGATGCGGTGCATGGATTGGGATGGTTGGTTAGTGTGTTTATTTAACCGCCACTGCGGCTGTGGCTCGACATCGATGAACCAAAACCGGCGCGGGACATCGTGATTGCTCGAGCCTGAGGCATGGTCGCGGATTTGCTTACCGTTACCGCACCCGGCGCTTGCGCAACCAGCGCACCGCCGGCGGTTTGGTAACCTGAGTTCTGCGTGCGATAAAGCGGTTGCGAAAAGCCGGGTGTGGAATTGCCGCCCCCGGTGTCATTCCTGCGCAACGCATTGGAGAGCATGTAACCGGCCATCATCGGCATGATGTAGGAACTCATGCCTGGCTGAGCATTGGATGGGGCCGTGCATTTGCCTTCGCCAAAATCCTTCTCGCAATCGGCCAACGACATATAGCGCGGAGCGACGCGCTCGTGCTCGGTCTTGGCCTGAGCATACGATGCTTCGCATTGCTCAGCGGAAATGGTGCCGGAGGCCTTACAGCTATCCACGCTGTCGTAGACAGTCGCTGGAACATCGGGATCGCAGGCGGTCAGTGCGATGGGCGCCAAGCCCATCAGCAAAAGATGCGCGGTTTTTGAACGTTTCATAGAGCGTATCCTTAATCCGTCATCGCGGCGGCATTGATCAGCCCCACCGCTACCGAAAGCGCCGCGGTGAAAATACCGAAGGCGAGTTCATTGTTGGCAATGCGCTTAGGCAGATCGGAGAAGATCAAGCGCAGGCCAACAAACGTCAGTGTTTGAACCAGCAATGCGATACTCGCCCAAACCAGGCAATCGAGCAAGCTGACCGAATGGGAAATGGCCGAACACAGGGGTAATGAAAAACCGAGCAGGGCGCCGGCTAAAGCAGTGGCTGCGGCGACATTGTTCTCTCGGATCAGCTTGAATTCGTGATGTGGCGTTAGCAAGGCATAGATCGCTGCGAAAACGGTGAGCAGCGCAATGCCTAAAATAAAATAAATGGCAAATCCGGGAATGCCGGTGATGTGATTGACGACTTCGGGATTCATAAATGCTCCTGGAAGGAAAAACGACCGGTTTGTCGTTGCGCATCGACCAATTCGCTACGAAATGGCCGCATCGCGATTACGATATTGCCCAGACCATGAAGATTACTCTTATTCTAGTGTATCCGAATGCACCGGTATTCCTTAAGGTCTCACTCATCAACCTAAATGGCGCACGTGCGTAAAATCATCCACATCGATATGGACGCGTTTTATGCGTCGGTAGCGCAGCGCGACGATCCTTCGCTGCGGGGCAAGCCGGTCGTAGTGGCATGGCGCGGCCATCGTTCGGTGGTTTGTGCGGCCTCTTATGAAGCGCGCGTTTTTGGCGTGCGTTCGGCGATGGCGGTGGCGCGGGCAGAGCGATTGTGTCCCGAGGCGGTTTTCGTGGCGCCGGATTTCGCTCGCTATCGCACCGTTTCACAGCAAGTGCGTGACATCATGCGCCGGCACAGCGACACGATCGAACCGCTGTCGCTGGATGAGGCGTATCTTGATGTCACGCAAACCAAGACCGGGTTGCCCTCGGCAACCGAGGTGGCCAACGTTATACGACAGGACATCCAACGAGAAACCGAGCTTACGGCTTCGGCCGGCGTGGCACCGAATAAATTTTTGGCCAAGATCGCATCGGATTGGCGCAAGCCGAATGGGTTGTTCGTCATTCGTCCACATGAAGTAATGGCATTCTTAAACCCATTGTCGGTCGCCCGTCTACCGGGTGTCGGCAAAGTAATGGAGGACAAATTAAAGGCATTGGGCGTGACCACGATTGGCGAGTTGGGCGGGATTGCGCCGAAAGATCTAGAGCGCCAGTTTGGTCGCTACGGGTTGCGCTTGCACAATTTGTCACAAGGGATTGATCACGGCGAGGTAACCCCGGATCGTCCCACGCAATCGATATCCGCTGAAGATACGTTTGAGCAGGACTTGCCGTTGACCGAGCTTGAGCCGATGGTCCGGCGGCTTGCCGGAAAGGTCTGGGTTGCCGCTGCACAGGAAAGCGAACGCATCGGCCGCACCGTGGTGCTGAAATTAAAAACCGCGAACTTCCGTATTCACACCCGCAGCCATACGCCGTCGTTGCCGCCGAGTTCCCTGGAAGAGCTCGTAACGCTTGCAGTTGCGCTTATTGCGCGTGTGGATTTCCCGGCAGGTACACGTTATCGCTTGGTCGGTGTCGGACTTGGTAATTTTTGCGATTTGCCGGGCATAACGATGCAACCAGAGTTATTTGCATTGCCCTAGGCACCATTGCTGTCAGTCGCGTCCACTTGAGCGCGATATTAGGCGAGCGCTTGATCGAGCCAAATCGATCAAGCTACTCAGCGCCTCGTTAACTGACGCATCGGTAGGAAATACCTTTGCGATTTTTGGATCGAGCACGACAACATTAGTTGCGCGGGAGGCGCGTTTCGCATATTTGCCTCTTACGATCTCGCCGAGGTCCGCACGTTTGTATTCGTCGCGTGGCCAGTCATTCATTTCGGATTTAGCTTTCTTCATAAATAAACTAAAGAATATATTAGCGGCATGTAGGCTAGTGATGCGCTTGTTTTTTCATGATCCATTGATACATTGCAACCGTCGCTTGAAATTCTCTAGGTGCCAACGTCTGATGCAAAGCCTCCTCGAAGGTCACTCCCTCCGGACAGCCGCCATTTGCACAGTAGGCTGCGGTAGGAATACTCCCCGGGCCACAACCAGAAGCCGCATCACACGTTCTAAGCATAGATGCTAACCCCCATGCTTGCAGAAGCTCGGGTAGTCCGAGATTGGACAGGGAATTGAGAACCTCCTGATAAGGAAAGGCATTGTTTTCAAAAAGAAACTGCCCAGCTTCAAATAATTCACCGTAATCAAAGCTTTGCGCAATGATCTGGAATGCTTCCGAAATAGCTGCTTCTCTCCCGCTTTTTTTAAAGGTTGAAACGGGAGATTGACGAATCGGAAAAGTATTAGGTTGCATCTCCGTTTTAGTTGTATAGCCCTCGCACCAACGCAGTGTTCGATCGATGGCCCACGCACGAGTTTTATCGACGTACCTGTCCGACACAGTGCCCAATGGATCAGGGTAGTCAGCACACAGAATAGCCGCATAATTCTCTAGAGAACGAATGCGAGGATCATTTTCTCCAAACGTTTCTCTTGCTGCCTGGAACGATTTGGCAGCGTTTTCACCATTAAAAATGACTGATTGGGGAGAAGCAATGGGAGTTCGAACTTGCTCTTTAACTGTCGGATTTGTGCTCGATTTCCCTTCTAGATTTAGGGCTGTCGAAGACAATGCTTCCAGTTTGGGTGCTTGCCGATTCGTTTCCGGCACAGGATAAATATTTTTATTGCTATCGATATAAATGTGTCGTGACAACCAAACGCCAACTGCCAAAGCCACAATGGCTATACATATTGAAGCTCGATAAAGTTTGCGACTCATTGTCCGTGCCATTTTAGATTGCGCTACTTACGATTGCTTTGCCGGGGGGTAATGCCAATACTAACCCGAAGGGCAGTGGCGTGATCCCGGCACAGGCACTGGATACAGGGGGTCTGTAAATAGTGGGTTCGCTATCGACCACCGCTCGGTACCACCGCCTTCATAGGTGACGGTGACAATTGATCCCGTACGCATTACTCCCGCGCCTTGTGCAAGTCTAACCGCTTGATATTGACGCACCTGTTCACTGGCAAATGCTTCGCGATCGTTTGCGTCAGACGTACAACTTGCATGATTTTGTCCATGATATAGGTTCGCTGGAACGGTGTAGACGTTTTGCGCTATCCCACCTCCGCCGCCACCCGATCCCAATCCGGGTCCTGGCGCGAAGCGGGGAGGAGGAGCGGGAAATGCGCCTGGATCCTCTCCTATTACGATTATCGGTGGAAGACAGTCACTAGCTGGTGCCTCGTCTCCATAATTTAAATCATCAGTAATCCATGGAATAGAGTTCGTTGAGCTTCCGCAGGCAAACGCTCCTTGAGATGTTATCGCCATTAACAGCAGAGCGGCTAAATATCGCATGGCATCCTCGTTAAAATTAAATGCACAAATTAGATAAAGTATTGAACTAACGATTCTAATGCATAGGCAACAATAATTAAAGCTATATAAATACCAGCTATATGTAGCCTGGTTTAACCGCACCTGCTTTCTCAGGATGCGGGCATGTCGCCTGATCAACTGTTTATTGCTCTCGGTCTTGCCATTCGCCGTCGCCGCGAGAATTTGAAACTCTCGCAAGAGAGATTTGCGGACGACAACGGCATGAGCGCGAGCTATTATGGCAAAATTGAGCGTGGCGATCACAATCTGACACTATGGAACTACTTTCGTATTGCCGAAGGTTTGAACGTGTCAGCATGGCAATTGCTCAAAGAAGCAGAAAATCTCGACCTACACAAAGCCTTGCAGCGGCCCCATCGCCCGCCACAGGTAGGGCGTCCTCCGGGGCGGCGGTCTGGTTATTGAGCTGCAGCTTGGTGGGTAACCGTAATGCATCCAGCGTGTGGACGATACTGAGTGCACTCACCACAACGGCCGATTAAAGTCGAAATCGGGCTGGGCTTGTGGGCGAGCAACGGCAGGTCCGATTGCGTAATCGACGCCAAGGCGCAGTAACACATGGGCGCGTTGTACGCTATCCACTTGCGGGGCGATTACCGCGGCGCCGGCGGCGTGGGCTTTTCGTACCAAGGCGAGCAATGTGTCGTTGATCGATTTCGCAGAACCAAGTTCTTCGACCAAACCCGGCGCCAAACGCACATAATCCACATCGATATTTTTTAGCGCATGCACCGCGGCCCAATCGCGGCCGAAATCGACCAGGCATACCCGAACGCCCTGGGAGTGCAGGGCTTTCAGTCGTTCGTTGGCTTTGGCACCGGCGTCAATTAAGGTAGAGCATGCCAATTCCAGCGTAAGGCCGGTTCCCGACAAACGCCGCTCTTTCAAGGCGCGCGTTAACCACCAGAGCAAGTCCGGATCAAGCAGACTCGCCACCGATTGCGGAACGAACAACCGCAATTGGCGTCCGCGCTTCAATTGTTCTTCGCGTACCGTTAATGAGTGCTCCAACAACCATCGATCCAAGGTGGCCAATTGCTGGCATTCGGCGGCGACCGGAGCCAGATCGCCGTACGATACTTCGGTGCCCGGATGTTGCACGCTCTTTACCTTGAAACCGAGTTCGTATTGCCCAGTAAGTTTGCCGGCCAAAGGAACGATCGGCGAGAACTCGAAACTGGTTTGCTCGGGTGTTAGCGGACGGCTAAGCACCGCACGTACTGCTAGCATCGGGTCGATCGGCAACAAAGCCGCTTCTTTGGTTTCGAACCACAGCACACGGTTGCCCCCTAAGTGTGCGGCGGCCAGTTGTGCGGCTTCGGCGTTGTTGACCACGTGATCGACCGAGGTTTGCTCGTTGCCGAGCAGCGCCATGCCGATGCTGGCGGTCAAGCTGTAGCTGTTACCGTTGAATTGCCAGGCTTGCTCGGCGAGCGCGTTGCGGATGCGCTCGGCCACGCCGGTGATTTCGGCGCGGCTGCGCCGATGGAACAAAACGAAATAATGGAAATCTTGGTACTGCGCCGGAAGGTCGAGTTCGTCGAGTTGGCTGCGCAACAGCGACCCGATATGCGCGTCCAATGCGTTCAGCCCGGAAAGGCCGATCTGCTCGCGCAGCTGCGCCGAATGATCGAGCGCGATGAATAGAAGGCCGGCGGAACGATCGCCGAACGCCGCCTGCAGTTTCTCGATCAAGGCGTGGCGCGAGTACAAATTGGTGCGCGGATCGCGACCGTCGGGTTGGCCGATCACCTCGTGCAGCCAATGGGCGCGACGCGCGCGCGACAATACAACACTGAGCAAGTGCCGAGCTTTGATCGGTTTGATGAGAAATTCATCGCCCCCCGCGGCGATCGCATCAAACCGTTGGTTGGCCTTGTTCTCGCTGGCCGCCAAAATAATCGGTACCGCTGCGTATTCGTTTTGCTGGCGGATGAGCTGGGTTAATTCGATGCCGTTCACGTCGGGCAAATCGCAGTCGATGACCAGCACATCGGGCCGAAACTCGGAAAGCGCCGTCAACGTGGCTTGGCCATTGCTGACTAAGCGCGCAGTCATACCGCGTTCGGCCAGCCAGCGGGCGGCGGTTGCGGCTTGATTGCGGTCCGGATCAACCATCAAGATGCGGTACGCCGGTTGATTGTCATGCGTGAGGAGCTCGTCGAGCTTGGCGATGATGCGCAAAGAATCCACCGGCGCATCGAACAGCGCACTGGCGCCGGCGCGCATGGCGAGTAGGCGATGGCCCAAATCGCCATCGGGAGAGATGACGATGACCGAGGGCGCAGGATGACCATTGGCGGCGCGTTGGGTCGATAAAGCGTTTACCTCTGCCATTATGCGCAATTTGCGTGCGTCCAGCAGTAGGGCACCCGGCATTGCGTGTTGAAGAAATTCGAGCAGTGCTTCGCCGTGCGGAAACTCACGCACATCATAACCGCGCTCGGTTAAGGCCGTGGTAAGACCAGGTGCAGACGTTGGGTCTAAACCAATCAAGCAAACGGCGCGCGGTAAACTGACCGGGGCCTCAGGTTGGGTTGTTTGAGGCAGCTTCGCGGTACCTCGGTGGGCATCGACAGGAGTAATCGGAACATTCAGCGGTGTGTTCTCTACAACGATGACCGGTAGGGATTCGGATGGTATTGATGAGCCTTTAGGGCTGAGATCAGGGTGCGCAAGCGGTGCGGTGCGGGCATTGGGCAACGAACGCACGTCGGCGGTTTCGGTCTCCGATAAATTGGTAAGCACCGCGTCAAGTGCATTCACCATATCGGCAAGGCGCGCCAAATCGCATTCATTTGGTATCAGCTGGTCATCGACAAACGAACAAAGGTAGGCCGCGAGTTCTAACGTCGAGCTATTCAGTGCCTCTAACCCTAAACGTTCACTGGTTTCAACAATCAGGTCGATTTCCTCACCGAGCTGACGGGCTGCGGCGCGATCCCACCCGGATTGCGCCAATGGTTGCCAACGTCGCACCAAGGCTAAGCAACGTTGCTTTAGCGCTTCGCGTGCGCCGGTAGCGCCCGTCAAGCCGGTTTTAGTGTCCTGACTGGACAATGTCGCCTCCAGATTGAGGTGTCATACGGTGTGGCCGGCCACTTAAGGCGCAGCATGGCCCAACAACTTGGGCCGCAGCGTGCGCGCGCTCACATTTTTGGTACGGCTCATCCGAAAATGTGAGGCAGCAACCTAAATTTCGCACAATCCTCCTTGGTAAACCGCGAAAAGTCTAGCATACATTGTTATTTTTATGCTTTGTGCGCATTGCGTTTCCCGGCTCATTCCGTTCAGTTGCCACAAGGTAAAGGCCATGGCGACTGGGTTTCGATGCAACCGGCACATTTCCATCGGGATTTGTCCGGAGGAATTTAAAATATTAATTTGTCCGGACAAAATTGTTGCAACGCGATAAATAAATAACTATATCAATAACTTACTGAAAGATATTGCTTGACGAATTTCACCACCGCTGTTACGGTCCGCCCACGTTAACCCCCGAGTCAACAGTGGCGGGCAGGATCTTTTAATCGCCAACTTAGCGTTTCTTAAGATGTCCTTCGGATTCAAGGAGGAAGAAGAAGTGCGGTGTGTGGATGTGGAACAACGGATTGCAGAGCAACGCAAAACCCAAGGGCTGTGCATGCACAGCATCATCATCACGCTTGTTGAGGGAGGTAGTTAAATGAAATTCAGATCACTCACAGGTTCATGTCGCAAGGCGCTAGCAATCGTTGCTATCGCAGGGGGAGTGGGAATGGGGCCGCTTGCACTGGCCGCGCCGGTCGTAGCACCGTTATCCGCACAAGTAAAAGCAACCTACGCCGATCGGGCCAATTTCGCAGCGAAAGCCGCGATCAGTTCGGACAATACAACCACGCGCTTTATTGTGACGTACCACGAAGGCAGCGTTGAGCGTCAAACTTTGTCTTTAGCGCAACAGGATTTTAGTCGAGTGGGTGCCGTAACCGGGTCGGAAGTCAAGCTTGTAAGAACGCTGGCTACCGGTGCGCATCTGGTGGAGCTACGCAGGGCGGCCGCGACGCACGTGGCGCGTCCCGTGGACGACGATATGGTTGACTCGGTGATGGTCGAGTTTGCCAAAAACCCCAGTGTGGCTTATGTCGAGCCCGATCGCATGATGACGATCAAGATGACGCCGAACGATACTCGTTATAGTGAACAATGGGATTTATTTGAAGCGGTGGGTGGTGCGAACGTTCCCGGTGCTTGGGACATCGCCACCGGAACCGGCGTAGTGGTTGCGGTGATTGATACCGGAATCACCCCGCACAGCGATCTTGCTGGCCAAACCATTGGTGGTTATGACTTCATCTCCGACACCACCGTTTCAGTGGACGGTAACGGCCGCGATGCCAATCCAAACGACGAAGGCGATTGGTATACCGGGTCGGCTTGCGGCCCAACCGCGCCTCCGTCGGAAAACTCGAGTTGGCACGGCACGCATGTCGCAGGAACCATCGCGGCGTTGACGAACAACAGCCGTGGCGTTGCCGGCATCGCGTTCGGTGCAAAAGTCGAACCGGTGCGCGTGCTGGGTAAATGCGGTGGCTCGGTGTCCGACATCGTCGATGCGATTGAGTGGGCGTCCGGCGGAACCGTGGCAGGCGTTCCGGCAAACCCCAATCCGGCTCGCGTGATTAATATGAGCTTGGGTGGTGGTGGTGCTTGTGGCTCATTTCAAACCGCGGTCAACGATGCGCGTTCGCGTGGCACGGTTATCGTTGCGGCTGCTGGTAACGAAAACCAGAACGCGTCCAACTCGTCACCGGGGAATTGCACAGGTGTGATTACGGTAGCTGCGACCAATCGCTCCGGCGGGCGGGCCTCGTATTCGAATTACGGCACCATCGTCTCGGTCGCGGCGCCGGGAGGAAACGGCAGTGGAAATGCGAACGATATTCTATCGACGCTCAATGCAGGTACGACGACCCAGGGCGCTGAAACCTATGCCTTGTATGCAGGTACCTCCATGGCCACGCCGCATGTTGCGGCATTAGCGGCGTTGATTTTATCGCGCAATTCCAGCTTGACGCCGGATCAAGTAAAAAATTACATCACCGCTAATGCCCGTGCTTTTCCGGCCACTTGCAGCGGTTGCGGTACTGGCATCATTGATGCGCAACGGACATTGCAGGCGGTGACCGGTACGCCGACCAACACCCCCCCAGTGGCAAATTTCACGTTCACTAGTAGTGGGCTTACCGCTAATTTCACCGACACGTCCACCGATAGCGATGGCACCATTGCATCGCGTTCCTGGAATTTTGGTGACGGCGGGACATCAACGGCGACGAGTCCCAGCCATAGTTATGCCGCGGCCGGAACGTACAGCGTGGCGTTGACGGTTACCGACAACGGTGGCGCAACCAACACCCGTACTCAATCGGTCACCGTTAGCAGTACTTCATCGAATGTATTGAGCAATGGAGTAGCGGCAACCGGCTTGGCAGCGACTACGGGTAACACGGTTACTTACACTATGGTAGTTCCATCCGGTGCGAGCAATTTGCGGTTCGTGATCGCAGGTGGCACGGGCGATGCCGATTTGTATGTCAAGTTTGGATCCGCTCCAACGACGACGACTTACGATTGCCGTCCGTACCTTAATGGCAATAGCGAAACCTGCACATTTGCCACACCGAGTGTAGGCACCTATTACGTCGTATTGCGCGCTTACGCGAGCTTTAGCGGTGTGAGCCTAACCGGAAGCTATAGCACGGGCACCACCGGCGGCACGACGTTCACGAACAGCACGCCGATGACCATCGCCGATCTCAGTACCGTCAACAGCACGATCAACGTTACCGGCATCAGCGGCAATGCGCCGGCAACACTTAAGGTTGGGGTGAATATCACCCACACTTATCGCGGTGATCTGCGCATTGACCTGATCGCGCCAAACGGCACGTCGTTCCGCTTAAAGAACTCCAGTGGAAGCGACAGCGCGGCGAACGTGGTGGCAACCTACACCGTCAATGCCTCGGCGGTTCCGGCGAATGGAATCTGGACCTTGCGGGTGGCCGATGTGGCTGCCGGTGATTCGGGTACTTTAAACAGTTGGAATATGCAATTCTGAGGTAACGCGTCGACGGCGGTATAGGTGAGGAACTTATGCCGCCGATAACTGCAGCATATGGGGGGAGAGGGGCCCTCGGTCCGAAAGGATCGGGGGCTTTTCTGTGTGTAGTTAAAAAGCGCCGCTTTGTTTCAAGCTGCATTGGTTGACTGAGCTTTGGTTGAAGTGCACTCCCAACCAAGCTAAAGTGCAGTTTCGTTAAAGGGGCGCGCGTGCCGAGGATGTGTTGATGATTCGTTTTGCCACGATTGTGGCGGTAGCAGTGGTTTGCTTTTTTTCGATCTCTCCAGCGCTCGCTGACGTTGGCCGACGGCATCTAACTCCACCCAGCATAGAAAATGAAAGGGCCTTGAAACCGGCGCATGGCGCGCCCGATGAGGTGGCCTCGGCGGTTCCCGGTGCGCGTACTGCGATCTCCTATTCCAATACCTTAACCGCACTGCCGGTATTTAATCGCACGCTGGCCAGTTGCGCGGCGCTTTCTGGCGTTGGTACGTCAGTTGCGTACCAGGCGCAGCCTTTTTTTGTTGATACTAGCGGCGTTTACACGATTGAAGTCACTACGAGCACGTTTTCCGATGGTGACAGCATGCTCTTTATCTATCAAGACCACTTTGATCCGAGCGATGCGGTAAGCAACTGTTTGATCGGTGATGACGATAATGGTGTCGGCAGTTTGTCGTTGATCACCACGAGCCTTACCGCAGGCACCCAGTACATTGCCGTTACCACGACATTCGATAATGGCATCGTGGGTGATTTTACCAATGAGATATCCGGTTCGGGTGAAATCATCCTTGGCAGTCCAAGCCTTGCCATTACGAAAACCACGCCCAGTGGCGTGCCATCGGCGGGTCCATTTACTTATCGAATTGCGGTGCAAAACATCGCTGCGAGTACGCAAAATAATGTCCTCATTACCGATAGCCTGCCTGGGGCACTGACTTACATTTCCAATGACTGTGGCGGTAATTTTGCCAGTGGTACGTTCACGGCCAACATTGCAAGCATCGCACCCGGCGCTTCGGCCGTATGCAATTTGAGTGTGCGTCTAACGGCCGGGGTGTGTTCTGCTGTTGTAAACACAGCCAGTGCGCAACTAACGGGTGTCTCGCCCGTCAGTGCGTCGGTTAGCAACCAATATGAGCGAGTGCTCGACGGTAGCTTTGAGGCGGCAGCCGGCAGTCCGATCAATAGTCCATCTTGGACTGAAGCGTCTAGTAACTTCTCCTCACCTTTGTGTTCCGAAACATTGTGCGGCACCGGATCGGGAACGAGCGGTCCGCATACGGGTAATGTCTGGGCTTGGTTTGGCGGCATCTCATCCACAGAAATAAGCAGTTTGCAGCAGACATTGACCATTCCCACCAGCTCCACTGCATTGACGTTTTATTACCGTCTTGGTGTTTGTGCTGCGGGAGCAGGGGCCGCGGATTTTTTGCGAGTAACCATCGACGGAGCGGAGTTGTGGCGTCGCGATGCGGGTGCAACGGAATGCGGTGCGGCAAGTTATGCGCAAGCCTCCGTACCTCTGACCGTGGCGCAGGCCGACGGCGCAAGCCATACCTTGCGTTTTGAATCGACTACAGGTTCAACCGGCACCGGTAGCAATTTTAGCGTTGATGACATTTCCATTCTGGAAGTCATGTGCGGTACGCCAACCTTGGCGGATTTATCGATTGCGCTCAGCAACGATGCTGCGCCGGACATACAAATCAATCAGCCATTTCATTACGCGGCCAGTGTCGCTAACACCGGTCCTGCCTCGGCATCGGGTGTGAGCGCGACATTTGCCTTACCCAGAACCCTTGTGTATGCCAGCAATACGTGTGGCGCTACTTTGGCGGGTAATTTACTGACTTGGAACATCGGTTCCCTCATCAGCGGTGCGCATAGGAGCTGCACGATAACCGCCACGGTTACCGGCTATGGCGAGATACAAACCGTAGCGGACGTGGTGTCCGCCAGCATCGGTGACCCTGAGCTTGCGAACAACACCGCAGTGAGCGGGTTTGTGTTGTTGCAAATGGTGCCGGCATTGGATCGCAGCGCATCGCTGTTGTTGCTAGGGCTCCTCTTGGGTGTCGGAGTATTTGCGTTGCCCGCAACTTACCCAAAAGAGTAATGCGAACCCCGGTACGTGCGACCTCAAGAGGTTATACTTGACGCTTTGCGTCGATTTTTCTAAAGACAGACAGCGAATCGCTTGTAGAACTTCATGACCGACCATCTCACTGAAACGGCTCGTCGCCGAACGTTTGCCATTATCTCGCATCCCGACGCGGGCAAAACCACGTTGACTGAAAAGCTTCTGTTGTTCGGCGGTGCGATTCAGATGGCCGGTAGTGTTAAATCCCGCAAGGCAGTACGGCATGCAACCTCAGACTGGATGGCCTTGGAAAAGGAGCGTGGCATTTCAGTCACCAGCTCGGTGATGCAGTTTCCCTACAATGGGCGGATTGTGAATTTGCTGGATACGCCAGGCCACGCCGATTTTTCCGAGGACACCTATCGCGTGCTGACGGCGGTGGATTCCGCGTTGATGGTGATCGATTGCGCTAAAGGCGTGGAAGAGCGAACCATTAAACTGATGGATGTGTGTCGATTGCGCGATACCCCGATTATGACGTTTATCAATAAACTCGATCGCGAAGGGCGTTCGCCAATCGATTTGTTGGACGAAGTGGAGTCGGTGCTGAAAATCGAGTGTGCTCCGATGACCTGGCCAATTGGCATGGGCTCCCGCTTAAAGGGCGTGTATCACTTGCTCACCGATGAAGTGCATTTGTACGAACCAGGGCGTAATTTCACGCGCCAAGATTCGACGATTTACCAAGGTCTTGATCATCCAGAATTGCAGCTCAAACTTGGCGCGGTGCTGGATGAGTTGCGCGAAGAACTGGAGCTGGTATTGGGTGCTTCACATACCTTTAAGCGCCAAGCGTACCTGGCTGGACGGCAAACTCCGGTTTTCTTTGGCTCGGCCGTGAATAATTTCGGCGTGCAGCCGTTGCTCGACGCGTTTGTGGAGAATGCGCCGGAGCCGCAGCCGCGCGGTACCACTACGCGCACTATCGATCCAAATGAAGAAAAGCTGACCGGCTTCGTATTTAAGATTCAAGCAAATATGGACCCGATGCATCGCGACCGGGTTGCGTTTATGCGCATTTGTTCAGGCACGTTCACGGCTGGGATGAAAGCGCTGCACGTGCGCAGCGGCAAAGAAGTGCGATTGGCCAATGCGTTGACGTTTATGGCGTCCGATCGTGAAATTGTGGAAAAAGCATTTCCGGGCGATGTCATCGGACTGCACAACCACGGCACGATTTCAATCGGCGACAGTTTCAGCGAAGGCGAACCGATCAGTTTCACCGGCATTCCTAATTTTGCTCCGGAGCTTTTCCGTCGCGCGCGCCTGCGCGATCCGCTGAAAATGAAGCAGTTGCAGAAGGGCCTGGCGCAACTATCCGAAGAGGGCGCCACGCAATTTTTTAGGCCGTTGATGTCCAACGATTTGATTCTGGGTGCGGTGGGCGTGTTGCAGTTTGAAGTGGTGGCGTATCGGCTTAAGGACGAATACAGCGTTGATTGTGCGTTCGAAACGGTAGGGGTGGTTACTGCGCGCTGGGTGCGTTGTGCCGATGAAAAGAAACTGGCTGAGTTTCGCGAAAAAGCCGCTAGCTATCTTGCGGAAGATGCGGCGGGGGAATTGGTCTATCTTGCCCCTACCCGCGTTAATCTGCAGTTGACCATTGAACGCTGGCCGGATATTCAGTTTTTAGCCACGCGTGAGCACGCCCATGCGTTGGATATCAAGCTGTAATGGGGAGAGCTGGATACCGTTGCCTCGCGTATTGGGCGGTAATGTATTTCAGCCGTCTTTGCGATTGCTGCTGAAAATCTCGTCTTGAATTGGTGCTTGCGTTGTCGATGGAGCGGAGTTGATTCGATCCGATGACCAAGCAAAAATTCGATCTGGCATTGCAGTCGTGACGTAAGGCATTTGAGTGTGCGATGTCGCTGAATGGCGCGGTAGCCAAGGCAATGCACTTATTATTACGGATGCCGCAAGGGCACCTGCGATCAGGGCGCGGTGGACCGTGGAGCGCCGTGGGCGTCCAAAACCTTTACCGCGGTTCGCGATGATTGGCAAGGTCGCTACATGAGTATTGGCGGCGCTTCGCGTTGCAAGCTCTTCGGCCAGTGCCTGTGAATGGGGTTGCAGTGCGCGAGTAAAGCGCAATAAATCCGATTGCAATGACGATTTGGACATTTCAATCAACGCGGCATTGCGCTGCTCAGCGGAAAGATCGCCGCTGGCCAATTGCAGCAGCTGTTCCGCATCGGGTAAGCCTCGCGCCGAGGAAGGTTTTTTTGCCATTGTCTGGCGATAGAGTTGCGATAAGCTAGTTTTCATCGTCAAATTCACCAAAGCCAAGTTCCATTAACTGCGTTTTCAGCTCCGCCAATCCGCGCGCCGCCAGTTTCCGCGCCGCCTCGGCCGAAACCCCGGTCAACTCCGCGGTTTCATCCCAACTATAGCCTTGCAGGTGGAACGCCAAGGCCACACGCCGGGTTTCCGGTAGACTGGCTAAACAACGAGTCACCACTTCAATGAATTGATCGTCGCGAGACCGTTGTTCTGGGCTTGCGTTGGTATCAATATTCCATAGGACCGGTTCATCGTCTTCTGGCAAGGGTTCTGCCAGTCGCACTTTTGCGCGGCGTACTCGGTCTACCACCACCGTTAACACCACCCTCTGTATATAAGACGCACGAAGGACCACATTCCGGTCACGTTCCAGGGCTTGCCATAGTCGAATGCGTACTTCTTGCTCGACATCGTCGGGGTCGATTCCGTGTTTAGCTAGGCCGTGAGAGGCAATTAAGGCCCGTAAGCGAGCCCCATACTCCCGTAATAGGGCCTCCAGTCGGGTTTTGCTGGAATTTGGCAGGTTGGAATCCACTATCCGCTCACCAAAGCGGAAAAATGGGCGTTAAACGTGCTTTTGGGCCGATTTTTGCGGCGAATATCCATTTTCAGATTGATTTCAGGGGTTAAATCCTCCCATTTGGTTATTCAACCGGCTATGTAGTGCTGCAATTGTTCGATATGCTCCCGCTGCTCGTCGATGACCGTTTTCACCAAATCCCCAATCGACAGTACACCGACCACTTTGCCGTTCTCCAACACCGGTAGGTGACGGATTCGATGCTCAGTAACCATTTGCATGCAAGCAGTAACGGTATCATCGGGCGATATCGTCAGCACCGTTGCCGTCATGATTTGTTCGACCTTGGTTTCAGTTGCCGAGCGCGTATGTAAAATCACTTTGCGTGCGTAATCGCGTTCAGACACGATGCCAAGCAATTTGCTCTCGCGCATCACCAGCAGCGCACCAATCCCTTTTTCCGCCATCATTTGGATAGCGGCCAGCGCCGAGGCTTCCGGTTCAATCGAGAAAACCGTGCGACCTTTCGTCTTCAATAAATGTCGGACCTGTTGCATTGGATACTCCTCATCCGTTCGTAAGGTGGGTTTTTAGCCCACCGCAGGGTTCGACAAAGTATATTGCGATTTGGCGTTGAAATAAGCGGAATCGAAAAGTTTTCTATTCAAAGTCGTTCTGAAAGATCTCATCGCTAAGGGGAGCTAGCGGCAACGGCCATACCCAAACCCCGCGTGAGCGGGTAAACACGGCAAGTGTAGTGAAGCCGCGGTCAACCACCATGTCCCAGATCATGGCGTGCGGCAGGCCTTCGAAGCGAAACCAAACCGGGCTTGCCGCGCTGATATCGTCGGTGTAATACAAACCCCAATCGGTACCGGCAAACACTTGGGTTGGCAGATGCGGGTTAGGCATCACCGCATTGAGCGGAATATTTGGCAAATTGCCGCTTTTGTTAAGCCATAAAAAGCTGGCGCAATTCGTGGTGCAGGTCACTTGATACACGTGCCCCGGAGTGCTTGGCGTGTTCTGATCAAAACCGCCGAGTGCCGCATAACCGACTAGGGGATTGAGCGGGTCGGTCATCACATTTTGAATTGGCCGGTTCGGCAACACGGCATTGGCTGCTGTGATATTCACCGCGGTAGCGGCGCCGGTGCTGCCCAATCCAAACACGTACTGCACATTGCCGTCGTTGCTGCCCACCATAGCAATGCTGGGATCGGTAAACGAGTAATGCAATTGATTGATGACGGAACGGTTGTCGCTGCCGATGAACAAAGTGTTTTTGGTTAAATCTCCGGTTTTAGCAACCCAGGAACCGGACGGTGATCCGGCGGTCAGTGATTCCCACACGCGATAAGTACCCGCAATCATATGATTGCACCCATTGATGGCATCGCAACCGCTGCCGCCGACGGAGGTGTCGCCAAATTTATACATTTCAAACGGCATCAAGAAATTTTTGCGTTCGCTGGTGGCGCTCCCCGCAGACCACGCGCCATAGGCATTTGCAAGTGCGCCAAACGGCCCGGTCGTGGTGCGCGAAATTCGACCGTAGTAAATCGAGTAATACCAACGCTGACCAAGCACTGGCTCGATCCGCGAAAACATGCCATCGCCGCCGTCGGTCGTGGTCCAAACAGCGGTTGCAGGGGTTCCTGTGTATTGCACCGACCCGCTGCCGTTGTCTTGAAATCCACCGGTAGCTGCGGGGTTTGACGAGGTAGCAAAATTTGCGCTGATATCGCCGGAATAAACCTCGATCGTGTTTAATGAATCGTTTATTGGCGTAAAGGTGGGGCTGCCGGCGGTTGCATTCGCGCTGTAATAAACACCGCCGTCCGTACCGATTAAAATGCGATTGGAATCGCCGCCGACAAACGCGCGTGCGTGGTGATCGACATGGATGGCGCCATCGACATACCCGCACGTAAGATTGGTAAAGCCGATACCGCCGTTGGTCGAGCGAAACAGGTCCACCGTGCTGGCAAGAACGGTGTTCGGTTGATTAGGGTCTACGCTAAGTCCAGCGTCGTACCACATTTGCGTGCCGGGCGTATCGCAACCGGTGAAATTGGCGCCCGTTGCCGTTTCGGTCCAATGATCGCCGCCATCCGTGGTTTTCCAAAGCCCAAGGACGCCATTGCTGAAGTTGGTGTCCGACACCATGGCGTAAAGGATATGAGAATCGCCGGGTGCTACTGCCAGTTCAATCCGCCCCAGCGCTGTGGCGCCGGCGGTGCCGTTGCCAGTGTTTGCTGGCCAGTGATCCGCGAGCAGCGTCCAACTGAGTGGACAGCCGCTTAGCGGGAGCGTAGTGCGATACACGCCATTGGCCCCGTTCATTCCAAGGTCCGGTTGCACCGGGGTTGCGGTACCGCGGGTGCCGATGGCCGCATACAGCAGTGTACTGCTGCCGTTTTGTACGGTTAACAAACCGGTGGTGTCTTGGCGTTGCGAAGTGAATCCGTTGGTCAAGCAGGGTCCAGTCCAATTGGCGCCGGCATCGTAAGAAAAAAAGATGCCGGTCTTGGTGCCGGCAATCACATTCTGCGAATGGTTGGGATCAACGACAACTTTGCTGACGGCCTGATATTGTGGATAACCGCCCGCCGAAGGCCCATAAAAGGGAGTGAATACGCTGGCCCCTTGTAAGGTCCAATGCTCGCCCTGATCCGTACTTTTGAGTACACCCGCTGCGCCAAATGAAAACGAGCCATAATTAAGATCGCCGGTTGCGGCATACACCACATTGTGGTCATTGGGATCGATCGTTATGTCGTCAATCGCAATTCCGGACAATTGCGCAATGTCGGTCTTAACCGTCCAACTGGTGCTTGCCGAGCAACACGTGGTCGTTTTCCATACGCCGCCGCCATCGACACCCAAATAAGCCACATTGGTTTGCACCGGATCGACTTTAATGGCGTTGACTCGACCTGAGATGTGCCCCCAACCTCCGGCGTCGTTGAGTGGAGCCGGGCCAAGCGCCGTAAATTGCGTTGGATTGAGTTGCAATGTCGGGTTGAATCGTTTGGTTTGTGTCGCTACACCGGCTGGAATGGCGCTGGGAATGGTTGCCTCTTGCTGTGCTGAATCGAGCAGCCAGGCCGGTTCGTAGCGACCGGTTGGGTAACTTAAGCGCAGCGCCCAAAAATCGCCATTGGGTGGTAGGGATTCCTCACGCTCTATCGGTTGTGTGCGATGCGTTGGAGTAATCAGTCGAATGATTACGGTGATTGCGGACAGTGCAATCAGGCCGAATAAAGGTGCGCTTGATAAAAACCGTTTCATAGTGAACATTCAAAAAAAACTTTAGATGGGTGTGGTAGGGGGTTCGATCGGGCGATGCTCATCCACCAGGTATAAGGGTCGCTGTTTCGATTCGGTATAGAGCCGACCGAGATACTCACCGATCATTCCCAAGGCCATCAATTGCACGCCACCGATGAATAACACCGCAACCATCAGCGACGGATAACCGCGCACGGGATCGCCAAATAGCAATGCCTTCCCTAAAACCCAAACCCCATATAAGAACGCAAAAAATGCCGTACTTAACCCGAAATAGGTTGCGATTTTAAGCGGCGCCCCAGAAAAAGACGTAATGCCTTCCAGTGCAAAATTCCATAAACGCCAATAGTTGAATTTGCTATTTCCGGCAAAACGCGGGTCGCGATGATAAACCACCGATATTTGCCGAAACCCTACCCAGGTGAACAGCCCTTTCATAAAGCGATTGCGCTCACGCAACTGCTTCAGTGCTTGATGTGCGCGGCGACTGAGCAAGCGAAAATCCCCCGTATCGCGAGGAATAGGGGTTTGGCTCAATCGTCCCATGACACGGTAAAAGGCATTGGCGGTAAATTGCTTCAGCGTTGATTCGCCGGCTCGGGATGCGCGCGTACCATAAACTACATCGAAACCGTTGAGCCAATGGGCCACGAATTTGGGAATCAGTTCCGGCGGGTCTTGTAGATCAGCGTCAATCACCACCACGGCATCGGCATCGACATGATCTAGGCCCGCGGTCAACGCCAATTCTTTGCCGAAATTACGGCTTAATTTCAGCGTTGCCACGCGCTTATCGGTCTTGCGCAGGCTTTCCATTACGGCATAGGTGTCATCGCTGGAGCCATCGTCGACATAAAGAACCTCGCTGCGCAGATCCAGCGAATTAAGAACCGTCGCAAGGCGGTCATGAAATGCGCGTAAGCTTTCGCTTTCGTTAAATGCAGGGACAATGACGGCCAGATGAGGCATGTTCAACCATTCAAGCGTGCGGGTGTTCATCCTATACGAACGCTCGGACTACGAAAACCTCGTCATTGTCGGTTGGGTGGGTTGACACGTTCGATTTTAGTTCCATAATTCAGGAATTATGGAACTAAATAAAACCATCTTGGCGCTGAAAGCGCTGGCCCACCCCCACCGATTGGCGGTGTACCGCCTTTTGGTACAGGCGGGGCAGCAAGGACTTACCGTTGGTGTTTTGCAGGAACACACCGGTCATGCCGGAGCGAGTTTGAGCAATCATCTTAACGGTTTACGCCGGGCGGGGTTGGTGCGCGATCGGCGCGTTGGGCGCAATATCTGGTGCAAAGCCGATTACGCGCGAATGAATTCGCTGATCGCATTCCTGACGGAAAATTGTTGTGCCGGGTTAGGTTGCAGTGCGGATCAGAACTTGTGCGCTCCAACGCCTGTCAATCGCAAATCCAAACGGCCAAGAGCATGAGCAATCTTCTTATTTGCACCGCTGGACTGAATTAGAAATGGAAAAAACAAAAAAAATACTATTTGTTTGCGTGGAGAACGCATGCCGCAGCCAAATGGCCGAGGGGTTTGCACGCTTGCATGGCGGCAATTGGATTGCGGCGCATTCCTCAGGATCAAAGCCGTCGGGCCAGGTCAATCCTCGTGCAGTTCAGTTCATGGCCGAACGCGGCATTGATCTCGCTTCGCATGCTTCAAAGCCGTTGACGACATTTGCCGATACGGCGTTTGATGCGGTGGTGACGATGGGTTGTGGTGACGTGTGCCCATGGGTACCGGCGACCCGGCGTGAGGATTGGGCGTTGCCCGATCCCAAGCATCTATCGGATCAGGAGTTTCGCCGCATTCGCGATGAAATTGAGCAGCGCGTATTGGCTCTTTTGCAAACATTGAAAGTTGCTTCGTGATGGCAACTCCTTTCACCAGTCGATTGCTGGCGGAATGCGTCGGCACTTTTTTTCTGGTCCTGTGTGGCACCGGCGCCATCGTGATTGACGCGGCGAGCCACGGGGCGATCGGTCATGCCGGCATCGCGTTGACCTTCGGTCTTGCGGTGTTGGCGCTGATATATGCGCTGGGTGACATTTCCGGAGCGCACTTTAATCCGGCGGTGAGTTTGGCGTTTGCCGTGAGTCGTCGGTTTCCGGTGTCGGAATTGCCATGGTATGCAATGGCGCAAATTGCAGGTGCGCTGGCGGCAAGTGCCTGTTTGGCGTGGTTGTACCCGCAAGACGTAATGCTTGGCGCGACCCTGCCTAGCGTAAGCGCTGACCGGGCTTTTGTGCTGGAAGGACTGATGTCGTTATTGTTGATGTTGGTCATTCTTGGGATATCTTCTGGTGCGAAGGAAAAGGGCATCGTCGCGGGAATGGTGGTAGGCGCGGTGGTCGGATTAGAGGCGATGTTCGCGGGACCGGCCACTGGGGCTTCGATGAACCCTGCGCGCTCCCTTGCACCGGCTTTATTGTCGGGGCAGTTTAGGGATTTGTGGATTTATCTTATCGCACCCTCATTGGGCATGTTGCTGGCGATCCCGTTGCATCGGGTTTTGCTAAAACGAAGTCAGTGATGCGCCTTATTCCATTCACCTTCACAAGTGTCGCCATTCCCGCCGGCGCGGGAATGGCGTGATAACGTAGTTTTGAAGTGGGTTGGACGTATGCGCAATTTTTAATGAGTATTACGCAGTTCCGTCTGCAACGGAGCGATGCGGCGCGGCCATCCCGCATTCAATGCTACGGTGGGTGATAAATGCGAAAGCGCTGCACGCGCATGGGTGATTGAGTCATGGCCGGCCCAAACCAGCATCCACTGTTCGTTTTTATTGTTCGGGAAATGCAGGCGGTAAAGCTGATCTGCGCGCAGTTTAAGCGCATTGAGGATGGCATCGAAGGCATGCGGATCATCGCTGTGCGCGAGTTCAATAACGTATTGATTTCCGGGTAAGGTTAAGAACTCGCTATTTCCGTTTATGGCATTGGGGTTGTCCGAATCGTGTGCGGTTTCGCTTGCGGTTGGTGGCTGCGATAACGATGCTTTCTCGGCAGGTGATGCACGGCTTGGCGCTAATGTGTGCGATGACCCAGGTTGAATGGTGTTCGGCGCCGAACCGGTTTGGGTTGCGGCGTGGGTGAGATAACTGGGCAGCTCAGAGGCATGCGGCTTAGCCGACGCTTGGCTGGACGGCGCATCACGGGTGTCTTTGGACGTTGCTGCTGCGGATGTTTCGGTGGGTGCAGGGGATCCGGGTGCGAGGGATACTGATGCATCGAATTGTGCGCTAGGAACGCAATTCCACCCTTGATTGGCCGGCAGGCAGATGTGCTTCGTGCCGGGTTCAAACGTTTTCGTCTGCCCAGAGTTTGCGCTGGGGCTATCGGCATAAGCAGAAAAATGAAGCATTAACAGCGATGCGATCAAACTAAAACCAAGCTGCCGCCATTTAGCCATACAAATGCGATGCCTCCAAACCTTGGCTAAACATGATGTGAAAACCACGCTTAAGTTGCGCATCGCGCGCGCTCTCAAACGCGACTAACGCATCGTCGCGTTCTAAAAACACCTCTCGTTTAAGGCTGATGCGGCCGCCCTGCTGGCCCCATTCGCGCATGAGGGTCCAGCCACCGAGCAGGTCTTGTTGCAGGGTAATCTGGTAATAACGTGGGGCTTCTTTCGTCGCCGTGGGTTTGGTTTGCATGAATAGTCGCATAAGGCGCTAGTTTAGCCGATGCGGTGCTCGCGCAGGCAGCTTGATGATTTTTCGTTTATTAAAACCGTTCCAATGCAAGCATGATCGTGTGATTTTCGATGTCCTGCGCGATTTCCGCTTTGCCGATCCCGCGCCATAAAATCAGCCGCAATCGGCCACTGCGGTTCTTTTTGTCCTGTTGCATCAGCTTAAATAGATGATCGGAACTCACATCGTTTGGGCGGCTTATGGGCAAGTCGAACCGTTGCAGTAATGCCGTCAGCCGCAATGCATCGCTTTGCGGCGCATAACCCAGTTCTGTTGATAGCTTAGCCGCCATCACCATGCCAATGGCCACCGCTTCACCGTGTTTAAGCTGCGTATAACCGGTGGCGGTTTCCAGCGCATGGCCAAAACTGTGACCGAAGTTGAGCAAGGCGCGCTCACCCAGCTCGCGCTCATCGCGCATCACGATCGCGGCTTTGTGCTCGCAACTGCGGATAATCGCCTGGGTTAAAACATTCGGTTCGCGCGCTAATAGAGCTTGCGTGTGTTGCTCCAACCAAGTGAAGAAGGTGGGGTCCGCGATGGCGCCGTATTTTACGATCTCGGCGATGCCTGCACGAAATTCCCGTTCCGGCAAAGTGGCGAGCGTGGTGGTATCAATCACAATTGCGCAGGGCTGGTGAAAGGCTCCGATCAGATTTTTGCCCTGTGCAAGATTGACCGCGGTTTTACCGCCGATGGAGGAATCCACCTGCGCCAAAAGGCTGGTTGGCATGTGTAAAACATTGATACCTCGCATATACAAGGCCGCGGCTAAACCGGCTAAATCGCCAATCACGCCGCCGCCGAGCGCAATAACGGTTGCATCGCGATGGGCTGTTTGGGCGGCTAATGCATGGAGTACGCGCATGACCGATTCCATGGTTTTATGCGTCTCGCCGTCGGGCAGAATGAGCGTCTGGCAGCGCAGTCCGCTTAAACTGGCGCAAACGCTTGGAAGATAATGTGGCGCTACCGTTTCGTTACTGACAACGAGTACCTGCTCACCGCGAATCGATGCGCGCCAATGCTCGCCAGTGCGCAACAGATGAGTGCCGATCCAAATTGGATAACGCAATGCGCCGAGTGCAACCTCAATTTGGTGTGGCGAAGGGATCATGAGCTAATGCGGTTGAATGAAGCGTTGCCAGTGCGTTTCCAGCAACACGGCGACCCGTCGGGCCATGGCTGCGGCACTGCTGGCTGAAGCGGCGGGTACGGTTAAATCTGCGATTTCCCGATACAACGGCAAACGAGCTTGCGCGAGTTGTTCTAAACGCTCGCGCCGATCGTCCATGGGGTTTACGTCGGGATGGCTTGGGGTGGCTGTTTCGACAGCGCTCGTCTGCAACAGCGGGCGTTTGCGATCGCGCTTCAATCGGGCAAGTTGGTTGTTGATATCGGTTTCAAGATAAACCACAAACCCGCGCTGTTTGAGTAAACGGCGGTTTTCCTCGTTTAATACCACCCCGCCTCCGGTCGCCAGAACGATACCATCCTGCTTTGTCAGCTCTAACAATAAAGAATGTTCGCGCAGGCGAAAACCGGTCTCACCTTCAAGTTCAAAAATCAGCGCAATATCCGCGCCAGATCGTGCCTCGATCGAATGGTCGAGGTCAAAAAAGGGAAGGCCAAGCAGTTGCGCAGTATGCCGACCGATGGTGGTTTTACCAGCACCCATCGGACCGATAAAAAACAGATTTGCTGCTGGATTCATGAGAGCCAATGCTACCAGCTCTTTATAAACCAGGGTGAGAAGCCAGCTGACGATTGAGGTAAACTCGCTGGCAGCTTTTCTGTGCGGAATACCATGACACGGTTTATTTTGAGCTTTACCGTATGTTTGCTGCTGTTGTTCACATTGAGCCTTTACACTCCGATTGTGGACGGCGTTATTCAGCCATTTACTTCGCTGATTGCGAGCCTTTGCGGTGCATTGATGCGCGTGTTTGACGCAACGGTTGTCGTGGAGGGCGATGTTATCCGCAGCGGAATTAGCGGATTCGGCATTGAAATTGTGCGTGGCTGCAATGCAGTCGATGCGGTGTTGATCCTAACCTCGGCGATTCTTGCGTTTCCCGCGCCGTTGAAAAACAAATTTGCCGGCATGGTGCTCGGTTTTATCGCGATTCAGGTTTTAAATCTCGTGCGAATCATCAGTTTGTTTTACCTTGGCCTGTGGAACCGTGTGTGGTTCGATTGGTTTCATTTGTATCTTTGGCAAGCCTTGATCATCCTCGATGCCATGGTGGTCTGGCTGGTATGGCTACGCTATTTGCCGCAAAAACCCGCGCGGATTGAGACAAATTAGCTAACCCGGTCTGCGGGTGGTGACTTTCCAGTCGATTGCGTACCATCTTGCTCGCTTGGCCGTGGGCGAATATGTTGCAGCACAGCAATTCGAGGGTTGATTATGCCAAACCCATCACATATTTGTGTTCTTACGCTCTACACTGGGGGGGCTAAATTTTCCAGTGGTATTGCTGCTACACTTAATTGTGTTAAACAGATGTGCAGGCGTTAAGTGCCAATCGTTAGTAAGTCGATCATTTCATTGCGCAATATTGTTTTGCGGAATTTAAAAGTTAAGAAAGTGCCAATTTGATGCAATTGAATGTATTGAGCGGTTCTGTTCCTGCTTGATAGGGATTTTGTATATCCACAGATAAAAAGGGCATGCATGAGTACGCGTGAACTGGTGGTAGGTTACCTAGAAGACGATTCAGACCAGGCGGCACTGGTGGAGCTTTGGCTGAGCGAAGCCGGGTATACTCCGCGCGTATTTAAGAGCGCGAATGAATTTCGGCGCCGATTGGGTAACGAGTCGGTCGACTTATTGTTGCTCGACTGGATGCTGCCCGACGCCACGGGAATCGAAGTTATCCAATGGATTCGGGCGTCACCGAATGCGGCGTTACCGGTCATTTTCATTACTTCACGCATGCAAGAGGAAGACATCGTATTGGGTCTGACTCATGGCGGCGATGACTATATGACCAAGCCGCCTAAGCAGGCGGAGCTTCTGGCTCGTGTCAATGCCGTATTGCGGCGGCGCGCCGGTTCCGAGAATGACAGTACCCCGCAGATCGATCTTGCTCCGTACATGCTGGACGTGCCGCGTCGACGTTTGAGTATCGCCGATCGCGAAATTGAATTGACTCAGCGCGAATTCGATTTGGCGTGTTTTTTGTTTCGGCGTTATGGTCGCATCGTCAGCCGCGACTCGTTGCTCGAAAATGTTTGGAATTTAAGTACCGCGGTTTCCACACGGACGGTTGATACGCACATCAGCCGCCTACGTAAGAAGCTCGAGTTGGGTGGTGAGCATGGTTGGCGATTGGTCGCTGTGTATCAGCATGGTTACCGCTTGGAACATGTTTAAGCCTTAATTGGCGGCATTGAAATAAAACGGCTAATTCACTTTGCGGGGTTTTTGAGTGCTTGGGTTCATCGGGCTATCCAAGGCGAAGCTGTTTTGGGGCGATTACCTTCGACAATGACGCAATCAGGGAAGGGCGCAGGCAGTGGCGACCTATTCGTGCCGGTTAAATTGCAAGTGAGACAAACGTGTTGAATGTTCAGTTTCCGCAGGCGGTTGAGCATTACTTGCGCTATCGCTTGTTATTCGAGCGCGCGCACCCGCTCCTGCTCAGCTTTAACAACGACTGGCAGTTGATCGAAGTCCAAGGCGATGCGTCGAATTTTGGGCTTGAAGTGGCCGAGCCCGAAGCCAGTGTGCGTATGCTGCAAGATCTGTTTCTCGGAACGCCAACCTCGCAAACCCAAGGGTTTCCGTTTGTGGAGCTCGCCAATGGGCGCCACGCGGATGTGCATTTAATCCCGGATGGCCAGTTATTCCATTTGTTGCTGTTGGATTCAGCAGGTGCTCTGCATTGGCAGCGCGAGCAGGAGCCGGTTGCTGATGAAACCGATTCGTTAAGCAATGAAAAAGTAAATGCGTTGGTCAAGTTGCGGCAGATTCGGTCGGAGTTGGAGCGCCAGCGGACTCGACTCGATGAAGCGACCGCCCTGAAAAACGCGTTGATCGCCACCTTATCGCACGAGTTCCGCACGCCATTAACCTCCATTTTCGGCTATCTGCACTTATTGGAGCGTCATGACAGCGGAGACCCCGGGACGACGGGCGCGTTGCGCGCAGTGCGCCGCAATGCGGAATATCTGTTCACCTTGGCGGAAAACCTTCTGGAATATGGCCGCGGTGAGGCGGGCGGGGGGTTGCTCAATCCGGTCGCAATCCATCTTGAAGAGTTGCGTGATGATCTGGATGCGATGTTTCGTCCCTTGGCGCGGGAAAAAGGGCTGGAGTTTCATTTGGAAGTGATTGCGAGCACCACCGAGGCTCCCGTATTCGATGCGGTAAAAATCAAGCAGATCTTGATTAACTTGCTGAGCAATGCGGTTCGTTATACGACGACGGGTGAAATCGGTACGCGTATCGAATGGGACGGGCAGCGTCTGGTCATTGTCGTACGCGATACCGGCATCGGCATCCCTCCCGAGTACCGCGAGCGCGTATTTACGCCGTTCAATCGCGGCGGACATACCGGAAGCAAAGGTGCGGGGCTTGGCTTATCCATCGTTAAGCGCCTGGCTGAACAAATGCACGGCACCTTGGAATTGGAGTCGGCATTGGGGCGGGGGACGCGTTTTGAGATGGTGCTGCCCGTGCTTGGGCAGACAACCTCGTCCCCGGTGCTGCCTCCAGTGTCTGCGGCTGCAACCAAAGAACCCACCTCCACTCAGGCGCTGCGAGCAATCGTAGTCGACGATGACCCCGATGTGGCGAATTTGTTGGATGTACTGCTGACCGATTTGGGTTTCCAGGTGCGCTTGATCAGTGATGCGATTCAAGCGGTGGCCGAGGCGCGCGCCGACACACCGGATGTGCTGTTGATGGACGTTGAGTTGCCCGGTTTGTCCGGTAACGCGGCCGTGTATCGCTTACGTTCGCATGGGTACAAAGGCCGTATCGTGACACTTTCCGCAACCGCTACCGAAGAGGCTCGCGCCACGGCACTTGCGGCCGGTAGCGATTTCTTCATCACCAAACCGCTGAATGTCGAGCAGTTCATGCGCGTTATCCAGAACGCGGTAAAGCACTAACTGCGGCAAGAAGCTGCGATCAATTTGGAATGGGATATGGCGTTATCTAAGGAAATTTTGGGTCAGTTTAATGCGCTGTTGGTTGAAGCCGAGGCGGTGGGCGAGCCTGAACCCACGGCAATGACCTTGGCCAGCGCAGGTTTGGATGGGCGGATCTCGGCGCGCGTGGTGTTATTGAAATCCGTTGATGAGCACGGATTTTTGTTCGTCACCAACTGTGACAGTGTAAAAGGGCGCCAGCTGGCGCAGAACCCACAGGCGGCGTTGTGTTTCCTATGGAAGACGTTGCGCAACCAAGTGCAAGTGCGTGTTGAAGGTCGGATTGAGCCTGCCAGTGCCGCCGAGTCCGACCATTACTTCGCTGCGCGTCCACGCTTGAGCCAGATTGGTGCTTGGGCGTCGCAACAATCGCAAACGCTTTCCGGTCGAGAGGAGCTGGAAGCACGGATAGCGCAATACGAGGCCCAGTTCGCCGATGCGCCGGTACCGCGCCCGCCATTTTGGGGGGCATTGCGTTTGGTGCCGGATCAAGTGGAGTTTTGGTATGGGGCCCAATTTCGCCTGCACGAGCGCGTTTTATATGAGTTGAAAAATACTCATTGGAACAAACGTCTTTTATATCCTTAAAATAAATGGTTGATCCGTACCCGCGCCGTATTGTTTGTTTAACCGAAGAGACTACTGAGATCCTGTATTCGATCGGTGAGCAAGACCGGATCGTCGGCATTTCCGGTTTTACGGTCCGCCCAGCGCAGGCGCGTCGTGAGAAGCCGAAAGTCTCCGCTTTTACGAGCGCGAAGATCGATGAAATTCTGAAGCTGCAACCGGATTTGGTCATCGGTTTTTCCGATATCCAAGCCGACATCGCCAGTGCGTTGATCAAGCAAGGCGTTGAAGTATGGATAACCAATCATCGCTCGGTTATCGGTATTGTCGAGCTAATCCGAAGGCTTGGGGCCTTGGTGGGGGCATGCGATAAAGCGCAGCTGCTGGCGCAACGGGCGCAAGCGCATATCCGCGCTATCGAGAGGATCGCGCAGCAGTTGCCGCGCCGGCCACGGGTGTATTTTGAAGAGTGGGATGAGCCGATGATTTCCGGCATCCGTTGGGTAGCCGAGTTGATTCGAAGCGCGGGTGGGGACGATATTTTCCCGGAGCTGGCGCATGAATCCTTGGCGCGCGGGCGGATTATCGTCGATACCGATGAAGTGATTCGGCGCGCCCCGGATATTATTATTGGCTCTTGGTGCGGTAAGAAATTCCGCCCCGATAAAGTGGCGGCGCGTCCCGGTTGGGACCGCATTCCTGCGGTGCGCAACGGTCATCTGTATGAAATCAAATCGCCGATCATTTTGCAGCCGGGTCCGGCGGCTTTGTTTGATGGGCTTGACGCCCTAAGTAGCATCATCACCGACGTTGCGGGATAGCGCTTCAGGCGATGTACAGCGCCAAATCGATCAACGGATGGACCACGAGCGCGCGCGCAACGTAAATGCCCAATGAGGCAATCAGCGGTGAAAAATCAAAACCCGCTATATTCGGGAGCCGTTTGCGAAGCGGCGCTAGCAGCGGTTCGGTTAGTTGATAAATTAATGGAACGCTGGGTTGGAAACTATCGCTGCCGGCAAAGCTTAGAATGATGCGGAACAGAATAATCCAGAAATACAGCAATAGAACAAAATCAACCGACTCCGCCAACGCGTAAACGAGCAAACCGGAAAACCCCAAGCGCACGCCAAACAAGGCGCTTAACAAAAGCACTTTAAATACTTGTAAGACGTACGCTAACAAAATCGCGGAAATATCCAAATTACGCCACGCCGGAATTAAGCGGCGCAGCGGCATCAATACCGGATTCGTGGATTTATATAAAAATTGGCAAATTGGGTTGTAAAAGTTGGCATGAACCATTTGCAAAAGCACCCGCAACAACACTAGCGCGGTCAACGCTCCGAACAGGAATTGGATCAGTATTTGTCCGGCGTTGGCGAAATAACTCATGCGCGCGTCTCGTGGCTTCTCATTGGGTAGGCATTACGGGGTATCCCATTGCTTGGATAACTCGCGCCCGCGCTCGGTCGCGGCCTTGACCGCGCGTGCCACCAATTCCCGAAAGCCGCCGCTGGCAAAACTGTCCAACGCCGCTTGGGTTGTGCCACCTGGCGATGTGACGCGTTCACGCAAGGTGCTCGGGGGCACCAAGCTATCCTCAACTGCCATGCGGCCGGCGCCGAGACAGGTATGAGTTGCGAGCGCGCGTGCAATCTCGCGTGGTAATCCATTGGCTTGTGCAGCCTCTTCCAGCGCTTCCATCAACAAGAAGAAGTAAGCAGGCCCCGATCCGGATAACGCGGTGACAACGTCCATCCATTCCTCTTGCGCAATCCACGCCGTTAAACCGACGCTCGCTAAAATCTGTTCGGTTAGATTTTTTTGCTGGGCGCTGACGCGTGGGTTGGCGAATAACCCCGTTGCTCCAGCGCCAATCAGCGCCGGGGTATTGGGCATGCTGCGCACCACGGCCAAGTTTCCGCCGAGCCAATCTTCGATTTGCCGGCTCACTATGCCGGCTGCAATTGAAATGATCAGCGGTTGGCTATGCTGCACGGTATGACGAATGCCTTGGCAAACGCTTTTCATCACCTGCGGCTTTACGGCCAGGACAAGGACATGACGGTCGCTGGCTGCCACAGTGTTGTCGGGGTAGGCCGCGACACTAAAATCCCGGCTGAGTGCATCGCGGAGCACGTCATTCGGCTCAGCAACGGCGATGGTTTGTGCGCGAATGCCGCTGCGAATCAATCCGCCGATCAAACTGCGCGCCATATTGCCGCCGCCGATGAACGCGATCGAATGCGGTGCAACGTTTTGGTTTAAGGGTTCCGGGGCCTGTTTCATGCGAATGGATGGTGTTCAATTTGCGAATGAACGCAGGATATCAGGCATTTGGCTCTGCGCTATAGTCTTGGTCCAAACAATGCACTGCCGATTCTCACCATCGTTGCGCCTTCGTTGATCGCCAATTCAAAATCGTCCGACATGCCGATGGATAGGGTGTCAATGTGCGGATAATCGCCGCGCAATTTTTCATTCATTTCCCATAGCCGGTGAAATCCGGTCCGGCGCTGTTCGAGGTTTGGGTGCGGCTCGGGAATCGCCATCAAACCGCGTAAGCGCAAATGGGGTGCTACGGCAATGCGTTTGGCCAAGTCCGATACCGCCTCTGGCGGACAACCGGACTTGCTGGGGGCGCCATCAATGTTAACTTCAATTAAGACCATCAGGGGTGTCGCGCGGTTTCGGCGCTGCTGGTTCAGTGGATCAACCAGTTTTTCTCGATCAAGGCTGTGCAGCCAATCAAAATGATCGGCAATGAGCCGGCACTTATTCGATTGCAATGGCCCGATAAAATGCCATTCCAGATCAAGATCGGCCAATTCGCGTTGTTTTGCCAGCGCTTCCTGGACATAGTTTTCGCCAAAGGCTTTCTGACCGCAGGCGGCCAGGGCGCGAATATCGCTGGCGGGTCTGGTTTTGCTAACCGCGATCAGGCGTACCGCTTGGGTGCCACGCAGGCTTTGGGCGCGTTCAATGCGCGCTAAAATGGCAGCGTATGCGGTTTCAAAGGAAATCATGATTAAGGATTGTACTGGCTTGAAATTATCGAGCTATACTGCGACCGGATTCCGGTTCGGTTGTGGCCGTACCGGTAATCTTTTTAAGAAAGAGGAAGCGCATGGATATTGCAGAGCTTTTAGCCTTTTCGGTCAAGAACAAAGCGTCCGATTTGCATTTATCGGCCGGTTTGCCGCCGATGATTCGGGTGGACGGTGACGTACGCCGCATCAATATTCCGGCATTAGACCACAAGCAAGTGCACTCGCTGGTGTACGACATCATGTCGGACAAAGTGCGGCGCGATTACGAAGAATTTCTGGAGGTCGACTTTTCTTTCGAGATACCGGGCTTAGCCCGATTCCGAGTCAACGCGTTTAACCAAAACCGCGGTTCCGGTGCCGTATTTCGTACCATTCCCTCGGAAGTGTTGACGCTGGAAGACCTGGGTTGCCCGAAAGTTTTTAAGGAATTGATCTCGCAGCCGCAAGGATTGATTTTGGTGACGGGGCCAACCGGTTCCGGCAAATCGACCACGCTCGCGGCGATGATCGATCACGTCAACAAAAACGAATACGCGCACATCTTGAGCGTGGAGGATCCGATCGAGTTCGTCCATACGTCCAATAAATGCTTAATCAACCAGCGCGAAGTGCACCGCGACACGCACGGGTTTAACGAGGCGTTGCGCTCGGCGTTGCGTGAAGATCCCGACTACATCCTGGTCGGTGAAATGCGTGATATCGAAACGATCCGTCTGGCGCTGACGGCGGCCGAAACGGGCCATTTGGTGTTCGCAACTTTGCACACGTCTTCAGCGGCAAAAACCATTGATCGCATCATCGACGTGTTTCCGGCCGGTGAAAAACCGATGGTGCGGTCAATGCTGTCGGAATCGTTGCGCGCGGTGATTTCGCAATCGCTGCTGAAGAAAGTCGGTGGCGGCCGCATCGCGGCGCACGAAATCATGGTCGGTATTCCCGCCATCCGAAACCTGATTCGCGAGGACAAGGTGGCGCAGATGTATTCGTCGATTCAAACCGGGCAACAATACGGTATGCAGACCCTGGATCAGTGCCTACAGGACCTGGTGCGGCGCGGTTTGATTACGCGTCAGTCGGCGATTGGTTATGCCAAGAACAAGGAAATTTTTAAATAATGGGACTTTGGCGGTTTTAATCTTTAAAGCCCCCACCCGGAGCAACCAATGAGCAGTATAGATTTCACATCGTTCCTTAAATTGATGACGCATAAAAAGGCGTCGGATTTGTTTATTACGGCCGGTGTTGCGCCGAGCATGAAGGTGCACGGGCGCATCAGCCCGATCACCCAGAATGTGCTGACTCCCACGCAATCTCGCGACATGGTGCTCAATGTAATGACGCCATCGCAGCGCGAGGAGTTTGAAAAAACCCACGAATGCCAGTTCGCCATTGGCGTATCCGGCGTTGGCCGGTTCCGCGTCAGCTGTTTTTACCAGCGCAACAACGTCGGCATGGTGCTGCGCCGCATCGAGACGCGCATCCCGACCATTGAAGAGCTGAACCTGCCGCCAATCGTAAAAACCCTGGCAATGACCAAGCGCGGCCTAATTATGTTTGTCGGCGCCACCGGTGCCGGTAAGTCCACCTCGCTGGCCTCGATGATCGGTTACCGCAACCAGAACTCCACCGGGCACATCATCACGATCGAAGACCCGATCGAATACGTGCACAAGCACGAAGGCTGCATCGTGACCCAGCGCGAACTCGGCATCGATACCGACTCGTGGGAAAACGCGCTGAAAAACACGTTGCGCCAAGCGCCCGACGTCATCATGATCGGCGAGGTGCGCACTCGCGAAACGATGGAGCACGCGATCAACTTCTCCGAAACCGGCCATTTGTGCCTTTGTACCTTGCACGCCAACAACGCCAATCAGGCGATGGACCGCATCATCCACTTTTTTCCGGAAGATCGGCGTTCGCAGTTGATGATGGATCTTTCATTGAACCTGAAGGGCGTAGTGGCGCAACAGTTGATTCCAACGCCGGACGGTAAATCGCGGCGCGTGGCCATGGAGGTGCTGATCGGTACGCCGCTGGTGCAGGATTATATTCGCCAAGGTGAAGTGCACCGACTGAAAGACGTTATGAAGGAATCCACCAACCTTGGTATGCGCACCTTCGATCAAAGCCTGTTCGAGCTCTATCAGGCGGGTGAAATATCCTACGAGGATGCGTTACGCCATGCCGATTCCGCCAACGAAGTGCGCTTGAAGATCAAGCTGGCGCAAGGCGGCGATGCGCACACCTTGTCGCAAGGGTTGGATGGGGTGGAGTTGGTCGAAACCTAATTCGCTACTGCATCTCCATGGAGTGCACGATCTCGACTCCATCGGCTGCCAGGGTGACCCGCATATCCAGGCGTTTCAGCGTTTTAGCGTACGTACGCATCACTTGCTTTTGCGCCTCGATTTCTTGGGCCGACGTGCCCATTATGGCGGCGAAATGATCCAGCGTCTGCGCAAAAGCCTCGTACAGTGCGCCATTGAATCCCATGTGCAAAACAGTTGGGGTTTTAGCCGGTGGGGCATTCAAGAATGCGTTGAGGCTTAACTCCTCGCCCTGGCCAATGGAAACCGCGATGGCATGTTCGTTCATAGCGGCGAACGCGGGTCCGAAATCGGCTGGAACGATGCCGGGCGGGATGGCAACCGGCTGACCGTCCGCAGTCAGTTTAAAATCCCTGAACGCGGGAATGGTGAGCTGCGCCATGCCGAGCAGCATGCTTGGATTCTCGGTCATGAGTAACGCCTTGCCGGCGAAGTCGGGCTGCGTCTTGGTTTTAAACGCAAACCGGCTCATGACAATGCGCCCGCCCAAAAGGTCGCTCAACGGCGGTGGAATGGTTTGGTTCAATTGCTGCTGGAGCTTGGCAAAGCCCTCGTTGGCGGACGCGGACGAGGTTGACTGGCACTGGAACGGTTTGTCCGCCACCGCCTGCGCTTGCTTGAGCCAGAACTCCTTTACCTTAAGCAAAGGGAATGAAAACCCGAAATCAAGCAGGGTATCGTCGTTGCCTGCCATGCCCGGCACGGGTGCGACAGTGGTCATTAAATCCCTAACCAGCAATGGATCCAACTCCCATTTTGCGCTGGCGGCGATGCGCTGTGGAGTGAGGGCGGTGTAGCCAAACGTGATCCGTGGGAAATGCGCCGTTACTGCGTCGAGTTCTGTGGCGCAAACAGGGTCATCGGTTAATTGCGCGATGGCGGCGATCAACTTTGCGCTGCGGCGGATATCGACATAGCCGGAATAAAAAGTATAATTGTGGGTATGGTTTAAGGTGGCAAGGGCATCGCTGTCCAGCACGCTTTGAGCGGGGCGGGTAATGCCGAGAAGCTGTTTGCGCAGGCTGTCCTCGCTATCCGGCGCGATCACACTGAACACCAGCTGGTTGTTTTGGAGTGCCAAGAGCATCTGCAACGAAGGCAACAGATGCGAGGCTTTTAGGCTTGCCAGGTCGGACAGGCTGGTGTTGGCCGCGGCATTTCCAAGATCGATTTGCCAAAACTCCTGACCGTCGATAATTCGAGTGGGCAGCTTTTCTCCGACCTTGATTTCGATGCGTTCGATAGCGGCTTTGAGTTCCGCGGTGTTGGTGAGCTCCATGCGCAGCACGGGCATTAGCCCGATGCCGTACAAAGCGATGTGGCCGTCCGGTTTGAATCCGAGTTCCTCCCACTTTTCCAAGGTGCCGCGGGCCCTGATCTCCTCACCTACGGCGCGCAGGATTTTATCGCCCAACGCATCACTCCTTTTCGCATCGGCGATAATGCGGTCAATGCTCAAGCCGTACTCGGTAAACACCGGTTGCATCTGCGCCATGAGATGGGCAAACACGTCTTTGGGCATGGGTTCGATGTTGGCGAGCACGTATGGTGTGTCGGAGGGAACAAACGCCAGTGGTGCGGTGCGGTCGATGGATTTGTTGCAGGCCGTCAGCGCCAGGAGACTGAAAAAAACAATGGCCGACATCAATTTGCGAATGCGCATAAATTTCCTAAGGGTAAACACCGAAGAGTGTTGCCTATGTCCCAAGCAACTGCGCCAATACCGCCATGCGGACAAAAACGCCATTAGTCACTTGTTCCAATAGGCACGATTGCGGGCCGTCGGCCACGTCCGATGCGATTTCAACGCCGCGATTGATCGGCCCCGGGTGCATGACCATGCAATCGGGTTTGGCGCGGCTAAGGCGTTTCGCATCCAGACCGTATTGACGGAAATAATCCGCGTCGGAGGGAATCAAAGCCTGTTGCATGCGCTCCTTCTGCAAACGCAGCTGGATTGCAACATCGACATCGGCCAAGGCTTCGTCAAAGTTATGGAAAATGCGGCATCCCGGAAGCTCGTTGGCATCCGGTAGTAAGGTTGGCGGTGCGCACAAACGCAATTCCCCCACGCCAAGGCTTTGCAGCGCGTGGATATCCGACCGCGCCACCCTTGAGTGGCGGATATCGCCGCAGATCACCACTTTAAGCCGGCTGAAATCCGGGTGGCGTCGCCGGATCGTTAAGGCGTCAAGCAAGCCTTGCGTGGGATGCGCTTGATGACCATCGCCGGCATTGATTACCGAACATCTCGAATGCAAGTGTTTGGCAATTCGTTGCGCAGTGCCCGCTTCACTGTGGCGCACCACCAAGGCATCGCAGTGCATGGCTTCCAAGGTATGCACGGTGTCGAGCAGGGATTCACCTTTTACCGTGGATGAGTTATCGATATCGAAATGAACCACCGTTGCGCCAAGGCGCCGTGCGGCCAATTCGAATGAGACTCGCGTGCGCGTTGAAGGCTCAAAAAACAAATGGATGATCGTGCGTCCCGCCAGCAAATTAAGCGGTTGCGTGCCGTTTTGGGATTCGTGGCGTAACGCTTGCGCGCGATCGAGCAATCGCTCGATCGCGGCGCGCGGCAAATGCTCCAAACTGAGTAAATGAGTTGGCGGCGTAGCGTTCATTTATTTCGTGGCATCGTTGGGTGGTAATTCGTTAAGCCAAGCTTCCACAATAATTTCCGCGGCAATGGCGTCTATCGTTTTTGCATGCTTGCGTTTGGCTTGCGCCTGTTGACGCCGCTGCGCAAAAAGGTGCTTGGCGCTGATCGAGGTTAGGCGTTCATCGACCAAATGCACCGGTCGTTGGTAGCGCTGCTCGAGCAAGTTGGCAAAAGCACGTGCCGATTGGGCAATGGCCTGTTCGCCGCCATCCAAGGTTAAGGGCAGTCCCACCAGCAAGGTATCGGGTTTCCAATCGATGAAGATCGCATCGCAACGTACCCAATCCGGCCCATTGCTGCCATTGGTGATGACGCCCACGGGCTGGGCTGTCCCAGTATAACGATTGCCTACGGCTACCCCGATCAAGCGCGTGCCGTAATCAAAGCCTAGGACGCAACTCACGCGTGGCCGGCGTAATTGGCCAAATTGACGATGTTCGCGCCCACCAGTGCCGCTGCGGCCTCCCAGCGTTGTTCTAGCGGCGTATCAAACAAAATGCGCTCATTGGCGTCGGCGGTTAACCAGGCAGTGGTGAGCAATTCTTGTTCGATTTGTCCCGCGGTCCAACCGGCATAGCCCAATGCCACCAAAGCCTGTTTCGGGCCACGACCTTCGGCCATCGCTGCCAATACATCGCGTGAGGTCGTCACACACAGCGAATCGGAGATTTTAAACGACGATTCCCACTCGCCGTGCGGCGTATGCAGCACAAACCCGCGCTCGGGCTGCACCGGGCCGCCGATCAATACCGGCGCGTCGCACACCTCGGCCAAGTCCGATTTAAGGTTCATCTGCGCCAACACATCGCCCAACCGATATTCCGATAACCGGTTGATCAGCAATCCCATCGCACCATCGGCGTTGTGCTGGCACATAAACGTGACGCTGCGCACAAAGCTTGGGTCGCGCATCGCTGGCATGGCGATGAGAAATTGGTTGGTTAGATCGGAGCATTCCTGCATAGGTTCGGATGTTAACCTGAAATACGGCTCTTCGATAAGCGTTGTAGCTCCTTAAACCCAACGATGCCGACCCGCCTGATTTCGACCTACCGCCCCGCTCCCCCTCCCGACACAATTTTTCACAGCCCATTCCTGTCCCCTGAGGGGTCCGTTTTACGCATTAGAGGGGGTAACCCATGGGTGAATTGTGGGCCCTTGTTGGGTGATTGGTTTAAGACAGGAACGAAGCGATGAAGATTAGGCAAGTGAGCAGTGCGGTGCTGTTGGCACTCAGTATGGGTTTGGTGAGTGCGCAGGCGCTGGCCGG